>NZ_JBIXJO010000021.1:0-93088 GCF_052871235.1 Caulobacter sp. LARHSG274 | reverse complement strand
CCGCCTTGGCCGAGGCCTTGGCGGCCTCGACCTGCAGGGCGGCGGCACGCAACGCCGGGGCGTTGGCGGCGGCGGTGTCGAGGGCTTGGCCGTAGGTCAGGGGTGCGGCCTGGGCGGCGCTGGCGAGGAGTGCCGCGGCCAGGGTGATGGCGATACGCATCGGAGATCCGATCACGATGGACTGTGGAACTTGGGCGGCTGGAGGCGAAGGCCTGGCGGGGAGGGGCCCCGCCAGGCTTCCATCGTCCGCGCCAGGGCTTGGCGCGGACGATGAGCGCGTTAGCCGCCGTGGCCCGACTTGGACGCGGCGGCGCCCTTCATCATCGGGCAGTCACAGTCCTTCATCGCCATGGCGGTCTTGGCCTCCGCGTCATCGATCCTGATGTTGCGGCGGAAGACGTCATGCGGGTTCGATGACGGGGGCGAGGCCCGATAGGTGACGCCGGCGTCGGTCGACGGCGAGGCCAGAGCGGGCGAGCCCGCGATCGCGGTGAGAGCGGCCGCGGCGAAGGCGGCGGCGAGGGTCTTGGAGATTTGCATACTGATACGTCCTGATAGGGTTCGGAGACCGCGCGAAGGCGGTGCTCGGATCCCGGGCGTGACGACAGGCAGGCGCGGATGCGCGACCCCGGCGACACGGCACGGGATGGACCCGCGTCAGACGCGGGTCAGGATCAGGCGATCAGTTTGGGTGGTCGTTCGTCGCGCGGTGGCGCGTGCGTGCGCAGCGGATCAGCGGGCGCGGCCGTCAGGCGCATGGGCCTGATGGCCGGGAGCTGGATGTCCGACGTGGGAAGCGCGGCGATCGTCGCGCACAGGGCGGCGCAGATCTGAGCGCAGGCCTTGCCGTCATGCGGCGACTTCTGGTTCTCGTCGCAGCAAGGATCGTGGCTGGCCTTGGCGCCGTCCGTGGACTGGGCCATCGGCATGGCCATGCCGGCCATAGCCTCGGGTCCAACCTTGGCGCACTCGACCTGCGCAGCCGCGGCGGTCACCGGGCTGATCAGCAAGGCCAGGACGGCCAGGAAGGCAAGCAGGTGCCGCATCGCGGTGAAACTTAGATCCGTAGGTCCAGCTTGTCGATCCCTAGAGGCATCTCCTCCCGCCCTCTACGCTCGCTGTGGAGCTGGATCCGCTGCGGGCCTCCCTGTACATCTCCCCCACGAGGGGCCGTCATCGGTTGCACCCCTCTGAATGTCCGGTTCCTGGAGGGATCCGAGAGTCTGCAAATGGCGCAAGCGACTATGCGAGACAGATGTGTGCTGGGCCGCGCTGAGCCACTGAGCCACTGAGCTTCCGGGGCGGGCGGTCTGATCGGCGAGCGACGCAAGCGTGACAATTAGTTTCCCGCCAGGCTTGTATTTGGCATAGCGATCTCTCCGCGCCGCGTGTCGCGCAATCGTCCGGAGAGTTCAGACCCGATGCGGAAGATGACCACCTCCTGCCGGCCGGCCCAATCCCTGGAACCCAAAGGCGAGATTGGCCCGTTCCTGCCGATCGCCGCCGACGAGGTCGAAGTATTCAACGACATCCTGTCGGACGAGCTGGACTCCAGTTTTGCCTCCAGCATCGGCTGCTGCGATTTCTGTTACGACAGCTTCAAGGCCCGCTGGCCCAATGTCGCTTTCCGGAACCTGGCGTTCCAGCGCAACGCCATGGATGCGCGCTGGGCAGTCGACTACTCGCGCCTGCCGGGGATCTACAGCGAGGCGGAGATCTCCACCCTGAGACACCTCGTGCAGTGCCCGCGCTGCCTCGAGCATGGGGCTTGCAACATCTGGCTCTACGAGCATCGGTTCAGCGACGTGGAGGCTATCGAGCGCGACATCGATACCTTGCTGGCGATCGCCCGAAGGACACCGTTCCTGATCCTCACTCACCCGTTCGCGGTCCAGGTGCTCGAAGAGGTCAAGCGTCAGGCGCAGGCGGCGGTGGCCGCGCCGATCGACAGGCCGCTCTACCGGGCGCGGTTCGCCGAAGATGTCGCGCGGCTGGGACAGGACCCAGATGCCCTGGAGACGTTCGGTCCGGCCCCGGCCCGCTATGTCGGCGAGGGGCGCTTCAACCATGCCGGCGCGCCGATGGTCTACCTGGCCGACGCGGCCGAGACCGCCGCCGCGGAAATGGGCGCGCCGGGGGCGCTGTGCCATGTGGCGCGGCTCCGCCTCATCCCACCGCTGAAGGTCCTGGACCTCAACGCCATCGAGGAGGATGCGCCTGGTTTCGACATCCTGGGCGCGGTCACCGCCTCGGCGCTGCTAGCCGCGCCGCGCACCGGGGAGGGTTGGGTCAAGCGCCAATACGCCTTCTCGCGCTTCGTGGCCGACTGCGCACTTTCGGCTGGCTTCGACGCCATCTGCTACGGGTCGATCAAGTCGCGCGACGCGGCCAACTACGTCATCCTCGCGCCGCCGGACGCCGTCGATCAGCTGGCCGCGTTCGAGGACCGTCAGGACCTGGTTTGCCCCGAGCCGGCCCGGCGTTGGTGAACGGCCCATCGCCCGTCGCCGCCGAGCTTCGAGGGCGCGATCGCATCCAACCACAGACTACAATCAGACGGGGGATCACATGGCCAGGGACAACATCGTCTCCAAGGAGATCTATCGGCGACACCTGAAGCTATACCGCTATCTCAACGACGCCTGGATCTTCACGGCGCTGATGCGGCCGGAGATGGACCAGCGCGCCAAGACGCTTCGGGCCTCCAAGAGCAAGGTCAAGAAGCCCTATCCTGTGCCCAAGCGCTCGGGTGTCGTGATCAGCAAGCGGCGTGACGAGGACATCGGCCTCATCTTCTACGCCCAACATGACCGAGGCATCTTCGAAACCAACATCATCTCCATGGTGTCGCGGGTGGAAGCCTTCGTTCAGGAGTGCATCGCTATCGCCGCGACCGCGTTTCCCGCCAAGCTCGCGGTGCTCGCCGACAAGAGCGGGATCCCGCTGGATCTGTTTCTCGATCACGAGGACCGGGCGGATGTGATCCGGCGCTTTGTGGCGCTCAAATGCGAAGGGCTGATGTTCGGCAAACCCTCCGACTATTTGGACAAGGCCGCCAAGGTGCTGTCGATCGAACTGGACGCAGAGCTCGTCCGCGCCTTCATCGAGATCAAGGCCTCGCGGGACATTATCATCCACAACAGCGGCCTCATCAACAAACTGTACGTCGAGAAGGCTGGGGACGCGCGGCGTGGTGAGGTCGGTGAGGACCTGATCATAGACCACGACTACTTCCGCCATGTCATTGTGACGTTGAAGGCCCTGTCGGGCGGCATCCAGTCCAGAACCGAGGCGGTCTACAAGTAGCCGGCGGGGCAGAGCCGCCCAAGTTTCGCCTGAAATCGACGCTGCCCGGCAGGCTTCGCTCACGCTACGCTTGGCGGCGGGCGAAGGGCGTGATCCAGCTTCCGGTTATGCGGTCCGAACGGCGGCCCGACGGAATCGCGTTCGGCGCGCCTCCCGCGAACGTCGTGTTGCTGGAGGAGTGCCAATGTCGGCTAATGGCGCCGGTCAGACCGGACCGCCCGGGAGCGACTGGTTCGAAGAACCGGACGCTTTGATCGGCTGGGTGGGTGGCTGGCGGACTCGGCTATCGAGCGAGAGGACTGCCCGTGAAGGTTACTCGGCAAATACTTCGTCGAGCAGGCAGAACGCTATCGTCCAAGCCCGGCGCTCAGCGCGCGCGTCGTAGCCAAACCCTGGCATCACCACCAACTCGTCGACTCGGGGGTTCGTGTAGGTGTGTCCGACGCCGCCGAACAGATGAAGCTGCCAATCGGCGCCTTTCTCCTCCATCTCCGTGGCGAAGGCGGCGCGATCCTCCGGCGGAACAACGGCGTCTCGAGCCCCGACCATCATGAGCAGTTTCGCCTCGATCGGCCCGTCGACGCTCCCGGCCGGGCGCTTGAGACCGGGATGGAAGCCGATGGCGCACAGGATCGGCGCTCTCGCCCGTGCAAGTTCCGTGGCGACGATGCCGCCTTGGCAGAACCCGATCGCCGCCAGCCGAGTGTGGTCGACGTTGGGCTGAGCAGCTAGCGTTTCCAAGGCGGCGGTGGCGCGGGTGAGCATCAAGCCGGGGGTCGCCATCATGTGCTCATGCTTGGCGATCATCTTCTCGAAGGAGAATTGCTCGTAGGAGAATAAGCCCTCGCCGTAGAGGTCAAGCGCGAGCGCAACATAGCCCCGCTCTGCGAGTTTGCGCGCCCAGATGGTCATGCGTTCGTCTCGGCCCAAGCCCTCGTGGCCGATCAGCACACCAGGCGCAGGTGCGCCGCGCGAGCCATCGACAATGTAACCGGTCATGGTCACCTCGCCGGATCGATAGGTTACTTCGCGCTCGTTCATGATCGCCAACCCGCTCTGTGTCGGACGAGCTTGGCGCTGAACGCCGGCGTCTGTATTGAAACTTTGGGACTCCCAGGACCTATAGGTAATAGGTCACCGATGAGTCCGCGCCGCCGAATGTTTCGGCGAGCGGTGAGCGACCGCCGCGCGCGTATTGGCCCGGCGTGGTGCGCAGACGCCGCCGCCACTCTCGAATTTGGTGGGCCTGATCGGAAAAGCCGGCGCCGCCTTCGCAGCCTGCCTGGACGGCGCTCAGACTGCGATCGAGGCGATGGAGATCCAACAGCTCCTTGGGACCGATCCCCAGGTGCTCCTTCACGAGGCGCGATAGATGTCGCCTCGTCACGCCAAGCGTTTCCGCTGCGACCGACACGCGCGACGCATAGGTCAGCTCGCGAGAGGCGGCCTCGAACAAGTCGATGGATCCCGTAACCCTGACGGCGGTCAGCCGTGCCAGTAACCATCCGTCGAGGGCCGCCGCCAGGCTGTCCGGACGCGCGGATGCTTCGTTCAGGAGAGTCGCCGCGGCGCGATCACCGACCACAGAGCCGGCGTCCACAAGAGAATTCGCGACGCCGGAAGCGCAGCCGGGGAAAAGACGCGCCAAGCCCAGCGGGGTGAGCAGCGCCATGATGAAATCGGTATCGACATCCGAGCGCCAGGATCGCGCCTGCGTCTGAACCCCCAAGAGCGAGAACATCGGCGTAAGGTCGCCGTCTGAACTGCGGTTCGGACGTCCGATATTGACGGTCAGCACCGCGCCCGGTCGCGGGGCGGTATCGATCGGACGTCCACGATGGGCTCCGACTCGATCGGAGACGCGCCAATATCCTGACACGTAAGGATGAAGCGGTGACGATGGCCGATGAGGGCTGAACATGATCGTATTTTGGTGCTCGTGATGGCGCGATGCCCGCTAAGAACTCTATCACCTACTGGATCATCGGCGACGCGCCCACGGCCCACATGCAGAGGTTCGGCCTTTGGAAACAATAGCGCGTGGCTGACTCCCAATCCCGCGACCGGGCTTTCAAAGGCGGAGGGCGCGTTGGCCCGCAGCGCCCTCAAGCGAGCCTGCTGAATGTCCGAAAGGGGGCGTTCGTCGCCTTCGGAGCGCCGGGCCGACGGTCGTGTTTCTGGCGCGGCCTGAGAGTCCGCTCGTGGCGCTGCACAGTCCGAGTTCGCCGTTTCCCAAAGCCGCAATGGCTACTCCCACCCCCGACGAACGTCCTGTCGGCGGCATTCCGGGCACCCAATCGCGTACGTCGGCCGGCGTTCCCGATCGGCGTCACGCCGTTCCTCGGGAGTTAGGACTTCGACAGTGAACCTGTGACCGCAGTTGTTGCAGCGATATGGCGTCGGAATTGGCATCGTTCTACCAATGCTAAGTTGGCCAGATTGTACGATCTCGCGTTTCTCCGTCAGAAACGGTCATCGCGGTGGGGCTCTAGCTCCGTGGGACCCGTGGCTTGCGTAAAGGGCGGCGCACTGTGGGCTTTGCCTTGGCGACCGTCTTCGGTTTCGCCGGTCCGGCCTTGGATTTGCCGACCTTGGTCGCCGTCGGCTTGGCTTTCGCCGCGACAGGTGTTTTGCCCTGTGCAGCGGATTTTGCTGCGAGTTCCAATCTAACTGCTCCGACCACGCGTCGGATGCCAGAAGAGATGTCGAGATAGGCCTTGTCAGCTGGCCGCCATGCAGTGATCGGCTTCCCGTCCGTTGGTAGCAATTTGAAACGCGCCGCCGTTGTAGCCTTCCAGTCGCAAGGCCTTACGACCACTGCGACAACGCGAACGAGGCCTCGTGACCTATGCGACATCGCCCGAGTGAACTCAAGTTTCCAGCAATAAGTACTCGCCAAGTAGTCAGGGCTGAGAAGCGCCACGAAGATATGCGCTTGGCGCAGTTCGCGAGCGATACCTGTGTCCAAGGCGTCGCCGGCGTTAATATCGCCATCGAACCAAGTCGTGACGCCATCGCGCTTCAAGGCGGCGAGGTGGGTTTCGAGCTTCTCGCGCGCGCCTGAATCCTTATGTGAGTAAGAAACGAAAATATTGACCTGCGGCTTTGCGCCTGCACGAGCAGCCGCGCCGGCTCTTAGCGTCGATCCTCGTTGTTGTGCCGCCATAGCGCCCACCCCAATAGCAGCTCGCCGCAGGCCTTACGTACCGGTCAACGACGAATCAGAGAGGTCGAATAATGCCTCTGTACTCAATCTATGTCTGCATTTGGACCGGGGGCCAATGCCGCGTACGAAAGCTTTTGACGCTACGCCTTGCCGCCGGCGCGTCCTCGAGGGCTTTGCTGGGTTCTTGGTAGCAGGCGGCATCTTTTCAGGACGTCACGCGACATAAATGTCCGGTTCCGGGAGGTGAGCCAAGTTCTTCTTATGGCGCGACCCAGTCCTCTCTCGTGTT
This sequence comes from Caulobacter sp. LARHSG274, assembly GCF_052871235.1. NCBI lineage: Bacteria > Pseudomonadati > Pseudomonadota > Alphaproteobacteria > Caulobacterales > Caulobacteraceae > Caulobacter > Caulobacter sp. LARHSG274. Next base: position 86,327 of record NZ_JBIXJO010000021.1, on the reverse strand, counting down.
TCGCACTCGCTGGGCACCACGATCGCTGAAGATCAAACTTGACTGAGGTTTACTGCACTTAACGCCATGACGGTGCGCGTCTCTCCTAGGCTGCCGGGTGAAATCCCCATGGCGGAGACGACCCATGCAGCGTGCCCAAAGCCTTTCGACGATGCGCCCAGCGGTCATGCCCGCGAACGCGCCTGGTCTGATGACCCTTGTTCCGACCGCCCGCGCGCGGCTCGATTTGCGCCTGGATGTCTTCGGCGACGGCCGTGAGCGGCAGACCGGGCAAGATCCGTCGGTGCGCGCGCAAGGGGAGCGCTGGACAGGCCTGCTCCTATGGCAGGTCAAACGGGTTCGCGACTATGTCGACGCGGACCTGCACGGCGCGATGTCGCTGAGCGTGGCGGCGGCTCATGCCCGCCTCAGCCCTGGCTACTTCTCCAGACGGTTTCGTCAGTCCTTTGGCGTCACCTTCTCAAGATTCGTAGCCGCTCGGCGCGTTGAACGCGCGCGAGGGCTCTTGGTCGGCGGCGCCAGCAAGCTGTGTGAGATCGCCTTGGCCTGCGGCTTTGCCGATCAGGCGCACTTCACGCGGACGTTCGGTAATCTCATGGGGTGCACGCCGGGACGGTGGCGGCGCCAAGCCGCCACGAGTCGGTTGTCGGCTTAGCGCGGTACGGCCGCGAGGGCGGCAAGCCCCTTCCTGGAAATCTTGAGTTTCATTTCGCTTTCTCGTGGCGCCTGCGCGCAGGCGTTAGACGCTGTTCAGGAGCGGGAAGCCCTTCAGTCATCTTCCGGAGTATCGACCATGACCACCAGCAACTGGACCCGTCGGCGCGCCTTGAAATCGGGCGCGACACTGCTGGGCGCGACCCTGGCGACTTCGGCTGCCGCCTTCGCCACCGCGCCCCAGACCGAGGGTTACGCCGCCGTGCCTGGCGGCAGGATCTTTTGGCGAAAGTTCGGATCGGGCGGCAAGACGCCGTTGCTGACGCTGCACGGCGGCCCCGGTTCGTCGCACAACTATCTCCTCCCGTTGCAGGCGTTGGCCGACGAACGCCCGGTGATATTCTACGATCAGCTCGGCTGCGGCAGAGCGGACGCCCCCGAAGACGCGAGCGTCTACTCGATCCAGCGCTCGGTCGATGAGGTGGACGCCGTGCGCGCCGCTCTGGGTCTGGACCGGGTTCTCCTGCTTGGCCATTCGTGGGGCGCCTTGCTGGCCGTGGAGTATCTCTGCCAAGGGCGGGGCAGGGGCGTCGAGCGCCTGATCCTGAGCGGCGCCATGGCCAGCATTCCCCAGGTTATGGCTGGCTTCGATCGCCTGTTCGCCACCATGCCTGAAGGCTGGAGCGCCAAGATCCATGCCCTGGAGAAGGCGGGTGAGACGGCCACGCCCGAGTACGCGGAGCTTGTCCAGAAGTTCTACGACACCTTCGTGCTGCGGGTTCCGCCGAGCCCCGAGGTGCTGGCGACGCTGGAGGCGCTCACCAAGTCGCCGGCCTATCGCGTGCTCAACGGGCCCAACGAGTTCACCATCGTCGGCAAGATCAAGGATTGGGATCGTCGCAAGGACCTCAAGGCGATCACCCAGAGGACCCTGATCACCACCGGCGAGTTCGACGAGGTCACCCTCGACTGCCATGAGACCCTTCGCGACGGCATCGCCGGCAAGGCGCGCCTGGCCGTGATGACCGGGTGCTCGCACCTCACGATGAACGAGAAACCGGAGCAGTATAACGCCCTGCTGCGCAGCTTCGTGAACGAGGCCTGAGCCCTCGCCGGGGACGGCCACCCGTCCCCGGCGAGACGCCCGGCTCAGCGTTCCGGGCTCGCCTCGGCCTTGGCCAGCAGGTCGGCCATTCGCACCAGATCGGCCAAGGACCCAGCCTCCATCTTCCTCATGACCTGGCTGCGGTGAAGTTTGACGGTCGCTTCGGTGATGGCGACGCGATCGGCGATTTGCTTGTTCAGCAAGCCGGCCGCCACCAAGGCGAAAACCTGCCGCTCACGTTCGGAGAGAGTCCTGTGTCGCGCGCGCAGCGCCAGCCCGCCCTTGGCCTCTTCCCGGCGTTGTTGGTCGGCGGCCAAGGCCCTGTTCACGGCCTCCAGAAGATCTTGCTCGCGCACGGGTTTGGTCAGCACGTCGATGGCGCCGGCCTTCATCGCCCGAACCGCCATCTGGACGTCGACATGGCCGCTGATGAGCACGACCGACTGGGCCGCGCCGCTCCTGGCCAGGGCCTCCTGAAACTCAAGGCCGCTGCGACCCGGCAGGCGGATATCCAGAACGATGCACCCCGCTTGGTTCCGTCGGCCGGCGTCGAGAAACGCCTGCACCGAGCCGTAGAGCTCCGTCACCAGCCCCACCGATTGGAAGAGACCGCGTAGCGCTTCGCGCACGCTTTCGTCGTCATCGATGACGACGACGACGCGCTCGCCCTCGCCGTCCTTAGCCGTTGGAGACATCAACGCCGTATCCTTCCGCCAAGGGCAGGGTGAAACTGAAGACGCCGCCACGCGCCCCATTGTTGGAAGCCCAGATTCTGCCCCCATGGGCTTCGATGATCGAGCGGCAGATTGAAAGGCCCATGCCGATCCCCTCGGTCTTGGTGCTGAAGAACGCCTCGAACAGGCGATCGGGATCTTCGGCCCCCAGTCCCGGTCCGGTGTCCGCAACCGTCACCAGCGCGTCGCCGTCGTGGATTTCGGCGCTGACGGTCAGGCGTCGTGCGCTCGCCGCCGCGCTGGCCATTGCCTCGACGGCGTTCATGACCAGGTTCAGCACGACCTGCTGCAACTGGGTGCTGTCGCCGCGGATGGTAATGCTGAAATCACTGAGCTCCGCTTTGGCGACAACGCCGTGGCGCCTGAACTCTCCCTGCAGCAGGTCAAGCACCACCGGGATAACCTGATCCAGGCACACCCGATCCAGGCGCGGCGCGGACTTGCGCGCCAGATTGCGCAGGCTGGTGATGATGTCGCCTGCCCGGTGTCCGTCACGCACGATGCGCTCGACGGCCTGACGCGCCATGGCCAGATCCGGCGGGTCTCCATTCAGCCAGCGAAGGCAAGCCCCGGCGTTGGTGACGACCGCCATCAGGGGCTGGTTGACCTCATGTGCGATCGAGACCGCGAGTTCGCCCATGGTCGTCATCCGCGTCACGTGGGCCAGTTCGTTCTGGCTTTGACGCAGGTTCTCCTCTGCGCGCTTGCGGTTTTCGATATCGACGTTGATGCCGAACCACTGGGTGATGTTGCCAGCGCCGTCGAAGAACGGGCTGGCCCGCCACAGGAACCACCTGTACTGGCCGTCGGCCCGTCGTATGCGCACCTCCGACTCCCCCTGGGTTCCGGATTGCAGAATTCCGTTCCAGACTTCCAGGACCCGCTCATGATCTTCCGGGTGGAGGTAGTTCATGAAGCCATAGCCGAGGATCTCCTCGTTCGTGGCGCCGCCATACTCCAGGAAGCTCTGGCTCCAGAAGGTGATGTTGCCTTCGGCGTCGGCCTTCCAGGTCAGGCCGGGGATCGATGAGACGATCTGCTGGAGCTGCCGCTCGCTTTCGCGCAGCGCGGCTTCACTGGCCCGAAGCGCATCTCGCGCATCCTTGCGGTCCTCGACGTCGATATTGACGCCGAACCATTCCATCACCTGTCCGGTCTCGTCATGGGACGGGCTCGCGCGGAAGAGCATCCAGCGATAGCAGCCGTCCGCGCGCCGAAGCCGCGCTTCGTGTTCGCTGGCGCGGCCTTGCGCCAAGGCCAGCGCCCACGCGCCGAGAAGCCCATCGGCGTCTTCCGGGTGGATCGCGTCCACCCAGCCGCCCGCCAAGGCCGAAGCCGCGTCTTGACCGATATAGTCCAGGTATTGCTGGCTCAGGAACGTGATCGCGCCGCCATCGTCTGCCGACCAGACAAGACCGGGCACCGCATTGATGATGTGCCGCAGCCGGCGCTCATTTTCCCGAAGGGCGGTCTCGCTCGTCCGTAGAGCGTCCTCGCTCCGCTGCAGGTCCTCGATATCGACGTTGCATCCGAACCATCGCACCACGCCATTGGCGTCAGTGAGCTTGCGGCCCGCGAAATAGAACCAGCGGTACTGGCCATCGGCGCCGCGGATACGCCCCTTCAGCGAGGTCTGATCGCTGTGGGCCAGATCCCGCTTCCAGATCTCGACCATGCCCGCCACGTCGTCGGGGTGGTAGAGATCCAAGAAGCCCCATTCCAGGATCTTGTCAGCCGGTTCCCCGGCGTACTCACGCCAGCTTTGATTGATGAAATCGGCGCTGCCGTCGGGCCGCGCCGACCAGACCAGGACCGGCAGCGAATTGATGATCAGGTTGAGGTTCTGCTCGCTGGCCAGCAGGGCGGCCTGAGCCACTTCGAGCGCGGTCTCGGCGCGCTTGCGATCCTCGATGTCGGCGCCGGCGCCATACCACTTGATGACGGCGCCATCCGCGTCGAACAGCGGGTTCTGCCGCAGCACGAACCAGCGGTACTGGCCATCGGCGCGCCGGATGCGGCCCTCGACGTCGCGGGGACGCTTGGTGGCCAGGATCTCCTGCCAGGAGGCCAGCAGGTGAGCGGTGTCGTCCGGGTGGAAGATCGGCCAGAACCCCTGGCCGCTGATCTCCTCGGCCGTCCACCCGACATAGTCGACGAAGTTCTGGTTACAGAAGTCGATCAGTCCATCCGGCGTTGTCGACCAAGCCATGGTCGGGATGGTGTTGATGGTAAGATGCAGCCGCCATTCGCTTTCCGCCAAGGCCGCCTCGGAAAGGGGTTTGTCGCGGAAATCCGCGGGCGGCTGGCGGTCGCTGAGGTCGCGCATCTCGCGGCACGCCAGCCCGGCCTGTGACGCGGCGAGTCTGAGCTTGGACAGCTCCATTCGATCCGGGAAGGCGACGCGGCGTGCGCCAGCCAGGATCACGCCGATGCTGGCGTTCTCGCCCAGGGGGCATTGGACCACCGACATCGCCCCCCCGCCCACGGTCTGCATGACCTCGGGCGCGCCGGTGGCGGACCAGATCTCCAACGCGGCGCGGATCGCCTCGGTCGAACACGTGTCGCCGAAAGCCGGGGCCACGCGCAGGAAAATGTGTGTGGTGTCGTTGAAGCGCAGGCCCACGAAATCCAGCGCGAGCATGTCGAGCAGGGTGTCGAGCACGCCCTCTGCGATCGAGGTCGGGTCAAGGCCCTTCCACGTTTCGGGCAGAAGGCTCAGGCGCTCGATGTCGCTATAGAGCTGTTCCAGAATCTGATCTTTCGGCTGTCTGGGGCGTGACGTGCGGCGGCGCCACGAGGGGCCTTTGTCCTGCCTGTCCGGCGTGGCCTTAAACTAGCGTGATCCAGGCCCTGCTTCCACCTGACCAAGGTCTAGGCGCGTTCGACCTTCGGCTAGGGCGAAGGTGATCATTGGGCGCGAGGCGGCCTCGAGACCGGGCTCGTCGGCCGTCGGTGCGATCCGAAGGGGCGCCGAGGAGCCGCGCCGCGCGAGGCGCCAGGTCCGCCTAGACGAAGGTCGAGCGCGACACGCCCCGCGGGGATAGGAGCGCGACCATGGACGAATTGAACCCTTCCGACGCCGCGCCCTAGCCTCGAAGCACAATCAGAGGAGGGTGGCTTGTCGAACCTTTGGAAATCAATCCGCCGCCGCGATGCGGGTGGCGTGGACCTGCGGAACGGAGCGACGTGCTCATGACCCACGCTCCGACCTTCGCCTTCGGCGAGTATCTGTTCATCCCGCGGCGCCAGCTCCTGCTGAAGAACGGCCAGGCCGTTCGCATCGGGTGCCGGGCCCTGGATCTGCTGACCGCCTTCGTCCAACGTCCCGGCGAAGTGCTCAGCAAGCGCGAGTTGCTGGAAGAGGCCTGGCCCAGCACCACGGTCGTCGAGGGAAATCTCAAGGTCCATATCGCCGCCTTGCGCCGTGCGCTCGACGACGACGCGGACCTCGCCCACTATATCGCCACCGTGAACGGTCGAGGCTACCGGTTCATCGCGCCTGTCGAATGCAGCGAGGCCTCCACGACCCTCGCGGCCATGGCGTCGCCGCAGCCCCTCGTCGGCGAAGCCCATCCCGCGCCCGTCGGCCCGTTGGAGGAGCGGTTCCACAACATGGTCGCCTTGCTGACGCAGGCGATGCGCTCGGTGGTCGTCGACCTGCCGGGCGAGGCCGGGGTGGGCGCGGCGTCGGCGACGTCACGCCGGGTCCTGTGCATCGAGCTGACCGCCCGTGACGAGGCCTGGATCGAGGGCGTTTTCGCCCAACCCCAACGCGTTATGTCCGCGGCGCGCTGAGCGCGTCGCGGACATCGGATGCGTAGGTGCCAGGTCTAGTTGGCGACCTTGCGGTCCAGGAAGTCGTGGATCAGCGGCGCCATGACGTCGAGACGGTCCTCCAGGGCGAAGTGGCCCGAGTCGAGGATGTGGATCTCGGCCTTGGGCAGGTCGCGCAGATAGGGATGGGCGCCTTCCTCGGGGAAGATCTTGTCGTTCTTGCCCCAGACGATCAGCGTCGGCGGCTGGCGATCGCGAAAGAACTTCTGGAAGTCCGGATAGAACGGCACGTTGGAGCCGTAGTCTCCGAGCATGTCCAGCTGGACGTCACGGTTGCCCGGACGGTCGAGCAGGGCCTGGTCGTGGACCCAGTTGTCGGGACTGATGCGCGCCACGTCGCCCATGCCGTCGGTGTACTGGAACTTGGTGATGTCCAGGGTGACCAGGCTGTTGAGGGCGTCGCGGTTCTTCTGCGAGCGGTCCTTCCAGTAGACCTTGATCGGATCCCAGAACGGCGACTGCAGGCCTTCATTGTAGGCGTTGCCGTTCTGCACGATCAGGCCGCTGACCCGTTCGGGGTGCTTCAGCGCCAGGCGGTAGCCGATCGGCGCGCCGTAATCCATGACGTACAGGGCGTAGCGCTTGGCCCCCAGTTGGGTCGCCAGCTTGTCGACGACGTCGGCCTGGTTGGCGAAGGTGTAGGCGAACTTAGTGTGGTCCGGCGCGTCGCTCTGGCCATAGCCCGGATAGTCCGGCGCGATGACCCGGTACTTGTCGGCCAGCAGCGGGATCAGGTTGCGGAACATGTGCGACGAGGTCGGAAAGCCGTGCAGCAGCAGCACCACCGGACCATCGGCCGGACCGGCCTCGCGATAGAAGACCTTCACGCCGTCGACCGTGGCGGTCCGGTAGTGAATCACCGGCGGCGCGAGGCGCGTGATCGCAGCCTTCGGGGCCGGAGCGGCCAGGGCGTGGGGCGCGGTCGCCAGGGTGGTGGCGGCCAAGGTGGCGGCGGCGAGCGCCAGGGACGTGAACAGTCGGGTCATCGGAAATCTCCTTGAGTTTCAGGTTGGGGTTTTCAGCGTTTGAGAGGTCTCGCCACGCCAGGGCGCGCGGCGAGATCGGCGGACGGCGCGACTACTGGGTTTCGTCAGCCGCCATCTCGATGAAGTCGGCGACGTAGCCGGGCTTGGAGAGCATCACCGCGTGGCTGCTCGGCGTTTCGACGAGCGTGGCCTTGGCCCGCACGGCCATCGCCCGCTGGGCCGCCGGCGGGATCATCAGGTCCTGCGTGGCCAGCAGGTAGTAGCTGGGCTTGGCCTTCCAGGCCGGCGCGGTGATCTTGGCCCCCACCGCGCCGAGGCCCCACGGGACCTGGGAGGCGGCCATGAAATGGGTGGTCGCCGGATCGACGTCGGCGGCAAAGGCCGAGGCGAACTTGGCCGGATCGATCTGGATGAAGCCGTCCTTGGGCGGCAGTAGGGGCGCGGGTGGCGCGCCGGGTACCGGTGTGCTGGCCAGTTGCAGGACGGACTCGCCAGCGTCGGGCGCGAAGGCCGCCAGATAGACCAGGCCCTTGACCTTGGGATCGGCCCCGGCCTCGGTGATCACCGCCCCGCCGTAGGAGTGGCCGACCAGGATGACCGGATGCCTGGCCTGGGCGATGGCCTCACGGGCCGCCATCGCGTCACCCTCCAGGGTGATGGTCGGGTTCTGGACGATGAGGACTTCAAAGCCCTTCTTCGACAGAAGTTCGTAGACCGGACGCCAGCCCGAGGCGTCGACGAAGGCGCCGTGCACGAGCACGATCGATACCGGCTTCTCGGCGGCGAGGGCCGCGCTGGCGGCCGCCGAGGCGGCCAGGGCCGCGATCATTCCAGCTAGGGCGCGCTTCATTGTGTTCTCCATCGTGCAAACGGTCCCGAGGCGGGCGTTGGCTAAATGGATAGTCCATCGAAGGTCGTCGCAGGGGTTATGTGTGGTAAAGCTCGGTCAATAACCGCAGTCGGTGTTGGCGTAATAGAATTAAGTGCCGTGTGATATGGAATCTATGAGGGAAATGTCGGCGCGAGACTGATCCTGTGCCGAGGGCAGGCCCAAAGTTTACAGCACTTTACTGGCTCATTCGGTTTGATCGACGGATTATCCGTTTGCACGGAGCGCCCAGGCGGCGCCGATCCGAGCGTGGAAATTCGAGGAATCCGATGACGATATCGCCGAGCCCAAAGTCGAGCGTCCTGCCCACCGGTGGCGGCGCGGCCCTCCTGGATCCCGCCGACACGGTGATCCTGCTGCTGGACCACCAGGCGGGTCTGTTCCAGACCGTCAAGGACATCGCCGTGGCGGACCTTCGGCGCAATGTCGAAATGGTCGCCAGGCTGGCGACGCTTCTGAACATCCCGGTGATCACGACCGCGTCCGAGCCTTCCGGCTCGAACGGCCCGCTGATGCCCGAAATCCACGAGCTGGCGCCCCACGCCGTCTACGTGCCGCGCAAGGGCGAGGTGAACGCCTGGGACAACGGCGACTTCGTCGCCCAGGTCCAGGCCACCGGCCGCAAGACCCTGATCATGGCCGGTGTCTGGACCAGTGTCTGCGTGATGTTCCCGGCGCTGGATGCGCGCGCGGCCGGCTACGACGTCTACGCCGTGGTCGACGCCTCAGGCGATCCCAGCGAAATGGCCTCGCGCACAAGTCTTGCCCGCTTCGTGCAAGGCGGCGTCAAGCCGACCTCGACCAATGCGCTGCTCAGCGAGCTGCATCGCACCTGGGCGCGCCCGGAGGCCGCGGAACTGGCCAAGCTCTACGGCTTGGCGGCGCCGAACTACGCCGCGGTCATGGAAAGCTTCCAAAAGGCCCAGGCCGTCGCCCGGGCCGGCGTCTAGCGGATCTCGAGGGGCGTCCCTGGCGAGGTGGCCGTCGTCCGCCTCGACCAAGGCGATCAGCGCCCCATCGCGCCCGGTCCAACGCGTCGCCGGGCGGGCCTGACCCAAATTTTGAGCGGGAGGTCCCGATGTCGCCAGCCCCTATCCGTCCCGATGTCGTTTTACGCCGCGCCGAGGTCGGCGAGGTCTCGGTCTTCTACCGCGAAGCAGGGGACCCTGAGCGTCCAGCGATCCTGCTGCTGCACGGCTTTCCAACCTCGTCGCACCAGTTCCGTGACCTGATCCCGCGCTTGGCCGATCGCTATCACGTGATTGCACCCGACTTGCCGGGCTTTGGCTTCACGACCGTCGCCGAGGGCTTCGACTACAGCTTCGCGAAGTTGGCCGAGGTCATCGCTGCGTTCACCGACGCGATCGGCCTCGCGCGCTACGCGATCTACGTCTTCGACTACGGCGCGCCGGTGGGCCTGCGCCTGGCGCTGGCTCGGCCCGACGCGGTCACGGCGATCGTCTCACAGAACGGCAACGCCTATGAGGAAGGCCTCAGCGACGGCTGGGCGCCGACCCGGGCCTATTGGGCCGATCCCTCGCCGACCAACCGCGAGACGATGCGCGCCATGCTGACCTTGGAGACCACGCGCTGGCAGTACACTCACGGCGCGCCGGACGAGACCCAGGTGGCGCCGGAGGCTTACTGGCTGGACTATGCCCTGATGTCGCGACCCGGCAACGACGACATCCAGCTGAAGCTGATCGCCGACTATGTCAGCAACGTCGCGCTCTACCCGCGCATCCACGACTACTTCCGGACCCGCAAGCCGCCGCTGCTGGCGGTCTGGGGCGCGAGAGATCCATTCTTCCTGCCGGAGGGGGCGGAGGCCTTCCGCCGCGACCTCCCGGAGGCGGAGGTGCATTTTCTCGACGCCGGCCACTTCGCCCTGGAGACCCATGGGCGCCAGATCGCCGACCTCATGCGCGACTTCCTGGACCGTCATCTGACCTTAAGATCCACTTTCGTGCCGTGATAAAACGGCCGTGCGCTTGGCGCGACTATGGCTGGCATCGATCAACGGCCCCTCTGAATTGGGAACAATGGTCCCCAGCGTTGCGGGTGTTACAAACTGCGCATAAATCGCCAGTCGCCAATTCTTGAACTCAATTTTTTCGCCCCCAGATCCTTATCGGGCGAGTACGACGGCAAGGACGATTTTCCGCCCTCCCTGCAGTTGGATACTGACCGCGGCGAACTTCGACCACGCCATCACGCAGAAGAACGCCTCTCCGCAAGAAGGCCGCCGCGCTCGCTGATCCTGGCTTGCATCCAGCGACTGCTTAGGTATCGATACCAATATCAAAGTCAGCCGGCTCGATCGGGCCATGACGACGGGGAGGATACATGGATCGCAAGCGGCATCTGCCCATGCGCATCGCTACGGCCTTGGTCGCGACGACGTTGTGTGGGGGCGCGTTCGGGGCCACCCTCGCGGACACGCTGCGGACCTACCCCGTGCCAAAGTCTCTCCTGTATTCGGCGCACAATGACGATTTCACCGTCCGCGTCCGCAAGCCCGGCGGCGAGTGGCGAGACCTCTACGAATATCGCGTGCAGATCGACGCCGACACGCACCAGAATGCATCGATGGTCTATTTCGATTTCGACGGCTCGGTCGAGATCGAGGTGCTGAAGAACAACGGCCGGTTCGATCAGGTGTCGGTCGCGCCGCTGTCCAGCGCGGTGAAGGTCCAGCGCGAGAACGCCCTCCTGCGCATGACGCTCACCCGGCCGGAGCGCTTTTCGCTTCAGTTCAACGACGATCGTCTGCACAACCTTCACATCATCGCCGGCAAGCTCCCCTCCTCGCGACCGATCGGCGAGGACGTCGTCTATTTCGGCCCCGGCCTGCACACGCCGCCAGCGGGAACGGACTATTTCCCGGTGAAGTCGGGTCAGCACGTCTATCTCGACGGCGGCGCGGTGCTGAAGGGCGCGTTCGACCTGACCGGCGTCAAGGACGTGAAGATCTCCGGCCGCGGCCTGCTCTGGGATCCGGGCCGGGCGATTGATCTGGATCAGTCCAGCAATGTCGACGTCTCGGAGTTGATCATCGTCAACAGCGACCGCAGGGATGCGGCGCGGGTCATGAATATCCGCAACTCGCGCGATGTCAGCGTGCGCGACCTGACTGGCTTCACGTCCGGCAAGTGGTCCGACGGGATCAATATCTCCACCTCCCAGCACGTGACGGTGGCGGACGGTTATCTGCGGGTGTCCGACGACGCGGTCGTCGTCTACGCGGTCGCCGACTGCCCGCTGTGCCGCCAGAAGGCCGCGCAGACCGGCGTCCCCGATCCGAACCCACCGGGCGACACGTTCGACATCAAGGTGCGGAACATGCGGATCTGGGTGGACGTCGCCCACGCGCTCTATGTCGGGCATTTTGGCGACAACGCCGATCCGCGGACGATCCGGGACATCACCTTCGACAACGTCGACATCGCCAACCTGGACGAGGACGACCCGGACTGGGAGGGCGCGATGGCCGTCTATTCGGGCGACGGCACGATGATCCGCGACGTCACCTTCAGCAACATCCGGGTCGACCGCATCGAGGAAGGCAAGCTCATCCACATCGTGGCCGGCGCCAACCCGCGCTACAACAAGGCGGCCGGGCGCGGCGTCGATGGCGTCGTGCTCCGCGACATTACCTTCACCGGCGCGGGCATGCCCAGTTCGTCGATCATCAAGGGATTGTCGCCCCAGACGGCCGTGAAGAACGTGACGATTGACAACCTGCGGATCGGCGGTCGGCCCGTCAGGAGCGCCGCTGACGGCGACATCATCGTCGGCGGCGACGTCCTGGGGCTCAAGATCCGATAGGCGCGGGTCGGGCTCCTGGGCGAGGGACCAGATCTCGCCCAGGGCGGCGTGGTCAGCGCGACGCGGCCGTCCGGCGCACCAGCGCCACGTCGCGTTCGCAGGCCTTGACCGCGCCGTCCACCTTGATCGATCGCGCGCCGTTGCAGGCCAGACGGATCGCGTAGGTGGGCTGGCCCTCGATGCTGGCTTCGACGCCCTGCCCAACGGCGGTCTCGACGACGAAGGCCTTGGACAGGGAGTCCAGTTCGACCCGACCCTCGCGCCGCAGGTAGCTGCCGTCGGCGACGAACCAGCGCTGAGCCTTCTGCGAGCCGCCGCCTTCGGGATAGGTCAGCGCCAGGATGTAGGCGTCGGTCTCCCAGCCGCCGAGATTGGCGTTGGCGTTGCGGTGACGGATGCGCCCGTCGGCCAGGAGGTTGAAGTAGACCTCCGTGACCTGGCCCTTCTGGTGGACCTTCACGAGCAGATAGTCCTTGGTCTCGACGCGCTCGATCCGCGGCGCGCCGGCCGAGCCGTTGGGGGTCAGGGCGACGACGAACTTCATGCGGTCCGACACCGTCGGCGCCTGCAGCCGCAGGTAGGACTGGGTTTCGTCGGGCGCATGGTCCTTCAGACCCGTCGCCTGGATCATGCGCAGCAGTTCCGGATAGTCGGTGGGCAGGCCCCCGTCGGGCAGGGTTTCGGGGAAGAGCGGCTGGACGGCCACTTCGGCGTCGCCGTTCTTGACCGTGATCACCTGGCCCTGCCGCTTGACCTCGCCTTCATAGTGCATCAGCCACTCGAACTGGCCCGGCTGCCAACCTTTCAGGTCGTCGATGACCAGGATCACGTCGCCCACCCACAGGAAGCTGCGGTACTTGCGCTCAAAAGTGCTGGCGTTGGGTCCCGTGGCGTCGGCCCATACGAAACGCAGGTCGCCGGCATCGACCAGATGGTCCACCCGCCCGGGGAAATGGGAGCCGTCGTAGGTGTTGCTGGAGGGTTCGGCCCTGCCGTCCAGGGTCACGACGTTATGGGCCACACTCTGGCGGTAGTAGCCGTCGTACTCCGGCCGCGCATAGTTGCTGTTGCCGGAATCGATCAGCAGCTGCTTGCCGCGATGCCACAGGATGAAGCTGCCGGCGTCAGCGTGGTTGTGGTTCCAGGTGAAGCCCGAGCGGACCGCCAGGAACGTCGCGTTCGGGTCCCATGACGAGCGCATCGTCGCCGAGCCCAGGTCGCGATCGATCCAGCTCGTCGGCAGCCCCGGCCCGCGCGCCGCCCTCGACCGGGTCTTGGCGGCGGGCCATTGCACCATGTTTTCGGGCTCGCTCCAGACGTCCTGGCTGGGATTGGGACGAACCGTGTCGAGATACCAGAGATAGCGGGATTGTTGGTCGCCGCTGGCCCAGAGGTTGACGATGGCGTGCGCCCCGCTGGCCGTCGGATTGCCGTCCCCGAAATTGGACGACAGCGCCCCCGAACCGGTCGGGTAGAGGTTCTGGATGAAGAAATCCGCGATGCCGGCCAGACGCGGCGTCGGCGCGGGCTTTTCGGTGAAGGCGTCGAGCCAGGCGCGCCTGAACCGCAGATAGCCCTCGGCGGCGAAGTCGGCGTAGTTGATGCTCTCGACGAAGGCGCCATTGGCCGCGAAGTGCTGGGGCTTGGTCTCGATCGCGCTGCCGTCGTAGTTGGCCCACTCTTCGGAGGCCTCGTCGATGCGCCGGATCCAGGCGTCGGCCTGGGGCTCCTCGGTCTTGACCGCAATGGCCGCGACGCCGGCCCCGAAGACAATGTGGCTGAACCAGTTGTGGCCCATGGTGTCGAGGCTGTGGATCCGCTCGGCGCCGTCGATCCAGTCGGCCAGGGTCGGCTTGATGGCGCCCTTGACCAGCGCCTTGGCGAGCCGGTCGCGCTCAGCGGGGGTCAGCGTGTCGTAGATCGCATCGAAGGTCAGGCCATAGACATAGGCGCTCGTGCCCATGCCAAGGTCGGAGTTCCAGACCGGCGTGCGGGCCAGCAAAGGCTTGTCGGTCACCCAGTTGGACCGCGCCGCATAGACATCCAGCAAGGCCTTGGCGCGATCGGCGTAGCGACGCTCGCCGGTCATGCGATAGGCCAAGGACAGGTCCATCAAGGCGGCGTTAAGCTCGCGGTCGTTGGTGGGTTTGCGCGACAGCGCCTCGTCGGCTTGTCCGTGCGCATGCATCCAGGCGGCCTTGGCGTCCGGGTCCTCGGTCACGCGCGATTTGAACTGCGCGACGTGTTTGTCGCTGAAGGTGAGGTACGGATGCCCCGAGCGCAGCGTCTGGGCCTGGGCCGGCCCGCCGATGAAACACGCCGCCAGGGCCAGGCAGGAAACCCGCCACATCACACCGCGCACCAAGCGCCTCCTCCCATTGTTCTCATTGTGTCTTGCCGCGACAGCCGGGCCGACGAAGCGAGCATCAGTCGGCCCTGAAGATGATATCGATATCAAAAACTATCACAAGACGGTCCCTGCGAACGACGCTTAGGCCAGCGAGAGATTGACCGCGATGCTTCGGCGCACGCCCGGGCTCCTGAACGGATAGACGCAGTGCAGCATCCAGGACGGCCAAAGGTAGAACTCGCCCATGACCGGCTTGACGACGAACAGGTTGCGGACGCCGACGGCGCTACGGCTGTCGATGAACTGCAGGCAGCCGGCGGTGTTCTGGCGGGCCTTGTCGGCCTGGAACTCCGCCTCGTAGCCCGGCGGCACGCGCAGGAACCCGACGCTGCTGAAAAGGCACCCCTGGTGGAAGTGGGCCGGATTGTAGTCGCCGGCCACCATGTCGTTGATCCAGCCTTCCTTGATCTGGATCTGCAGCTTCTTGTCCTCGAGTTCCTCGGTGCGCTGGTAATCGCCATAGTGCATCAGCGCATTTTCGCAGCGGTAGGCGTAGGTGCGCGCGACATCGTAGAGGAAGTCGGTGACCTCGGGCATCTGGCCGATCACGTCGGTGAACCGGATCTCGGTGCTGACGACGCCGGCCAGATGCTTGGACCAGTCGCGGGCTGCGACCTCGTCCTTGCGCTTGATGATCTCGTCGATGCGCGCGTTCAACTGGTCGACCATGCTCGCAGGCATGGTCGCCTTGATGATCGTCGGGCTGAACGGCGCAACAAGCTTCAGGTCGTAGTCGCTGGTCATGCCTTGCCTCGCCCGGGACGCTCGATGAAAGCCGCGGGGGCCGCCCGATCCCCCAGTCAAAGTCGCCTAGAACTCCTTGCGGACCGTCAACCACACCGACCGCGGCGCATTGCGCTTCAGCAGGAAGCCCGACTCCGGCAGTTGCGCGACGACGTCATAGATTTGGACGTTGGCCGGGAGGTTGGCGCTGATCATCGGATCGTAGGCCGAGATATATTGCGTATTGAGCAGGTTTCGAACGTCCAGGGTGACCTTGGTCTTGGCTAGACCTTCGTATTGCACCGAGACATCCACGTTGTCCTGCTTGGGCAGGAAACGGTGGTCCAGGGCGTTGGTGTTGAGCTTGCGTTCGTCCATCCAGCGGTGACGGACGTTGAAGCGGAAGTCCTTGTATCGATAGGAAATGGTATTGCTCACCGTCCACTTCGGAGACCGGGCCAGGATCCCCGCGTCGACGCGCAGGACATCGTCATCCACACCCAGGCCGTTGGCGCCGGTGTTGAGCCAGTTGTAGGCCTCGGTCGTCTTGCCGTTCAGGTAGGTCACCGACGGCGACCATTCGAGGTTCCGCGTGATCCGCCACTTGCCCCAGGACTCGACCCCGCGCGTGAAGTATTTGTTGAAGTTTTCCGGCAGCAGGTAGGTCGAGACGTTGTCCTTGTCGACCGCCGTCGGATAATCGTTCACCGCGAAGTTCTGGTAGAAATAGGTGATCTGGCCGTTGAACTTGCGATCACCGAACGTATAGGCCAGTTCGTGGCCCTTGATGAAGGCCGTCGGGCCAAGCGGACGAACCAACGTCGCCGCGGTCGAGTAGCGGTTGATGACGCCCGCCGCGGGTTGTTTGGCGTCGGTGTACCGGTAGTAGATCTTGTGCTTGTCGTTGAAATTGTACCCGACGGACACGCTGTAGTCGACGACGCCGAGGGCCCTGTCGGCGCGGATGATCTTCGACGCCGTCTGGGTCATGTAGACGTTGTCGTAGACGGTCAGCGGATCGCCATCGAGCCCGCCATTTGTCAGCGAGGCGGCGCCGGCGTTACGCGTGTCCCAGGTCTCGGAATAGGTCTTGGCGTTGAAGTGCTGGTACTTGATGCTGCCATTGAAGTCCCAGTGGCCCGGCGACCAGTTGAAGCCGGCATAGGGCGAGACCTCCAGGATCTTCGCCCGCTGCGACACCGTGGTGAACAGGCCGCTGCCATAGGAGCCCCAGCCGCCGGCGTCGGTCAGTTGATAGGTCGTTCCCGATGCCGTGACGTATTTGACGTTCAGGTTCTGGACTTGCCCGTCGGCCCAGGCCGACACGCCCAGGCCGTTGGCCCAGTTGTCGTTGGCCTGGTTGGATCGGGCCAGGTAGACGCCGAAATTCAGGTTGTAGGACTCCCCGTGGTAGCTGGCGGTGAAGTTGCCCATGAAATCTTTTGATCCGCGGTCGTTGTCCTCCGCCCGGGTCAGCAGCACCAGGTCCTGCGAAGCGCTGGCGACCGGCACGACCCCGGAATTGAAGGTTCCGTTCGCGTTCGGGATGGTGGCGGTGACCAGCCCGCCACGCATGTCGATGTCACGATTGGGCAGGCTATTGGCCACGATACAGAGGCTGTTGGACTGCCACGTGGTCGCCGTGACGCGCGGACAGGCCGCGCCAGTGCGATAGTTCGTCCCCAGCTGCGAGCCGGCGACGTTGTTGGCGATCCTGGCGACCATCGCGCCGGCCGCATTGTAGAGTTCGTAGTAGCCGGGCGTACGATCGAGGTTGTTGATGTTCAGGCCGAAACGCTCGCGCGTCGCCGCCGCCGAGGCCAGCGAAGCCAGGCCCTGGGGCTTGTAGGACTGGCCCCGGTAGTCGGACTTTTGAAGACGCAGCGCGCCCGTAAAGCCCCAGGCGCCGTCCGTATCGTGACGCCAGTTGAGTGAAATCGCATCCTGTTTGTAGCGATAGCCGGCTGACGGATCGAGCGTGTGGCTGCCGGACTTGAAGTAGTTCGGAACGGTCTGCTCGCCGCCGTTCATGAACAGGTTCACATCCCGGCCGAAGCCGGGGATCTCCTGCCCATCCTGGTAGCCATAGGCTGGTTGTTGGAAGGTCGTCAGTTCGGCGTTTGTGTCGTCCAGGTGCTTCAGGATCACATTGAAGGAGCCCGACCCGCCGCCGCCCTGATATTCCTTGTAGAGGTTCACCTTGAACTGCCCGCCGTGGTTCAGGTCCCACCCCGGGTTCACCTGTCCGTTGGACCGGCGATAGAAGCCGCTGACGCCGATGCCGGCGTCGCCGGCCTTGTTGACCCAGCCATAGGACCCGTCGACCTGCTTCCACGACAGGTGAAGGTCCTCCCCCTCGAAGCCGAGACGGGTTTGGATGACCCCACCTGGCCTGACTGCCCCCGTGATGTAGTTGAACGTGGAGCCCACCGAGGTCGTCACGCCGGTCGCCGACGAACCGCCGCGGACCGACTCGACCCGGCTGGTCGAAATATCCGCGCGGTAGAAGTAACCATCCTGGAAGCCGCTGAACTTGAACGGCACCACCGGCAGGCCGTCTTCCAGGATGGTCGTCCAGAAATAGCCCGAGGTGTTGGCGCCCGTTCCGATCGTCATGCCGCGCGTGAAGACCTCGTTGCGCGCCACGCCGTCGTTGGATTCGACGACCACGCCGGGCATGTCGCGCAGCATGTCGTCGGCGCTGATCGGCGTGAACTTCGATATGTCGTCTTCGTTCAGCACCGAGAAGGACACATTGGCCTTCTTGGCCGCGGTGCCGGCCATGACGCCGGTGACGATGACTTCGTCGACGGCCGAGGTCTCGCCCTCGACCTGGCCCTTCATCGGCGCCGGCTTTCCGGCGGCAGCCTTCGGCGCCGCCGACTGGGCGTGGGCCGCCGTCACCGACAGGGCGCTCGCGCCGACGGCCAGAGCCATGACCAATTGAGAAACCTGCGTGGCGCGACGCGAGCCGCGCTGAGGGTTGTGACCACCCATTTTTCCTCCCCTTCGGAACTTTGTCCGATCTCGCCCAGAGCCGTTGTCGGCGCTCGGATCACCGACCGCGCCATCGAAATCGAAGGCGCCGGAACGCCCCCGATCGGCTATACTGTTATCGATACCAGCACGTTTCACGGACTGTCAACGGCTTTCCAACGCTCGATAGACCAAGGAATGATCGCCCCATCGTGCCCAGAGTTTCGCGACCGTGGGTGACGCCTACTGCTCATATCGGCGCGGACATCAATGGCAACAACCGTTATTAATTCAACTATCCGCAGAATTTACCAGAAATGGTAGTTTGATATCTATTTTCATATTCCGGTTTATTTGTCGCCATTATCTATAATTTCTATTATATCGTAAATCTACACCTTTCTATCTCCGGAAATTCTGGCAGCTAAGAGTCCGACTTATAATGTTTCTGTTGTTGGTCAGAGGCTTGCGACGCGCCGTGTCATGAGTTGGACGGAGGCCAGGAACAGCCATGCGGTCGAGCTTTCGATGGTCTTTTCGAAGTCCTTGGCCAGGCGGCGGTTTTTGCCGAGCTAGGCGAAGGTGCGCTCCACCACCCAGCGGCGCGGCAGGACCTCAAAGCCCTGGGCGGTGTCGGATCGTTTGATGATCTCGAACGTCCAATCACCGGCGCCCGCCATGGCATGACGCAGCTTGTCGCCGGCATGGACGCCGTCGGCGAACAGGTGGCGCAGCCAGGGAAAGCTGGATCGGATCGAGGCCAGCACCCTGGGAGCGCCGTCGCGGTCCTGGATGTCGGCGGTGTGGACGATCGCCCCGACCAGAAGGCCCAGGGTGTCGGTGGCGATATGGCGCTTGCGGCCTTTGATCTTCTTTGCCGGCGTCGTATCCGGACGGACCGCCGCTCTCGGTGGTTTTGACGCTCTGGCTGTCGATCACCCCGGCGGTGGGCGAGGCCAGGCGCCCCTGGGCCTCACGCGCAGCATCAGCAGCAGATGGTTGAGCTTCTTCCACAGCCCGTTGTCGCGCCAGAGATAAAAGTAGCGCTGCACCGTCGTCATCGGCGGGAAGTCGCCGGGGAGCATGCGCCAGGGCAGACCGCCCCGCAAAATATACAGCAGCGCGTTGATGATCGTCCGTAGCGACCACTTCGCGGGACGGCCAAGCCGAGAACGCGACGGGATCAGCGGCTCTAAAACCGCCCATTCCTGGTCCGTCAGATCGCTTGAATACCGCAGGCCCTTTCGGGCATGCTTGCGCCGGGTGATTTCGGTCCACATGTCGATTTCTGTTGGCAGTTCGCACCTCCAACAGAATCACAAGTCACTGATTTCACCCAACTTCATTTCGGGTCAGCCTCTAAGAGGCGCGCAGCGTTCAGCACTACCCTCGCCCAAGACGCTCGCGCAAGGCCCGGTTCTCGGCCTCAAGCGCCTCGACCTTGTCGTGTAGCGGTTGGACGGCGCGCGCGATTTCGGCCTCGGTGAAGCGGGGGACGATGTGCTGGGGGCAGTTCCAATCGAACGCCGCCAGGCGGAGGCGGAAAATTCGCTCCGGCCTCGCGCGATAGCTGGGATCGACGACCTTCTCCAGGAGCGCCGGATCGGCATCGAGCGTCAGGCGCTCTGCATGGGCCAGGATCTTGAGCCTGGCGCGCCGGGGATAATCCACCAGGATCAAGGCCACGCGATCATTGGCGTCCAGATTGCCGACGCTGATGTACTGGCGATTGCCACGGAAGTCCGCGAACGCGAGCGTGGTTTCGTCGATGACCTTCAAGAAACCGGGCGGCCCGCCGCGGTACTGGACGTAGGGCCAGCCGGTTTCAGACATGCTGGCCATATAGAAGCTGTCGCGCGCCGCGATAAAGGCCTCTTCGTCGGCGGTGAACGCCTCGAACTGTCGATCGACCTGTCCAGGCGTCCACAGATGGTCGACGCCCATTTCGGCCTGCGCCGATCTCACGCTCGCCGAGGTGGCGAGGTCCAGAAAGCTGTATCGGCTCACGAATGGTCCTTCATCGTGCTGACCTCGCCGCCGCTGGTGACCCTAGTCGATCAGCGCCGCGTCCAGGGTGATCTCGGCCTTCAGGAGCTTGGATACCGGGAAGTTGGCCTTGGCGCCGGCGGCCAGTTTCTCGAAAGTCTCCTGATCGGCGCCGGGGATCCTGGCTTTCAGGCTGAGGTGAGAGGCGGTGATCGCGTAGCCGCCATCGACCTGTTCGAGCGTGACCTTGGCGGATGTGTCCAACCGGTCGGCGCGCAGTCCCGCCTCGCCGAGCACCAGGGACAGGGCCATGGTGAAACAGGCCGAGTGGGCCGCGGCGATGAGCTCTTCGGGATTGGAGCCGGGCTGGCCCTCGAACCGGCTGGAAAAGCCGTAGGGATAGTCCTGCAGGGCGCCGCTCTCGGTCGAGATCAAGCCCTTGCCGTCCTTGATGCCGCCGCTCCACGCGGCCGATCCGGTCCTGGCGATCTTCATCGCATTCTCCTTGAACTTCGACGTTGCGCCGACAAGCGCATGATCGGGAGCAGCCGGCTTGAACGAAAGCGGTGTTCTCGGTCGGCGGGGCAAGTCCTCGGAGGGAAAGACCATTGAACCACTCCTGGAGCCGACTCAATGTCTGCAATTGGCGCGTCCGGGACCTGGTCGGCGTACGCGACTTCGCCGGCGAAGCGGCCGTTCAGAATTGGAATGGCGTTTGCCCGAAGAACCTGCGCCAACACCCGTGTCTAGTAGAGCTGGGAATTGCTCTCCTCAGTGAGATCGTCGAACACCTTTTCGACGTCCGGCCGCTGCAGGGCATCCGCATAGATCCTGCCGAACGAAATGCGGGTTGGCGCATCCCAGGTCTCGGGGTTCCACAAGCCCGCGCGCCTGGCCGAGCGGACGCAGTGGAAGGCGGCGCGATCGATCTCGACCCTGATGATCAGGACGGCGGGCTTGCCGTCGGCGGAAAGCCGCCGGCAGAGCTCAGGGTCGCCGATCAGCGTAGCGCGGCCGGAGATGCGCAGCACCTCGTCCGTCGCGGGACGGACCATCATCAGCCCCACCCGCGGATCCTTGAGGATGTTGCCGAGGCCGAGCGCGAACTGGTTTCCCTTGCGTTCGGGGATGAGCAGGGTGCGGTCGTCCACCACCTCGACGAATCCGGGGTGGTCGCCCTTGGAGCTGACCTCCAGCCCCCAGTCGCCTACGGTCGAGAGGGCTAGGAACGGGCATCGCCGAATGAAGGCGACGCCCTGGCCGCACAGTCGATCGCGGATCTTGGCGAAGGCGGTCTGAGTGGGTTCTGGGATCAGCGCCCGCAGCGCCTCATGGGTCAGGATCTGCGCCATTCATCCCTCGCTGTGGGCCTTTGCTGAGGCGATCGCGCTGTCGGGCTCAGCATTTCGATCTGCTCCCCGATCAGCGTCCAAGAGGATCCCTGGACGGAAAAGCACGTCTGAGCTTCCCGTCTGCGAACGGCATAATGTGAGTGGCTGGTGTTTGCCAAGGCATTGCGCGTCCATGATCGCCCGCACGATCCGGTCGGCTGACCGCAGGCGGAAGGTCGGGTTTCCGGGCCGACGCCAATGTCCGCAGGTGGCGCGCTTCAGCCCGCGATACCGACTTGCCGAGCTTTATGTGGAGCACTTTGTTGCGAGAAAATTACGGCGAACGGCGAACGGCGAACGGCGAACGGCGGTCGGCGTCAGCTCACCCATCGTTTGACGCAGGCGAGCGCGTAGCTCTTGGGCTTCCAACCTCAGGCGAACGGCTTCGGTGACCGGCTCGACGCGGCGGGTCGAGATCCCAAAAATCTTACGACGATCGTACAGGGTGCTCGCTGCCCGGGAACAAGTTGTCCCGACTCAAGTTGGTAGCAGGGCCGCCCGCGGCGTCAAAACCTTCGCTATGCCCTTGGCGTATCGTGAATAAGTACCCTGATGGAAACCGGGTCGGCGGGGCTTTTGTAAAAGCAAATCGAACGGTGATGCATGATGTTGATCATGGAAGACGCGCAGGTGACCGTTAATCAGTTGATCGGAGCCTGGGAACTCGTCGAATGGTCGGAAATCCATTTCGACGGAACAAAGACCTACCCCTTGGGTGAAGAGGCGTTGGGACAGCTCCTTTACAGTGAAGATGGTCATGTCGCAGCGCAATTGGTTCGGGCCAGGAGAGCTAGGTTCGAGTCCAACGACTGGCGCATTGCTGCATCCGATGAAGGAGCGCGCGCATTCAAAGAATATTTTGGATATTTCGGAACCTATTCGGTTTCCCTCGATCGCGGCGCCGTGGTGCATCACGTCAAAGGGGCTTGGTTTCCCAACGTCGAGGACAGCGATCAAGCGCGCAGGTTCAAATTTGAGAACGAACGCCTCGTGCTCGACGCCGATACAGATTGGGGCAAGGTGCGGATTGTCTGGCGTCGGGCAAAGGCCTGGAATCCGGCCAAAGCGTGAACCGGGCGTGAATACCCCGGCGGCGCATACGGTAAAAACCGTCGACGAGGCGCTAGGAGCTGGGGACCTTTCTAGAGAGCACGGGGTGCTCACGGCCGGCTGGGGAAGCCGTCGTGGCGGCGTTCGAACAAGCTTCAGGCGTTCGGCCCTGGCAGCCTGGTCGTGCTGCCGGGCGGGCAGTCTCATTTCCACTGGGCCAGGGACGGCGAATACGTCACCCAGGTCTCGGCCCTGGGGCCGCGGGGTTTGGTACGTCGCCGCCGAGAACGATCCGCGGCGCCACACCCGGTAGCCTGGTCTGGCCTCGCCATAATGCAGAGCGGCGCAAGGGTGTCGGCCGGAGCGTGATGCTCGCTGGCGGGGCGCGTCCCATTTGCCGAATGCGCCCGGAGCGGGAGCCGACCGGCTCAGGCGCGAAGCGCCTTCGACATGCCAGGATTGGATGCCCCATGCCCCGAACCATCACGATCGACTTTGTTTCAGACGTTTCCTGTCCTTGGTGTGTCATTGGCTTTGGAAACCTGGACGTCGCGCTGAAGTGGCTCGAAGGGCTGGTCAAGCCGGTTATCCACTTCCAGCCGTTCGAGCTCTGTCCGAACCTGCCGAAGGCGAGAACCGGCACGACAATGTAGCGCGCAAGTACGGGATGGGCCACGCGCAGGCGAGGGCCAACAGGGAAGGGGAGCGCGCCCTCGCCTGCGAAGGTGGGCTTCGACATGGTGACCACGAAGCACCTACGCCGTGGATGCATGTCTGCAGCTGGCGCGCTGCCGCCCATGAACCCATCGAACGACCCTGCCGTCACCAAGCCTCGTTCGTCGCGAAGAACCGGGTCCAGAAGGCGTATTTGGCGCCGCCGGCGATCGGCGTTGGACGAAACTGGTCGCCCAGGACCATGACCACGGGCTTGTCCGGATCGAAGCGCGGCCAGATCGGCAGGCCCGCGCCGTTCGGATCGCCCGTCTTGGCGTAGTTGGCCCAGTAGGACGACATCAGATCGGCGATGCGCCGGTCCTCGTCGGTCCAGGGCAGGTCGACCTTGTTGAGGCTGTTGAAGACATAGAAGATCTCTGAGCCGTGATAAGCGCCGCGCGTGTCGTGGTCCGGGCCGGGCGTGGCGTGCGCCCACCAGTAGGTGAAGACCGGCTTGCCGGTGTCCCGCGTCCACTGGCGCGCCCACAGGTAGGTCGAGATCTGGCTGTTGTCGTGAATCGCCTCGTTGTTTTGTCGTGCGGCCTCATCGTCGGTGGTCGCCGGATAGAGCTTCAGAAACTCTTCGGCCATCGGCCCGAATTTCCGTCGGGCGGCGGCCTGGAAATCGGCGAGGGTGGCGACCTGCCGCGGCGCCCCGCGCGTGATCTCGGGCCTTGGCGCTCCAGGCGCGCGGAGCTTGGCCCAAACGCCCTGCGGCGCGGCGCCGCCTTCGTCACGGTTGTTGCCGGCGATGTAGATGACGGGCTGCTGCGCCTTCAAGGCGAAGGCCTGGCTGAAGGTATGCGGCAGGACGTATCCGTCGATGACGGGACGGAAGAACGGGGGGCGGCCGGTTCCGCCCGTATAGACATCGTCTTCGGTGCTGGGGGTCTGGCGGATCAGCGATTGCCAGGGCATGGCGCGAAGGTCGGCCAACGATTTGGCGCCCAACTTCGCCACATAGGCCGCGCCGTCCGTTTCGGCCTTGGATTTCTCGCGCCACGACGAGGAAAGGTAGCGCAGCTCCAGGTCCTGGGGCCAACGCACCTGGCTCTCGGCCAAGGCCTGGTTATAGAGGCCCTTGGCGAGCGGCGAGATCGACAGGAAGTTGACCGTGCCGCCACCGGCCGAATGGCCGAAGAGCGTGACCTTCTCCGGATCGCCGCCGAACGCGGCGATGTTGCGCCTTACCCATTGGAGCAGGGCGATGTCGTCCATCAGGCCGTAGTTGCCCGAAGCGCCGCGCCCGGACTCGCGGCTCAAGTCCGGGGTCGCCAGGAAGCCGAGCGGGCCCAGGCGATAGTTGAAAGTGACAAGGATGACGCCCTTTTTGGCCAGGGCTTCACCGTCCAGCTTCGGCAGCGATCCCGATTCCGCGCCAAAGCCGCCGCCGTGAACCCAGACCAAGACCGGTCGCCGCTCGGAGGCGCTGGTCGCGCCGGTCCAGATGTTGGCGACCAGACAGTCCTCCGACATCGGCTCGTCGCCGGGATTGTGCGACTGCGGGCAGATGTCGCCGAACTTGTCGGCCTTGCGCACCCCGCTCCAGGCGATGGGCCGGGCCGGCGGTCGCCAGCGAAGACCGCCGACGGGTGCGGCGGCATAGGGAACGCCCTTGAAGACGGTGACCGACGGATCGTTGGCTGGAACGCCTTCGATCAGCCCGGTCTCGATGCGGACGGGGCCTTTGATTTCCGCCTGCGCCGACGAGGCGATGAGCGCGAGGGCGGACGCCGCGGCCAGGCCGCAGACGAGGAGGGGGCGGAGGGCAGGCATGGAACGAACTCGTCTATGCGCGGCGGGGAAGTCGGCCGGGCCTGGGAAGCGCCCAGGCCCGCCACGATCACATCTTCATGCGGAAGCCGAAGGTGAAGTAGCGACCGATAGGATCGTCGGTGAGCGCGAAGCCCGCGAACCCGCCCGGAGCGGTCGAGCTGCCCGTCGCGTTGGCGGCGGGGGGCGTGGCGTCGAACAAGTTCTGCACGTTGAGGAACAACTCGCTTGAGCCCAAGGTCGACCCCGGCAGCTTGTAGGAAATGTTCAGGGACGTCTGGGCGTAGGCGTCGATGCTGTCGGCGCCGTTGAGCCAAACCACGGTCGGGTCGCCCGAGAGCTTCAGCCGGTTGCGCCAGCGCTGCATCACGTCGACCCTCAGAGCGTCGGTGACGGCGTAGCTGAGCATGCCGGTCAGGCGCCAGGACGGCGCGGCCGTGATGCCGGTCGATCCGAAGGCGACGCCGCCCTGGTCGATCGTCGGCACGGCCGGCTGCTGGTAGCGGATGTGCGGCTGGTAGGCCGCCAGGCCGCGCAGGGTCAGGCGGCGACCAAACAGCATGCCGCTGTAGTTGGCCTCGACGTCCACGCCGTGAGAATCGACGACGGCGAGATTGATCGGTTTGACCAGCCAGTCGGTCACCGCGCCGGCCGCATTGCGGACGATCAGGTCGCAATAGGTGGCGACGTTGGTCAGGTTGCAGCCGTTCTGGATGGCCGGCTGGAAGCCTTGGACCGTAGTGATCGCGTTGGTGATCTCGATCTTGTAGTAATCGATCGCGAGGCTGAGACCCGGCGCGAAGCT
This sequence comes from Caulobacter sp. LARHSG274, assembly GCF_052871235.1. NCBI lineage: Bacteria > Pseudomonadati > Pseudomonadota > Alphaproteobacteria > Caulobacterales > Caulobacteraceae > Caulobacter > Caulobacter sp. LARHSG274. Next base: position 60,469 of record NZ_JBIXJO010000021.1, on the reverse strand, counting down.
CGGCTTGTAGACGAGGCCGACGGTCTTGGTCTTTCCGATCTCGGCGGTCAGGTCAGGATTGGCCAGGTTGACCGAGGGCAGGGGATTGGACGCTCCGGTCTTCAGGTCGGCGTTGGTGACGATGACGACCGACGTCGGCGCGAACAGATCGTTCAGCGTCGGCGCGCGGATGTCGCGCGAGAGCGTGCCGCGGATGCGCAGTTGGTCGTTGACGTGCCAGTCGCCGCCGAGCTTCCAGGTCCAGTAGCTGCCGACGGTGTTGTACTTGGTGTAGCGCGCGGCCGTATTGACCTCGAAGGCCTCGATGAACGGCTTGTCGGCGATCAACGGCACGTTGGCTTCGGCGGCGACTTCCCAGACGTTCTGATCGACGCTCGGGCTGGCCGGGAAGGTGTTGCGGTAGAGGAAGGTTCGCGCGCCCGCAGCCACGCAGTTATAGCGAAGGTTGGTGCAGTCGGCGAACTGGTCGGGGCGCGCATCGCTGCTCGACTTGAAGGTCTGGCGACGCCATTCCCCGGACAGAGCGACCTTGACCGGCCCGGCCCAGGTCGAGAACGGCGCGCCGGAAATGTCGCCGGCCAGATCGTCCTGGGTGGTTTTGCCGACATAGAGCGTGTCGTCCAGGATGTAGTCGATCGCCGCCGCGCTGGCGGAGGTCGGGCCGAACAGGTTCAGCGGCGCGCAACCGGCGTAGGCCGTGGCGGTCGCCGCCTGGGTCGAGGCGTAGCAGACCGGCGCGCCGTTGCTCCCCGGAACAGCGTCCAGCGCCGCCGAGAGCTTCTGGTTGTTGACGTTGTTGATCAGGGTCGTCGACAGCTTGGCCTGCCCGCGCGTATAGGACAGGTTCCACTCGTAGGACCCCAGCCTGCCGTCCAGGCCGGTGTTGAAGATGAACTGGCGCGTCTTGGGAATGGCGCCGAACCGCTCGGGCTGGTTGAAGATCTTGCTGAGGGAGAAGGTCGCCGTCGGAATCTGCGCCTGATAGGCGGCCGGCAGGAACGCGTTCGTCTTGCTAAGGGTGATGTTCGAGAGGTTGACGTCGTCGCCGTAGAACTTGTTGCGCTTGGCCGTCATGCCGGCGCTGGCGAAGAAATGGGTGTCGGCGGTCAGGTCGTAGTCGAACCGGCCGTAGACCTGATGCATCCGCTGGGAGGCTTTCAGCGAATGGTCGAAATAGCCGCCCGCGCCGCCGCTCTGGGTGGTGGTCCCGGCATAGGTCGTTCCGTTGACGAACGGGCTCAGCACGCCGTCGGCCGAGAAGTACTGCCCGTTGATCGCGCAGGCGCCGGTGCAGGTGATGCGACCACCGAAAGGCTGCGCCGAAAGGGTCGCGTTCTCGATCAGCTGATAGGGGATGGTCGTGCCATTGCCGACCACCACCGGGCGCGAGAAGAAGTCGCGGTCCGAGCGACGCGAAACGCCCTCGTCGTCGCGGAACTCGTAGCTGGCCTCGAAGTGGCCGCGGTCGTTCAGCAGGCTCTTGCCGAACGCGGCGCCGGCGGCCTTCTGCAGGCCGTCGTCGTACTTCGAGATGCCGACTTGGCCGTAGGCTTTCACGCCATTGAACTTGGTGTCGGTGATGAAGTTGATCACGCCGGTCACGGCGTCCGAACCGTAGACAGCCGAGACGCCGCCTGTGACGACGTCCACGCGCTGGACGAGCAACTGGGGAATGACGTCGGCGTCAACGATGTTGCTGATCGAGGTCGGCGGCACGCGACGGCCGTCCATCAGCACAAGGTTGCGGGTCGCGCCGATGTTGCGCAGGTTCAGCTGCGCGGCGACGCCATTGCCCCCGCCCACGCCGCCGGTCGCCGAAGCGTTGCTGATCTGGCTGCGCGAGCCGGAGAACACAGGCATGACCTGCACCGACTCGGTCAGGCTGGTCGGGCGCATATTGGTCAAGGTTTCGGTCGCCACGGCGGTGACCGGCGTGGGGCTGTTGTTGCCGTTGCTGACGCGCGAGCCTGTGACGACCACGGCGTCGACCACCTGAGACTCCGAGGGAGCCGGCGCGGTCTGGGCGAAGGCGGCGTGGCTCATCGCCAGCAGGCTTGCGCCGCTGAGCAAGGCCGGAACGGAGTTCAGGCGGATCATCGTTTTCCTCCCCTACGCGGCCTCATCGTCGCGCCTTGGCGCTAACCCGCGGGATGGTTGGGCGGCGCTTAGGCGCTCTGTTTCCCGCCGCGTTGTTGCGGCCGAGAAATTAGCGGCAAGCTAGGGGCGCCGGCGCGGCGGGGGCGCTATTCAATCCATGGGCCCGGAGATAGGTTTTGACCGAGCCAAGCCCCGCGACAGGCCAGCCGAACGGGCTTTCCCCGGTCGGCAAAGGCAGAGCGCGACGGCGAAATCGGCGAATTGACCCCGTCGCGGCGCCCGATTGAATTTGCGCCTGTCGTGCGCGGTTTCGTCGGTCTCGCATTGACCGATCGCGCGCACCGCCACCTCCATCCAGGCAATCAACGCGGCCCCGGGCTAGACGCTCGCGCTGGCCAATGTCTGTCGCCGACTCCGGCGCGGGCGAACAGGGGGAAGCATCATGGCGTCGATCCATACGCTGGCCACGACCGAACCGCCGAAGGAGGTTTCTTCGACGTTTACACGATGGCTCGTGCTGACCCTGCTCGCGCTCGGCGTCCTGATCGCCTTCGTGGACCGGACGAGCATCTCGTCGGCCATGGCCGAGAAGACTTTCGTCAAGCACTTCGACCTGTCCCACCTCGACCGCGGCGGGGTCAACTCGGCCTTCTTCTGGTCCTACGGCCTGATGCAGATGGCGATGGGGTGGGTGGTGGACCGCTATGGGGTCAAGACGCCCTACACCATCTGCTTCGCGCTCTGGTGCCTCGCGACGGCCCTGACCGGTTTCACGAGCACCCTGATGGCGCTGGTGATGATGCGCGTCATCGTCGGAGCGGCCGAGGCCGTGGTGATGCCGGCCAGCTATCGCTGGATCCGCAACAATTTCAAGGAAGGCCAGAACGGCACGGCCGTCGGCTTCTTCGCCATGGGCAACAAGTTCGGGCCGGCCATCGGCGCGCCGGTCGCGGCCTGGCTGATCGTCAACTACGACTGGCGGATGATGTTCATCCTCACGGGCGTGGCCGGCCTGATCTGGCTTGTGCCGTGGGTGCTGCTGGTCAAGAACGACCGTCTCCGGGGCGAGGCGGCGGTGGCGCAGAAGGCCCAGGCCGCGTCGGTGTCCCTGGCCAGCATCCTCGCCAGCCCGCTGGTCTGGGGCGCGATGATCGTCAACTTCTGCTACGGCTACTTCACGTTCTACTGCATGACCTGGATGCCGGCCTATCTGGTCGAGGAGCGCGGCCTGTCGCTGAAAAGCTCGGGGCTCTACACATGCTTCAGCTTCGCCGGCATCGCCATCGTCGCGCTGATCGCCGGATGGGCCGCCGACAGGATCATCGCCCGGGGGGGCAACGCGGTTTTCGTTCGCAAGGCCTTCGTGATCGCCGGCTTCGTCGGCGCCTGCACCGTCCTGCTCGGCGCACGGGCCCCGTCTTTGGAGATGGCGCTGTTTTGGAACGTGTTCTCGCTGTCGTTCCTGGGCCTGGCCACGGCCAATAATCTCGCCCTCACGCGTCTTACCCTGATCCCCGCGCCGGCCGTGGGCCTGGTGACCGGCGTCCAGCAGGTGGCCACCAGCCTGGCCGGCGGGGTCGCGGCCAGCCTTTCGGGCTGGCTGCTGCAGGTCAGCGGCAGCTACGAGCTGCCCATGTTCGTGATCTTCGTTTTCCTGCTGATCGGCGCCCTTGCGACCTGGATCCTGCTGCAGCCCAAGTGGGCGCCCAAGGTGGCGCAAGCCGCGCCGGCGACGACCTAGTCCAGGAGGATGCTCATGACACAATCCCTCAGGCTCGAACGCTATACCCGAACCGCGGTGGTCCTGCACTGGCTCATCGCGATCCTGATCCTGGGCAACCTCATCCTGGCGCTCGTCTCGGCCAATTCCGCGGGACCGCTGCACAGGACGGCGCTCGATCTTCACAAGTCTGTCGGCTTCAGCGTGCTGCTGCTGAGTCTGGTCCGACTGGCTTGGCGCCTCTACCGGCCGCCGCCCCCGATGCGCGAGGGCAAGGCTTGGGAACGCGCGGCGGCCGAGATCGTCCACGTCGCCTTCTACTTCCTGATGGTGCTGATCCCGGTCCTCGGCTGGGTGGTCAGCTCGGGCGCCAAGACCCGCCACGCCATCAATGTGCTGGGCTGGCATGCGCCGTTCCTGCCCGTGATGTCGGGCAAGCAGTTCACCGGGCCGTTCATGGATACGCACCGGCTGCTGGGCTTCACAATGGCCGCGCTGCTGATCCTGCATATCGGCGCGGCGCTGAAGCACAGGTTCCTCGACAAGGACGGGGTGTTGGGACGGATGTCGCTGTGGCCGCGCCGATCACAGATCGAGCAGGATGCGGTCTAAGCCAGGTCCGAGCGCGACAATCAATGAGCGTCGCCACTGTTTGAATGACCCGGATGATCCGCGCTTGGTCATTCTTGGATCGACGATGCGCGACGAGCGCCTCGGAGGGTCTTCGCCCAGGGACGGGGACACCAAGGATTTTGGGAGGACGGCGCCCTTGAAGAGGCCCGCTTCAAGTCCGGCGCCCCAGAGCGCCTCGTATTTCGATCCGGAACGGGCGCTCTGGCTGTCGCGCCACATCCTGCCGCACGAGCACGCGCTGCGGTGCTGGCTGCTCAAGCGCCGCCAGCTTCTCGTCGATGTCGACGACTTGATCCAGGAGAGCTACGCCAAGCTGGCGGCGCTCAAGTCCGTAGGTCACATCGACAACCCGAAGTCCTATTTCTTTCAGACCGCTCAATCTTTGATCCTGCAGCAGGCCAGACGCGCCAAGGTGGTCTCGATCCTGGCGATTGAGAACCTGGAGGCTGCGGGCCTGACCGACGAGCTCTCGCCGGAGCGGCACGCCGCAGGTCGAGAGGAGTTGAGGCTTCTCAATCAGGTTCTGGCCGAGTTTCCGCGGCTGCGTCGCGAGGCCTTCCGGCTGCGCAAGGTCGAGGGTCTTTCACAGAAGGACATCGCCGCCCGCCTGGAGCTTTCGGAGAAGGCGGTCGAGAAGCACATCGCCAAGGCGGCGAGCCTGCTGATGAATTTCTACGGTCGTGGCGGGAAACGCGGATCTGGCGCATCTATGAGGGAGACCATCCGCATCCGGTTCGCGCGTGACCAGACGAGAGACTAGCAAGGACATCGATCGAGCGGCCGCCGCGTGGGTGGCGCGCACCGACCGTGGTCCGCTCACCGACGCCGAGCGCCTGGCCCTGAGCGCGTGGCTGGAGGCCGACGCCCGTCGCCAAGGCGCATTCGCCAGGGCCAATGCGGTGATGGCGCGGGCCGACGAGGCGCGGCACTCGACCCTGGATTCCGCCTACGCCCTGCGGTCAGTCCATGGTGGGCGTCGCCAGCTGGTCGCCGCGGGCGTGGTCGCCGCTCTGGGCGGCGTGGGCCTCTGGGGCGCGCGTTCGTGGAGCGCGCCGATGGTTCTGCGCTCCTCCAGAGGCGAGGTGCGCCGCGTGCCCTTGTCCGACGGCTCGAGCGTGACCCTGAACACCGCTTCGCTCCTGAAGGTGCGCTTCACCCCCCATGTCCGTGAGGTCGCGCTGCTGTCGGGCGAAGCGCTTTTCAATGTGGCGTCGGACCGCTCAAGACCCTTCACGGTTGAGGCGGGCGACGTGCGCCTGCAGGGGGGAGCGACCAGTTTCGTCGTGCGCAAGGACGACAAAGGCCCCGTGCGAGTCATGGTCCAGAGCGGCCAGGTGAAGATGAGCTGCAAGGGCGCGCCCGCGACGCTGGTCGTGGCCGCCAACGCCGCCGCCGTCGCGCCGGACGCAGGCCTTGGTGCGCGAACGCTACCGCCGCCGGTGCCGCTGGACGCCGACGAGGTCGCCCGTCGGCTCAGCTGGCAGGACGGCATGCTGGCCTTCAATGGCGAGACCGTGGGCGAGGCCGCGGCCGAGTTCGCGCGTTATTCCTCGACCCGCATCATCATCGAAGACCCCGCCCTGGCCGCCGAACCGTTGTCGGGCCTCTATGCGTCGAGCGACCCCGCCGGCTTCGCCCGCGGCGTGGCCTTGTCGTTCGGCGCGCGCGTGGTCAGCGACGCCGACGGCGTCCATGTCGTCCGCTAGCTTGGCTTCTCGCCGAGCCTCAAGCCGATCTTTCGAAAAATTTGCGCGGACGGCCGGGGGAAAGTCCGCCCCGATGCATCTATTCCCAAAACAAGCAGGCGACAGCCTGTCGAGGGGGGACGATGACTCGCTATTCACGCATGTTCTGTGGAGCGTCGCTGGCGGCGCTGCTGGCCGCAACTGGCGCCGCGGCCCAGGAACGCACCTTCGATATCGCCAGCGGCCCCGCTTCAAGCGCGATCCCCATGTTCGCGCGCCAAGCCGGCGTCCAGATCATCGCGCCGGCCGCCCGCCTCAAGGGCGTGGTCACGCCCGCGCTGAAGGGGCGACAAGACGCTCGTGTCGCGCTCAAGACCTTCCTGGTTGGAACCAATCTTGAGATCGCGTCCGACAATGGCTCGGTGGTGATCCTGCGCCAAGCGGGGGCCGCTCCTGCCCCCCAGGCCGGCCCGACGCCCGCCGCGGCCGCTCCGGTGAGCGCGCCGACGGACCCCGCCGATGACGGCGCGGCGTCGGTCACCGAGGTCGTTGTCACCGGCTCGCGCGTCATCCGCAATGGCAACAACAGCCCGACCCCGATCACGGTCCTCCCGGCGGACGACATCCAGCGCGTCCAGCCGACCACGATCGCCGATGGCCTGAACCAACTGCCGGTCTTCTCCAGCCCGCGCAACCAGTACGGCAATCCGAACGCCGGCGTCGGCGGCGGGGCGGGCGGCAACGCCGCCGCCAACCAGTTGAACCTGCGCAACCTGGGCTCGGTGCGGAACCTGATCCTGCTGGACGGCCATCGCGTGCCGCCGACCTCGGTCAACGGCATCGTCGATGTCGACATGGTCCCGCAGATGCTGCTGCAGCGGGTCGACACGGTGACCGGCGGCGTCTCGGCCGTGTATGGTTCGGACGCGGTGACGGGGGTCGTCAACTTCATCACCGACACCAAGTTCACCGGCGTCAAGCTCAGCGCCCAGGCCGGGGTTTCGAAATACGGCGACGCCGAGCAGCAGAGCGTCGGCGTCGCCTACGGGACGAACTTCGCCGACGCGCGCGGCCACTTCGAGATCAGCTACGAGCACCGCAACGACGAAGGCGTGGCCCGCCGATCGGACCGGCCGTGGTTTCACCAGCAGAGCATCAGCGGCGCGGGCACGACCGCGGCGCCCTACCAGCTCTACAGCGACGTCCGCCTGCTGAACTTCCCGTTCGGCGGCAAGATCACCAACGGTGTCCTGGCCAACCAATACTTCGCGGCCAACGGCGTGCTGAGCCCGTTCGCCAACGGCGCGGCGATCAATGGCTCCACCTGCTGCCAGGTCGGCGGGGCGGGCGGCTACTACGACTCCTCGCTGAAGGCGCCGCTGCGTAGCGATCAGGTCTATGGCCGGGTCGACTACGACGTGACCGAGACCGTCCATGGCTACGTGGCGGCCAGCTTCAACGACAAGCGCAACGAACAATTCCTCACGCCGCCGCTGATCAGCAACGTGACGATGAACAGCGCCAACGCCTTCCTGGCCCCTGCCTATCAGGCGCAGCTGGCCACGGCGGGGCAGACGACGTTCGCCTTCAGCAAGATGTTCGACCAGGCGCCGCGCCTGAATCCGGTGGCCGAAGAACGCCAGTACACGATCAATGCGGGCCTGGACGGCAAGTTCGGGGACTACAGCTGGGGGATCAACTACACCCACGGATCGGCGCGCCTGGCGACGACGCTGAACGCCAACCCGAACAACCAGCGCCTGGCCGCCGCGCTCGACGCGGTGATCAATCCGGCGACCGGTCAGCCGGTCTGCTACGCGGCCCTGGCCAACAGCGCCTACGCCAACTGCATCCCGCTGAACGTCTTCGGCCCGACCTCGGCCAACGAGGCGGCGATCAACTACATCATGGGCAGCACGCACATGACGGCCGATACGGGTCTCGACGCCCTGACCGGTGAGATCGGCGGCTCGCCGTTCTCGACCTGGGCCGGCCCGGTCAACGTCGCCCTGTCGGGTGAATACCGGAAGCTGAAATACCACTCGACCAGCGACGCCCTACCGACAGACCGGGCCAACTGTTCGGGCCTGCGCTACAACTGCACGGCTGCGACGGCGCTCTACCAGAACACCTTCGCCGCGCGCACGCCGGTCAGCGACACGGTCAAGGAGGTCGCCGCCGAAGTCGACGTACCGCTGCTGGCCGATTTCGCCCTGGCCAAGTCGCTGAACCTGAACGGCGCGGCCCGCTACACCAGCTACGAAACCAGCGGCAAGTACTGGACCTGGAAGCTGGGCGTCGACTGGCACCTGACCGACGATTTGCGCGTCCGCGGCGCCCGTTCGCGAGACATTCGCGCGCCGACCCTGGACGACCTTTACGCGCCGGCCTCGGTCAACACCCTGACCAACAAGGACGAACTGACCGGCCTGACGCCAGGCCTGTCCGCGGGCACCTCCCCTGTGCCCGGCCTGTCGGCGGGCAACGCCGGCCTGAAGGCCGAGATCGGCCACACCAGCACGCTCGGCGTGGTCTGGCAGGCTCTGCCGCGTCTGAGCTTCGCGCTCGACGCCTACTGGATCAAGATCACTGACGCGATCTCGAACATCCAGGGCTTCAACCCGACGATCCAGAAGGCCTGCTACGACAGCGGGGGCTCCTCGCCCTATTGCGCGCTGCAGACCCGCCCGCTGGGTTACGCCAACACCACGGCGGCCAACCTGGTCACCAGTTGGACCTCGACCGTCATCAATATCTCGGAGATCGAGAGCAACGGCGTTGACTTCGAGGCCAACTATTCGGGCGCGCTTTTTGGCCGGCCGCTGTCGCTGCGCGGTCTCGCGAGCTACCAGCCGCACATCTACTACCGCACGCCCGCCCTAGTGACGATCGACGCCGCCGGCAGCGCGTTCGGCACCAACGGTCTGCAGGCCAGCCCGAAATGGCGTCTGACCGGCTTCTTCCGCTACGCGGTCACCGACACAGTGACGATCGACGTGATGGAGCGTTGGAGAAGCGCGCTGAAGCACAGCGCCGATCCGACCCAGGTCTGGACCAACAACCACCTGGGGACCTTCGCCACGACCAACGTCAACCTCCTGTTCAAACCCAAGAACGGGTTCGGCGACGCCGAGTATTTCCTGAACGTCCAGAATCTCTTCAACGCCACGCCGCCGGCGACCGCCTTCTTCGGGGCGGCCACCATTCCGGGGCAGTTTGGCGGCTTCGCGATCGGCGACGATCCGACCGGCCGCTACGTCACGATCGGCGCGCGCATGAAGTTCTGATCCTCCCCCCGGGAAGCCTCATCTCCCGGGGATACTGCACCGAGGCGGCGAACCCTGGCGCTCACCCGCTGCGTCGTCGCCTCGGTCCTTTTTCCAGCGTCGCAACGCGGCGCCGGAAGAAACCATTTTCCCGCCGGGCTCGCGTCAGCGCGCTCGGCCTAGTCGGGACAACGCCTATGCTTGGACGACGCGCTGGCGCAACGATCGCCGCCCTTCTGACCTTGGCCCCCGCGAATGCATGGGCGCAATCCACGCCGTCGGCCGAGCGCGCGCCGGTCCGGATCGAGACGGGATTGCTGACCGGCGTCGCCGGCCGCGATCCCTCGATCACGGCCTACAAGGGCGTTCCCTACGCGGCGGCGCCGGTCGGCGCCTTGCGCTTCCGCCCGCCCGCCGCGCCCGCCGCATGGCAAGGCGTCCGCGCGGCCGATCGCTTTGGCGCCCTGTGTCCGCAACCCCAGGGCGGCGGACCGCCGCCGACGGGGGCGATGGACGAGGACTGTCTGACGCTGAACGTCTGGACCGGCGCGGCTTCGGCCAAGGAGAAACGCCCTGTCCTGGTCTGGATCTATGGCGGCGGTTTCCTGAACGGGACGGGGGCCAATCCGGAATTCGACGGCGAGGGCCTGGCTCGCAAGGGTGTCGTCGTCGTGACCTTCAACTACCGCCTCGGCGCGCTGGGCTTTCTGGCCACGCCCGAGCTCAGCAAGGAAGCCGAGAGCGGCGTCTCCGGCAACTATGGCCTGCTCGACGACATCGCCGTGCTCAAGTGGGTTCAGCGCAACATCGCCGCGTTCGGCGGCGATCCCGCCCAGGTTACGATCGCGGGGCAGTCCGCGGGCGCTGGCTCGGTGGGCTTCCTCACCATGTCGCCGCTGGCCAAAGGCCTGTTCCATCGCACCATCGCCCAGAGCCATTCCCGCTATCCCCGCGATCCGGACCTGCGGTTCCTGTCTGTGTCCTACCGGACCCGCGCGGCCGCCGAGAGCGCGGGCGCGGCCTATGCCGGAGCCCGTGGCGCCCGCACGCCCGATGAGCTGCGGGCTCTGCCGTGGCAAAAGCTGATCGAGGGCAGCGACGCCGTCGACGCCTCGGTTGAAACCGGCACGCCGGCCAAGCCGCCGCTGTTCCGCCCCGTGCTGGATGGCTGGGTGATCCCCTCCACCTATGACGTCGCCCTGGCCAAGGGCGCGTTCAACGACGTGGTCGTGGTGACCGGCAACAATCGAGACGAGACGGGAGCCGTCCCGGCCACGGCCTTCGCGACCCTGCGCGCCCGCACGGGTCCGCCGCGCGCCGGCGCCCCCCAGGTCAGCGTCACCTTGGCGGACTATGTCCAGGCCGCTCGGACCAAGTACGGCGCCCTGGCCGACGCGTTCCTGAAGCTCTATCCGGCGACGAACGACGACGAGGCCGCCTTGGCCAGCAACGCGGCGGCCTACGACAATAATCGCAGCTCGACCTATCTCTGGGCGGTCGAGCGCGCCAAGCGGACCACTCGGCCGATCTTCACCTACTGGTGGACCCACGCGCCGCCCGGACCGGGCCACGACCTGCGCGGCGCCTATCACGGCTCGGAGATCAACTACGCCTTCGGGAACCTCTACGCGACCGATCGGCCGTGGACGGCGGAGGATCGCGCGATCGCCGAGCGGATGTCGTCCTACTGGGCCAACATCATCAAGACCGGTGACCCGAACGGGGCGGGGCTGCCGACCTGGACGCCGTTCGATCCGGCCGCGCGCCAGGTCATGATGCTGGGCGACCAGTGGGGCCCGACCGCCGTCGCCGGCAGCCCCGAGAAACTCGATTTCTGGCGTCGGTTCTACGCCGCCCAGGCGGCCTGGTGAACGGGAGGGCTGAGATGATGAACTCGCGATCCGAACACCGCGCGGCGACGGTGCTGGGGGCGGCCGTGCTGGCCCTGGTGCTGGGCGCCAGCGCCACGCCGGCCTTGGCCTGGCAAGCCGCGACGTCACCGCCTGTCCAACTGGGGCCTGTGCGGGGCGAGGGATACAGGACGCAGTACCTGCGGCTGGCGCCGCAAGAGACCGAAGGCCTGCTCTACGAGCCGACACGGCCGGGGCCCAATGCCCGGATCGCGCTGGTCTATGCCCATCCCAACGCCAACACCTTCAACGAGCCGATCGGGCGGGAGATGGCCGCGCGTGGGTATCGCGTCGTGATGGTCAACCATCGGGGCGACACCGCGCCGGAAGCCTATCTGCCGTCGATCTCACGCGGCCTGGCCTTCGCGCGGTCCCTGCCGGGCGTGACCCGCGTGATCCTGGTCGGCCACAGCGGCGGCGGGCATCTGGTCACGCTCTACCAGAACGTCGCCGAGCATGGCCCGGCCGCCTGTAGCGGTCCGGAGAAGATTTATCCCTGCAAAGTCGAGGGGCTTTCGGACCTGACCAAGCCCGATGGCCTGATCCTGCTGGATCCCACCCTCGGGGCATTCCACCAGATGAGCGCGGTCGACCCGGCGGTCGGCGACGACCAGCGGATCGTCGCGTTGGACATGTTCGCGCCGGCCAATGGCTACGACCGGGCCGGCAAGCGCGCGATCTATAGCGCCGCGTTCGCCCAGCGGTTCTATCGCGCCCAGGCCGATCGCAACGCCCGAATCGTCGGCGAGGCTCAGGCGCGCCTACGGCTGATCTCGAACGGCGAGGGGCTCTTCACCGACGACGAACCGCTGGTGATCTCCGGCCTAGGGCAGCAGGCCGCTGGCGCCAGGCTCTATCAGCCCGACGTCGCCTTCGCGGCCCATACCAAGGCGGCCCACGCCCTGCTGCGCGCCGACGGGACGATCGGAGAGGAGGTCATCCGCTCGGTGCGTCCGCCCAGCGGCCAGCAGACGCCGGCGGCGCTGGGTTCGCTGAGCCTGATGACCCAGAACACCACGGTGCGGCGCTTCCTGGCCGCCTCGGCCATCCGCACGAGCGCCGACTACGCGATCACCGCCGACGACATCGTCGGGGTCGACTGGCGCTCGGCCATGACCTCCACCCCCGCCAACGCGGAGGGCGTCAGCGTGCCGACCCTGGTTCTGACCATGAGCTGCCACTACCTCGTCGTGCCGGACGAGATCATCTTCGACCACCTGGGCTCGAAGGATAAGACCTTCGCGGCCGTCGAGGGCGCGACCCACCTCTTCAACCCTTGCCGTCCCGAGTATGGCGACACGGTCAAGCGCACCTTTGACTTCGTCGACGGCTGGCTGAAAGGGACGGGGCGATTCTGATGGGCGCGGCGATCCCGGCCCTGTTGGCGGCGCTCGCCCTGCTAGGCCGCGGCGATCGCGCCTCGATCCCCTATGTCGACGCGCACTCCCACCTTCTGACGATCATGGCGCCCGACGAGGAGATCGCCTTGTTCCGCGCGGCGGGTCTGGCCGGGGTGGTGATCATGCATCCAGACCCGGAAGCGCTCGAGCGGGTGGCCAAGCGGCATCCTGGCTATGTCACGCCCTCGATCAGCCTGGCGCGCACCGCCGGAATGACGGGCTTGCGGCCAGGCCCCGAGGCCGTCTCGGCCTTTGCGCGCCTGCAGGCCAAGGGAAGCGTGTGCGGTTTCGGCGAACTGCCCACCCGCTACGATCCCGCCCTCTATCCGAGCGACGCGGCCTCGTTCGGCAGCCCGTTCCGCCAGCGAATCTATGCGCTCGCGCAGGGTCGCAAGACGCCGGTGTCGGCGCACGTCAGCCTGGAATCTCCGGAGACCATCGCCGCCGTCGAGGCCGTGGCCGCCGATCATCCTGACATGCCGCTGATCCTGGCGCACGCCGGATGGAGCGCCGAGGCCGACCTTATCGGCCGACTGATGGCGGGCCATCCCAATCTCTACGCGGACCTATCGATCCGGCTGGATCCGGCGCGAGCCGACAATCCCAATCTGCGCCTGTCGATCCTGACCGCCGACGGCGTCTTGAAGCCCGAATGGCGTGCGGTGATCGAACGGTTTCCCGGCCGGTTCCTGTTCGCCATGGACGTCACCGAGGCCAACCGTCACGGCCGCATCCCCGAGTTGCTGGCCACCGCCCGCCGGGCGTTCGCGCCGCTCCCCCGCGAGGTCGAGGACGCCGTGGCGCACGGCAACATCCAGCGACTGATGCGCGGCTGCCGCCCGCCTGGTCGCTAGCACCCCCGAATGGAAGAGACGTCATGCTGAAGTCGCTCCTCGTCATGACCGTCGTGGCCGTCGCGCCCTTCACGGTCCAGGTCCAGGCGGTCGAGCATCCCATCGGCCGCGCCGGCGCGCTCGTGCGCTATTGCGACGCCGACGTCACTGTGCGGGACAAGGACGGCAAGCTGGTCGTCGTGGCGATGGCCAAGGGCTGGACCGTGGTCACGGCGCGCCCGGTCCCGCTCGACGCCGTCAGGCCCGGCGACTTCGTGGCGACGATCAATCGCAATGTCGACGCCACCACCGGGCGCGCCAGCGAACTGCGGCTGTTCGAGCCGGGCTACCGTCCCGAGGTGGGCACCCACGACATGCCGCTGCCGGGCACCTCGATCACCCACGGGACCGTCGTAAAAGCGCGCAAGAGCCAAGCAGGCCTGGAACTGGACGTGACCTATCCCGGCGGCGGCCGCCGCATCCAGGTTCCGGCCGACATCCAGCCCATCGCCTACGACGTCCACCCTCGCGATTTCGCCAAGCCCGGCGTCAGCGTGTCGGCCGTGACCCGCCGTGACGCCGACGGTGTCTGGCGCGCTGGCCGGATCATGATCCAACCCTGAGACCCGGATCGAATATCTTTTTTGGAGATGACGATGTTCAAGAAGATCGCGATCGCGACCATGGTCGTCCTGTCGCTCTCGGCCGGGGCGGCGTTGGCGTTGGATGGCCGGGCCGTGATCGAAGCCCGCCAGGCCTATTTCAAGGGCATGGGCAAGGAGATGAAGGCCTTGAACGAAGGCGTTCGGTCGAACACCGACGACGTCGAGGCGCTGAAGCGCGGCGCCGCCGCGCTGAAGGCCGCGTCCCCGAAGATGATGTCGCACTTCCCGCGCGGCTCGGGCCCCGAGGTCGGGGTCAAGACCGGCGCGAAGCCGGAGATCTGGACCAAGGGCGCAGACTTCAAGTCTGACGCCGAGGCCTTCATGCGCGCCGCCGACAAGCTGGATGTCGCCGCCCGCACCGGCCAGATCGCGACGATGAAGCCGGCGGTCGCTGAACTGGGCGCGACCTGCAAGGCCTGTCACGACGCCTTCCGCAACAAGGACAACTGAGGCATGGCGCGCGCGGCCGTTGCGATCTGGGACCTGCCCATCCGCATTTTCCACTGGGCGCTGGTGATCCTGGTGGGCCTGGCCTGGTGGTTCCAGGAGACCGGGAACCTCAACCTGCACCGGATCGCCGGTTCCTCGGTCGTCGGGCTGCTGGTTTTCCGTTTCTGGTGGGGCGTCTTCGGCGGGACCACCGCGCGCTTCTCGACCTTCGTGAAGGGGCCCAAGGCGGTCGCGGCCTACGCACGGTCGCTATTCTCGGCGACCGGCTCGTCCCCGGGGACGGGCCACAATCCGCTGGGCGGCTGGAGCGTCATCGCCTTGCTCGCCTGCCTTGCAGCGATCCTAGCCGGCGGCTTGTTCGCGGTGGATGTCGATGGCCTGGAGGCCGGCCCGCTCTCGGTGTGGGTGTCGTTCGAGAGCGCGCGACTGGCTTCGAAGATCCATGGCCTGGCCTTCCAGGGCTTGGAGGCGCTGGTGGTGATCCATCTGCTGGCCATCGCCTTCTACGCCGTCTTCAAGCGCCGGAATCTTGTTGGGCCGATGGTGACCGGTGGCCAGGTTGAGCGCGCGGCGACGCGGGGGGCGGCCTGGGCGCTGGCGGTCGGGATCGCACTTGGCCTGGCGGCGACCTCCGTCCTGCTCCATCTGAGCGGAACATTCTGATGCGTACGCGACGAGAGACCGTCGGCCTGATCGGCGGCGCGGCCAGTATGGCGTTCGCGTCCGGTGCGAGCGCCAGGAGCGATGTCCACGCCACGGCGATCACCCAGGTGTTCGGCGACGGGCAGAAATTGACCGCCGTCGTCCTGGATTACGGCCAGGCGATCGACAAGACTCGCCTGACGGCCTCCAGTTTTAAGGAGGAGGGGCGCATCGTCACGCGCGTCTACGCCAACGCCATCCCCGAGCCGGCCAAGGCGCCCCGGGGCGATCGCTATGTCGTCGTCGAGTTGTCGCCCGCCGATCCTGACGCCGCGTTGTTCGTATCCGCCGGCCGCAGCTTCACGCGCCGTCCAGCCAAGGCCAGGGTGACGCAGGTCGCCGACGTGTTCGCCGGCTCCGGTCGCCGCTTCCGGTCCGGGGCCACGATCGAAACAATCGCCACCCGCAACCTGGTGGTCGACAGTTTCAAAGCGGCGCTGTTCGCTGACCCGACGACCGGCGACCGGCTGCCCTACAACCTATTCGTCCCGAAGAATTACGATCCGGCCAAGCGCTATCCGCTGGTGCTGTTCATGCACGACATGGGGGCCTGCGGCGCCGTCGTCGACACCGCCCTGGTGCAGGGCCTCGGCGCGGTGGTCTGGGCCGATGACGCCGACCAGGCCCGGCGCGAGGCGTTCGTGCTGGCCCCGCAATACCCCGCCCAGGTCGTCAATGACGCCTCGGAGGCCACGAGCTTTCTGGACACCACCGTCCATCTCGTCGAGCACCTGACTTCGCGCTTCGCCATCGACCGCGATCGCCTCTACACGACCGGACAATCGATGGGGGCGATGATGTCGATGGCGATGAATATCAAGTATCCGGACCTGTTCGCGGCCTCGCTGATCGTGGCCGGGCAATGGGACCCGGCCCTGGTCAAGCCGCTGGCCAAGGACAAGCTCTGGATCATCGTCTCCGAGGGCGACCTCAAGGCCTATCCCGGCCAGAACGCGATCACCGCCGTGCTCGAAGGCCAGGGCGCCAAGGTCGCCCGCGCGGTGTGGAACGGCGCATCCTCGCCCGAGCAGTTTGCCGCCGATGTCGCCGCGATGCGCGGACAGGGGGCGAGCGTGAATTACGTCGCCCTGCGCAAAGGCACCGTCGTGCCGCCCGGCCAGCCGGACAATGGCGGCAGCAATCACGTCAACACCTGGCGCATCGCCTACGCCATCGAGGGCATGCGCGACTGGCTGTTCGAGCAACGCCGATGAGCCGAGGAGGCAGCATTATGTCCATGGTTCGGGCCCTGGTGATTGCCGGTCTCGCGGTCGCCATGACCAGCCTGGCTGGAGCGGCGCTCGCCGAGTCCCTACGGGTCGGCGCGGTCAAGGCGGACATCACGCCGACCGACTTGACGGCGTTGAACCCCATGGGCGGCGGCGACTTCGCGCGGGTTCACGATCCGATCTTCGCCCGCGCTCTCTATCTGGAAAGCGGCGCGACGCGCGCGGCGATTGTCTCGCTCGACCTGATCGAAGTCGGCGACATGACGCCCCTGCGCGAGCGCATCGCCCGGGAGGTCGGGGTGCCTGTCGAGGGCGTGATGATCACCGCCACCCACGACCATAGCGCGCCCCGCATCGGCGAGGTCTCGCCCGGCGCCCTGGCTCACCCGGGCGGCTCGGAGTCGCGGGCCTATACCGCCATCGTCTACGACAAGATCGTCGCCAGCTTGAAAGCAGCCAAGGCCGGCGCGCGTCCGGCCCGCTACGGCGTCTCGCGCGGCCAGGTCGATGTCAGCGTCAATCGCGATGTCTATTCCGCCAAGGGCTGGTCGCTCGGCTTCAATCCCGATGGACCGTCGGACAAAACCCTTTGGGTCGCTCAGTTCGTGGAGCCTTCCGGCAAGCCGATCGCGATCCTGTTCAACTACGCCGTCCATAATGTCGTGACGATCGGAGCCAATGAAGTGGCTGGAGACCTCTCCGGCGTCGCCCAAAAGTACGTCGAGGACGGGCTTGGCCAAGGCGCCGTGGCGCTATGGACCATGGGGGCGGCAGGGGACCAGGATCCGCGCGTCTTTCCCCATATCGGCAAGACCGCGGGGGCGGCGGAGCGGGCCTTGGCCTATCGCGCCGCCGACGCGCAAGGCGTGATGGTCGGGGCCGAGGTCCTGCGGGTCGCGCGCGCCATGGACGATCTTTCCGGGACCGCGCGGCTGGCGGTCGAGGCTCGCGAGGTCTCCTGTCCCACCAAGAAGGGCGTGGCTCAGATGGACGACATGACGGCCGTGGCGGTTCCCGAGGTAAAGCTGCGCCTTGGTCTTGTCCTGCTAGGTGACGCAGCCTTGACCAGCGTGTCGGGCGAGGTCGTGACGAACATCTATGCTCGCCTGCGTGCAGAGTCGCCGCTGTCCGACACGGTGATGATCACCCTCGCCAACGACCGCATCGGCTACATCCCCGACGACGCCGCCTACGACCGGCCGATCTTCGAGGTCAACGGCGCGCCGGTCGCCCGGGGGTGCGCCGAGAACGCCGTCGTCGGCGGCCTGGTCGAGATGATCGACCGCAATCTGCACCGGGCGGAGTGAAGTCCATGATCCAAGGCACGATTGTCCACCGGGCGGCGGTCGCGCTTCTCGGCGCCATGGCGCTGCTGGCCGCCGCGGTCCCGGCGTCGGCGGAGCTTCGCGCCGGAGCGGGCAGGGCGGATATCGACCTGCCGGCCGACCTGCTGCCGATCCAGGGGTTCGGCGTGCAGCGCGATCCGCTGCAAGTTCGCGTGCTGGTCCTCGAGAACGACGGCCAAAGGCTTGCCCTGGCGGTCGTCGACCTGACCTCGATCTCAAGCGACGAGGTCGCGGCGATGAAGGCGGTCGTAG
Organism: Caulobacter sp. LARHSG274; assembly: GCF_052871235.1. Taxonomy (NCBI): domain Bacteria; kingdom Pseudomonadati; phylum Pseudomonadota; class Alphaproteobacteria; order Caulobacterales; family Caulobacteraceae; genus Caulobacter; species Caulobacter sp. LARHSG274. Next base: position 42,281 of record NZ_JBIXJO010000021.1, on the reverse strand, counting down.
CCAAGGCCGCGACGGTCGACGCCGCCAATGTCGTCATCTCCGCCAGCCATACGTTTTCCGCGCCGCACATCATGCCGGCTGGCCGGCCGTTTCCGGGTCTGGCGTCCGCCGCCGAGCAGACCAGGAACGTCGCGTTCAAGGCAACAGTCGAAGCCGCCTTGCGGGACGCCGCCGCGCGAGCCGCGACAGCCGTGCGCCCGGCGCGTCTGGGGTTCGGCAAGGGCGTGACGGACATCAACGTCAATCGCGACCAGCACACGCCCGAAGGGTTCTGGCTCGGCGTCGACAGCGCGGGCGCTTCGGACAAGGAGCTGGCGGTGATCCGCATCGAGGATCTCCAGCGGAGGCCTCTGGCGATCCTGGCCAACTACGCCGTCCAACCGTCGGTGATGGACCAGTCCGTCGTCGAGAACGGGACCAAGGTCATCACCGCCGACCTCGCCGGCGCGGCCATGCGCCGGGTCGAGGCGCTCCATGGCGAGGGCCTCGTGTCCTTCTTCCTGATCGGCGCGGCCGGAGACCAGGCGCCGACCTTCAAGGCCCGCCGCGCGGTCGCCGACAAGGACGGGCGCCAGTCGGTGGCCGATATCGGCTCGCAGGGCTATCTGCTCATCGACCTGCTGGGCGAACGGCTGGCGCAGGATGTCATTCGCACCAGCGAGCACGTGCGCATGTCCGATGGGAAGGCGCCTCTCGCCCTGACCCATGGCGTGGTGACCTTCAAGGCCCAGGCGCGCCCCAAGTCGTTGCAGGATTTGCGCCCGACCAAGACCTACGCCTTCGTTCCGGAGGGCGAGGCGCCCGCACCGTACCTGGTCCTGAGGCTCGGAGACATCGCGGTGGTCGGTGTCCAGGTCGAGCTGTCCAGCCTCACTGGCCAGCGGATCAAGCAAGGCTCCCCTGTCCCGAACACGATCGTCGCGACCATGGTCGACGGCGCGGCCAAGTACATGCCGGACGTCGCCGCCTATGACAGGATCACCTACGAGGCGATGAATTCGTCCTACGCTCGCGGCTCGGCGGAGGTCCTCCAGGACGCCGTCCTCGAGGCGCTCAGAGTGAGCGCGCCGAGACAATAGGCCGCCGCGCCGCAGACGCTCTCAGCCCATCCAGCGACTGACGGGGACCGCCGACTCCTCGAGCGGTTGGGAGATCACGTCGATCAAGGTCGGGCCGTCGTGCGCGACGGCGGCGCGGACGGCTGCGTCCAGGTCATTGGGATCGGCGACGGTCCAGGCCTTCACGCCGAACGCTTCGGCGATACGGGCGTGGTTGGAGCGATTGAAGTCGACCGAGAAGTAGCGCTCGCCATAGCCGCTCTTCTGGCTGGCCTTGATCCAGCCGTAGGACGCGTTCGAGAACACGATCAGTGTGATCGGCAACTGTTTGCGGACGATGGTCTCCAGCTCGCCGACCGCGAAGCCGAAGCTGCCGTCGCCCATCACCGCCACCACCTTGGCGTTCGGCGCGCCATAGCTCGCGCCGATCGAGGCGGGCAGGGAGAAGCCGAGCGCCCCGTGGGCGCGGTTGGTGATGAACCGTCGACCAGCGGTGTTGAAGTCGTAGTAGCTGGAGAAGTAGGGGCAGGGCGTGCCTGGATCGGCGACGATCACGGCGTCACGGGGCAGGGCGGCCTGCAGGGCGGCCACCACCCGCTCTGGGCGGATCGGGCGGTCGGTCGACCCGGCGAGGCGCTCGAAGCCGGCGCGCTTGGCTTGGCGCACCGCGGCCAGGCGCTCGGCCGCGCCCGTCGAACGGGGCATGTTTTCCAGGCGGCGGGCGATCTCGGCAAGCAGGGCCGACAGGCAAAGCCTGGCGTCGCCGACCAGGCCAGCCTCGACCTTGTAGTTCGCGCCGACCACCATGGGGTCGATGTCGATATGCACGATCGGCACGTCGCGGCCGGGAACCTCGCCGTGTTCCGTTGTGGTCGAGCCGGCTCGGCAACCGACAAAGATCACGGTGTCGGCCGAGGCGACGACGTCTCGGGTCTCGTCGACGCCGCCATTGGCGCCGACCACGCCGACGGCCAGGGAATGGTCGTCCGGGATCACGCCATGGCCGCTGACGGTCGAGGCGACCGGGGCGTCCAGCAGTTGGGCGAGCGCCGCCAGTTCGGCCATAGCGCCCGAGATGATCGCGCCGCCGCCGCAGACGAAGACCGGTCGTTTGGCCGCCAGGATCATTTCGGCCGCGGCGGCCACCAGATCCGGCGAGGGACCGGTGCGGAAGGCAGGAAACTGGCCGTGCTCGGCCTGGGCCCAGATGTCGGCGTCGAAGGCGTGCTTCTGAACGTCGTAGGGCAGGCCGATGTGGGTCGCGCCGGGGCGGCCGGTGGTCGCGGCGCGGAAGGCGGTGCGGAAAACATGCGGGATCTGGCCGACGTGGTCGACGACCGTGTTCCACTTGGTCAGCGGTCGGAACAGCGCCTTCTGGTCCAGCTCGGTCAGCGGGTAGCGGCCACGAGCGGTCACGGGCACGTCCGAGGTGATCGAGACCATGGCGATCGAGGACTCGTTGGCTTCGATGACGCCCGGCAGGATGTAGGTCGCGCCGCCGCCGCTCGGGCCTTCGCATACGCCGATCCGGCCGGACAGGCGCGCATAGGCGTCGGCCATGTAGGCGGCGCTGCGTTCGTCGCGTGTCAGGATGTGGTCGATGCCGTGATCAAGACGCGCCAGCGCGTCGTAGAAGGGCAGGCTGGTGTCGCCGCACAGACCGAAAACATGCCTGACCCCGTGGGTCTGCAGCATCCGCACAGCGGCCTCGGCGCCCGTCATCATGATCCTGGATCCTCCTTGGACCTTGGTATCGAGGCGCCCTTTGAGGGGGCTATTCAAGACGGTGGGCGAGCTATCGGAACTGCGACCGACATTGCTGGACCGATATCATTGCGGGCGTTCGCGGCGTTAGAAGCGGCGGAGGCTCCCGGCGTCGGCGCGTGGCCGGGCGAGGAGAAGACATGGCCGATCCAAGGCATCCGTTCGCATTCCGGGACTTCCGCTTTTTCTGGACCGCGCGGCTGTGCTCGACCCTGGCCCAAAACACCCTGGTGATCGTCGTCGGCTGGCAGGTCTACGACCTGGCGCGCGCGACGATGGACACCAAGGACGCGGCGATGCAGTTGGGCTTCGTGGGCTTGGCCCAGTTCGCGCCGTTGTTCGTTCTGACCCTTGTGACCGGTTGGGCCGCCGACCGCTTCGACCGCCGCCTGATCGTCTGCCTCACGACGACTCTGCAACTGGCCTGCGCCCTCGCCCTGGGCCTGATGACCGGGACCGGCGCGATATCGCTGCCGGCCTTGATGAGCGTGGCGGTGTTCCTGGGCGTGGCGCGGGCGTTTTCGATGCCGGCCTTGAACGCCCTGGGACCCAACATCGTGCCGCCCGAGGTGCTGCCCCACGCGATCGCCACCAACGCCATCGCCGGGCGGGTCGGCTCGATCCTGGGGCCGGCCATGGGCGGCTATCTCTACGCGTGGAGCCCGCCATGGCCCTATGCGGCGAGCGTCGGGCTCTTCGCCCTGTCGCTGACCGGCATGCTGTTGCTCCGGCCCGTCGCGAGGATCATCGGCGAGCCGCGCAAGCCTTGGCTGCTGATGCTCGAAGGGCTGGTCTATGTGCGCGGCAACACGCTGGTCATGGGCGCGATCTCGCTCGACCTTTTCGCCGTCCTGCTGGGTGGGGCCACGGCCATGCTGCCGATCTTCGCGCGGGACATCCTGCATGTGGGGGCGGCGGGACTGGGGCACTTGCGCGCCGCGCCGGCCGTGGGCGCGATGGCGACGGCGCTGCTGTTCGCCTGGCGGCCGCTCAAGCACAATGTCGGGGTCAAGATGCTGGTCTCGGTCGCGGTGTTCGGCCTGGCCACCGTGATCTTCGGGGTCTCTCGCTGGATGCCGCTGTCCTTGGCTTGCCTGACCGTTCTGGGCGGCGCGGACATGTTGTCGGTCTATGTCCGCCAGTCGCTGATCCAGCTGTCGACGCCAGACCCGATGCGCGGCCGCGTCGGCGCCGTCTCGACTCTGTTCATCTCGGCCTCCAACGAATTGGGCGAGGCGGAGTCCGGCTTCCTGGCCGCCGTGATCGGACCCGTGGCGGCGGTGGTCGCCGGCGGCGTCGGCGCGATCCTCATCACGGGCCTCTGGGCCTGGAAGTTTCCGGCCCTTCGCCGGGCGCGGACCTTCGAGAGCGCGGCGAATGGATAGGGCCGCACACAGATCTGATCGACACGGTCGGGCCGCCGTGGGCGTAGCCTGCGGCTCCGGAAGGCCGCGTGCAGACGTGGCGTCGTAACATGAAGTCCGCCTGGCATGAGGCGGCGCGTCGTTGGAGGACCCCATGGATCGTCGACACTTCCTCGCCGCCCTGCCAGTCGCATTCCTGGCCGGCGAGGCGATGGCCGCGACGGTCAAGAAGGCGGCCGCGCCCAAGCGTCTGGGCGTGATGCTGATGAACCGTATCGGTCCGTCGTCGTCCGAACTCTACATCGCCAACGCCGACGGCTCCAACGAGCGCAAGCTGCTCTCCAGCTCGGTGTTCGACTACCACGCCAGCTTCAGCGCCGACGGCGAGTCGATCGTCTTCACCTCCGAGCGCAACGGCGACGGCCAGTCCGACCTTTTCCGCTGCGATCTGGCTGGAACAAGTGTCCAGCCGCTGGTGGTCGGCCCGTCCGTCGACGACGCCGGCGAGCTTTCGCCCGACGGCCGCCGCCTGGCGTTCGTCTCGACTCGCCAGGGCTATCGCACCAACATCTGGGTCAAGGATCTCAAGACCGGCAAGCTGACCAACCTGACCGGCGGCGAAGACGTCCAGGGCGACACGGCCTATCCGGACGGCTTCTACCGTCCGGCCTGGTCGCCGGACGGCAAGCACCTGGCCTTCTCGTCGGATCGCAACACCGACTGGCGCGGTCACAACGAGGGCCACGGCTGGGAGCACACCCAGGAGCTCAGCATCTATGTGATCGGCGTCGACGGGCGCGGCTTTCGGCGCGTGGCCTCCAAGCCGGGCTTCAGCCTCGGCTCACCCAAGTGGTCGCCCGACGGCAAGCAGATCGTGTTCTATGAGGTGCCGACGGAGGACACCTGGGGCTCGCGGCGTCCGGAGGGCGTGGCCAAGGTCGTGTCCCAGATCGTGTCGGTGGACCTGGCCACCAGTGAGCGAACCGAGCACACAAAGGGGCCCGGCCTGAAGCTGTTCCCGCAGTACCTGAACGCTGAGATCATCGGCTATCACCGCAAGGGCGGCGTCGATGAGGGCCTCGTCTACACCTCCGGCTTCGAGGCCGTGAAGCGATCGATCCGCTCCCCGGTCTGGTCGCCGGACGGGAAGTTGGTGATCTACGAGAAGGTCGGCTTCAAGGCTCGCCCGCAATTCAAGCCGCTCTACAGCTGGGATCGCGACTGGGCGTATAAACATACCGATGTCTTTCCGGTGCTGGCTCATGACGGCACGCTGGCGATCACCGAGAAGCAGCAAGGCAATTCCTCGCTGGTGACGATGAACCGCGACGGCTCGAACCGCCGGGTAGTGTTCGACGTCAACGGCAAGGGGTTGGATCCCGATCTCGTCAAGAAGGGCCTGGCGGGAGCCTTCCAGCCGGCGTGGTCGCCCGACAGCCAGTGGCTGGCTTTCGGTCTGGGGGTCTGGTTCCAGGAGCGGGCGCACGGCAAGGCGACCCTGATGCGGGTGCGCCGCGACGGGACCGGCTACGAGCCCCTGACGGACGGTTCAGTCCATTCCGGCTTCCCTAGCTACTCGGCCGATGGCAGGGAGATCGTCTTCCGCGTCTGGGGCGCGCAGGACAAGGGCTTGCGGATCATCAACCTGGACACCCGCCAGGTCAGGGTGCTGACCACGGAATACGACAACCTGCCGTTCTGGTCGCCGGATGGAAAGCGGATCGTCTTCACCCGCAAGGTCGACACCGTGAACTTCGATATCTTCACGATCCGTCCGGACGGATCGGACCTGCAGCGCCTGACCACCAATCGCGGCAACGATGGCCATGCGGTGTGGTCGGCTGACGGCCGCATCCTTTGGAGCACCGGCATGTACGGTTTCCGCGAGGAGGCCGCGCTCTACGACAACACCTTCCAACCCTACGGCCAGATCATGGTCATGAACGCTGACGGCGCCGGCAAGCGCCTGCTGACCGACAGCCTGTGGGAGGACTCCATGCCGCTGTATCTGCCCGATAGGTAAGGACGACGGCCTTCGCCGAAGCTATCGGCCGACGCGGGTTTTCGATCTCTCCGCCCCGTTGATCGCCTGTTCTACTTCAGTCTTGGGATGGTACGGCGCGAGCGCGCCGGGACCGTCTTCAGAACAACGCCCGTCCAAGAGAGACGTGGTGATCAAATAACAGGGAGGATACAATGAGGGGACTATCGTTCCGCGTCGGGCTGATGGCCGGCGCCTGCTTCGCCGCAGGGGCCGCCGGCGCCCAGGCCCAGACCACGCAGAACAATGAGCCGGCCGCGCTGGAAGAGGTGGTCGTCACCGCCCAAAAGCGCAGCGAAAACGTCCAGAACATCCCGGTCGCCGTGACCGCGGTCAGCGCCGAGAGCCTGACCAAGCAGGGTTCGGCCAACCTTCAGGCGCTGCAGGGCTCAGCTCCCAACGTCGAGATCAACTCCAGCAACGCCGCCACCGGCGTCGCCATTCGCGGCATCTTCTCGACCAATGACGGCCCGCAGGGTGACCCCGCGGTCGCCTATCACATCGATGGCGTCTATCTGGGCCGACCGCAATCGACCGGCGGCCTGATCTACGACATCCAGCAGGTCGAAGTGCTGCGCGGCCCGCAAGGCACGCTGTATGGCCGTAACGCCACGGCCGGCGCGATTAATGTGATCTCGGCGCGTCCGATCTTCGACTATGCCGGGGCGGTCGGCGCCGAGTACGGCTCGTACAACCAGTACGGCGTCAACGGCATGGTCAATGTCCCGTTCGGCGACAAGGTCGCCCTTCGCTTGGCCATGCGCACGCTGAAGCGCGACGGCTACGCCGCGGATGGCAAGAGCGACGACCAGGACTCGCGCGCCTATCGCGGCCAGCTGCTGGTCAAGCCGACCGAAGCTCTTTCGGTGCTGCTCGCGGCCGACTACGACCTGCGCAAGGGCGTGGGACCGGCGGCCTACAAGCTGGCCGTGGCGGGCGTCGATCCGCGCTCGACCAACCTGCTCAATCCCGGCGCCCACATCCGCAACAAGAACCAGGGCGCCCATGCCGAGGTGAACTGGGACCTGGGCCTGGCCACCCTGACGGTTCTGCCGGCCTATCACGAGCTGAACCTCGACAACCTCTACGCCAGCGACCGCCGCATCCAGCTGAACCAGAAGGCCAAGCAGCACTCGCTGGAAGTCCGCCTAGCCTCCAAGCCCGACCAGACGGTCACTTGGATCCTGGGCGCGTTCTACTGGGACGAACTGCAAAGCTCGTTCCAGACCCTGCTGGCGCCGCCGACCTCGGTACGCTTCGGCTATCCGACGATCGACGCCTATTCACGGGCCCTGTTCGGCCAGGCCACCTGGCACGTCACGGACAAGCTGCGCCTGACCGGCGGCCTGCGCTACACGGCCGACCAGAAGAAGCAGAACGGTGCGACCGAGGTGCGCAACCCGGCCGGGATCCTGCTGTCGCGCATCACCAACGCCGCCAACAGCGAATGGGAAGCCACCAACTGGAAGGCCTCGGCCGAATATCAGCTCGCTGAACGGTCGCTGATCTATGTGACCGCCGCGACGGGCTACAAGGGCGGCGGCAACTATGACGGCCTGGCCCCGAACTCCTATGAGCCCGAGCATGTGACCTCGTTCGAGGCTGGCTCCAAGAACCGTCTGTTCGACAACGCCCTGCAGCTGAACGTCACGGCCTTCCACTACAAGTACAAGGACTACCAGGCCAGCCAGCTGGGCTGCCTGAACCTGCCGGCGGGCCTGCCGAGCTGCACGGCCTCGGGCCGCCTGACCTACAACGCCGACAAGGCCACGGTGTACGGCCTGGAGCTGGAATCGCAGTGGGCGATCACCGCCAACGACCGCCTGGGCGTCGTCGGCGCCCTGACGCACTCGGAGTTCAACGACTTCGTGCTGCCGGTGACGCCGTTCTCGTCGGGCGGCGACTTCTCGGGCAATCCGCTGCCCAAGTCGCCAAGGTCGACCTTGACGGTGGACTACGCCCACCGCTTCGACCTGGCCAATGGCGGCACGGTCACGGCCGCGGCCCGCGCGCGCTTTGTCGCCAAGCAGTACCTGCTGTTCGACATTCGCAGTCCGATCATCAAGCAGGACGCCTACGGCACGGGCGACCTGAACCTGACCTACGAGGAGCCGGGCGGAACCTGGACCCTGACCGGCTACGCCAACAACATCACCGACGAGCTGGTGAAGTCCTACGCCTTCGCCACCTCGACCCCCGGGACCTTCTACGGCGCCTACCTGCCGCCGCGCACTTACGGCGTAAGGGTCGGCGCCCGGTTCTAGCCTACCCGGCCGGAAGCGGTCCCCGCCGCTTCCGGTCGCCTCTTCCCCGCAAACTCGACGATCTGGGCGAAGCTTCGGCTTCGCCCATCCTTTTGGGTCAGGCCAGGGTCTCGCCCGGCAGCAGCTCGGTGTCGACCTGGGCCTGGGCTTCGGCCGGATAGCGGGGACCATGGACGGCGTCGCCCTTGAACAGGACGTTGATCCGATTGACAACGTCCGGCGCCAGAATGAGGCTCGCCGCGCCGATGTTTTCCTCAAGATGGATCGGGTTGGTGGTGCCGGGGATGGGGACCACATGCTCGCCCCGCGCCAGGGTCCAGGCCAGCGACAGCTGGGCCGGTGTCAGGCCCTGCTCGGCGGCCAGGAGGTTGAAGTGCCGGACGGCCTGCAGATTGTGCGACAGGTTCGGCTCGACGAAGCGTGGCATCCGGGCCCGAATATCGCCCTTGGCGTAGTCTGCGTCCTTGATCGCGCCGGCCAGCAGACCCCGCGCCACCGGGGAAAAGGCGACGAAGCCCACGCCGAGGCGACGGCAGGCGTCCAGGACGGCGACTTCGGGATTGCGGACCATCGGCGAATATTCGGTCTGCACGGCCGCGATGGGGTGGACGGCGTGGGCGCGCTCCAGGGTGGCGGCCGACATTTCCGAGAGCCCGATCGCACCGATCTTGCCGGCCTCGACCGCACGCGCCAGGGCCCCGACCGAGTCCTCGATGGGCACGCGCTTGTCGAGGCGGTGCAGGTAGAAGAGGTCGATGTGCTCGACGCCCAGCCGCTGCAGGGAGCGCTCCAGACTGGCGGTGATCGCCGCGGGCGAGCCGTCCAGCACCCGCTGGGCGCCGACCATGTCCAGAACGCACTTGCTCGCCAGGACGTACTCGCTGCGCCGATGCCCGACCGCACGTCCGACCAGGCGCTCGTTGTTTCCGCCGCCGTAGAGGGCGGCGGTGTCCAGCAGGGTGACGCCAAGATCCAGAGCCCGGTTCAGCAACCGCCCGCCGTCCTGCGGCGATGGGGGCGCGCCGTAGGCATGGCTGAGGTTCATGCAGCCCAGGCCGATCGACGAGACCTGGAAGGGACCGATCTGGCGGTGGGGCAGGATGGTCACGACGAAGTCTCCCTATGGAACGTGCAGGAAGGCGATGCTGGTCGGTTTGGCGACCAGGATCGACTGGTCCGTTGAGGTCAGTTCGCCGGTGGCCGGGTCACGCGCCAAGACGGTGACCGTGCCCGAACCCTGGTTGGCGGTCAGCAGCCAGCGTCCGGTAGGGTCGAAGCCGAAGCTCCACGGTGTCTGGCCGCCCGAGGATATGCGCTGAACCTCCGTCAGGGCGCCCGATTTCTGGTCCACGGCATAGACCACGATGACGTTCTCGACGCGGATCGAGGCGTAGACGAAGCGGCCGTCGCGGCTCACCGCGATCTCGGCCCCGTTGACCGGCGGCTCGCCGCCGGCGCCAACGACACTGAGTTCCTTAAGCGCGCCCTTGCGGGCGTCCCAGCCGAAGGTCCGGATCGCCGGAACCAGCTCACTGATCAGGAAGACGAAGCGGCCGTTGGGATGGAAGTCCAGATGGCGCGGGCCGGTCCCGGGCGGGACGCTCACGGACGTCGCCGCGGCCGGCCCGAGGCGCCGCGCGCGACGGGCATAGGGATGGACGAAGACCTTGTCCGCGCCGAGATCGGCGACCAGCACGAACTGGCCCGTCGGACACAGCGCCACGCCGTGGGCGTGGGCGCTCTTCTGGCGAGGCGAGGGGCCGGAACCCTGTTCCTGCTGCACCGAGGCCGGGGGTTCGAGGCCGCCATCAGCGCGCAGGGGAAGCGCGGCCACGTGGCCCGAGCCGTAGTGGGCGACCAGCAATCCACGCGCCCGCGCGTCCAGCGCCAGATGCGTCGGTCCGCCACCGCCGGATTCGACCGTCGAGACCAGGGTGAGGGCGCCGGTCTTCCGGTCGGCTTTCAGGGCGTGGACCTTGCCCAGCGTCTTGCCTTCGTTGCCGGTCTCGCTCACGGCATAGAGCGAGGGGCGGCTGGGATGGGCCACGATCCAGGTGGGGCGGGCCAGCTCGGCGACGACACCGATGGGCGTCAGCTTGCCGGTGTGCGTGTCGAGCCGGGCGGCGAACACGCCCTGGCCAGCCTGGTTGCCTTGGGTTCCGACATAGACCAGTTGCTGGCCCTTGGAGGCGGCCTCGACGGTGGGCGCGGCTAGAAGGCTCAGCGCGCCGGAGGCGACCGCGCGGCGGGTCGGCGCGTTCAGCTTGGAATAGATCATCGGGTCTCCTGCCGCGGGCTTCTCAGGTCTTCAGCACGCTGTCGAGCCAGGGAACGAGGGCGTTCCAGACGCTCGGTGAGAAGATGGTAGCCGTCGCCGCTCGCTCCGCCGCCAAGTTCGGCGAGCGGAGCGATTGAATCGGCGTCAGCCCGCCCTGCGAAGCATGGTGGGCGTCGTGGCGTCCGCCGTGTGGCGGCGCAGCAGGTCGATGAAGCTCTGGTGCAGCTTGGTCGGAAGCCAGTCCGAACGCATGGTCACGCCGATGGCGGGCGCGGGCTCGATCGGGCCGAAGGGCAGGGACACCAACTCGCTTTCGTGCATGAGCTCATAGGTGGTCATCAGGGCCAGCCGATCGCTGCGGGAAAGCAGGTGGCGGACGATGGGCAAGGCGCTGGTGGCGATGGAGGTCTTCGGCGCGTCCCTGCCTTGGAACAGGCGCTCGAAGCAGGCGCGGCGGCTGGCGCCCGGCGTGCCCACCACCCAATCGTAGCGCAGCAGATCCTCGACGTCGACGCCGCCCTTGCGGGCCAGGGGGTGGCCGCGCCGGGCCACCACCATATAGGGCGTGCGGGCCAGGGCCTCGTTGGTCAGGTCTTCGCCCTTGGTTTCCTGGACCAGACCGATCACAAAATCGACTTCGCCGTCGCGCAGGCGCTTGAGCATCTCCGAGGCGCTCTCGTTGACGATCTTGACGTCGACCTTCGGGTTGGCGCGGACGAATTCATCGAGCACCGAGGCCAGCAGCACGCTGCCGCCGAACGGCATGGCGCCGATGGCGATCTGGCTGGCGGCGCTGCCCTGGGCGGCCTCGATCTCGTGGATGCCCCACTCGATCTCCTGGGTCGCCAGCTTGATGCGGCGGCCGAACTCGACGCCGGCCGGAGTGACCACTACGCCGGCGGCGGTGCGGTAATAAATCGACTTCTTGAGATTGCCCTCCAGGTCGCGCGCCGCGCGCTGCAGCGAGGCCTGCGAGAGCGCCAGAGCCTGGGCGGCCTCGGCGAAGGAACCGCTCTCTACGATGGCGATCAGGCTGCGGGCCTGGGAGCGCGAGATGCGCTTGGCGATCAGCGGCGCGGCCTCGGGGGCGCCGGGGACGCCCAGGGTGATCAGGGCCTGCTCGAACTGTTCGAAGAGGCGCGTGGCGCGACGGTGGAAGATCTCGCCCAGCTCGTTGAGATAGCTACCGCTGGCGCGGCGCTCGAGCAGGACGGCGCCGATCTGCAATTCCAGCTTGGCCAGCGCCTGGGTCACGGCCGGCTGGGAAAGATTGCATTCCTCCGAGGCCCTGCGGACGCTGTTCAACCGGCCCACGCTTTCGAACAGCTTCAGCTGCCGAAAACTGAGCGACGCGGCCCTGGCTTCAGGATCCATGTCGATCATTTTTAGTCCTCCCAATGGCCAAGCGCTAACAGGAATCTATCGGGGTGGAAACTGGCCCGGCTGTCGCCGAAGTGGACGGAATAGGGGCTGCGGCGCCCCGGCGCGATCCTCGCGAAGCGATCCGGTCAGGCCCTCGGCGATTCGCGGAAACTCCCGGAAAACATCCGGATTTTCCCAGATATTCCTGGGTTTTGCGGGTTGCGGCCGGTGCGGATTTGGTTGCGCGTGAAACGAGTTTGCCGGCGGCGCGAGGGCGATTTCGAGCGATAAGAAACACGCTCCAGTTCGCCAGATCTATTACACGATGTGACGCAAAACTTATCAGCCGGCGCGGCGAACCTATCGCCGACGCGGGGTTCCGCCGATAGGAAATGGCGCGCGCCCTCAAGGTTTCGCGGCGGGCCGGTTGCGATCGGGCGAGGTCGAACGCCTTTGTCAGGACGAACGGGGCGCCCCCTGGTCCGATGACCGCGGCCAGCTCCCCGGATATTGATGAGTCCTGAGGAGAGGAAATTGGCCGGGAAGGTACATCTTAAGATCGCCGTAGCGGAACATCCGCATACGTCGGCCATCCGCAGCGGCGCGATACCTATCGAGGGCGTCGAGGCCGAGATCATCACTGTCAAACCGCAGATCGGCGCGTTCCGCCGGATGGTGCGCGACGTCGAGTTCGACGTCTGCGAGATCGCCCCCACGACCTACATCATCGCTCGGGCCTACGGCGCGCCGTTCGTGGCGCTACCGATCTTCGTGGTCCGCCGCTTCCACCACTCCGGCATGCTGGTGCGTCCCGACGCGGGGATCGCCACGCCCAAGGATCTGGAAGGCAAGAAGGTTGGGGTGCGCGCCTATTCGGTGACGACCGGCGTCTGGCTGCGCCAGGCGTTGATGGACGACTGCGGTCTGGATCCCTCGAAGGTGACCTGGGTGGTCGATGACGAGGAGCACGTCCGGGAACTGAACCTGCCCGGCAATGTGATCCACGCGACCCGCCCGTTGGCCGACATGATGGCCGATGGCGAACTGTCGGCCGGGGTCGAGGGCGCGGCCGGCATCGGTCGCACCGGCGCCCCGACGGGGGGCTGGCAGGAGGTCGAGGCCAACTATCCAGACCTGCTGCCCAACGCCGCCGATTTGGAAGCCGACTACTTCCGCCGCACCGGCGTCTATCCGATGCACGGCACGATCGTGGTGAAGGACTCCGTGCTGGCCGAACACCCGTGGATCGCCAAATCGCTCTACGACGCCTTCAAGCGCGCCAAGGACGAATGGCTCGAACGGTTGCACGCCAATGGCCCGCAGGACGCCACCGAGAAGAAGTACGTCAGGCTGATGGACATCGTCGGTCCCGATCCACTGCCTTACGGGATCGAAGCCAACCGCCCGACCATCGAAGCCCTCGAACAGACCGCCTTCGCCCAGGGCCTGACGCCCCGACGGATGAGCATGGACGAGCTGTTCGTCGATCCGGACAAGCTGTGAGCCGAGGAACCAAGACCATGATCATCGACTGCCACGGCCACTTCACCACCGTGCCCAAGTCGTTCCGCGACTGGCGCCAGGCGCAGGTCGACGCCGCCAACGATGCGGTCAACGCGCCGCCGGTCTCGGGCGCGCACGTCAGCGACGACGAAATCCGCGAAGGCGTCGGCAACGGCCAGCTCAAGCTGCAGCAGGAACGAGGCAGCGACCTAACCCTGTTCTCGCCGATCGCCGGCCTGATGAGCCATCACCTGGGCAACGAACGCACCAGCCTCCAGTGGGCGGAGGTCTCCAACAACCTCGTCAAGCGGGTGACCGAGCTCTATCCGGACAACTTCGTCCCGGTCTGCCAGCTGCCGCAGTCGCCCGGCGCGCCGCCGGCCAACTCGATCCCCGAATTGCGCCGCTGCGTCGAGGAACTGGGCTTTGTCGGCTGCAACCTGAATCCGGATCCGACCGGCGGCTACTGGACCGGCAAGCCGATGACGGACCGCGAATGGTATCCGCTGTACGAGGCGCTCTGCGACCTGGACGTTCCGGCCATGGTCCACGTGGCGGCCTCGTGCAATCCGAACTTTCACGGCACGGGCGCCCACTATCTGAACGCCGACACTTCGGTGTTCATGCAGATCCTGCAAAGCGATCTGTTCAAGGATTTCCCGACCTTGCGCCTGGTCATTCCGCACGGCGGCGGGGCGGTGCCCTACCACTGGGGTCGCTATCGCGGCATGTCGCTGGAGATGGCCAACCGGCCACTCGAAGGGCTGCTGGACAACATCTTCTTCGACAGCTGCGTCTATCACCACCCAGGCGTCGACCTGCTGACCAAGGTCATTCCGTCGAAAAACGTGCTGTTCGGTTCTGAGATGATCGGCGCGGTGCGCGGCAAGGATCCGAACACCGGCCACTACTTCGACGACACCAAGCGCTATGTCGACGCGTGCGTCAGCCTGACCGACGAGGACCGCTACAACATCTTCGAAGGCAACGCCCGCCGGGTCTATCCGCGCCTCGACGCGCAACTGAAGGCGCTCGGGAAATAATCCAACCGTTTCAAGTCCCTACGAAGGCGCGACCCGGTATCCCCGCGTCGCGCCTTTCGCGTTTTTGGCGGCCCTAAACTTATACCTCGCCGCATAGCTTCGACTGCTCCGCGGCGGCGATCTCGCGGACGATGGCTTCGAACAAGCGGCGGTGACGAGCCCGCCGGAAGCCACGCTAGGGAGCGCCCATGTCCTCGGTCATCGACATCCATCCGCACGTGATCTCGGATGACGAAGTCCGCTATCCGCCAGCGCCGCTATTCGGCAAGCGCTCGGACTGGTCGCAGGAGCGGCCCTGCGTGGTGGAAACTCTGATCGCGGCCATGGACGAGGCGGGCGTAGCCAAGGCGGCCGTGGTCCATTCCTCGACCACCTACGGCTTCGATAACAGCTATGTCATCGACGCCTGCAATCGCTACGGCGACCGTCTGAACGCCGTCGGCTCGGTGGACGTGCGGGCTCCGGACGCGATCGAGACGATCAAGGCCTGGACCGACAGGGGGCTCGCCGGCCTGCGGATCTTCACCGGCGGCAGCACCAAGGACTTTGACCCCAGCGAACTGGAAGATGAAAGCGCCTATCCCGCCTGGGAACTGCTGGGCGAACTGGGGCTGACCATGTGCATCCAGACCGGTCCCGTTGGCCTGCCGCAGGTGACGACCCTGGCCAGGCGCTTCCCGAACGTGCCGATCATCCTCGATCACCTGGCCCGGCCGGAGGTCGCCGACGGCCCGCCCTACGAGGCCGCCCAAAGCCTGTTCGACCTGGCCGAGATTCCCTCGATCTACCTGAAGCTGACGCCCCGGATCATGGGCGACAGCGTCAAGGGCGCGGCCACGGCCGAAACCTTCTTCCCCAAGCTGGTCGAGGCGTTCGGCGCCCATCGCCTGGCCTGGGGCTCGAACTTCCCGACCTCGCCGGGGACGCTTTCGGAAATCCTGGCCACCGCCAAGCAACGCCTGGCCTCGCTTTCGGACGAAGACCAGAGCTGGGTCTTCGGCAAGACCGCCCTGTCGCTCTATCCCAAGCTTGGCGCATAATAATGAGAAAGGCAGGGGAGCAACGCATGGCCAGCACCAGTGAGGCCGCCACGATCTCGGCCAATGAGCCCGTGGCCGCCGCGGCCGCCACGGTTCCGCCCGCCTGGAAACGGTGGTCGATCCTGGCGCTCTTGGCCATCGGCGCCCTGATCGCGTTCGTGGATCGCACCAGTATCTCGTCGGCCCTCGCGACGCCGTCGTTCAAGGCGCATTTTCACCTCTCCAACCTCGACCGCGGCTGGATCAACTCGGCGTTCTTCTGGTCCTACGCGGCCCTGCAGATCCCGATGGGCTGGGTTGTCGACCGTTATGGCGTGAAGAGGGCCTATACGATCTGCTTTGTCCTGTGGTGCGCGGCGTCGGCCTTGACGGGTTTAGCCACGACCCTGATGGCGCTGATCGTCATGCGCCTGATCGTCGGCGCGGCCGAGGCGGTGGTGGTTCCGGCCAGCTATCGCTGGATCCGCAACAACTTCCATGAGGGCGAGAGCGGCACGGCCGTTGGCCTCTACATGCTGGGCAACAAGTTCGGGCCGGCCATCGGTGCGCCCGTCGCGGCCTGGCTGATCGTGGCCCAGGACTGGCGGGCCATGTTCGTGATCACCGGCGCCGTCGGCCTCGTCTGGCTGCTGCCCTGGCTGTTCATGGTCAAGAACGACCTGCCGCAAAAGAGCGAGATGGTGGCGGTTCGCGCCAAGGCCTCGGCGGTGCCAATCAAGAACATCCTGGCCAGTCCCCTGGTCTGGGGCACCCTGGTGGTCAACTTCTGCTACAACTACTTCACTTTCTACTGCATGACCTGGATGCCGGCCTATCTGGTCGAGCATCGCGGCCTGAGCTTGGCGAAGATGGGGCTCTATTCCTTCTTCAGCTTCGCCGGCATCGCCATAGTGGCCTTGGTCGCCGGCTGGGCCGCCGACAGGTTGATCGCCCGCGGCGGCGATGCGGTCGTTGTCCGCAAGAGCTTCGTCGTCGCCGGCTTCCTGGTCGCCTCGACGGTCATTCTGGGCGCCAAGACCAACGACACGGCCACGGCCCTGTTCTGGAACGTGTTCTCGCTGTCGGGCTTGGGCTTGGCCACCGCCAACAACCTGGCGCTCTGCCGCCTGACCCTGATCCCCAAGCCCGCCGTCGGCGTGGTCACAGGCATCCAGCAGGTGGCCGTCAGCCTCGCCGGAATGGTCGCGCCGATCCTGTCCGGTTGGCTGCTGGACGTCAGCGGCGGCTACACGGCGCCGATGTACGTGATCTTCGCCTTCCTGCTGCTGGGGGCCCTGACGACCCTGTTCGTCCTGCGCCGCGAGTGGGCTCCGAAGGTGCCCGAAGGCGTCGAGATCTGACCCCCAGCCCGGCGCGAAGCGATCACGCCGAGCCCGAAACGAATTGGCGAGCCAGGGGCAGGACCCCTAGGTCTCGCTGATCAAGGAGACGCGTAGATGGCCAAGATCGTGTTTGGCATGGCGGTCCCGCACAGCGGCATGCTTGGGCAGGCGCCCGAGGACTGGCTGACCAACGGCGAGCGGGATCGCAAGAACCCCGAGCTCTGGTTTCGCAATCGCACCTGGACCTATCCTGAGCTGGAAGCCCATCGCGGCGCCGCCTTCGAGCCCTTCCTGACCATCGAGGAGCGCGCCGAGCGCGCGGGCCGTTGCCGCGCCGCGCTGGACAAGATGGCCGACGCCTATGCCCGCGCCAAGGTCGACGTCGCCATTGTGCTGGGCAAGGACCAGAAGGAGATCTGGCCCGACCAGTCGCCCTCGATCACCATCTACACCGGCCAGGACGTCCACAACGGCCCGCCGCAGCGCAGCGTCTACGCACCCGATCACCACGTCGTGCACAAGGCCTATCCGGAGCTGGCGACCTATCTGATCAAGACCTTCCAGAAGGAGGGCTTTGATCTCAACGACCTGCAAGCGTGGCCGGAAAACGTTTGGATGGCCCAGCGCCAGGGCACGAAGCCGGACTATCCGGTCGTGCCGCACGCCTACAGCTTCGTCTATCACCAGATCATGGGCGATCAGCCGCCGCCGCACGTGCCGGTGCTGTTCAACCTGTTCTATCCGCCGACCCAGCCGTCGATGAGCCGCTGCATCGAATTCGGCCGCGTGCTGCGCGACGCCATCGAGGCCTGGCCCGACGACGTTCGCGTAGCGATCATCGCCTCGGGCGGGCTGTCGCACTTCGTCAACGACGAAGAGTTCGACCGCGACGTGATGGAGAAGCTGGCGGCCTATGACTACGACGGCCTCGCCGCGATCCCGGACGGCTACTACCAGTCGGGCACCTCCGAGGTGAAGATCTACAGCATCGTCATGATGGCCCTGCAGCACACCGGCGCCCAGATGAAGCTGGTCGACTACGTGCCGTGCTGGCGCACCGCCGCCGGCACCGGCGAGGGCATGGGCTTCATGTACTGGAACCCCGAAGAAACCGCTGAAGCGGTCTGACTGGAAAGAACGATATCCGCATGAGCGACACTCGCCTGAACGGCATCATTCGCGCGTGGGAAGCCGGCAAGCCGGCCTTCACCTGCTTCGCCAAGGCCGACAAGCAGTCGGCCATCGACCTCTCGGACTCGCCCTACGACGGCCTGGTCTTCGAGATGGAGCACAATCCCTGGGACATGTCGGCCCTGGGTGATGCGCTGCAGTACCTCTTGAACCGCAAGCAGATCCATTCGGCCGCGACCCTGGCGCCGCAGGTCACCCCGATCGTGCGGGTGCCGGCCAACGGCGTCGAGATGAACCAGGCCTACGCCAAGCAGGCGCTGGATCGGGGCGTCTATGGCGTGATCTGGCCGCACATCAACGACGTCGCCCAAGCCTACAACGCCGTGGCCTCGTGTCGCTATGGCCGTCCGAAGAACGCGCCCCTGTACGAACCGCGCGGCGTGCGCGGCGACGGGCCGGCCACGGCCTCGCGCTATTGGGGCCTGTCCATGGCCGAGTACTACGCCAAGGCCGACGTCTGGCCGTTGGCCCCCCAGGGCGAGCTGCTGGTCGGTTTGATGATCGAGAGCGTCAAGGGCGTCGAGAACCTCGACGAGATCCTCAAGGAGGTGCCCGGTATCGGCTTCGTGCTGATCGGCGAGGGGGATCTTTCGCAGGAGATGGGCTTCCCGCGTCAGTATGACCATCCGGACGTGCGCGACGCGATGAAGAAGGTCGCCGAGACGTGCGTGCGCCACGGCGTGCCGGTCGGTAATCCGCACACCAACGCCGGCAACATCGATCGCCTGCTGGCCGAGGGCTACCGTTTCCTGATGGCCGCCCCGCAGCGCTCGTACGGCGTGGTCGGCAAAGGCAAGGAACTGGCCGGCTACTAGGCCAAGGATTTCCAGGATGGGGCCGGAAATCTATCGCTTTCCGGCCCGTTTGGATTGGGGCGCCGCCCCTTGGAAATGATCTCTCTTCTGCTTGAGCGAACACGCGTCGCAGCACGCGAAACGCCAGTGGAGGAGTTGAGATGAACGGCGCCGAAAGCCTTGTGAACACGCTGGCCGATCAGGGCGTCGAGGTCTGCTTCGCCAATCCCGGCACGTCGGAAATGCACTTTCTGGCGGCGCTGGAAAATCCCCGGATGAAAAGCGTGCTGTGCCTGTTCGAGGGCGTGGCGACGGGGGCCGCCGACGGCTGGTATCGTATGCGCGACAAACCGGCGAGCACCTTGCTCCACCTCGGCCCGGGGCTCGCCAACGGCCTGGCCAACATCCACAACGCCAAGCGCGCGGGCTCGGGGATGGTCAACATCATCGGCGAGCACGCCAGCGCGCACCTGAAGTATGACGCGCCCCTGACCTCGGACATCGAGGGCCTGGCCCGTCCGCTGAGCCATTGGATCCGCCGCGCCGACAACTCGGCGTCGATCGCGCTCGACACCGCGGCCGCCGTGGCCAAGGCCGGCGAACATCCGGGCCAAATCGCGACCCTGATCCTGCCGGGCGACACCTCGTGGGGCGATGCGGGCGAGCCGCCGAAAACGGTCCGCGCTACGGTCACGCCCAAGGCGCCGGACCAGGCTCGCGTCGAGCATGTCGCCAAGGTGCTTGGCGCCGAAGAGCCCACGCTGATCATCTTCGGCGGCAAGTCCATGCGGGGCAGGGCGCTCGAGCTGGCCGGCCAAGTCGCCGCCAGGACGGGCGCGCGCCTGGCCACCCAGTTCTTCAGTTGCCGGATCGAACGTGGCGTCGGGCGCACGCCGCTGGAGCGCATTCCCTACGCCGTGCCCCAGGCCGTGGCCTTCCTGAAGGGCTTCAAGAACATCGTCACGGTCGAGACGGGCGAACCGATCGCCTTCTTCAGCTATCCGGACAAGCCCAGCCTGCTGAAGTCGCCCGAAAGCACCGTGCATAGCCTGGTGACCACCGGCGAGGACAGCGTCCTGGGCCTGGAAATGCTGCTGGACGCCTTGGGCGGGCCGAAGGTCGCGGCCCGCTTGCAGCAGCGCGTCGACGACGGCGTCCCGACCGGCAGGCTGGAGCCGACCAGCATCGCCCACGCCCTCGCCAGCGCGATGCCCGAACACTGCATCCTGGTCGACGAGTCTTTGACGACTGGCCGGGAGTCCATGGGCCTTACGGCCGGCGCCCTGCCGCACGACACCATCCAGAACATGGGCGGATCGATCGGCTACGGCACGCCCGTGGCGACTGGCGCGGCCTTGGCCTGCCCGGACCGCCGGGTCTTCTGCATGGTCGGCGACGGCAGCGCCATGTACACGATCCAGTCCCTGTGGACCCAGGCGCGCGAAAGCCTGAACGTCACGACCATCATCTTCGCCAACCACAGCTATCAAATCCTCAAGACCGAATTCGCCAATATGGGCTTCGGCGCGCCGGGCCCGCAGGCCCTGGCCATGATCGACATCGACAAGCCGCGCATCGATTGGGTGGCGATGGGGACCAGCATGGGCGTCCCCTCGCACCGCGTCACCGCGGCCGAGGACTTCCACAAGAGCATGGTCAACTCGGTCCGCGAGCAAGGGCCCGTGCTGATCGAGGTGGCGCTCTAAGCGCGCCCAAAGGCTTGAGAAGGCCAAGAGCCAACAAGAGGGCAAGGGAACAATGACCGACACAACGACTGGCGTCCTGACACTGAAGACCAACCTGGCCGACTATCCGGTCACCAAGGCCATGAAGGACGGCCGAGTGACCTCGGACATCGTCAAGCTGGACTACTGCGGCCCCGAACAGGCGCACAACGGCTTCAAGGACATGGTCCGCCGCAACCAGTACGACGCCGGCGAACTGGCCATCGTCACCTATTTGCAGGCCAGGTGCTACGGGAAGCCGTACGTCATGCTGCCGGCTCCGATCTCCGGCCGCTTCCAGCACCACTGCGCCGGGTTCAACAAGGCGCTCGGCCATCTCGACCCCAAGGACATCGAGGGCAAGCAAATCGGTGTTCGCACCTATGCCCAGACCACGGGCCTGTGGATCCGCGGCGTGCTGCAGCATGAGTATGGCGTCGATCTGGACAAGGTCACCTGGATGACCACGGGCGATGGCCACCTGGAGGAATACTCGGACCCGCCGAACTGTGTCCGGCTGCCCAAGGGCTCCGACATCGGCCAGATGATGCTGGATGGCGAGTTGGCGGCGACCCTGCAAGGCGTCGACCTGCCCAAGGATCCGCGCGTCCAGCATCTGGTGCCGGACCCGTTCAACGCCGCCAAGGCCTGGTACGAGCGCGAACAGGTCGTGCCGATCAATCATGTCTTTGTCGTCCACGAGAACATTGCGAAGACCCGCCCCGACGTGGTGCGCGAGATCTATCGCATGATCGTGGAGAGCCGCGCCCTGACCGAGGGCGGCGCGCCGGCGGTCTTTCCGCCGTTCGGGCTTGAGGCCAACCGAAAGGGCCTGCAACTGGCGATCGACTGGTCGTTCGAGCAGAAGATCATTCCGCGCAAGCTGTCGATCGACGAACTGTTCGACGACACCACGGCAGCCTTGGGCTAGCACCGATCCGCACCGGCGTGCGACCGGTCGGAAAATGAATGGTCGCACGCCTGAAACCAATAAGATGGACGTCGGAAAGGCGACGCATCCTCGAAAGGCGGCTTTGAACACGCCGCGACAAACAAGAAAAACAGTCGAGGTCGGGCGCGAACGACTGCGTCGTCTCTCGGCATAAGGGAGGGACAGATGAAGAAGCTCACCACGAGCATAGCTTTGCTTGCGGGAGCGAGCGCGGCCGCGCTCGCCACGACCGCTTTTGCTCAAAGCGCGCCGCCCAAGGAGACCGACACCGCAACGGTCGACGAAATTCTGGTCACCGGTTCGCGCGTCATCAGGAATGGCGACGCCAGTCCCTCGCCGGTGACGGTCATGCCGGCAGAGGACCTGACCAGGGCCAGTCCTGGCTCGACGCTTGCCGACGCCCTTAACACCCTTCCGACCTTCGCCGGTTCGCGCGGCGCGACCAGCAACCCGACCACGACAGGCACCGCCGCCGGCGGCAACGGCGCGGCCAACCAGCTGAACCTGCGCAATCTCGACGCGGTCCGCACCCTGATCCTGATGGACGGCAAGCGCGTCCCGCCGACCCTGTTCAATGGCGTCGTCGATGTCGACATCATCCCGCAGATGCTGGTCGAGCGTGTCGACGTGGTGACGGGCGGCGTCTCGGCGGTCTACGGCTCCGACGCCGTCGCCGGCGTGGTCAACTACGTGATCAACAAGAAGTTCAACGGCGTTCGCGCCGAGACCAGCTACGGCGTGTCCGAGCAGGGTGACGGCGCCAAGTTCGACGCGGCGTTCGCGGCTGGCGCGGCCCTGAGCGATCGCTTTCACATCGAGGGCAGCTATGAGTTCCGCAAGGAAGACGGCATCGATCGCCGTTCGGACCGCGACTGGCTGAACCAGTGGGGTGTCACCGGCGTCGGCACCGCGGCCAACCCTTACGTCCTGCAAGGCAATCTGCGTCAGAGCGCCTTTCCGTTCGGCGGCCTGATCACGACGGGCGCCCTGGCCAACCAGGTGTTCAAGGCGGACGGGGTGCTGAGCGCCTTCCAGAACGGCGTTGCGACCGGCACCGCCGGCGTGCAGGTCGGCGGCGACGGCGGCTACTGGGACTCCGGCCTGGTCGCGCGTCTCAAGGGCCACCAGATCTTCGGGCGGATAGACTACGACGTCTCCGACGATGTCCGGATCTACGCCCAGTTCTCCGGCAACCTGAAAAAGAACACCAATTTCGCCGAGACCAATCAGCTCAATGGCATCACCCTCAGCCGGGCCAACGCCTTCCTGCCGGCCCAGTATCGCGCCCTGATCCCGACCACCGAAACCACCTTCCGGTTCAGCAAGTTGATGGGCGAGGCGCCACGCGTCTCGGCCGACGCCGACAGCAAGCAGTGGGTCTTCAACACCGGCATCTCGGGCGAAGCGAACGGCTTTTCCTGGGGTGTCGACTATGTCCACGGCAGCGCCAAGCTGACCACGGCGCTGAAGAACACCATCAACCGCCAGAAGCTGGGAGCGGCGCTCGACGCCGTCACCGATGCGTCAGGCAAGGTGGTCTGCAACATCACCCTGACCAATCCGGGCCTGGCCGACGGCTGCGTGCCGATCAACGTCTTTGGTCCGACGGCCTCGTCCGCGGCCGCTCTGGCCTACGTCACCGAGACGATCCACTACAACTCGCTGACCAAGATGGACGATATCTCCGGCCAGCTGTCGCACGGCCTGTTCGACCTCGGGGCGGGGCCGGTGAACGCGGCGATCTCGGCTGAATGGCGCAAGGTTTCGTTCAAGTCGACCAGCGACTCGACGCCGGCCGATCTCGTCAACTGCACGGGCGTTCGCTTCAACTGCACCGCGGGCGCGACGCGCAACGAGTTCGTGTTCGGCCAGACTCCGAACGGCGTCAGCCAGACCGTCTGGGAAGTCGCCAGCGAGTTCGACGCCCCGCTGTTGCGCGACAAGGCCTTCGCCCAGAGCCTGAACGTCAACGGCGCGGCCCGTTACACCAAGTACAATACCAGCGGCCAGTATTGGACCTGGAAGGTCGGCGTGGCCTGGGAGATCGCCGATCCGCTGCGGGTGCGCTTGACCCGTTCGCGCGACATCCGCGCGCCCACCCTGTTCGACCTGTTCTCGCCGATCACCTCGGTCACGGTCCGTCCGACCGACTTCCTGACTGGCCTGGCCCCGACCGTCGCGTCGATCGACCAAGGCAATCCGGAGCTGAAGGCCGAGATCGCCGACACCCTGACCGGCGGCCTGGTGTGGAAGGCGACCTCGAACCTCAGCTTCACGCTCGACGCCTACAAGATCACCATTGAGGACGCGATCACCCAGATCCAGGGCCAGACCCAGGCGATCCAACAGGCGTGCTATGACAGCGGCGGCGCCTCGCCGTACTGCCAGCTGCAGGTGCGCCCGCTGGGCTATACCGACAAGTCGGCCGCCAACGCAGTGACGGCGTGGCTGACCCAGCGCATCAACCTTTCGCAGATCAAGACCAAGGGCCTCGACTTCGAGGCCAACTATTCAGGCTCGCTGTTCGGCCGGCCGATGACCGCCCGTCTGCTGACGGCCTATCAGCCCGAGCTTCTCTACATCCAGCCGAATGTGCCGAACCTCGATCAGGGCGGGGTCGGCTTCGGGCCGGGCGGCCTGGGCGCCACGCCGTCGGTGCGCGTTACCGCTTTCTTTCGCTTCAAGCCGACCGACCGCGTGACGGTGGACATCACCGAGCGCTGGCGCAACGCCATGAAGCTGGGCGGCGATTCCTCGCAGGTCTGGGTTAAGAACCGCATCGACGCCTTCGCCACGACCGGCCTCAATGTGTCGTGGGAGCCCGACGTCGCGTTCGCCAACCTGCAGGTATATGCGAACGTCCAGAACCTGTTCGACGCCGACCCGCCTCCCGGCGCCTATTCGGGCAACGGCACGCGCAGCGGCCTGCGGGACGGCTTCGCCATCGGCGACGATCCGCGCGGACGCTTCTACACCGCCGGCCTGCGCATGAAGTTCTGATGCGGGCCTAGCGAGATTCAGCGGGCGGCTTTGGGGGAGATCCCGGGGGCCGCCCGTTTTGTTTCTGGCTCCCGATGACGAGGATTCCGACGATGGCTTCACCCCGTCGACCCGCCCGCATCGCGGCATTGCTGGCCCTGACGGCCGGTCTGGCGCTGGGGGGCGCAGCCCGGGCCGAAACGGCCGCCGCGTGCCGCACGCTGCTGGTGGTCGAGAAGGGCGACGGCGACGTCGCCGCGATCGACGTCGGCAGCGGGGCCGTCTTGTGGCGTGCGCCGGGCGGGATCGACCCGCACGAGATCGTTGTCGCGATCGACGGATCACGGGCCTTCGTCAGCAACTACGGCGGGCCGGGCGGCGTACTGCACCACCTCTCGGTGATCGACCTGCCAGAGGGCGCGCCGCTGCCGTCGATCGACCTCTGGCCCATGCGCAGTCCGCATGGCCTGGCTGCGCATGATGGATCCATCTGGTTCACGGCCGAGTCCAGCAAGGCGGTCGGGCGCTACGACCTGGCCACGGGTCGGGTCGCATGGACCTTGGGCCTTGGCCAGGACCGCACGCACATGATCGCGGTGGACCGGGCCGGAACGATCGTCACGGCCAACGCCAATTCGGGCTCGGTCAGCATCGTCGAGCCCGCCGCAGTGACGTTCGGCCCGGGGCCGCCCCGCAAGGATTGGAAGGTCACCCAGATCGCGGTGGGGGAGGGCCCCCAGGGGATCGACATCTCTCCCGATGGCCGCACGGTCTGGGTCATGGCCGCCAAACGCGGCGTGGTGTCGGTGATCGAGGTCGCGAGCAAGACGGTCGTCGGCCAGGTGGAGCTGCCCTGGAAGTCCGGCAATCGCCTGAAGCTGACTCCCGATGGACGCTTGGCCCTGGTCGCCAGCGAGCAACTGGTCGCGATCGACACCCAAACCCGCACGCTCCGGACGTTGGCGCTCGGCGAGACACGGGCCGAGGGGATTGTGATCGCCCCGGACGGCCATCGCGCCTTCGTTGCCTTGCCGGCCGAGAACCGGGTGGCGGTGGTCGCCCTGCCGGAGATGCGGCTCGAGGCCTACATCGCCACGGGCAAGTCGCCTGACGGCTTGGCCTGTGCGCCGGCTTCGGGACGCTGAGGCCTGGGTTCAGACCAGCCGATCCGTCGCCCTGCTCGGACGCGAGCGCTACGCGACGCGTCGCGGCGCGCCACCGACGGCTTCCGGCGCGGAAACCAGCAGATGGGCCCGGAGCAGCTCGATCAGTTCCAGATGGAGCTGCGAGGGCTGGCGGTCGGCGCGACGAACGACATCGATCCCCAGTCCTGCTTCGATCGGAGCGAACGGCAGCTTTCCGAGCGCCAAGCCGCCGCAACGACTTTCATGCTCGGTCATCAGCGCCAGCCTGTCGCTGCCCGCGACGAAATGGCCGACGATAGCCCCCTCGGACGCCGCGAAGGCGACCTGAGGGGGGCTCATACCGGCAAAGAGCGCCTCGCGCGCCGTCTCGCGCGCCGAGCCGGGCGTTCCGCCGACCCAATCGTAGGCGATCAACTGATCGAGCGTGGCGGCTTCTGCGCCGCTCAACGGATGCCCGGGCCGTCCGAAGACGAAATAGGGGGTCCTGACCAGCCGCTCCTTGACGAGGTCGTGGCCGGTCTCCTCGATATCGCCGACCACCAGGTCGACTTCGCCCGCGCGCAGCCTGTCCACTAGTTCAACGGGGCCTTCGCGGAGCACGGTAATGCGGGCGCCGCAATGCCGCATCGCCAGGTCGGCGAGAACCCGCGCCAGGAAGCGATTGCCGAACGCCTGAGCCGCTCCCACGACGATCGACGTCTCGGCGCGGGCCTGCTGAGCGTGCAGTTCACGGACACCGAGCGCCACCTCGTCCCGCAGGGCGCGGACGCGCTCGGCGAAGCGCCGACCCTCCAGGCTCAAACCCGTTCCGTCCGGCGTGGGGACGAAGAGCGGCCCGGTCCGTTTTTCCAGGGCGCGGGCCGAACGCCGAAGTCCCTCCCGCGTCACTCCCGTCGCGCGCGCGGCCAGTTCGAGCGACCCTGTTTCGAGTACGGCCGACAGAGTTCTCACCTGGGCCGGGGTCAGGCAATTGGCGACGGCCTTGTGGTCCACCGGGCCCAAGTCCGAGATCGTTTCGTCGAGTTGGTCGCAGATCCGGCCGACCCGCGCATGAAAGGTCTTGCCGGGCGGCGTCAGCGCCATACCGCCCGGGCCACGCTCCAGCAACGTCACCGCGATCTTGGCTTGAAGCACCGAAAGAGCCTGGGTCGCGGCGGGTTGCGACATACCGCATGCGCGGGCGGCGCGCTGAAGGCCGCCGTATCGCTCGACGGCCGCGAACAGCTTCAATTGCCTGAAGCTGATCGAGGCGCCGCGATCGTGCACGTCCCGCGTCTGCATCATCTGTCGTCGATCCACCGGTCACCCGTGTAGCGGACCGCGATTGCTGTCTCGGATACCATCGACACGCATTCTCCACCAAATCGGCCCCGTCAGACAAGATCGGGCGCCCGCTCGACGCGATCGCTTTCGCGTCGCCCCCGGTCGTCACGCCTTTCGGCTCAATTGGCGTGAAAGTTATATATCTCCGATAAAAACAAATATGTCCCCGCGCGAGCGGTTGCGGGAGGGTGCGCACAAAGAAAACAAATCAAGGGGAGAAAACGTGCGTATCAGCCATCCGCTATCGAAGGCCCTTCTGCTGAGCACCAGCGCGTTCGCATTGGCGACCTCAGCGCACGCTCAAGAGGCGGCAAACGCCAGCGCCACCGTGGCCGAGGTGATCGTCACCGGTTCGCGTATTCCCACGAACGGCAACAACAGTCCGACGCCGCTGACGGTCGTCAGCACCCAGCAATTGCTCGCCTCGACGCCGACTTCGGTCGCGGCGGCCCTGCAGCAGCTGCCCGTATTCCAGAACTCGATGGGACAGAACAGCGGCACCGGCGGTGGCAACGGCGGGCCGAACGGCGCCGCCAATGCGCCCAATATCCGTAGCCTCGGCCTCTATCGCACGCTCACCCTGTTCGACGGCAAACGGCTCCAGCCGAGCACCGACACCGGCCTGGTGACGATCGACATGTTCCCGCAGATGTTGTTGCAGCGAGTCGATGTGGTCACAGGTGGCGTCTCGGCCGTCTACGGGTCGGACGCCATCTCCGGCGTCGTCAACTTTGTCACCGATTCCAAATTCAACGGCCTTTCGATGAAGGTCCAGCGCGGCGTTTCGGAGCGCGGCGACGATCGGACCACTGATCTTGGCCTCGCCGTCGGGGCGAACCTGTTCGGGAGCCGCGGCCACATTGAGGCGAGCCTCGAATACAACGACGATCCCGGGATTCTCGACATGTTCAGCCGCGATCTGGGCCAGCTTTGGCAGGTTGAGGGCAGCGTCGCCGGTTCGACAGCGACGCCGGGCTCGGCGGCCAATCCGTTCAAGCTCTATTCAAACGTCCACAACGCCTCGCTGACGGCGGGAGGCCTGATCCGGTCGGGCGCTCTGGCGGGGCAGACCTTCACCGCCAATGGCGTTCTGTCCCCCTTCCAGAGCGGGACCGCCACCGGCACGTCAGGGTTCCAAGTCGGGGGCGACGGCGCCTACAACAACGACAGTTCGCTGAAAGGCGCCCTGCGCGCGAAGCGCGCCTTCGCGCGGTTCGACTACGACGTCACCGACGCGGTTCACTTCTATCTCGAAGGGTTCGGCGCGAAAAACCGCAACCAGTACAACGACACCACGCTCAGCATGACCAACGTCGTGCTGCGGACGCAAAATCCGTTCCTTCCGGCCGCCTATCAGACGGGCACGGCGACGACGACCTTCACCCTGAGTAAGCAGCTTGGCCCGCAACTTGGACCGCACACCAAGACCTTCGACCTCGACAGCTACTATGTGAACGGCGGTCTCGAAGGCGACACCGGCGGCGTCCACTGGGAACTGGGCGCGGCGCACGGGGTGTCGACCCAGACATGGACCACGGCGCGTAACATAAACTTGCAGCACCTGGGCGCCGCGCTCGACGCAGTTTCGGTCGGCGGGAATATCGTGTGCCGTATCAATGCCGACGCGATCACCACCAACGACGACGCCGCGTGCGCGCCGTTCAATCCCTTCGGCCCGACCGCGGCGTCGGCCCAGTCGATCGCCTATCTGACCGATCGAACGGTCGCCAAGGCCAAAGGCAGTATCGCTGACCTCACCGGCTCCGTCGCCGGCTCGCCGTTCGCAACCTGGGCGGGGCCGGTCAACGTCGCGCTGTCGGGTGAGTGGCGCCGCGTCGGCCTATCGGGTACCAGCGAGATCCCCCCGGAGGACAAGGCCAACTGTTCGGGCATTCTCTACAATTGCACCCAGGGCACGACCAATCTTCACCAGGTTACCTTTGGCGTCACGCCGCTGGTGCATCAGACGGTCAAGGAGGCGGCTCTCGAGGTCGAGGTTCCGCTGCTCAAGGACGCGGCCGTCGCTCAGAGCCTGAGCATCAATCTCGCCGCCCGTTACGCCGACTACGACACCTTCGGCGGTGCGTGGACCTGGAAGGTCGGTGGGACGTGGAAGATCAACGACGACTTGACCATTCGCGCGACCCGTTCGCGTGATTTCAGGGCGCCCAACCTCAACAATCTCTACGGTCCCGGCACGGTCAGCCGCGCCACGGTGATCGATCAACTAACCGGCGCCACGCTGGTCAATGCGCCCAACCAGGCCGGCGGCAATCCCGATCTGAAGCCCGAGATCGGCAATACGATCACCGCCGGCGTCATTTATCGGCCGCGATGGCTCGCGGGCGCCAGCGTGTCGGTCGACCTCTACGCCATCAAGATCAAGGATGCGATCACCGCGCTGAACGGCGCGAACGTCTCGGTGCAAAAGCTGTGCATTGCGAGCGGCGGCGCATCGTCGCTTTGCGACCTGATCGTTCGCCCAAACGGCTATGGCGACACCAGCCCGGCCAATAGCGCGACCTACTTCTACAGTCGCTCAGTCAACGCCGCGGAGATCTACACCAAGGGCGTGGACGTGGAGTCCAGCTACGCGGCCCGTCTTTTCGGCCGGCCGCTGTGGCTCCGTGTTCTGACAACCTACCAGCCCGTGTTGCGGCAAGACACGCCCAGTATCGGCGTCGTCGACGTGGCCGGCTATGCCTATGCGCCCGCCGGCGGCCTGGGTTCGACCCCGAAATGGCGTGTGACCAGCTTCGCGACCTATGAATTGACCGACCAGTTCAAGGTCGCCGCGTCGGCCCGCTGGCGCAGCGCGGTCGCCTGGAACACCGACACGACGCTTGTCTACGCCGAACCGAAGATCGCGGCCTTCTGGACGGCCAACGTGAACCTCAGCTTCTCGCCTGAGCTCGAGACCCTGCGGCCTGAGTTATTCCTCAACATTCAGAACATCTTCGACAAGAAGCCGCCGATCGCAATCAACTCCTCGGCCGATGCCGGGCGGTTTGGCGCCTATCTCCAGTCTGACGACCTGGTCGGTCGCTACTATACGGCAGGTGTTCGTCTCAAGTTCTGATCAACACATAGAAATCTAAGGCCTTGGAGAGCTCGGGACTATGAATCGTAAAATCTCACGGTTGGCTTTGCTGTCGACAGCACTGTTCGCGCCGTTGGTCGTCGCGGCGGCCGTCATCGCGCCCGCCCAATCGGCGCCCCCTTCCGCCCCCGCGAGCGGCGCGCTCCTGGCGGGCGCTGCGCGGGTCGATATCACCCCCGCCGTCGAGGACCTGCCCAAGCCGTTCGAATCTATCGAGAGTCGGCTCTATGTCCGCACGGTAGTGCTGGACTCGGGCGGCAAGCGCGCGGTTCTGGTCGTCGGCGACTTGCCGATGTTCGCGCCCGACATCTTCGACGACGTGATGACGCGGATCTCCAAGGAGGCCGGCACGGCGCCGGAGAACATTATGCTCGCCGTGACCCATACGCACGACACGGTGCGGATGGACAACAATCCCGTCGGCATCATCCTTCCCGGGTCCGAGAAGATTACCCGCATCACCACCGCGGCGATTCTGTCCTCCGTGAAGCAAGCCATCGCGAACCGCCAGCCGGCGAAGGCGGGCTACGCCAACGGCGTCTTCCGCCTGGCCGGGCGCAGTGACGCCGGCGCTGGCGCCGAGGGGGCGGCGGTGAGCGGCCGGACCCAGAGCGCGGACGCCTCGATTGGTGTGTTCAAGGTCGAGACCTTGGCGGGCGAACCCATCGCCCTGATGGTCAGCAACGGCCCCGGGCCGGGCGTGCCGGGTCTCGGCGGCGGCGGAAGACGGCCGAAGGTCAGCGCCGACATGGTCGGCATGGCCGAGCGCTATATCGAGCAACGCTATGGCGACAAGGTGGTGGCGATGTACACGGTCGGCGCGCCGATGGGGATCGCGATGAACCCGGGGCGCAAAGGGCCGGGACTTGTCCCGCCCGAGCCGAACACCGTCAAGGGCGCAGTGGCCACCGTTCTGGGCGAGGAGGTCATCGCGACCGCGCTCAAGATCAAGACTTCGGAAAAGCTGACGATTTCAGGCTCGCTCGAAGTCCTGATGTGTCCCGGCAAATCGACCTCGCCGCTCAACAATCCCGGGTCATGCTCGGACGCGCCCGACTCGAAACTGCCCCGGTGCGTCTTCACCGACACCGACATCGCGCCCGTTCCGTTGCGGTTCGGGACGATCCAACTGAGCGACTTCACGATCGTGCATAGCGACGCGAACGTCATGCCCTCGCTCTGGACGAAGGTGAAGCAGGGCGCGCCCAAGCCGGCGAACACGATGCTGGTGTCGCTGGGATATGGGCCTGTCCACTACGTCGTTCCCGACGAGGACTACCCCACCAACAGCTATCCCGTGACGGCCAGCATGGTGAAGCGCGGCTGCGCGGCGACCGGCTTCGTCAACGGCGCGCTCAAGATGGTCAACGCGTCCAAGGCGAGCGGCGGCTAATGGCCCGCGACGGGCGCTTCAATCAGACAGGATCGAGATCGACCATGGCAGATGTCCAACCAGGCAAGTTCCACCCACAAGCCGCGTTGAAGGGTTACGCGCTCAACCGCATGTGTTTCACGCTCAATGCGGCGGAAAACCGCGCCGCCTTCACCGCCGACCCGGACGGCTATTGCGCGCGGTTCGGCCTGAATGAAGAGGAACTCGCGGCCGTTCGGTCGCGGGAAAAGAAGCTGTTGTTCGCCGCCGGCGGCAACATGTACTTCCTGGCCAAGCTCGATCGGGTTCCCAAGCCGGAGGGGGCGCGCTGATGGCCGCCGTCATAGGAGGGCTGGGGACCAGCCACGTGCCAATGATCGGCCGGGCGATTGCGGCCAACAAACAGACCGAAGTGCCGTTCGCGCCTTTCTTCGCCAGCTTCGGGAGGGTCCACGAATGGCTGGGCGAGGCCAAGCCCGACGTCGTGATCGTTTTCTACAACGATCATGGCCTCAACTTCTTCCTCGACAACATGCCGACCTTCGCGATCGGGGTGGCGCACGACTATCGCAACGCGGACGAAGGCTGGGGGCCTCCCGAGCCCAGGACATTCCGCGGGGATGCCGAACTGGCCTGGCACATCGTCGGGTCCCTTGTCGCCGACGAATTTGACGTCTCGACATGCCAGGAAATGATCTTCGATCACGCCGGGATCACCGCGCTGGACCTGCTGTTTCCGGCGGATGGCCCGGGGCACGGCCAAGTACCCGTCGCCACCATCCCGATCATGATCAACGGCGTCCTGCCGCCTTTGCCGACCCCCGCGCGCTGCTACAAGCTGGGGCAGGCCATCGGCCGCGCCATCCGATCCTTCCCGAGTGATCGCAGGGTGTTGCTGGTCGGCAGCGGCGGGCTCAGCCACGAACTGGGCATCAGCGGCAAGATCAATCAGGAGTTCGACCGGCTCACCCTCCAGAAGATCGAACACGATCCTGAAGCCCTGACTCGTTTCACCAACGACCAGATCGTCGATCTCGCCGGCGCCCAGGGTTTGGAACTCATGACTTGGCTGGCCATGCGCGGTGCGGCCTCGGGCGGCGAAATCGTGACCAGCATCTACCACGCGCCGATCTCGCACACGGGCGGCGCGATGATGCTGATCGACACGCGCGAAGGTGAACGTTCATGACCGATTCCGTCGCGTTGAAAACGACAGCTGAAAAAGCGGCGTCCGACTCTAAGCATTGGGGCATTATGCTGCTCCTCTCGGTCGGCGTGCTCATCGCGTACGCTGATCGGTCGAGCATCGCCGCGGCCTTGGCCAACAAGGGTTTTGTCCACCATTTCGGGATGACGGCCGTCGGCCGTGGGCAGGTCGGGGCGGCGTTCTTCTGGTCTTACGCGGTCGCTCTGATGCCCCTGGGCTGGGTGGTCGATCGATACGGCGCGAAAATTCCCTACGCCATCTGCTTCGGGCTGTGGTGCCTCGCCACCGCCGCGACCGGCGCGATGCCGGCCTTGATGGGCATCGTGATCATGCGCTCGCTCGTGGGGGCGGCCGAGGGGATCGTAATGCCG
This sequence comes from Caulobacter sp. LARHSG274, assembly GCF_052871235.1. Taxonomy (NCBI): domain Bacteria; kingdom Pseudomonadati; phylum Pseudomonadota; class Alphaproteobacteria; order Caulobacterales; family Caulobacteraceae; genus Caulobacter; species Caulobacter sp. LARHSG274. Next base: position 9,084 of record NZ_JBIXJO010000021.1, on the reverse strand, counting down.
GCGAGCTATCGCTGGATCCGCCACAATGTTCCTGAGCGTCATACCGGCGCTGCGCTCGGAATATTCTCCTTTGGAAACAAAGTCGGCACAGCCATTGGCGCCCCACTGGGCGCGTGGCTGATCTCCGCCTCGGACTGGCGTCTGATGTTCGTGATCACCGGAGCGTGCGGCCTGCTGTGGCTGATCCCGTGGATGACGCGCGTCCAGAGCGATTTTCCGCGCAAGGACCAGCGCGCGGAGGCAGGGCGGCGGGCCCACTCGGTCTCGTTCCAACGCATCATCACCTCGCCGGTGGTCTGGGGTGGGATCATCGTCAATTTCTGCTACAGCTACTTCGTCTTTTTCTGCATGACCTGGATGCCGTCCTACCTGGTCGAGCAGCGCGGGCTCTCGCTCACCAATTCAGGCCTCTACACCTTCTTCAGCTTCGCCGGCATCGCGATCGTCGCCGTCGTCGCGGGCTGGGCGGCGGACCGGATTATCGAAAAGGGCGGAGACCCCGTGATGACGCGCAAGGCGTTCATCGTCGCCGGCTTCATCGGCGCGACCACGGTGCTCTTCGGCGCCTACGCGGACAGCCTTGGGGCAGCGCTGTTCTGGAACATCTTCTCGCTGTCCTGTCTCGGCCTCGCCAGCGCCAACAATTTAGCGCTCACCAAGGTCACGCTGATCCCCAGGCCCGCCATTGGGATGATCGTTGGGGTTCAACACGTCGCGGCGGGCCTCTCTGGCGGAGCTGCCGCCAGCATCTCCGGCTGGCTACTCCACGTCAGCGGCGGTTACCGGCTGCCGATGTCGGTGATCGTGGTGTTTCTCGTGATCGGGGCCGCTTCGTCGGTCGTCCTGTTGCGGCCGAAATGGTCGCCGAAGGTCTCGGGCGAGGAAGGCCGACCAGACCTCCGAGGCTGATACCGCAGAGCATTCTGGCCGGGTAACGTCGGAGGATCGCCGAACCGGCTTGGGCGACGGGTGCTTTCAGCGCTGGCTTGTTGCGGTTGCTCCAGGACGAATCCACATTCAGCGCAGCCAGAGCACGATGGCGGCGAGGCGTATGAAGGCGAGGTAGTGGTCGGTCATCCGGTCATGGCGGGTCGCGAAGTGTCGGAAGTACTTGAGCTTGTTGAAGCATCGCTCGACGAGGTTGCGCGCCTTGTCGCCGGCTTCGTCGTGGGGGATACGGTCACCATAACGCCTGTATACGATGACGGTATAATCCGCCCCGACGGTGATGAGTTTCCCATCCGTAAAGAGCGCGCGAGGCGTGACTCATACAAAAACAGCACAGAGTTCATTAGCGTTCTGGAGAAGGACGATCCTGCATTTCAGGCTGCGCGCGGCGTTTGGCATCCAAGGGCGCGGGCGCCGTTTGGGACGATCCAGCTGCGCTCTCGGGCATCTGCGCCCCTAACGTGGAATGTGGCGCCAACAGCGCTCCAGAGACAAGTGCCAAGGTCAGGCGACGTCTGTTCACGCTGAAGCTCCGGTTGCTCAAGCCTCAGATCGTGTCTTTTCTTCTCGCAACAAGGGCGCGAGAGGTCTTTCTCATGTCCGGGTAGGGTCGTTCATCGCCGGGAGCATCGAGCCAGCATTAGGACATTCGGCGGTGTTGCCACCCAGCGGACTTCCTAACTTCGGCAGTGAGTGGAAATCAAACGGTGGTGGACCAGTCAAAACGCCGCCGCAATCTTGGGTCGCAATGCCGCTGGCTAGGGAGAGCGCCATGCGCAGATTTGCAATCGCCATCATTGTCCTGTCTCTATCGCAAGCCCCGGCTTGGGCGGGAAACACATCGCCGCCTTCGAATTCTCCATCGCCGCTAAACTGTATCGACGCGGCAGGACATCGGGCGGTCTGCGGACCAGATCCTTCTAACGTTCTGCGCGAATGCCGAGCTGCGGACGCGTTTGGTGCCTGCCCGCAAGACCCGAAGTGCTTCAAGGCGGACGGCTTGCAGGTTCGGTGCGTGAGGCCCGTCACCGTGGTCACTTCGCCAAAGCGCTAGGGATGAGCCGAGACTTCCCGCCGGCAAGGGGTCGGGAACCGAAACACGCTCCCTCGCGAATATCGGACCTACCTTCTCGCGTCAGTGTCGATCAGGCCGTCCCGACCTCGCGCCCCACCGGCGTCACAACGGAGTTTGGCGCGGATCTGGTGCGGCAGCGTGTGGCCGTCCAGCCATCTCGATGGCCAAGGCGCGGGCCAAACCTGTCGATTGCCGGAGGCCCGGCATCGGATCGTCAGGTCGCTCTTGATCCGGCGAACCGTGGGCCAGATTTGCGCCACGGCTCACCCCCGCGCGGACGAGGTCAGGCCGGCTTCTTCGGGCATGATGCCGGCGTCCAGCAGCGTTTCGACCAGCCAGGCGCGGCGCCGCCGCGCGTCGGATCGATCAAAGCCGTCCTGATAGCCGCCTTTCATCAGGCGAATGATCGGCATGGGTCCGCCGCAACCCTTCATCGGGCAGGTCGCCGCCCGCTGAACACGGTCTATGGTCCAACCCAGGTGCTTGCGCAGCCGTCGGCTCAGCATCTCCCGGCGGCCCCAAGTGCGCTCCATGCCGCAGTACTGGCACTTGAACCACAGGTCGTGACCCGCCTCGACGCAGGCGATCAGGCGCGTGGACGCGACCTTGGGGCTCAGTTGCGCGGCCTTGCGACGATCACTGTCGCTGGGCTCAGGCATCGGGCGGGATGTTCCGACCGATCATGTCGGGATTGCTCCCGAAATAGAAGCCGCGGCGCTTGGTGAAGAACTCGGCCGCCACGTCGATCGCCGCGATGATCACGAGCATCATGTGATAGTGCGCGCTCGCTGTCGGCAGATTGCGCAACTGCCCAACGCACGCCTCTCGGGCCGGGCGTAGTCCTTCGAAGAAGGCGACCGGGTCGCTGAGACCTCGCCGGCTGTGCCTAGCGGTCATGGCGACCCGCCAGAACGGTTGTCGAGGCGTGCGGGATCGCCCGCGCAAGAGGGGGGTAAGGTCGCATTGGCGGCTCCGATGTTCCGCTAATGTTCTCGTTCCGGCGGGGGCGAGAGTCAATCAGCCGAGCGTTGTCGCCTCAGGATTCTTCGACAGCCATGGCGGCCGACACAGGCGCTCATCCCATCAAGGGCGCGTTGGAGAGGCTGGTCGTTCAGGCCCCACGTTCTTCGCCGCCGCCCTGGCGTCTGCGCGCTTCAGCGCGGGCCAAGCCCTCGGAGGGCGTCGACCAGCTCAATCGGATGGCCGCTCGCGGACAGGCGGTCGAGCCACTCGGCCAGTTCATCGGCGTCCTGGATGTCCAGGCCCGTCTGAGCGACCCCGGCGACGACGGCCGGCCAGCCGGTGAAGCGGTCAAAGACCGTCCAGCCGTCCACGTCCTCGCGCAGGTCAAATCGGTTTGGCATGCGCGAAGGTTCGCGCCGATCGCGCCGGTTTTCAAGGGGAGGCGGCGTCAGGGTCGCTTCCAGGCTCCCCGGCCGGCGCGGCGCGCCTCGGCCTCGGCCGCAGCATAGGCGCCCTTGCTGTAGCGCCGATATTCGGTGGCCAGGCCCGAGCGGATTTGGGCGGCGTTGATATCCGGACTGGCGTTCGACCAACAACGGCCGACAAAGCGGCGATACCTGTCGCGGTCGACAAAGCGGCAGCCGACGCGGCCGCGCGTCAGGCCGATCAGTTCGTCGCGCGCCTCATAGGCCAGCGGCTCGGCCGGGATCTTGCCGCGGCGAACCTCCGGCGCGTCGACGCCGAACAGGCGCACCCGTTCGGAGCCGCAACGCAAGGTGTCGCCGTCGTGAACGCTTGGGGCGGTGCAGGCGATGATGGCGGCGAGGACGGCGGCGAAGATCATGCCGGGCTTGTAGGCGATGTCGCCCCTGTCGCGGAAGCGGCGGCTCCATGGATATCGACGGCTCGCCGTCCCGCCCGCCCCGCCCGTCGCGGCGGTCGATGATCGCAGGACGCCCGGCCGGGCCTTTGGCCCGGATAAGGCCATCGCGCTGCGCGCGATGACTTCTTTGAAAGCCTTTCCCCAGAAAGCGGGGTGGGCGGCGCGCCGGTATAGGCCCGCCAGGGTCGGCGGCAAGCCGGCCAAGAGGCCGGCTCCTCCACTGCGTTGCGGCCCTTCGGGTGCCGCCGCCCCTTGCGGCGGGCCTAACCGGCTTCTTCGCCGCCCACCCCCCTTTCCGGGGAAAGGATGTGGGGTTTGGGGCGGTGAAGGAGCACCCTCATGCGCCCCACCGGTCAACGCCGAACCTCCGCCGCCAAGGCTCGCGCCTCATCGGCCGCCGCCGCGCCCGTTTCCGCTACGCCCTCCCGGCGGGGGTCTGGGTCAGGCGAGGTCAGCCTCTATGACGAGGTCACCCGCAAAATCATCGCCCAGCTGGAGGCCGGGCGTCTGCCCTGGGTCCAGCCGTGGGGCAGGGCGGGGGGCGCGGCCCTCTCACTGCCGCGCAACGGGATCACCGGGCGGCGCTACTCCGGGGTCAACATCCTGTTGCTGTGGGGCGCCGTCGTCGCGCATGGCTATCCCTCGCAAGGCTGGCTGACCTTCAAGCAGGCCCTGGCGGCCGGGGGCTGCGTGCGCAAGGGCGAGCGCGGGACGAGCGTGGTCTATGCCGACCGCTTCACGCCCCGCGCCGAGCAGGAACGCGCCGCCCGCGACGGCGACGCGCCGGGCAAGGTCGCCTTTCTAAAGCGCTTCACGGTCTTCAATCTGGCCCAATGCGAAGGGCTGGTCGGCGCCGACCCCGAGCCCGCCCCCTTGCCCGAGCGGCAGGTGGTCCCGCACGCCGAGGCGCTGATCGTCGCCACCGGCGCCGACTTCCGCATCGGCGGAAACCTGGCCTTCTATTCGCCCTCGCACGACTTTGTTCAGGTCCCGCCGCAACCGGCCTTCGGCGACCAGATCAACTATTACCGCACCGCTTTCCACGAGCTGTCGCACTGGACGGGCCACGGCTCGCGCCTGGACCGCGACCAGTCCGGCGTGCGTGGCGGCAAGGCCTATGCGCGCGAGGAACTGGTCGCCGAAATGGGCGCGGCGTTCCTGTGCGCCAGTCTCGGCATCGTCCCGACCGTGCGTCACGCCGACTACATCGGGTCGTGGCTGGAGGTGGTGCGCGAGGACAATCGGGCCATCTTCCGCGCCGCCTCGCAAGCCAGCAAGGCCGCCGATTTCCTGCTGGCCTTCAGGCCGGACGCCCCACCGCCCGCCGCTGATCGCGTCTTGCTCGCGGCGCAGGATCGGGAGCTGGTCGCATGATCCTCCTTTCCCAAACCCTTCGCGCGCGGCTGCTGATCAATGGCGCGGTCGACGTCGAAACCGACCACGTTCCGGTGGTCAAGTTCTTCAATCCGCTCGGGGCGGGCCGCTGGCTCGTCACCGAGATGGACCAGGACGGCGACACCCTGTTCGGGCTCGCCGATCTAGGCGAGCCCGAACTTGGATCGTTCAGCCTCGCCGAGATCGAGGCCGTGCGCCTGCCGTTCGGCCTGACCATCGAGCGCGATGTCTACTTCTCCACCGGCCTGCCGCTGTCGGTCTGGACCGCCGCCGCCCGGCGCACCGGGTCGATCTCCGCCGCCGAGACCCTGCTGAAGGTCATCGCCCGCAGGGACGGGGGCGCGTCATGACCCTCTACACCGCCCAATGCGGCTATGCGGGCTACTACGCCCACGTCGGGCAGGTCGAGGCCGAGGGCGTCGAGGCCGCCTGCGAAGCCGCCGTCGCCCAGGCCAACGACAGCGCCGGCTGGCGTGCGCTGGACCATGTCGGCCCCACCTTCGTGGACGCCATCGCGGTCGGGGAGGGCGACCCGTGGCTGGACGGCGCGTCCGCCTTGCCCGTGCCGCTGTTGTTCACCGAGGGCGGCGAGACCGCCCTGGTTCACATCGTCATGGAGGGCGGCGCCATTCATGAGGTGGTGTTCGCCGGGGCGCCGTGCCGCGTCCTGATCACCGACTACGCCGTGGAGGGGCCGGACCCTGGCCCGCGCGAGACCGACGCCCACGAGCGGCCGGTCCTGGCCTTCCGCTTGGGCCCTCGGCCCCCCCGATCCCGATCCTGAAATTCCGCGCGCCGGGGCCCGCCCCGACGCCGGAGCCCTGCGCCAATCCCGGCGCATCCCCGACCCCGCCCGCCGCCTGGACAGCATCACGGACGGGGTCGGTTCCACCCCTGAAAAACAGGAGCGTTCGCTATGAGACTTGCTTTTGCCGATCCCCGCAACATGACCATCTCGCCGCTCAACATGCACTTTGGGCGACCCGCGCCGGACGTCTCCGACATCCGGCCCTCGATCGGACAGCGCGGAGTGTTGTTCCCCATGCTCGTCCAGGAGAAGTTCGCCGACGGCGTCGTCGTGCCCGGTCATTTCGCGGTCGTGGCCGGGGCGCGCCGCCTGACGGCGGCCCAGGCCGAGATCGCCGCCGGGGTCGAGATCGACCCCGTGCCGATCTGCATCCTCGATCCCGGCGACGACGCCGCCGCCACCGAGGCCTCGCTGATCGAGAACTTGCAGCGCCTGCCGCCGGACGAGGTCTCGACCTGGGAGGCGTTCGCCAAACTCGTCAAGCAAGGCCGCACGACGCAGGAAATCGCCGTCACCTTCCACATGACCGAGGCGGTGGTGAACCGGACCCTGGCGCTCGGCAATCTTCTGCCGCGCCTGCGAAAGCTCTATCGCGCCGAGAAGATCAACGTCGGTACGATCCGCCTGCTGACCCTGGCCACCAAGTCGCAACAGAAAGCCTGGCTGGCGATCTACGACGATCCCGACCAGCCCACCCCGCTGGGACAGGGCCTGAAGAACTGGCTGTTCGGCGGCGCGTCGATCCCGACCCGGCACGCCCTGTTCAGCCTGGACGACTATCCCGGCGCGATCATCGCCGACCTGTTCGGCGAGGACAGCTACTTCACCGATCCAGGCCTGTTCTGGACCCACCAGAACGCGGCCCTGGCGGCCAGGCGCGAGGCCCTGCTGGCGCAGGGCTGGAGCGCGGTGGAGGTGCTGGAGACCGGGCGGTCGTTCGACGCCTGGAAGCATGAACGGGTGTCCAAGGCCAAGGGCGGCAAGGTCTATCTGTCGGTCAGTCATCGCGGCGAGATCACCGCCCACGAAGGCTTCCTGACCGCCAAGGAGGCCCGGCGCGCCCGCGCCGCCGCCGACAAGGCGGCGCGCGGCGAGAGCGGCCGGGCGGGCCCCACGACCGACCGGGCCGAGGTGACAGGCGCCCAGCAGAGCTATATCGACCTGCACCGCCGCGCCGCCGTCCGCGCGGTCCTGGCCAGCCATACGGGTGTCGCCCTGCGGCTGCTGGTCGCCCACGCCGTGGCGGGCTCGCACCTTTGGACGATCAAGGCCGACCCGGCGCGGGGCGGGAACCAGGCGGTCAGCGCCAGTCTCGAGACGTGTCCCGCCGAGGCCCGCTTTCGGGCTCAGCGCGCGATGGCCGCCGCCCTGCTGGGCGCCGATCCCGAGCGCGATCTGGTCGGCCAGCGGCGCGAGGGCGGCGCGGCGGGCGTCTTCGCCAAGCTGCTGTCCTTGCCCGACGCCGACGTCCTGGCGGTCGCCGCCGTGGTCATCGGGGAGACCCTGGCCGCCGGGAGCGCCGAGGTCGAGGCGGCGGGGGCGTTTCTGAAGATCGACATGGGCGAGTTCTGGACGCCGGACGAGGCCTTCTTCGACCTGATGCGCGACCGCGAGGCGGTCAACGCCATGCTCAAGGAGGTGGGCGGCAAGAAGGTCGCCGACGGCAATCTGACCGAGAAGGTCAAGACCCAGAAGGCGATCCTGCGCGACTTCCTGGACGGGACCAACGACCGGCCCAAGGTCGCCCGCTGGACGCCCAAATGGCTGACCTTCCCGGCGGGCGCCTATACGCGCAGGCCGTTCGCCACCGCCCAGCGGAGCAAGGCGGTCGCGCCGCTGCTGCGCGGCGTGCGCTTGCCTTCGCCCGCCAATGTCCCGCCTCCGGCCGTGACCCTGGCGGCCAATCCCAACCCGGCCATTCTCGCCGCCGGATAGGCCCCGGCGTCCTGTCGTCAGTCTTGCTCCCGGGTCTTCGGACCCGGGGGTTTGTTTAGGGACGCATCCGGAGCCAGCCCCCGCGCCAGCGACGCGGGAGCCGCCAAGCTCAGGGTTCCGGCGTTCAGACCAGGACGTAGCCAGGCGGGCTGAAGGGATCCGGATCGGCGATCCGCCGCGCGGCGACGGCGCGGGGACCCAGCGCCGGATAGGCCAGGGTCAGGGCGATGTAGGGCCGGCCGTCCGCATCGATGCGGTTGAAGCCTGGACCCAGGTCGACGCCATCGAAGTCGGTCAAGATCGTGGGGTTCGTCGGGATGGTCCGACCCCGCCAGGGTCGGCAGGATGGCGATGCCGGGCGGCCTCGAAGGGGCGAAGACGGCCGTGATAGACGCCGGAGCCGGTGAGGGTGAGCGCCGATGACGGCCATGGGGGTGTCCTCTATCTGGCGTCCGGCCGGGCCGATCCCCGACTTGGCTTGACCCTATGGACGGCCCAGACCGCCAGGAACCATCGCGCCAGAGCTTTTTCCCCGCCGCCCCGAGGGGCGGCTCCTCGCGCCCGCTTCGCTACAAAAAGCCCTGTCGCTCCGGTCCTTCGCTGTCGCTTCGGCCCTCCGGGTCCCGGCGGCCTGGGCCGTCCATAACGGGCGCCTGTCGCCGGGGATCGGCCCGGTCGAACACCAGACAGAGGACACCCCCATGACCGTCATCGGCTTTGTCACCCTCACCGACTCCGGCGTCTATCACGGCCATCTTCACACCTTCAATGTCCGCGCCGACATCGCCATCCTGCCGACCCTGGCGGGACCGGACCATCCCGACGAACCCCACTACCTGGTCCGCTTCGACGGGATCGACCTGGGGCCAGGCTTCAACCGCATCGATGCGGACGGCCGGCCCTACATCGCCCTGACCCTGGCCCACCCGGAGCTGGGTCCCCGCGCCATCGCCGCGCGGCTGATCGCCGATCCGGATCCCTTCAACCCCCCTGGCTACGTCCTGGTCTGGACGCCGGAGCCCTGAGCTCGGCGGCTCCCGCGCCGCTGGCGCGGGAGCTGGCTCCGGATGCGGGCTC
>NZ_JBIXJO010000020.1:0-97947 GCF_052871235.1 Caulobacter sp. LARHSG274 | reverse complement strand
GGCTGGCCATCGAGGCCAGGGGCGCCCAGTTGGTCTTCCTGCCGCCCTACTCGCCCGATCTCAACCCCATCGAGATGGCGTTTTCCAAGCTCAAGACCCTGCTGCGCAAGGCCGCCGAACGAACCCGGGACAATCTGTGGGACCGCATCGGGCTGGTCCTGGACGCCTTCACCCCCGACGAATGCGCCAACTATTTTCGGCATGCCGGATATGTGTCAACTTAAGCGACGAATGCTCTAGGGGGCGCTACGCCAACTTTGAAGCAATCGGCAATCCAAACTTCCACGTCGAAGATGAACCCGTAAACAAGTGGTGGTCTGAGGTTGTCGAGCCAATTCTGGATAAGCACTACCGCAACAAGAAGGCGGAAATGGGAGTGAAGGCGCGAGCGGCAATCGTCGATGCTATGATGGGCGAGCTCAGCGTAGTTCTATTCACCGATGAGACTGGAAACATGATGTCCGACATCTCCACGGCGTCAGAACGTACGGGACAAACCAAATGGGCCCAAAAATACGGAAGATTTTATACGCTATCTGTAGTGCGATGGCTGTCCCACATTTTTACCAAACTCGTCCGAGAAGCGGCATATGGAAGAGGCATAGACAGCCTATTTGGGCACTATGAGTTCTTCATCACCTACACGCAAGACGACAATACTTTACTGTCACGGAAGGTCTGGCCACTTTTCTGATCGTCCATGCGCTCCGAATTGAAGACTGCGTGCGGCCGCGTTCCATTGATTGGCTGCAAGTCGACCTTGTCAATGATCGCCAAAAGGCGACAGCAGCCCTTCGCCCCTAAATCTCTTCCTTCAGCAGGTCCGCCACCAGCCCGCCGATCCACGGGTTGCGCGAGCGCCTCTGGCGTTCGGCGTGGTAGATGTGGGCGAGGTCGGAATAGGCGCGGTCGAAGTCGTCGTTGAGGATCACGTAGTCGAAGGTCTCCCAGGCGGCGACCTCGTCCTTGGCCCGCGCCAGGCGCTGGGCGATGACCTCTTCGCTGTCCTGGCTGCGGGCGTGCAGGCGGCGGCTCATCTCGGCCAGGGACGGCGGCAGCACATAGATCAGCACCGAGTCCTCGGGCACCTGGGCGTGGACCTTCATCGCGCCCTGGAAGTCGATGTCGAACAGCACGCTCTCGCCGCGGGCCAGGGCCTCCATGATCGGCGCGCGCGGGCTGCCGTAGCAGTTGCCGTAGACCTCGGCCCATTCGAGGAAGGCGTCCTGGGCCACCATGTCATCGAAGGCCGGACGGGTGACGAAGTGATAGTCGCGGCCCTCGTGCTCGCCGGGACGCGGAGCGCGGGTGGTGGCGCTGATCGACAGGTGCAGGTCGTTGTGGTCGGCGACCAGGCGGCGGGTCAGCGAGGTCTTGCCGACGCCCGACGGGGCCACGACCATCAGCAGCAGACCGCGGGTGGGACCATGGGCGGTAGGCTTATTCGACATTCTGGACCTGTTCGCGGAACTGCTCGATCGTCGCCTTCAGGTCGAGACCGTGGGTGGTCAGCGCGGTCAGCGCCGACTTGCTGCAAAGGGTGTTGGCCTCGCGCATGAACTCCTGAGACAGGAAGTCCAGGCGGCGGCCGGCGGCGGCCTCGCCGCCCAGCAGGGCTCGGGCGGCGGTCACGTGGCTGGCCAGGCGGTCGAGCTCCTCGCGCACGTCGGCCTTGACCGCCAGGGCGGCGGCCTCCTGGACGATGCGCTCCTCCGAGGCCGCCTCGCCGATCAGGTCGGTCAGGCGGCGGGCGTAGCGCTCCTTGAGCACGGCCGGCTGGGCGGCGGCCTCGCGGGCGGCCAGCATGGTCAGGGTCTCGATGCGGTCGACGGCGCCGGCCAGGATCGGGGCCAAGGCTCCGCCCTCCTCCAGCCGTGCGGCCTTCAGCCCGTCCAGGGCCTGGGCGATCGAGGCGGCCATGGCGGCCTCGACCTCGGCCCGGATCTCGGCCTCGTCCTCCTCCTCGCGGGCGTCGATGACGCCGCGCAGGGCCAGCAGCCCGTCGAGGCTGGGCTTGGCGACCATGCCGGTGGCGACATAGGGCGCGCCGGCCTTCAGATAGCGCTCCAGCACCTCGACATTGACCTGGGTCGCCCCGGTCGCCTCCAGCCGCTTGGCCTGCAGGTTGACGGTCAGCTGGCCGCGCTGGAAACGGGCCTGGGCGCCGTCGCGGGCGGCCCGGTCCAGGCTCTCGAAGCCGGGCGGGCCGCGGAAGCGGGTCTCCAGGTTGCGGCCGTTGACGCTGCGCGCCTCCACCGCCCACGACCAGGCCCCGTGCGCGCCCTCGACCCGGGCGAAGCCGGTCATGCCCGATAGCGCCATGCTCAGCCTCCCGCCGAGGCGGTCCGGGCCGCCTTCGCGCGCTCGACCTGCCGCCACTTGGCGACATTGCGCTCGTGTTCCTCATAGGTCGAGGCGAAGACGTGGCCGCCGCCGCCGTCGGCGACGAAATAGAGTTCGCTGGTCTTGGGCGGATTGAGCACGGCGATCAGCGAGGCGCGGCCGGGATTGGCGATCGGGGTCGGCGGCAGGCCGTCGATCAGATAGGTGTTGTAGGGCGTCGGGCGCTGCAGCTCCGACAGCAGGATGCCCCGGCCCAGCGGCCGGCCGCGGGTCAGGCCGTAGATGATGGTCGGATCGCTGCCCAGCCGCATGCCGGCCCGCAGGCGGTTGATGAACACCGCCGCCACGCGCGGGCGCTCGCTGGCGAGGCCCGTCTCCTTCTCGACGATCGAGGCCAGGGTCACGGCCTGGTCCTTGGTCTGGAACGGCAGGCCCGGCTGGCGCTTGGCCCACAGGGCGTCGAGCAGGGTGTCGCGGTCGTCCATCATCCGCTGCAGCACCGCCGCCCGGTCCTCGCCGCGCTGCACCTGGTAGGTCTCGGGCAGGACCGAGCCTTCCGGCGGGGTCGGCACGGTCCCGGTCAGGACCGGCGAGCGCATCAGGATGTCGACCACCATGTCCGAGGTCAGGCCCTCGGCGATGGTGACCTGGTGGCGAACGATCTTGCCGTCGCGGATCTTGGCCAGCACCTGGCGCAGCGAGGCGCGGGACGGGAATTCATATTCGCCGGCCTTCAGCCGGCGGGCCGCGCCGGTGACCTGGGCGGCGGTGACGAAGATCGAGGACGAGCGGATCGCCCCGGCCTGCTCCAGGCTGGAGGCGATCTCGGGCAGGCTGGCTCCGCGCCGCAGGACGACGGTGGTGACCTCGCCCGACCGCGCCGCCGGGCCTGGCCCCTGGTACAGCCACACCGCCCCCAGCACGACCGCCAGGGCGACCAGACCCAGGACGGTCAGCCCCCCTGAGCCCATGGCCAGCAGCCGCCGGCCGATCGGCGCGGTCTCGCGCCGGCGGGCCGCCGTCTTTCTCGGAGCCTTGCGGCCCGCCGGCGCCTTGCGTTTCGGCGTGGGCCCGCGGCTCACGGGGCGCGACGGAAGACGACGGAGGCGTTGGTGCCGCCGAATCCGAAGCTGTTGGACACCGCCACGTCGATCTTCATCGGCACGGCCTTGTTGGGGGCCAGGTTCATGGCGACCTCGACGTCAGGATTGTCGAGATTGATGGTCGGCGGCGCGACCTGGTCGCGGATGGCCAGGATCGAGAACACCGCCTCGATCGCCCCGGCCGCGCCTAGCAGGTGGCCGGTCATCGACTTGGTCGACGACATCACCACGTTCTTGGCGTGGTCGCCCAGGAAGCGCTCGACGGCCTTGGCCTCGATGCCGTCGGCCATGGTCGAGGTGCCGTGGGCGTTGACATAGTCGATCTGGTCGGGGCGCAGGCCCGCGTCCTTCACCGCCGCCGACAGGGCCCGGAAGCCGCCGTCGCCGTCCTCGGACGGCGCGGTGATGTGATAGGCGTCGCCGGACAGGCCATAGCCGATCACCTCGGCATAGATCTTGGCCCCGCGCGCCTTGGCGTGCTCGTACTCCTCCAGCACCAGGGCGCCGGCGCCCTCGCCCATCACGAAGCCGTCGCGGTCCTTGTCATAGGGGCGCGAGGCCTTTTCGGGCGTGGCGTTGAAGTCGGTGGACACCGCGCGGCAGGCGATGAAGCCGGCGATGCCGACCTTGCAGACGGCCGCCTCGGCCCCGCCGGCCACCATCACGTCGGCGTCGCCGTACTTGATCAGCCGGCAGGCGTCGCCGATCGCGTGGGCCCCGGTGGCGCAGGCGGTGACCACCGCGTGGTTGGGGCCCTTGAAGCCGTAGCGGATCGAAACCTGGCCCGAGATCAGGTTGATCAGGGCCGAGGAGATGAAGAACGGGCTGACCCGGCGCGGGCCCTTGGCCTCCAGCTCCAGGGCGGTGTCGGCGATGGTCGACAGGCCGCCGATGCCCGAGCCGAGGATCACCCCGGTGCGGTAGCGGTCTTCCTCGGTCTGCGGGACCCAGCCGGAATCCTTCACCGCCTCGTCGGCGGCGGCGATGCCGTAGAGGATGAAGTCGTCGACCCGCTTCTGGTCGCGCGGGCTCATGGTCAGGTCGGGATTGAACGCGCCCTCGACCTCGGGACCGCCGCCGCCGCGGCCGTCGACGCGCGGCACTTCGCACGCCACCTGGCAGGCATAGTCGGTCGGATCAAAGGCCGAGATCCTGTTGGCGCCGGACTTGCCGGCCAGGATGTTCTTCCAGGTCACGTCGACGCCCTGGCCCAGCGGGGTCAGGAGGCCAAGTCCGGTGACGACGACTCTACGCATGGATCACTCCCAACCTTCGTATCGCGGACATATGGGGAGCCCGACGACATCGACACGCCCCCCGGGGCCGCGAATCTCGGCCACATACGAAAACCGCCGCGCGCACGATGGCAAGAGCCCGTGCGACGCGGCGGTTGATAGTCCTGTTCGCGAATCCTTGCGAACCCCGACGCCTTAGGCGCCGGTCTTTTCCGTGATGAACTTCACGGCGTCGCCAACGGTCTGGATGTGTTCGGCGGCGTCGTCCGGAATTTCGATGTCGAATTCCTCTTCGAACGCCATCACCAGCTCGACGTTGTCGAGGCTGTCGGCGCCCAGGTCGTCGATGAAGCTGGCCTTCTCGGTGACCTTTTCCGGGTCGGCATCCAGGTGCTCGATGACGATCTTACGCACGCGCTCGAGAATGTCGGACATTCTGTTAGTCCCTCGTTTTGAATCTTGCAGTTTCCGTGGACGGTCTGGCGAACCTGCGCCCCCCACGAGAATTGTCGGGCCACCGCCTATCACGTTCCTTTTCGGGTGACTAGCGGCTGTACTCTTTAGAAATCAGGGGTTCCGCCTTTCCAGCCGGAAAGGCGGCGAACCCTGGAAAAACAGGGCCTCGTCAGATCATGGCCATGCCGCCGTTGACGTGCAAGGTCTGACCGGTGACGTAGCCGCCCTGGTCACTGGCCAGGTAAACGCACGCTGCGGCGATATCGCTCCCCTCGCCCAAGCGGCCAGCCGGGATGGTCGACAGGATGCCGGCCTTCTGCTGTTCGTTGAGGGCGTCGGTCATCGGGCTGGCGATGAAGCCCGGCGCCACGCAGTTGACGGTGACGTTGCGGCTGGCCAGCTCCTGGGCCAAGGCCTTGGAAAACCCGATCATTCCGGCCTTGGAGGCGGCGTAGTTGGTCTGGCCGGAATTGCCGGTGACCCCGACCACGGAGGTGATGCCGATGATGCGGCCGGCGCGGCGCTTCATCATCCCCTTGGCGGCGGCCCGGGCCAGGCGGAAATAGCTTTCCAGGTTCACCTTGATCACGGTGTCCCAGTCCTCGTCCTTCATCCGGACGATCAGGCCGTCGCGGGTGACGCCGGCGTTGGCGACGACGATGTCGAGCGGCGCGCCGGCGGCTTCCTCGGCCCTGGCCACCAGGCCGTCGACGGCCTGGGCGTCCGAGAGGTTGGCGGCCACGGCCGAGACGCGCTCGCCCAGTTCGGCCTTCAGTTCGGCCAGGGCCGATTCGCGGGTGCCCGAGAGCACGACATGGGCGCCCTGGGCGTGCAGGGCCCGGGCGATGGCGCCGCCGATGCCGCCCGTGGCGCCGGTGACGAGGGCGGTCTTGCCGGTGAGATCGAACATTATGGGTTCTCCGTTCGGAGGATGGTGAGTGAACCCCTCGTCCTTCGACAGGCTCAGGATGAGGGTTTCAGATGAACCGCCGCGTCCATCGTCCTCATCCTGAGCTTGTCGAAGGACGAGGACGACGCCACGGTGTTTGACGCTAGAGCGACTTGGCGAAGGCTTCGAGGTCGGCCGGGCTGTTCAGGGGAACGGCCTCTGAGTCCGGCGCGATCCGCTTGGCCATCCCCGACAGCACCTTGCCGGCCCCGGCCTCGACGAAGCGGGTGACGCCGCCCTCGCCGGCCAGCCAGGTCATGCTCTCGCGCCAGCGCACGCGGCCGGTGATCTGCTCGACCAGCAGTCGGCGGATGACGTCGGGGTCGTGCACCGGCGCGGCGGTGACATTGGCCACCAGCGGCGTGCGCGGGGCGATGATGGTGGTGCGGGCCAGGGCCTCTTCCATCTCGTCGGCGGCCGCCTGCATCAGCGGGCAGTGGAACGGGGCCGAGACGTTCAGCGGAATGGCCCGCGCGCCCAGCTCCTTGGCCTTTTCGATGGCCTTGTCGACGGCGGCCTTGGTCCCGGAGATCACCACATTGCCGTGGTTGTTGTCATTGGCCACGACGCAGACGCCGACTTCCGAGCCGGCGACGGCGGCGGCCTCGGCCAGGGCCAGATCGGTCCTGGGACCGATCAGCGAGGCCATGGCCCCCTCGCCCACCGCCACGGCCCTCTGCATGGCCAGGCCGCGCAGCTTCAGCAGGCGGGCGGTGTCGGCCAGGGTGATCGCGCCGGCGGCGGCCAGGGCCGAATATTCGCCCAGGCTGTGGCCGGCGACGAAGGCGGCCTTGTCGACGCCGACGCCGAACTCCTTCTCCAGCACGCGGGTCACCGCCAGGCTGACGGCCATCAGGGCCGGCTGGGCGTTCTCGGTCAGGGTCAGGTCGCCCTCGGGGCCCTCGGCCATCAGCTTGAACAGCTTCTGGCCCAGGGCGTCATCGATCTCCTGGAAGACCTCGCGGGCCGTGGCGAAGGCCTGGGCCAGCTCGGCGCCCATGCCGACCGTCTGGCTGCCCTGGCCCGGGAAGATGAAGGCGATGCTCATGGCCCGCTCCGTCGCTGCAAATCCAAGGGGCGGAGGGTTATGGGATCACCGCGCCACGGGCAAGGATCAGTTTTGACCGCCCGGGATCTCCTGAACAGCCGCCAGCGTCGTTTGCGGCAAGGGCGCGGCGGGTTCGAGCATCGGCGCCGAGGTCGCGGGCATGGCCGGCGCGCATCGCTTGCGTCGCTGCTTCTCGGCGCTCCAGGACGGGTCGCAGGGCCGGGGCTCCCTGACCGTCCGCAGAGCCGCCTGCATGGCGATGTTCTGCTGGATCAGCCGCAGGGTTCGCGCCCTGTGGTTCGACGGCTTTGGCATGCTGACCGTCAAGGGCGGCGGGCAGTGCGGCTTGACCTGCGGTGGGACGGCGACCCGCGGCGCGACCATGCGCGCCATGATCGGCCGTGGCGGAATGGGGCGCGGACTATAGGCGGGCGCGACCCGGACCGGCCGGAAGGCCGGCGCGGCGCCGGCGGCGGACCCCGCATGGCTCACCCCGGCGCTCGACGCCATCAGGATCGCAAGTCCAAGGACCGGGCCACGCATCAGGCGCTCTCCGCATCGTCGCTCAGGATGCTACCACGGCGCGAACGGAACCGACAATGCGCGCCGCGCCTAGCCCTGCCAAGGCCCGCCGGGCGGTCCCCAGCCCCAGGCCGGCATCGGCGGCTCGTCGGTCGGGGCTTCGACGCCGGGCGCCGAGTTGATCACCGCCAGCCGCGTGCCCCATTCCAGATAGCCGACGAAGGCGGCGCGGAACTCCGGATCGGCGGGCAGGCCCACAGCGTCGGCGGTGTCGAGCATCAGAGCCACCCAGGCCCGGCGCTGGGCCTCGGTCAGATGCCGGCCCAGGTGATGGCCGATCATCCCGGCGTGGCCACCGCCGGCCTCGCTATAGGCCTTGGGCCCGCCGAACACCTCGGTGACGAAGGCGGCCACGTGCTCGGCGTGCCGGGGATTCATGCCGGCGAACACCGGCGCCAGGATCGGGTCTTCGGGGACCCTGGCGTAGAAGGCCTCGAACAGGGCCCGGAACCGCTCGGGCCCGCCCGCCCAGGCCGCCAGGGTGGGAACTTCCGTCTCGCCGAGCGCCATCACATGCCTCCCTCGTGTCCATCCGCAGTTAGCGACGCGCGACGCCATTTGGAAGATGGCGGAATGGGGTTATTCAAAGCCGGAGCGGCCGCGCGCCGTCCTTCCGCTGGAGCCCTCGCATGTCTCGCCTTTTCGCCGGTTTCGCCGCCGGTCTCGCCCTCTGCGGCGTCCTGGCCGCCTCCCCCGCCCTGGCCGCCCTGAAGGTCGGCGACACCGCGCCCGACTTCACCGCCCCGGCCGCCCTGGCCGGCAAGGACTTCGACTTCGCCCTGTCCAAGGCGCTGAAGAAGGGGCCGGTGGTGCTGTACTTCTTCCCGGCCGCCTACACCTCGGGCTGCACGGCCGAGGCCCATGAGTTCGCCGAAGCCACGCCGGCCTTCGAAAAGCTCGGCGCGACGGTGATCGGCGTCACCGCCGGCAATGTCGACCGCATCAAGGACTTCTCCAAGGAGCACTGCCGCGACAAGTTCGCGGTGGCGGCCGCCAACGCCGACCTGGTCAAGACCTATGACGTGGTCCTGCCCCAGAAGGCCGAATGGTCGAACCGCACCTCCTACGTGATCGCCCCGAACGGCAAGATCCTGATGGCCTATACCGACGGCAACTTCGCCGGCCACGTCAGCAAGACCATGGACGCGGTCAAGGCCTATAAGGGCGTGAAATAGGCCGCTTGAGAGCCCCGACTTCGGTCGGGGCTCGGCCTTACCAGTTGGCCTTGACCAGCTTGACCATCAGTCGGCCGTCCTGCACCCGGTCGTCGGCGGCCCGCAGGCTGACGGTGAACTCGGCGGGGATGTCGAAGGGCCGGGTCAGGCTGAGGTCGACGCCCTCCTCGCCCATCGTGCCGCCGCCGACGGCGATCGAGCCGATCTGGCGACCGTCCAGGGTCAGGGCCGAGCGCAGGTTGGCGCGGGTGACCGGCGCGCCGCGCTTGGTCACATCGACCGGCGCCACGGCGTTCATGTCGACCGAGACGCTGACATAGTTGGTGCGAGGCATGAAGCCGAAGCCGAACAGCCGCGACACCGACGAGCGCACGCCCGCCTCACGCTCGTTCCACGACGCGCCCAGGGCCAGCGACCGCGGGCTGGGTCCCTGCTCGGTCTTGGCCGCCAGGTTCAGGTTGAAATCATAGCTGGGCCGATCGAGCCCCCCGGCCACCTTGGCCACGAAGGTGGCGTTCTCGGCGTCGGTGGACAGATCCAGCGGAAGGGCCGCCGAATAGCCCTGGAAACGGCCGTCATTGCCCCAGACCGACAGGTCGGGCTTGCGCACGATGTCGCCGGCCAGCGCGGGGCAAGCCGCGCCGAGCGCCAGCGCCCCTGCGGCGACAAGGCGTATGATACCGTTCCCAGCCATGCCGCCTTCCTAGCACAAACGACTCTAACGGCAAGCTAAGTGCGGCGCGCGGCCGCTCACTTTTCCTTGTCGTGCAAGGCGCTCAGCTTCTGCTGCACGCGCTTTTGCAGGTCCGCCTGCATTTCGGGCACGAACTTGCCCATCTCCAGGCCGGCCACCCGGCCGAATTCCGGCATCTTGGCGATGACGGCCTGGCCCTTTGGGCTCTCGTAGAAATCCACCAGCGCCTGCAATTCGTCTTCGGAGAACACCCGCGCCATGCTCGGGACCATGGCTTCCATCATCTTGTCGAGCAGACCGGCGTTCAGGCTCTCGTCGAAGGCCTCCTTGACGGCGGCGCTGACCGCCGCGCCCTGTTCCGGCGTCAGGCCTGGATAGGACTTGGCCTGCTGGGCGAGCATCCCCGACATCATGCTGTCCATCATCGGCCTGAAGCTTTCCTTCATGTGCATGGCCGCCAGATAGCGTCGGGTCAGGGCCACGGCCTTCGGGCTCGGCGCGGCCTCGGCGGCGGCCGGGGCAGTCGGCTCAGCGGCCTGGGCCGCGCCGGCGACCAGGCACAGGGCGGTGAAAGCAACGGCGACAAAACGTTTCATGATGGAATCCCCCAAGGCTTGAGCGCAGTCAGCCAAAAACTACCATAAGGTGCAAGCCCAGGGTTTCCTTGCCTTCCCGCGTCCTTTCGGCTATTAGCGCGCCCTCTCACGGATGGCGGTCTTGCACGCAGCCCTTTGGGTCGGGATTTCCCGCTCGGCATGCAGGATCCATCGTGGTCGACGGACTTCCGCCGTCGCCCGCGCCGCCTTCCAAGCCGGAAGAAGGAAAACATGGCGTTCTACGAACACGTGGTCATCGCGCGGCAGGACATCTCGCCGCAACAGGCCGAAGCTCTGAATGAGCAGCTCAAGGCTCTCCTGGAAGAAAATGGCGGTCACATCGCCAAGATCGAATACTGGGGCCTGCGCAACCTCACCTACCGCATCAAGAAGAACCGCAAGGGCCACTACTCCCTGCTCGCCATCGACGCCCCGGCCGCGGCCGTGAAGGAGATGGAACGTCAGCTGCTGATCAATGAAGACGTGCTGCGCTTCATGACCATCCGCGTCGAAGAGCTGGACCTGGAACTGTCGCCGGTTCTGGCCCGTCGCGACCGCGAACGTGGCGAGCGCTCCGAGCGCCCGCGCGACGACTTCGCGCCGGCCGCGTAAGGGAGAAGAGAGATCATGACCGACACCACCGCTCCCGAAGCCGGCGCCCCCGCCGGCGGCGGCGCCCGCCGTCCGTTCTTCCGCCGCCGCAAGGTGTGCCCGTTCTCCGGCGCCAACGCCCCGAAGATCGACTACAAGGACGTCAAGCTCCTGCAACGCTACGTTTCCGAACGCGGCAAGATCGTGCCCTCGCGCATCACCGCGGTGTCGGCCAAGAAGCAACGCGAACTGGCCAAGGCCATCAAGCGCGCCCGCTTCCTGGCTCTGCTCCCCTACGTCGTGAAGTAAGGGAGACACCACGATGAAAGTCATTCTGCTCGAACGCGTCGAAGGCACCGGCGTCCTTGGCGACGTGGTCACGGTGAAGGACGGCTTCGCCCGTAACTTCCTGCTGCCCCGCCACAAGGCCCTGCGCGCCAACTCGGCCAACCTCAAGAGCTTCGAAGTTCAGCGCGCTGAGATCGAAGCCCGCAACGTCAAGAACCGCGAAGCCGCCGGCAAGGCCGGTGAAGGCCTCGACGGCAAGCAGTACGTGATGATCCGTCAAGCCGGCGAAAGCGGCCAGCTGTACGGTTCGGTCGCGGGCCGCGACGTCGCCGACGCCATCAAGGCCGAAGGCGGCAAGGTCGATCGCTCGATGGTCGTCCTCGACAAGCCGATCAAGACGCTCGGCGTCCACGAAGTGAAGGTGCGGCTGCACGCTGAAGTGACCGTCACGGTCACCCTCAACATCGCGCGCAGCCAGGACGAAGCCGATCGCCAAGCGCGCGGCGAAAACGTCATCGCCGCCCAGTTCGAGGAAGACCGCGCCGCCGACGCCGAAGCCGCCCAGGACATGGCCGAAGGCGGCGCCGGTTCGTTCGAAGGCGACCACTACGAGGCCTGATTCGCTTCGGCGTCTACGGAATCTCAGGAAACGGCGCGGAGCAATCCGCGCCGTTTTTCTTTGAGCGCAACCGCAAAAACTGCATTTACGAAAGGTGCGTACGGGCGCTTTCTGGCGGCGATAAAAACACGCGGGGCGAGCAACGCACTCGCGAATAGAGGGAATCAAAGCCACATGCGCAGTCGTTACAGCCTCCTGGCCGCCGCCTCGGCCGGCGCGCTCGTCGTCGCCTCCAGCCTGGCCCAGGCGCAGGAGGCCCCCCCCGCCGCCGACAACACCCAGGTCGAGGAACTTGTCGTCACCGGCACCCGCACGGCCGGCCGCACCCGGCTGGACACCATCGCCCCGGTCGACGTCATCAACAGCAAGGCCCTGAGCCAGCAATCCACGCCCGAGCTGGGCCAGGCCCTGTCGAACCTGGCGCCGTCGATCGACTTCCCGCGCCCGGCCATCACCGACGGCACCGATTCGGTGCGCCCCGCCACGCTGCGCGGCCTGGCCCCCGACCAGACCCTGGTGCTGATCAACGGCCGCCGCGGCCACGCCTCGGCCCTGGTCAATGTCAACGGCTCGATCGGCCGCGGCTCGGCGGCCTTCGACCTCAACACCCTGCCGATCGTCGCCCTGGACCGGGTCGAGGTGCTGCGCGAGGGCGCGGCCGCCCAGTACGGTTCGGACGCCATCGCCGGGGTCATCAACCTGCGCCTGCGCAACGCCCGCGAAGGCGGCGGCGCCAGCCTCAACTACGGCCTCTACGACACCACGGTGAAGACCGCCCGCGACACCGACGGCCGCAAGGCCCACGACGGCGTCAGCTACACCGTCTCGGCCTGGCAAGGCTTCGCCCTGCCCAACGACGGCTTCCTGACGGTCAGCGGCGAGTACAGCTACCGCAACCCGACCAACCGCGGCGACATCGACCCGCGCCCGGCCGCCACCCGCCACGTGACCTCGCGCTATGGCGACCCGCAGGTCGACAGCAAGACGATCTACGCCAACGCCGGCCTGCCGATCAACGAGACCTGGAGCCTGTACGGCTGGGCCGGCTACCAGAACCGCAAGAGCAACAGCGCCGCCAATCCGCGCCTGGCCGACAACGCCGCCAACATTCCCTCGGTCTATCCCCAAGGCTTCCTGCCCAAGATCACCACCGACATCGACGACTACAACTTCGCCTTCGGGACCAAGGGCGAGGTCGGCGGCTTCACGGTCGACGCCGCCCTGACCTATGGCGACAACAAGGTCCATTACGGGGTGATCGACTCGATCAACGCCTCCTATGGCGCGTCCTCCCCTACCCGCTTCGACGCCGGGACCATGGAATACGGCCAGTTCGTCGCCTCGCTCGACGTCACCAAGCCGCTGGAGCTGTTCAGCTTCGCCAAGCCCTCGACCCTGGCCTTCGGCGGCGAGTACCGCAACGAGACCTACCAGATCGGGGCCGGCGATCCCTATTCCTGGGGCAACGGCGGCAACGGCCTGGCGGCCGGCGCCCAGGGCTTCCCCGGCTTCCGGCCCACCAACGAGGTCGACAAGCATCGCCACTCCGGCAGCCTCTATGTCGACCTCGACAACCAGATCACCGAGAAGTTCGAGGTCGACCTGGCCGCCCGCTACGAGGACTATTCCGACTTCGGCTCGACCACGACCGGCAAGATCGCCGCGCGCTATGACTTCACCGACAGCCTGGCCCTGCGCGGCGCGGCCTCGACGGGCTTCCGCGCCCCGTCCCTGCAGCAGCAGTTCTTCACCGCCACCTCGACCAACTTCATCAACGGGATTCCGGTCGAGGTCGGCACCTTCCCGGCCACCAGCCCCACGGCCAGGGTGCTGGGCGGAACCCAGCTGCAGGCCGAGAAGTCCGACAACTATTCAGCGGGCTTGGTCTATCACAAGGGTCCGTTCGAGCTGACAGTCGACGCCTACCAGATCAAGATCGACGACCGCATCGTGCTGTCGGAGAACATCCAGGGCAGCCCGACCGGCGACGCCACCGCCCGAGCCATCTACGCCCTGCTGCAGCCGTTCGGCGTCTCGGCGGCCCGGTTCTTCATCAACGGCGTCAGCACCACCACCAAGGGCGTCGACGTGATCGCCCGCTATCGCCTCGACGCCGAAGAGGCCGGCCGCTTCGACTTCACCCTGGCGGGCAACTACAACGAGACCGAGGTCACCCGCGTCCCGACCACCAGCGCCCTGTCGTCCCTGCCGGTGCCGCCGTCGCTGTTCGCCCGCGTCAATGTGCTGACCTACGAGGAAGGCACACCCAAGAAGAAGGCGGTGTTCTCCACCGACTGGAACAACGGCGCCTGGGGCGCGACCCTGAAGGCCTCGTACTACGACTCCGTCCTGGCCCCGCAGACCAACCCCGCCCTCGACTACCGGACGGGCAATAAGGAGGTCTTCGATCTGGAGGCCCGCTACACTTGGCATGGGGCGACCCTGGCCGTGGGCGCCAACAACCTGTTCGACGAATATCCCAATCGGACGCCGGCGCCCGTCAACACCAACGGCCCGATCGCCTTCTCCAGCTTCTCGCCGTTCGGCTTCAACGGCCGCTTCCTCTACAGCCGCCTGAGCTACAGCTGGTAGGCTCGCCTGCAACGGGAATGGCGCGGAGAGCGATCTCCGCGCCTTTTTCATACGTCCGAACCTGTCGCAACAGCCAGGCAGAACATACACGGAATATCCCCGTTCATCTGTCGCCTGCGGCGAACCGACCCGCGCGCCGGAGGAGGCTCCGCGTTAACTTGCGCCCATGTCCCTCGTCCCTGCTCTAGACCTCCGCCCACCCTCGTCGATGGGCGACATCGTCGTCGCCGTCGCCCCGCACAACCTGGAAGCCGAGCAGGCGCTGCTGGGCGTGCTGCTCTATGACAACGCCGCCTATGAGCGGCTGACCGACAGCCTGCAGGGCCGCCATTTCTACGAGCCCTTCCACGCCCGGCTGTTCCAGGCGATCGAGACCCACATCCGCAAGGGCCAGCTGGCCGAGCCGATCCTGCTGGCCGACGAGTTCAAGAAGGACCCGGCCTTCGAGGAGCTGGGCGGCCTGCGCTACTTGGCCGACCTGGTCGACCGCGCGCCGCCCGCCGCCAATGTCGGCGACTACGCCCGGGCGGTGTTCGACCTGGCCCTGCGCCGCGACCTGATCCGCATCGGCGGCGAGATCTCGTCCACCGCCCACGGCCATGGCGACGTCCAGTTGCCGGCCCGCGACCAGATCGAGGCGGCCGAGCAGCAGCTCTACACCCTGGCCGAAAGCGGCGTGGCCAGCTCCGGCTTCGTCAGCTTCGGCGACGCCCTGCGCGGCGCCGTCGAGATGACCGCCGAGGCCTATAGCCGCGACGGCGGCATGTCGGGCGTCGCCACCGACCTGATCGACCTCGACCAGAAGATCGGCGGCCTGCACCCTTCCGACCTCGTGGTTCTGGCCGGCCGCCCGTCAATGGGCAAGACCGCCCTGGCCACCAACATCGCCTTCAACATCGCCAGGAAATACGCCTGGGAGCCGCAGCCGGACGGCACCAAGAAGACTGTCAGCGGCGGCGTCGTGGCCTTCTATTCGCTGGAAATGAGCGCCGAGCAGCTGGCCCTGCGGATGCTGGCCGACGCTTCGGGGGTGTCGGGCGACCGGCTGCGAAAGGGCGAGATCGACGCCAGCGAGTTCGGCCGGGTGCGCGACGCGGCCATCGAGCTGCAGGAGGCCCCGCTCTATATCGACGCCACCGGCGGCATCTCGATCGCCAAGCTGACCGCCCGGGCCCGTCGCCTGAAGCGCCAGGTCGGCCTGGACCTGGTGGTGGTCGACTACCTGCAGCTGGTCACCGGCTCGGACCTCGGCGCCAACGCCAACCGCGTGCAGGAGGTCAGCCAGATCACCATGGGCCTCAAGGCCCTGGCCAAGGAGCTGGCCTGTCCGGTCATCGCCCTGTCGCAGCTGTCGCGCCAGGTCGAGAACCGCGAGGACAAGCGTCCCCAGCTCTCCGACCTGCGGGAATCGGGCTCGATCGAGCAGGACGCCGACATGGTCTGGTTCGTCTATCGCGAGAGCTACTATGTCGGCCGGGCCGAGCCGCGCGAGGGCACGCCCGAGCACCTGACCTGGCAGGAGGAGATGGACCGCCTGCAGGGCCTGGCCGAGGTGATCATCGCCAAGCAGCGTCACGGCCCGATCGGCACCGTGCGGCTGTCGTTCAACAGCGACACCACCCGCTTCGGCAACCTGGCCCGCGACCACTATTTCCACCAGCACAGATCGGGCGGCGAGGAGTAGCTGGCGCTGCTGGACGCCCCCTCCGTCACGCCGCTTTGCGACGCGCCACCTCCCCCGCTTTGCGGGTGAGGAGGAAACGACCTTCTCCTCCCCTGTGAAACGGGGGAGGTGGCCGCGAAGCGGACGGAGGGGGCGTCCCACGCCAACGCCCTTCTCCCCTCGCCCGGATGAGTGCTAAAGCCGCCGTCGTGACCGACACCGCCCTGCTGACCCTGGATCTCGACGCCCTGGCGTCCAACCACGCCGTGCTCGTCGCCGAGGCCGCCGGAGCCGAGGTCGCGCCGGCGGTCAAGGCCGACGGCTACGGCCTTTCCGCGCCCCTGGTGGCCGGGCGGCTGTGGGATGCGGGCGCGCGGAGCTTCTATGTCGCCCGGCTGTCGGAGGGGGTCGCCCTGCGGCGAGCCCTGGGCGATCGGGTCGCGACCATCTACCTGCTGGACGGCGTCACCCCGGGCGCGGCCCCGGCCATCGAGGCCGCGGGCCTGACCCCGGTGCTCAACAGCCTGCCCCAGGTCGAGGCCTGGAACAGCCACGCCCGCGGCCGCACGCTGGACGCGGCCCTGCATATCGACACCGGCATGAACCGCCTGGGTCTGCGTCCCGAGGAAGCCGTGGTGCTGACCGGGGCCATGGACCGGCTGAAGTTTCTCAACATCAGCCTGGTGGTCAGCCACCTGGCCTGCGCCAGCCAGCCGGACCACCCGCTGAACGCCCGCCAGCTGGCCCGCTTCACCGAGGCCGCCGCCCTGTTCCCGGACGCCCGGCATAGCCTGGCCAATTCCGGCGGGATATTCCTGGGCCCCGCCTACCATTTCGACCAGGTCCGGCCGGGGATCAGCCTCTATGGCGGCGGCCCGCTCGATGCGCCCGACCCCCGCCTCAAGGCGGTGGCGACGCTGGAGGCCCCGATCCTGCAGACCCGGGTCGTGCCGCGCGGCGAAAGCATCGGCTATGGCGCGACGTTCACGGCGACCCAGACCACCCGCGTGGCCATCCTGGCGGTCGGCTACGCCGACGGCGTCCCGCGCGCCGCCCATCCGCGCGGCGCGGTGTGGTTCGACGGGGCCCGGCGGCCGCTGCTGGGCCGGGTGTCGATGGACCTGATCGCCGTCGACGTCACCGACTGCGACGCCGCCCGGCCCGGCGCGATGATGCAGATCGTCGGCCCCGACCTGCCGGTCGACGACGCCGCCGCCGCCGCGGGGACCACAGCCTACGAACTGCTGACCCGCATCGCGCCCCGGGCGCGGCGCGTGATCAAGGGCGGTTAGGCGTCGCACGGAAAAGCGGTCGCCGACTCTTGCGAAAACAACGTCAAAACAAAGGATTAGAAAAGTCCGGGCGCTAGCGGGCGGAATCTGGTATACGATCACGCCTATTCCGCGCCGTAACCGTTTCGGCGCGCACCATCGATCAGGGCTTGTTCCGCAAGACGGTCCGCCAAGAGGTTCAGCCTGCGCCTATGAACATCGTCGTCCGCACGCTGTCCGACCAGACCTACGAAATCGTCCGCCGCCGCATCCTGGTGGGCGCGATGCAGCCCGGAACCGCCGTTCGCCAGGACGTCATCGCCGCCGAGCTGGGCGTCAGCAAGATCCCGCTGCGCGAGGCTTTGGGCCGTCTGGAGCAGGACGGCCTGCTCAGCTCCTACCCCAACCGCGGCTATGTGGTCCGCAATCTGTCCAGCGACGAGGCCAGCGAGGTCTTCGCCCTGCGCCTGAAGCTGGAGCCCGGCGCGGTGGCCGAGGCCTGCCTGAAGGCCACGCCCGCCGACCACGCCGTCGCCGAGGCCGCCCTCTCGGCGCTCGAAGCCGAGATGGCCAAGCCGGACGGCGATCATGTCAGCTTCAACCGCGCCTTCCACCTGGCGCTGGTGCGCCCCGGCGGCCACATCACCTTCCAGCTGATGGAGCGGCTGCAGATCCTGGCCGAGCGCTATGTGCGGGTGCATCTGGAGCCGTTCGGACGCGACGAGCGGGCCAGCCAGGAGCATCGCCAGATTCTCGACGCCTGGAAGGCGGGGGACGCCAAGGGCGTCGAGGCCCTGACCGTCAATCACATCCTCGGCACGCTGTCGGACCTCAAGCAGCAACTGTCGACCTGACAGCGGTTCTTCCGCTCCGTCTTGAAGCGGCTCATTCCTCGTCCGGATACGGACCCTTGCCGCCCTCGGCGATCAGTTGGTCGACGCGGGCGTCGATCACCGGCAGCGGAACCGAGCCCAGCTGCAGCACCGCGTCATGGAAGGCGCGGATGTTGAACTTGGGACCGAGCGCCTGCTCGGCCCGCTTGCGCGCCTCGACGAAGGTCAGCATGCCCAGATAGTAGGACAGCGCCTGGCCCGGCCAGGCGATGTAGCGGTCGACCTCGGTCTCGATCTCGTGGTCGGCCATGGCGGTGTTGTCGTGCAGATACTGCTGGGCCTGCTGGCGGCTCCAGCCCTGGGCGTGGAGGCCGGTGTCGACCACCAGCCGGGCCGCGCGCCACATCTGGTAGCTGAGCATGCCGAACCGGTCATAGGGCGTCTCATAGAGGCCCATGTCCTCGCCCAGCGCCTCGCAATAGAGCGCCCAGCCCTCGCCATAGGCCGACACATAGGTGTCGCGACGGAAGGCCGGCAGGTCCTTGTTCTCGGCGGCCAGCGGCATCTGGAAGGCGTGGCCCGGGGCGCTCTCGTGCAGGGTCAGGGCCATCAGCGAATAGAGCGGCCGGGACGGCAGGTTGTAGGTGTTGACCAGATAGACGCCCGGCCCGCCACGGCCGCCGGTGTAGAAGGGCGCAATCTCGGCCGGGACCGGGCGGATGGCGAAGCGGCTGCGCGGCAGGTGGCCGAACCACTGCGAGGCCTTGCCGTCGAAGCTCTTGGCGTCCCAGGCGGCCCGGTCCAGCAGGTCCTGCGGCGTCTTGGCGTAAAAGCGCGGATCGGTCCGCAGATAGGCTAGGAAGGCCGGCAGGTCGCCGTCGAACTTCACCTCCTTCATGACGTCCAGCATCCGGGCGCGGATCTTGGCCACCTCGGCCAGGCCGATCTGGTGGATCTGGTCCGGCGTCAGGTCGGTGGTGGTGAACTCGCGGATCTTGGACTGGTAATAGGCCTTGCCGTCCGGCAGGTCGTAGGCCGCCAGGCTGCGCCGTGCGCCGGGGATGTAGTCGTCGCGCAGGAAGGCCCGCAGGCGGGCGTGGGCCGGCGTCACCGCCTGGGCGATGGCGTCCGCCGCCTCGCGGCGCAGCGCGTCCTGGACCGTCGGCGGCAGGCTGGGCGGCAAGGTCCTGAACGGCGCGTAGAACGGCGAAACCTCAGGCGTGGCGGCGTCGGCCGCCAGGGCGACGCCGGCGTCGCGCCCCTGCAGGGTCACCTGCGGCGGCGTGAAGCCCCGGGCCAGCCCGGCCCGCATGTTGGCGATCTGCTGATCGTAATAGCGCGGGATGTCGCGCATCATGGCGATGTAGGCGCGGTAGTCGGCTTCGGTCCGGAAGGTTCCCCGCGTCTGCTCGGCGACCTCGCCCCAGAAGCTGCTGTCGGCGTTCAGCGGCTTTTCGTAGTCGCGATAGCGCTGCTCGGCGAGCAGGGCGTCGATCTGGCCCTTGTAGACGGCGTAGTTGACCTGGTTGGCCTTCGACAGCTGGGCGACCGGCAGGTCGGCCAGTCGCCCGGCCACCGCGGTCCAGCGCGCCAGCCGCTCAGCCTGGGCCGAAGGGCCGACATCAGGAAGCTTGAAGGCGTCGCTCTTGGGGCCGTCTTCGCTGAGCCCCGCCTGCTTGAGGCGCCAAGCGTATTCCTCGCCATAGATCGCCTCGAAGCGTTTGTCGGTCGCGCCGGCCAGGGCCGGGGACGCGGTCGCCAGCGCCAGACAGACGATCGCGATCTCGAAAAGTCCGGTCCTTCGCGACATCATGATCAGCGGCCTCATGCCGTCGGCGCGGGCTGGGCGGTGAACAGCTGGACGCCGAACACCGGACCGGCCGTGCTGCGATCGCGGGGAACGAACCGCACCTTGACCCTGGCCTTGCCCTTGGTCAGCGCTTCCGGCAGCGGATAGTCGACCTCGAAGAATTTGCCGGGCCGGTCGGCCTCCAGGTGCTGGCTGGCGACCTTGACGTTGTCGACGAGGATGTCGAAGTCGCGGCTGCGCTCCTCGCCCCAGTAGGTCGCCTGCAGGATCAGCGGGCCGGGCCGGACCTTCATCTCGAATTCGAAGAAGCCGCCGGAGCGGGCGTCGCGGCCGTTGCGGTTGCGATAGGCCACCGGATAGGACAGTTCCGAGACCAGGTTGTGGTCGCGTTCGGGCTGCATCTCGCCCAGGTGCATGATGTCGACCGAACGGGCGCTGATGTCCTTCAGCCGCGCCTGCTCGGCCAGGAAGGCGGCCTCCTCGACCTTCCAGGCGTTTTCGCTGAAGCGCCGGAAATAGACGGCGCTGCGCCGCTCGTACTGGCTGTAGAACGGCGCGAAGGTCAGGTCGGCGGGCCGGACGACGCCGCGGGCGACATAGACCGCCTTTTCCGGCGACACCGGCTGGAAGCTGGTCAGCACCGCCTCGCCGACCAGGGCCGGGTCGACGCCCTTCCAGGGTTCGCCGGACGGTCCCAGGTCCGCGGCCAGCACCATCGGCCCGCGCAGCACCGCCACCGTCTGGGCGTCGCCGGGCGTGGCTTCGAGGCGCAGGTCCAGCGGCAGGCTGACAGCCACCACGTCCCCGGCCCGCCAGCGGCGGTCGACCAGGGCGTAGCCGCCGACGGTCTCAGGCGTGACGGCCTGGCCGTTGACGGTGACCTTGGCCCGGCCGTTCGCCCAGCTCGGTGTCCGCAGGGCGATCGTGAAGCGGCCGGGCTTGACCAGCCTGGTCAGGGTCAGCCGCGATTCCGCTTCGTAGGGATAGCGGGTCTCAAGCCGCACGGTCGCGCCACGCGCCTTCCACTGCGCCTCGGCGGGGATGTAGAGGTTGACCAGCAGCGTCCCCTCGCCTTCCCAGAAGATCGATTCGCCATGCTTGGCGTGGCTCTCCATGCCGGTGCCGACGCAGCACCAGAATGGGTCGTCGGCCGGATTGGAGAACTCGCGCGGCGCGCCGGTCAGCAGCGGTGTCATATAGCTGAAGCCGCCGGTCTTGGGGTTCTGCGCCGCCATCACATGGTTCAGGTGGGCGCGTTCGTAATAGTCGAACAGCGCGCCGTCGGGCCGCCAGCCGTAGAGCTGCCGGGTCAGCTTGAGCATGTTGTAGGTGTTGCAGTGCTCGCAAGTCTGCTCGCTGACATGGGCGGCGATGGTGTCCGGAGCCGAGAAGTATTCGCGGTCGGCGTTGCCGCCGATCACATAGCTGTGGTGGTCGGTGACCGTGGTCCAGAAGAACCGCGCGGCGGCCGCGTCCTGCGGTTTTCCGGTCAGGTCGTAGAGGCGGGCCAGCCCGATCAACTTGGGGACCTGGGTGTTGGCGTGGAAGTTGGCCAACTTGTCCTGCTGGGCGACCAGCGGGTCGAGGACCTTGCGGTCATAGAGCCGCTCGGCGACGACCAGCCAGCGCCGATCGCCGGTTTGGGCGTAGAGCTCGGCATAGCTCTCGTTGAGCCCGCCATATTCGCAGCCCAGCAGGGTCTGCATCTGGGCGTCGTCAAGGGCGGCGAAGACCCGCTCGAAATAGCCGCCCAGCCCCGTCGCCACCTCCAGCGCCTGCGGGTTTCCCCAGGCGCGATGCACGTCGAGCAGGCCCGCGAAGACCTTGTGCACGGTGTAGAGCGGCGACCATGCGCCGTTGAGGTCGAAGCCGCCGGAGCGGATGTCGCCCTTCATCACCTCGGCGAAGATCTCCTCGCCGTCGACCACCGTCCCGTCCTTGCGCTTGCGCTGCAGCGCGCCGACATAGCCCGTGCCGCGCTTGGCCTGGGCCCGGGCCAGTTCGCCGACGATGTAGTCCGCGCGGCGGCGGCATTCGACGTCGCCGGTCTGCTCGTAGGTCAACACCAGGGCCGACAGGTAGTGGCCCAGACTATGGCCGGCGATGGTGTCGGACTCCCAGCCGCCATAGACCTCGCCCTTGGCCGGCAGGCCCGCGAAGGTCATGAAATTGTGCAGGAAACGGTCGGGATTGAGCCGCAGCAGATAGGCCCGGTTGACCTCGACGGCGGTCGCATAGTCCGACGGCAGCAGGCGCACCGACGACAGCGGCAGGGGCGCGGCCTTGGCGGGCAGCGAGGCGCCGGGGGCCTTGGCCAGGGCGGCGATCGGCCGGGCCGTTCCGGCCAAAGCCGCGGCGGCGAGCATCAGGTCACGGCGCGTCGCCATCGGTCACATCCCACTTGATACCGTATACGATCTTAGAGTCGCGCCTCTCGCCCGTCAATCTGGCGTCAGACAAAAGGCGGCGATCGACACGACGCGTCTATGCGCCAACAGCTCAACGACTCAACGGCCAATCATATACCGTATAATTTCCTTGACGACGCGCGGGGGAACCGGTTTGTGCAAGGCCAGGACCAATGGCGGGACATGACGAGGCTCCGATGACTAACCGTCGCCTCTCGGCCCTGGCGGCCCTGCTGCTGGCGACCCTGCCCCTGACCGCGACCGCCCAGGAGCCGGCCAAGGCCAAGCCGGTCTTCGCGCCGATCGCCAGGACCGCCTATCGCACGCCCCAGTTCCGACTCGAGCTGCGAACCGACACCCAGACGCTTGCCCGGCTGTCGCCGACCGCCGAACCCGGCTTCGACTTCGTTCCTGGCGCCCGCGAGGCCGAACGCGCTGGCGACGGCTATGTCCATGTCGGCGACATCCATCTGCGCCTGCGGACAGCGGGCGGGATTTGGCGCGACTTCAGCTCCGCCCACCAGCGGCGGCCGATCCGTCGCCTGGCGGCCGGCGGCGCGACCCTGGCGGCGGCCGACATCACTGCGTCCCTGGGCGAAGGCTCGCCGCTGCGGGTCGAACGCCGCTGGATCGCCGAGGGCGGCGCGCTGGCCCTGCGCTTCGTCCTGACCAACATCTCCGAGCAGGCCGTCGAGGTCGGAGGCCTGGGCCTGCCGATGGTGTTCGACAACATCATCACCGACCGCTCGCTGGAGGAGGCCCACGCCCAGGCCAGCTTCGTCGATCCCTATATCGGCCGCGACGCCGGCTACCTGCAGGTCACCCGGCTCAACGGCAAGGGCCCGGCCCTGCTGGTCCTGCCGGAGCAGGCCACGCCGCTGGAGGCCTATCGGCCGATCCAGCAGGCCGGCGGCGGCGCCAGGCCCGGCGACATCTTCACCGACCGCAGCAAGCGCGGCCAGACTTCGGAAGGCTTCTACGACTGGACGGTGGCCAGCAAGGGCTTCGCCGAGCAGGACTGGAAGACCGCCGAGGAGCAATGGAACACGCCCACCAGCTTCACCCTGGCGCCGGGTACAAGCCGCACGATCGGGGTGCGCCTGGTCACCTCGCCCTCGATCCGGGCGATCGAGGACACCCTGGTCGCCAACGGCCGTCCGGTCGCGGTCGGCATTCCCGGCTATGTCGTGCCCACCGATCAGGATGCGACGCTGTTCCTGAAGTCGCCCAAGCCGGTGGCCAGGATCGACAGCTATCCGGCCGGCGCGCTGACCGCCACGCCGGTCAAGTCTGGCGCCGGCTGGGCGCGCTACGCCATCCGGGCAGCGGGCTGGGGCCGGGCGACGCTGTTGATCACCTACGCCGACGACAGCGTCCAGACCGTCTCCTACTTCATCACCAAGCCGCTTGAGCAGGCGATGGCCGACCTCGGCCGGTTCTCAACGACCAGGCAGTGGTTTGAGGATCCGTCGGACCCGTTCAAGCGGTCGCCCGGCATCCTCACCTACGACCGCCAGGCCGAGAAGATCGTCACCCAGGACCCGCGGGTCTGGATCTCGGGCATGAGCGACGAAGGCGGCGCCGGCAGCTGGGTCGCGGCGATCATGAAGCAGCTGGACAATCCCGACGCCGGCGAAGTGGCCAAGCTCGAACGGGTGGTCAACGAGACCATCGTCGGCGGGCTGCAGGTGGCCGAGGGCGAGCACGTCGGGGCGGTCAGGAAGAGCCTGTTCTACTACGCCCCCGACGCGTTCCCGACCTATTACGATCCCAAGACCAACTGGAAGACCTGGACCTCGTGGTCGAAGACGGACGCCGGCGACCTGGGCCGGTCGTACAACTATCCGCACGTGGCCGTCGGCCACTGGGTGCTCTACCGCCTGGCCCGCAATCACGACGGCCTGGTCAAGGCCCACGACTGGCGCTGGTACCTCGACCACGCCCAGCTGACCGCCGTGGCGATGATGCGCGACGCCCCGTACTACGCCCAGTTCGGTCAGATGGAGGGCGACGTCTTCGTCGACATCCTCAAGGACCTACGGCGCGAGGGCCTGACCGCCAAGGCCGACGAACTCGAGGCCTTGATGAAGGCCCGGGCCGACCACTGGAAGACCCTGCCCTATCCGTTCGGCAGCGAGATGGCCTGGGACTCGACGGGCCAGGCCGAGGTCTATGCCTGGATGCGCTTCTTCGGCCACCAGAAGCAGGCCGACGAGACCCGCGAGGTGATCCTCGCCTACGACCCGACCCTCCCCAGCTGGGGCTATAACGGCAACGCCCGGCGCTACTGGGACTTTCTCTATGGCGGCAAGGTGGCGCGCATCGAGCGGCAGATCCACCACTACGGCTCGACCCTGAACGCCGTGCCGCTCTTCGACGCCTACCGCGCCGATCCGAGCGACCTGCACCTGCTGCGCGTCGCCTATGGCGGCCTGATGGGCGGGATCACCAATATCGACCGGGAAGGCTTCTCCTCGGCGGCCTTCCACTCGGCCCCGGACATGATGTCCTGGGACCCCTACAGCGGCGACTACGGCATGGGCTTCTTCGGCCACGCCTATGCGGCGGCGACCTACCTGGTCAACGATCCGACGTTCGGCTGGCTGGGCTTCGGCGGCAATGTCGGCCAGGCCAACGGGGTGGTGCGGATCGAGCCCAGGGACGGGGCGCGCACCCGGCTGTTCGTGGCCCCGATCGGCGCCTGGCTCACCCTGGAGGCGGGCAAGATCGACGCCGCCGCCTACTCCCCGGCCACGGGCGAGCTGACCCTGACCCTGGCGGCGCGGGACGCGTCCACCTCGGCGGCTCGGCTGCGGGTCGAGGCCACCACCAAGGGCGCCCGTCCCTATCGCCCGGCCGGCGCGGTCCTCGAACGAGGCGCCTACACCCTGCCGCTCGCCGAGACGCCGACCACCATCGTCTTGACCCCCGTGAATCTCGAAAGGCCCGCCCCATGATCGACGAGCCTTGCAAGGTCGCCCCATGAACATCGTCATCGTCATGGGAATCCTGGTCACGCTGGCGACCGGCGTCCCGGTGCTGATGCAGCTGCTGCGGGACCACCCGAGGGGCCTGCTGATCCTGTTCTTCGCCGAGATGTGGGAGCGGTTTTCCTACTACGGCATGCGCAGCATCCTGATCTTCTACCTGACCCAGCACTTCCTGTTCGACCCGAAGACGGCGGCCAACCACTACGGCTCCTACACCTCGCTGGTCTATCTGCTGCCGCTGATCGGCGGCGTCCTGGCCGACCGCTATCTGGGGGCCCGCAAGGCGGTGATCTTCGGGGCCCTGCTGCTGATCGCCGGCCACCTGACCATGGCGATCGAGGGCGCGCCGGCCACCCAGACCCTGACCTATGCCGGCCGCACCTACGACTTCGTCTCCGAGGGCCGCGGCGAGGGTCGGGTCTCCCGACTGGTGGTCGAGGACCGGCCCTATGCGGTGGCCGCCACCAAGGCCGGCGACTTCGCCGTCGACGGCCTGCCGGCCGACGCCCGGATCCCGGCCGTCCTGGCCAAAGGGCAGTACCAGCTGGGCGTGGCGGGCCGCGACCCGGTCTATCTGAACCTGCTCTGGCTGGCCCTGGCCCTGATCATCGTCGGCGTCGGCTTCCTGAAGCCCAACATCTCGACCATCGTCGGCCAGCTCTATCCGCAGGGCGACCCGCGCCGGGACCCGGGTTTCACCCTCTACTATTACGGCATCAATCTCGGCTCGTTCTGGGCCTCGATCCTGTGCGGTCTGCTGGGGGTGACGGTCGGCTGGTGGGCCGGTTTCGGCCTGGCGGGGCTGGGCATGGTGGCCGGTTTCGTGGTCTTCGTGCTGGGCAAGCCGCTGTTGCGGGGCAAGGCCGAGCCGCCCGATCCCCAGCGGCTGGCCCGGCCGCTGCTGGGGCCGCTGAACCGCGAGGGACTGATCTACATCCTGGGGCTGGCCGGGGTCGGCGCGGTGTTCTGGCTGGTGCGGCGCACCGGGGCGGTCAACCTGACCCTGATCGCCGGCATGGCCGCTTCGCTGGGCTATATCCTGTGGTTCATGTTCGCCAAGTGCGGCAAGGTCGAGCGCGAGCGCCTGGGCCTGGCGGTGTTCCTGATCTTCGGGGCGGTGATCTTCTGGACCCTGTTCGACCAGGCCGGATCGTCCCTGAACCTGTTCGCCGCCACCAATGTCGAGCTCGACCTGGTCGCCGAACCGGTGCGGCTGTTGAACGGCGCCGTCACCCTGGCCGCACCCGAGCAGCTGGCGGCGGCGGGAATCAACCGGGCCTCGACCTTCTGGATCAACACCAGCTTCAACGCCGCCCAGACCCAGGCCCTGGGCTCGGGCTGGCTGCTGGTCTTCGCCCCGGTCTTCGCCTTCCTGTGGACGTGGCTGGGCCGGCGCGGCAAGGACCTGAACCCGGTCGTCAAGTTCGGCCTGGCCCTGCTGCAGGTCGGGGCCGGCTTCCTGCTGCTGCAATGGGGCGCGCAGTTCGTCGACGGGACCTTCCGGATGCCGCTGGCCTTCCTGCTGCTGATGTACATGCTGCACACCACCGGCGAGCTGTGCCTGTCGCCGGTCGGCCTGTCGCAGATGACCAAGCTGTCGCCGCCGGCCCTGGTGTCGTTCATCATGGCGGTGTGGTTCATGGCCGTGTCGATCGCCGACAAGGTCGGCGGCTTCGTCGCCGGCCTGACCGCCACCGAGACGGTCGGCGGCCAGGTGCTCGACCCGGCCGCGGCCCTGGCCCGGTCGCTGGCGGTGTTCAACGGCATCGGCGCGGTCTCGATCGCCATCGGCCTGGGCTTCCTGGCCCTGTCGCCGATCCTGAAAAAATGGTCGCACGGCTCGGACGAAACCGACCATCACGCCCCGGTGGATGTCGCGACGAACGCCGGCTGAGCGGCCTGACCGCGGACACGGCTTTTCCGCCTCACGCGGAACTCCGCTGAGTCGATGGGGAGGGTGCGAAGCGCCCGGGCCTCGCCCGGAATAGCTTTGATGTTGTTACCGTTTCGACGAAGTGCAGGCGCTTCGCGTGGAACCGTTATCCGGAAGCCATCGGGTCGCGGATTTTTAACCCGCTCCGATGGAGGCCCCCGACGGGCGGAGAGGCGACGAAACCCCGTCCGGACCGCGCGGGCGATTTCAGCCCGCGCCTGCTGCGCCGCCGGTCCCTCGCCGCCGGGGCTTCGTCCCGATGTTTCAGGGAACCTGCCCAGGACCGCCGCGAGGCGTCACCAAAGACCACCGAAGAGCGCTTCCCGCTCGACCACCCCCAAAAGCCGCATCGGTCGCCGTACGTGCGCCCTCCCCGTGCTCTTGGGTGGGAGCATTATTGGGCCGGCCTGGAAGGGTGAGGACGGAAAAAAGTGAGAAAATCGTAGGGCGTTGATTTCGTTGGTTCTGACCAGCGTCCATCCCCGCAAACCGCGGGAATGGAGCACCCTATGACCCTCTCCCATCGGGAGAGGGGTCAGAAAAGCCCCCTCAGAAGTCCATCGTCAGGCCCACGAACATCGTCCGGCCCATGGGGTCATAGACGCCCGGATAGGTGTTGCCGTTGCCGAACGAGGTGAGCAGGCCGGCGGCGATCGCCGGGGGGTCCTTGTCGAAGGCGTTGTTCATGCCCGCCCGCAGCGCCAGCTGCTCGCGCACCTTCCAGGTCGCGGCCAGGTCCAGATAGCTGTAGGCCTTGATGCGGCGATTGACCTCGACATAGTCGCCCTGCAGGAACGGATTGCTGTCGTTGCTCGCCAGGTTGGTGGCCCCGAAATAGCGCCAGTTGGCCGAGAGCGTGGCCGGAACCCAGGGCAGGTTCCAGGTCACCCGCATCTGGTGACGCCAGGCCGGATTGGGCTGGCCGCAGGTCGGGCCGAACAGGCCCTTGCAGTTATAGGCCCCCAGGCCCGGCAGCTGCTCGATCTTGCGGCTGTTGAGGTAGGTGCCCACGAAGCTGAAGTCGAGGCTGCCCCAGTCGCCGGTCCTGGTCAGGGACGACAGGTCGAGGCGGTAGTTGCCGGTCACGTCCAGGCCCGAGGTCTGCAGGAAGCCGGTGTTCAGGTTGGTGGCGACGATATAGCCGCGGTCGCCGAACAGCACGCCCGAGGTCGGGTCGCGGTGGAACAGGCTGCAGAAGTACGGATTGCTGGTCTGGACGCACTGGTTGATCACGGTCGGGGCGTCGACCGAGCCGATGTACTGGTCGACATAGATGTCGAAATAGTCGAGCGACATCGAGAAGCCCGGCAGGAAGCGCGGGGTCAGCACGACGCCGGCGGTGCGGGTGTCGGCCACTTCCGGCTTCAGGTCGGGATTGCCGCCGCCCTGGGTCACGCAGGTCTCGGCCGGGCATTCGGGGATCTTGCCATACTGGGCGGCGGTGACGCCGGTCAGGGCGCAGGCTGCGGCCGAGGCCGTCGGCGCCGCCCCGGCGCAAGGGTCCACCGCCGAGACATTGCCCAGCGACTGGGCCGCGAACAGCTCGCTGATATTGGCCGCCCGCACCGCGCGGTTGTAGCTGGCGCGGAACCGCACGTCCGAGGTCGGGGCGTATTGCAGCTCGACCTTGTAGGTCGAGACCCGGTCGTCGAGATAGTCGTACTTCGAGGTCCGGTAGCCGGCGTTGACCGACAGGCTCTTGATGAATGGCGCGTCCTGGACCAGCGGCAGGTCCAGCTCGCCATAGACCTCGTTGACGCTGAAGGCGCCGGCGTTCTCCTTGGTGCCGGCCGCCTGGGCCAGGGCGTCGGCCTCGAACTTCAGCTCCTCGCGGCGATGCTCGGCGCCCAGCGCCACGGCCGCGCCCTCGTTGGCCCACGGGCTCTTGATCCCGTATTGGCCGAGGTCCCCATTCAGGGTCGCGCTCAGCACCTTCTCGCGCTGCACCCCGTGGGTGTAGGTCGGCGCGTAGAGGTACTTGTAGGCCGCCGCGCTGAGGCCCTGGTACTTGAAGACGTCGATCGGCACGCAGCTCGGGTCGGTGCCGTCGACCACCGACTTGCAGGTCGGGGTCCCGTTGACGCTGACCACCTGCAGGGCCTTGGCGGCCTTGGCGTTGTCGACATTGTTCTTGTAGCTCTCGTCGAGCACGACCTGGGAGTAGAGGAAGCCGGCGTCGTAGGTCCAGCCCGGTGCGATCTCGCCGCGCGAGCCGAGATTGATGCGGTAGGCGGTGTGGCGCAGGTCGTCGCGGCGGGGCGAGCTGCCGGGTCCGGTCAGGCGATAGCCGATGAAGGTGTCCTGGTTGACGTCGGTCCCCGCGGCCGAGCCGCACAGCGTCGCGGCCTGGGAGGCCGACATCAGCGGATTGTTGCAGTTGATCTTGAACGTCGTCCCCTGAAACAGAGCGGACGGCGCCGCCTGCGAGAAGGTGTGGTCGTCCATGAACATGAAGCTGCCGTAGACCTCGGCGGCCTTGTTGATCTCGTAGTGGGCGAAGGCCCCGGCCGTGTAGCGGCTGTCCGAGCGCTGGATGTAGTTGGTGGGCGCGTAGTTGTAGAGGAACGAGCTGTCGTAGGGGACCCAGGTCTTGTTCCCGTCCTTGGTGTTGTTCAGCGTCTGGCCGGCGTTGGGGCCGCTGAGCAGGGTGAACAGGCCGTATTCGTTGTTGCTGGAGCCGCCGCAGACCAGGGCGTTGTTGCGCTCTCCGTCCAGGTTCAGGCCGCAGGCCGAGTAGTCGCGGCTGTCCTGGGTGACCGGCTTGAGCTCGCGATAGCCGGCATAGAAGGTGACATTGCCCTTGCCGTCCGGCGCGTTGATCCCGAAGGCCAGGTTGATGTCGGTCTTCGCCCCGTCGGTGACGTGCTTGTCGGGCAGCTTGTAGCCGGCGCTGGTGATCAGCGACCGGGAATAGTCGTTGTCGTTGGTGTGCTGGGCGATGCCGTACTGGGCGTCCAGCCGCAGGCCGTTGAGGTCCTTCTTGAGGATGAAGTTGACGACGCCGGACACGGCGTCTGAGCCGTAGACCGCCGAGGCGCCGCCGGTCACCACGTCGATGCGGTCGACCAGGGCGCCGGGAATGAAGTTCACGTCGGCGGTCTCGGCCGGCAGCATCCGCTGGCCGTCGACCAGCACCAGCACGCGGCTGGAGCCCATGTTGCGCAGGTTGACCCGCGCGGTGCCGTCCGAACCGTTCGAGCCGTTCTCGTTGGAGTCGGCGGTGAACTGCGGCAGGCGGTTGAGCACGCTCTCGACCGAGGTGGCGCCCTGGTACTTGAACTCGTCGCTGCCGACCACGGTCATCGGGCTGGCCGAGGTCAGGTTGGGCCGCTTGATGCGCGAGCCCGTCACCACCACCGCGTCCAGGGTCGCGGGCCCATCGTCGGCCGTCGCGACGTCGCCTGCGAAGGCGGCCGGAGCCGCGGCGACCAAGGACAGGAACGCAAAGGCCGCGGTTCCGGCCAGAAGCTCAAGACGACCCTGTCTGCTGCGCATGGAATTTCCCCTCCACCAAAGCGCCTGCGATCAGGCGCGCTTCGAGGTCAGGAGGCATGATTATACACTTTATGTCAAATATGTTATACGATATACAAGCTGTACCGCTCGCGATGCCCGGTTCGAGGGCGTCGGGGCGTGGGTGACCGCAGGCTGAATCATCATTTTCCGTCTCCCCGGCCGCGCCGCTGATCGCCCCGGCGGTGATTGCCCGCGTCGATTGCCCCTGTTCGACCGAGCGGCCTAAATCCGGCGACGACGGCTCGGCACAAGGACAGGCGCGCGGATGACGCAGGCGGATGACGCGACACGCACGACCCCGACGGGGTGGCGGATCCGCTGGAACCCCGCCCTGGCGCAGCAGGCCTATGCCGACGGCTGGTGGCGGCCGGAGACCTGCGCCGACGCCCTGCGGCGTCTGGCGGCGGAGGACCCGGACCGGATCCTCGTCATCGACGGGGCGACCCGCCTGCGCGCCGCCGACCTGCACGACCAGGCCGGCCGGCTGGCGCGGGCCATGCTGGCCCGCTTCGCGCCCGGCAGCGTCGTCTCGTTCATGCTGCCCAACTGGCATGAGGCGGCGGTGATCTACATGGCCGCGACCCTGGCCGGGATGGTCGCCCACCCGATCCTGCCGTCGCTGCGCGACCACGACCTGCGCTTCATGCTCGCCGACATCGGCAGCCGCATGATCTTCGCGCCCAGCGCCTTTCGCGGCCATGACTGCGCGGCCATGCTGAGCCGGGTGGCCGAGGCGCTGGAAACGCCGCCGGAGGTCGTCGTCGTCCGCGGCGAGGCGGGCCCGCACACCGCCTTTTCGAGCCTGCTCGACAACGCCCTGGCCACGCCCCTGCCGGCCCTGGACCCCGACGATGTGCGCATGGTCATGTACACCAGCGGCACGACGGGCCGTCCCAAGGGGGTGATGCACACCCACAACTCGATCAACGCCCTGATCCGCCAGATCGGCCGCTGCTGGCGGGTCGAACCCGGCGACCGCTTCCTGGTGCCGTCGCCGATCAGCCATATCGGCGGCTCGATCTACGCGTTCGAGACCCCGCTGCTGCTCGGCGCGACCGCGATCCTGATGGAGAGCTGGGACCCGGACGCCGCGGTCGAGATCATGGTGCGCGAGGGCTGCACGCACATGGCCGGCGCCACGCCGTTCCTGCAGCACCTGCTGGCGGCGGCGCGCAAGGCCGGCACCCGCCTGCCCGACCTGAAGCTGTTCATCTGCGGCGGCGCCTCGGTGCCCCCAAGCCTCATTCATGAGGCCGCCGGCTATTTCGAGCGGGCCATCGTCAGCCGGGTCTACGGCTCGACCGAGGTTCCGGTCACCACGGTCGGGGTTATCGACCGCGGCGACGCGCGCCATGCGGCGGAGACCGACGGCCGCCCGGGCCTCGCCATCATCCGGATCGCCGACGACGGCGAGATCCGCGCCCGCGGGCCGCAGATGCTGGTCGGCTATGTCCACGCCGAGGACGAGGCCGGCGCCTTCGACGCCGACGGCTATTATCGCACCGGCGACCAGGGCCGACTGGTGGACGGCGACCACCTGGTCGTCACCGGCCGGATCAAGGACCTGATCATCCGCAACGGCGAGAACATCTCGCCCAAGGAGATCGAGGACCTGCTGATCGGCCATCCCGGCGTCGCCGAGATCGCCATCGTCGGGGTGCCCGACGCCAGGACCGGCGAGCGGGCGGTGGCGGTGATCGTGCCCCGTGCGGGCGCCGCGCCCGACGTTCCCAGCCTCGCCGACTTCCTGGCCGGCCTGGGCGTGGCGCGGTTCAAATATCCCGAAGCGGTGGCGCTGTGGACGGCGCTGCCGAAGAACGACGCCGGCAAGGTCCTCAAGCAGGGCATCCGGGCGACGCTGACGGGGAAATAGCCGATTGCGGCGCGGTGCGTCCTTCGAGGCTCGCCCGTCGGCTCGCACCTCAGGATGAGGACGCCCTGGCTGATTTCCTCATCCTGAGGCGCCCGCGAAGCGGGCCTCGAAGGACGCAGGGCGTCAGCCGCCCTTCGTCATGCCGAAGCTGTAGCCGATATGTTCGGCGTGGCCGCTGGGGACCGGTTCGAAGACCACCGGGTCGGTCCGGTCGCCGATCTCGCCCATCCGCGCGGCGACCTCGTCGATCGTCCAGGACGGCTGGTAGACGCCTCTAGTCTCGGCGACATAGGCCTTGGCCACTCGCCCGGCGATCGAGACCAGCAGTTCGCCGGTGATCGAACAGGACTCGTGCGCCAGCCAGGCCACCGACGGCGCGACGAGGTCCGGCTCCATCGGCGGATAGATCGAGGTGTCGAGCCCGTCGGCCATG
Organism: Caulobacter sp. LARHSG274; assembly: GCF_052871235.1. Classification (NCBI taxonomy): domain Bacteria; kingdom Pseudomonadati; phylum Pseudomonadota; class Alphaproteobacteria; order Caulobacterales; family Caulobacteraceae; genus Caulobacter; species Caulobacter sp. LARHSG274. The sequence continues at coordinate 64,946 of NZ_JBIXJO010000020.1, read as the reverse complement.
CGCGTCACCGCGGCGGGCACGATGGCGTTGCTCTTGACGCCGAACTCGGCGCCCTCGATGGCGGCGACATGCGACAGAGCGAAGGCCCCGGCCTTGGAGACCGCGTAGTTGGCCTGGTTGCGGCTGCCGTACAGGCCGCCGATCGACGAGGTCAGCACGATGCGGCCGTAGCCGGCCTCGCACATCAGCGCATAGGCCGGCCGCACCACGTGGAAGGCGCCGCGCAGGTGGACGTCGAGGACGGCGTCGAAGTCCTCCTGGCTCATCTCCTTCAGCGGCGCGCCGCGGACGTTGCCGGCGTTGTGGATCAGGATGTCGACCTTGCCATAGGCGTCGATCGCCGTCTGGATGATGGCCTTGCCGCCCTCGGGGGTGGCGACCGAGGCGGTGGAGGCGACGGCCTCGCCGCCCGCGGCCCTGATCTCCTGGACCACTTCCTCGGCCACGCCGGTGTCGGCGTCGCCGCCCTTCATGCTGGCGCCGGGATCGTTGACCACCACCTTGGCGCCCTTGGCGGCCAGCAGCAGGGCATAGGCCCGGCCCAGTCCCCGCCCGGCGCCGGTGATGACGGCGACGCGGCCGTCGAATCTGAGTTCGGTCATGCGGACATCCTTCGCCTCGTAAGCGTGGCGACCGGCGTAACACGGCGGAATCGCCGCCGTAACCGACCGAAAACACGCAGGAACCGGCCCGGGGCGATAATCCGGCACGGCGATGAATGCCGCCCGTCCGGGGCCGATGTCTTGACAGGCCCCGGCCAAATGCGGCGCAGCAGGAGCTGGCGAAAAGCCGAAGGGACAGCGGATCATGCAGGTAGCCATCATCACCGGCGCGGGCAGCGGCATCGGCCTGGGCACGGCCAAGATGCTCCACGACGCGGGCATGGCGATCGTCGGCGTCGGCCGCGACGCCGAGAAGCTGGCGACCCTGGCGTCCACGCTCGACGACCCGGACCGCCTGGCCGTCCTGTCGATCGACGTGACCGCCGACGACGCGCCGCAGAAGATCGTCGCCCTGGCGCTCGAGCGTTTCGGCCGCCTCGATTTCCTGATCAACAACGCCGGCGCCGGCAGCCCCAAACCGCTGCACGAGACCGACGACGCGACGCTGGACGGCTTCCTGGACGTGATGCTGCGCGCGCCCTTCCGGCTCTGCCGCGAGGCCATCGGCCACATGGGTCCAGGCTGCGGCATCGTCAATGTCACCTCGACCTATGCGGTGATCGGCGGCCGGCGCGGCGGGGCCTATTCGGCGGCCAAGGGCGGCCTGACCTCGCTGACCGAACACATCGCCTGCGACTACGGGCCCAGGGGGATCCGCGCCAACTGCGTCGCGCCGGGCGTGACCATGACCGACATGGTTCGCCACCGGTTCGACGACGAGATGTTCAAGCGCGTGAACTTCGAGACGACCCCCTTCCCTCGCCTGGGCGAGGTCGAGGACATCGCCAGCACCATCGCCTTCCTCTGCTCGCCGGGCGCGGGCTTCATCAACGGCCAGACCATCGTCGTGGACGGCGGCTGGACGACGACCAAGCACATGTCCGATCGGGCGCTGCGCACGACGTGGGTCGAGCCGGACGCGGAATAGGCCGCCGGGCCGAGCGGGCTCATCCTCGCGAAGCCCATGTGCGGTGAGCTACGATAGTCCTCATCCCGGCGCTCTCCCTTCTTCCCTCTTCCAGGCGAAGGCCGGGACCCAGATTCATCCTGAGCGGCTCGTGGGTTTCACCTGGGCCCCGGCCTTCGCCGGGGAGACGGGGATTTGAAATGCGCGATTCAACTTGAAACAAATGCGCCCTACACGCCGACCAGTCCCGCCCCCGCCTCGCGGCCGCCCCAGGCCGCCAGGCGCGCGCCGTGGGGATTGGCCTCGATCCGGTCGTCGTAATTGAACACCATCACCGACCGCTCCGCAGCCGTATAGGCGGGCCAGCCGGGCGCCGGCGTCAGGTGGCGGACGAAATGGGCGTAATGGCCGATCATCCGCTGGCCCAGCGCCGCCCGCTTGCCGCGAAACGGCCCGCCGCGCGCCAGGGCCGCGCGGAAGTTCCGCATCGGCCAGGTCAGGGTCAGGTCCAGTCCATGCGTCGCCCCGGCGATCGGATGGCTGTAGTCGAAGCGATAGAACCAGGTCGGGCTGTGGCCCGCCTGGCGTTCGGCGAAGTTGCGCGTCGGCATCGCGAAGGTGAGATCCGTGGCCAGGGCCCGCCGCCCGGCCGTGGTGCGCGGATAGGCGGCCAGGATGCGGGAGGCGTGGGCGTCGCCAAGCTGGCCGACGAGCAGGGCTTCGAGCTGCGGCCATGTCGTGGGCAGGATGTCGCCCGGCATCAACTCGAACAGCCGGATCTCGTCGCGGGCCGCCCCGGCGATCAGCGGCACGGGCGCCGCGGCCTGCGTCTGCGCGTCGTCCAGCGATCCGGGCAGCAGGTCGCCGTCGAACCAGGGCGAGGCCGGAATGGTCCCGGGATTTTCCGCCCCGACCGTGGCCTGGGCCTCGAACAGCCGATACAGGTCCATGCGCCGCATAGCCTCCAGGTCGCCCTGGTTGACGCCCAGCACCTGGGCGAACCGCCGGGCGATCTTGCGGCTCTTCTCGCGGCTGTGGATCAGGCTCAGCGCCCCGCTCTGCATGATCGCGCCGCGAAACAGCGGCCAGGCCGAGCGGGCGTGGAGCAGCAGCGACACCGACATCGACCCCGCCGACTGGCCGCCGATCGTCACCCGGTCGGGATCGCCGCCGAAGGCCGCGATATTGTCCCGCACCCATTCCAGGGCGGCGATCTGGTCGCGCAGGCCAAGGTTGGAGGGCATGTTCGGCAGGCCCAGCACCTCGCCGAAATTGACGAAGCCCAGCACCCCGACCCGGTAATTGATGGTGACGACGATGACGTCGCCCGCCTTGGCCATCGCCGAGCCGTCATAGGAACCGCCGTTGCCGACTACGAAGGCGCCGCCGTGGATCCAGACATAGACGGGCTTGCGCCCCACATCCTCCCCGTCTTCGGGCGCGTAGATGTTGAGGTCCAGGCAGTCCTCGGCGAATTCCGGCGCCTTCAGCATCGCGCGCTTGGCCGCATTGCCGTACATCTGGGGGCATTTCGCCCCGATCGCCGTGGCGTCGCGAACGCCGCTCCACGGTTCAACCGGCCCCGGCGCGGCGAACCGCGCCTGCCGGGCGTAGGGCACGCCCAGCCAGCGCCGGACGCCGTCGACCACGGTCCCTCGCACGGCGCCGGCCACGGTGTTGATGGTCAATTGGCTCATGATCCGCCCCAATGATTGCCGGCAGGCTTTCATGGGCCGGGCCTTCGATCATCCGGTAAGCGACCGGTCCCGCCCATCCATCGACACGGCGATGGCGGCCGGCGACGAACGCCCAGAATCCGCCCCGGCGATGCAGCCGTCGCCGACGATTGACTTGCCGCCCCGCCATCCTGTTCAAACCCTGAACAGTCGTTCAGTCACGGTGCGGGATGCATGGCCATCGACAGGGTTGATCTCAACCGCTGTTCGGCATGACGGCGTCATGCAGACGGGTGCGGACGTCTTTCCGGTTGCAGGCGGGCGCCCCCGCGACGCCAATGGCCGGCGACCCAGGATCGAAGCGAAAGCGGCGCTGACCAATCCGCCCGCCACAAGACAACATCATTAGGAGAGCCAGAATGTCGTTGAAGGGAAAGGTGGCCATCGTCACCGGCGCGGGATCCGGGATCGGCCGCGCCATCGCCGTTCGCTTGGCGCGCGACGAGGCGGCCATCGCCGTCCTGGACCTCAACGGCGACGGCGCCGCCGAGACCGCCAAGATGATCACCGACGCCGGCGGCAAGGCCATGGCCCTGACCGTCGACTGCGCCAGCGAGGCCGCGATCAAGGCGGCCGGCGCCCAGATCCGCGCCGAATGGGGCCCGATCACCATCCTGGTGAACAACGCCGGCATCGCGACCTTCGTGCCCTACATGGACATCACCGAAGAGGTCTGGGACCGCACCATCGCGATCAACCTCAAGGGCCCGCACCTGTGCTGCCGCGAGGTCATTCCCGACATGCTCGCCGCCGGCTGGGGCCGCATCATCAACATCACCTCCTCGTCGGTGCAGTCCGGCTCGTTCGCCCAGGCGCACTACGTCTCGTCCAAGGGCGGTCTGCTGGGCCTGACCAAGGCCCTGGCGCTGGAATATGCGCCGACCGGCATCACCGTGAACATGGTGCCGCCGGGTTTCATCGACACCCCGATGCTGCGCGCCTCGCCGGTCGACGCCGAAGCCTTCGCCAAGACCCTGCCGATGAAGCGGATCGGCCAGCCCGAGGACATCGCCGCCGCCTGCGCCTATCTGGCGTCGGAGGAAGCCGGCTACGTCACCGGCCAGACGATCAGCACCAACGGCGGCCGCTACATGGGATCGGCCTGAGCCGGGAGACGCGGCCATGCGCCTGGCGGGAAAGATCGCGATCATCACCGGGGCGGCGGGCGGCATGGGGCAAGCCTCGGCGCTGATCTTCGCGCGCGAAGGCGCCAAGGTCGCCGCCGTCGACCTGGACGAGGCCAGGGTCGCGCCGGTGGTCGAGGCGATCCGCGCCGCCGGGGGCGCAGCGATCGCCATCGGCGCGGACATCAGCAAGACCGCGGACGTGCGGCGCATCGTCGACCGCACCGTGGCCGAGCTTGGCCTGCCCAACATCCTGTTCAACAACGCCGGGGTCGACACCGAGGGCAAGCGCTCGATCCTCGACATCTCCGAAGAGGCCTTCGACCGCTGCGTCGAGGTCAATCTGAAGGGCGCCTGGCTGATGACCAAGCATGTCGCGCCGCAGATGATCGCGGCGGGCGGCGGGTCGATCGTCAACACCGCCTCGATCGCCGCCCATATCGTCGCCAGCTCGGCCGGCTATTGCGCCTCCAAGGCCGGAGTCATCGCCCTGACCAAGGTGACGGCGGTCGAGCTGGGCAAGCACGGGATTCGCGCCAACGCCCTGTGCCCCGGCGCGACCGAGACGCCCATGGCCCGCGAGCAGCGGATCGAGATGCAGAAGAAGGGCCTGCCGACCTCCAACGAGCTGATCGACCGGATGGGCGTGCTGGGGCGGATGGCCCAGCCTGAGGAGATGGCGATGATGGCGCTGTTCCTCGCCAGCGACGAAGCCAGCTTCGCCACCGGGGCGGTGTTCGACAACGACGCCGGCTGGACGGCGATGAGCGGGATCTCGGTCCAGGCCTTCGCGACGTGACCGCCGCCGCGTCTCCGGCCGACCAAGCTTGCGCGCGGTCCGACGCCGCCTATGCTCCGGCCATGACCGCAAAACGTCGAATTGGTAACGAGAGCTCGGAAACCAGAGCCCTGATCGTCGATACGGCCGAACTGGTCATCCGCGAGGAAGGCTACGCCGCCGCCAGCACCCGACGGGTGGCGATCCGCGCCGGACTGAAGCCGTCGCTGGTCCACTACTATTTCCCCACCACCGACGACCTGTTCCTGGCCGTCTTCAAGCGCGGCGCGGCCCAGAGCGACGCGATGATCGAGCAGGCCCTGTCGAGCGACGATCCGTTGCGCGCCCTCTGGCGCTTCTTCGCCGACACCAGTCGGACCACCCTGGCCTTCGAGTTCGTGGCCCTGGCCAACCATCGCAAGGTGATCGGCGCCGAGATCGCCCGCCACAGCGAGGCCATGCGCGCCCGCCAGGTCGCGGCGCTGGAGCAACTGATCGGCGAAAAGCTGGCGGCCTCGGGCAGCGGCACGCCGGCCGGTTTCAGCCTGGTGCTGGCCGGCATCGGCCGGGCCCTGGTCATGGAAAGCGAGCTTGGCGTGCGCTCGGGCCATGCGGACGCCCGCGCCTTCGTCGAGGCCTGGCTCGACCAGCTGCTGTCGCCGCCCCCCGCGCCGGGCGGGACTTGACGCCGCCGACCATCCATGCTGAACATGTGTTCAGCAAATGAAAAATGGATTGGGGAGACGCGTTATGTCCGTCGATGTTTTGACCCGCGTGTCGCAGGAAGCGATCAAGCCGAAGATCGGCAGCCGGGTGCTGAACACCAAGGAAGAGCTGCTGTCGGGCGCGATCGGCAAGGAACTGCGCGCGCTGCTCGAAGAGCGCGGCGTCCTGGTGTTCCCCGAGATCAAGTTCACCGACGAGGAGCAGATCGCCTTCACCAAGACGCTGGGCACGTTCGCGCCGGAGCATCGCGGCGGCGAGGAGATCACCAAGATCACGCTGGACGCCAAGGAGAACCCGGCGGCCGCGGAATATCTGAAGGGCTCGCTCTACTGGCACATCGACGGCACCATGAACGACGTGCCGATCCTGGCCTCGCTGCTGTCGTGCCGGGTGCCGGCCACCTGGGGCGGCAACACCGGCTTCTGCAACACCTACGCCGCCTATGAGGCCCTCTCCGCCGAGCAGAAGGCCGAATACGAGACGCTGCGCGTGGCCCACTCGGTCTGGGCCTCGGTGTTCTACTACGAGCCCGAACCCAGCCTGGCCAAGCTGAAGGGCATGCAGGCGATCGGCGAGAACGAACTGCCGCTGGTGTGGAAGCACGCCTCGGGCCGCAAGTCGCTGGTCCTCGGCTGCACCGCCCACCGGGTCGTCAATGTCGACGCCGCCTGGAGCGCCGAAATCCTGGTCGGCCTGCGCGAATGGGCGACCCAGGAAGAGTTCAGCTACAGCCACGAATGGAAGGTCGGCGACCTGGTCATCTGGGACAACACCGGCACCATGCACCGCGCCGAGGCCTATGACCCCAAGTGCAATCGCATGATGCACCGCACCAAGCTGCAGGGCGAAGAGCCCTTCGAATAGGCGGCGGGTTTCGACCAAAGCGATCCGAAGCGGGCTCGACGCTGACGGCGTCGAGCCCGTTTTCCGGCCGCCGACGCGAGTACACCCGCAAGCCGTTTTCCCAGCGAAGGCCGCGACCCAGGTCGTAGAGCGGAGTGTTTCGGATCATCGTCCCATACGACGGCTGAATCTGGGCCCCGGCCTTCGCCGGGGAGACGGATGAAAGAGGACCGTAGATGTGGATGACGCTGGCCGCATGGCGCCGTGGTCCGCTGCGGCCATCTAGGCGATCGAACGCGGCGCGCCGGTCCCCATGTAGCGGGCCAGATTGTAGTGCAGGCTGGCGATCGAACGTTCCATGTAGGGATTGGGCTGGGTCCCGCGGAAGCCGACGTTCTTCATGCCCTGCTGGACGGCGGCCATGTTGTTGAAGTCCTGCTGCAGCACCGGCGGCCAGTCCTCGGCCCTGGTGTATTCCCACGCCGTCTCGGGCGCCTCGCCCTGCGGGAACAGCTCGTAAACCGCCGCCTCGAAGATGCACATGTCCGGGTCGTCGCCATAGGGCTTGGCGCTGTAGCAGAGCATGTTGTTGACGGCCTGGCCGATCTGGAAGTTCGGGAACACCTGCCAGGCGGTGCCGGCCTTGGCCGTGTGCGAGGGCTCGACCACCGGCCAGACCACGCCGCGCGCCGCGTCATGCTCGCGCGCCGACTTCAGCCAGTGCTGGAAAACCACCGGCGCGGGCGTGCCCTCGGGCAGCTCGTCCTTCAGCCGGTTGGCGGCGTCGACCAGGGTCCGGGTGGTGTTGGTGTTGGCGTTTTCCCAGGTGTAGTTCTGCAGCTCGGCCGTGGTGATGCGCGGATCGCCGCCGGTTCCCAGGCGGAGCTTGGCGGCGTCCTCCTCCATGTCCTTGGGCGCGTCATAGCCGATATTGGTGTGCAGGCCGTGGTTGCGGGCCCAACCGCGGAACTGGCCGAACTCCATGAACTCCGGGTGCGTGCTGGAGACGTGATAGGTCTCGGCGAACGCCTCCATCGCCACCTTCCAGTTGCAGTTGAAGACGATCCACTTGCGCCAGCGGTACCGCATGTTCTGGGTCTGGAACGGATCCAGCATCGCCGGAATCGGATCGAGATAGGCGCCGAGCGGCGCGGCGTCAGGATCGAGATTGATCCAGATCCACCCGCCCCAGGTGTCGACCTGGACCTTGCCCAGGCTGGTGCGGCTGTCGGTCAGGGCGCCCTGCCAGTCGTCCTTGTGTTCGATATAGGTGCAGCGGCCTTCGAGGTTGAAGGTCCAGGCGTGGAAGCCGCAGACGAAGCTCATCCGCTTGCCGCTGGCGTGATGCTGGCCCGGCGGCGTGTCGATCAGCCGACGGCCGCGATGCGGGCAGACATTGTGATAGGCGCGGATCTCGTCGGGGCCGGTGCGGGTGATGATCACCGAGTCGACGCCGATGTCGTAGGTGATGAAGCTGCCGACCTCGGGGATTTCCTCGATGCGCCCGGCCTGCAGCCAGGTCTTGCGCCACAGCCGGTCCTGTTCGGCGCGCGCATAGTCCCTGGAGACATAGGCTTCGGCGGGAACGGTGACGGGTCCGACCAGGTCCTCGGGAGTCTCGGCGATCTTGCCCATCCTGGTCATCGCGGTCTCACCTGCTGCAACGGCCATTTGATAGCACCGCCCCGCCGAGGCCCGTATCGCTACCGCGATTTCCAGTCCGGCCGACGCTTCTCGGCGAAGGCCCGGGGACCTTCCTGGGCGTCCTGGCTGCGGTAGGCGTATTCGGACGCATGCCGGGCGGCCTGCAAGGCGGCGGCGCGGCCCATCTCGGTCGCCAGCATCACGGTCTCGCGGCCGGCCTTCACCGACAGTGGCGCGCCGTCGAGGATCTCCTGGGCCAGCTCGATCGCCTTGTCCATCAGCGCCTCGGGCTCGGCCAGCCGGTTGACCAGGCCGATCTCATAGGCGCGCTGGGCGGTGATCGGCTTACCGGTCAGGATGATCTCCATCATGATCCGCTGCGGGATCATGTGGATCAGCGGCGCGGCCCAGGGCGAGCTGCGCCCGACCTTGACCTCGGTGATGGCGAACCGGGCCACGGTGCTGGCCACGCACAGGTCGCAGGCCTGGGCGATCATCCAGCCACCGGCGAAGGCCACGCCGTTGACGGCGGCGATCGTCGGCTTGGACAGCTCCATATTGTCGCCGGGGACCGGGAACATGTCGCGCGGCGGGACCTGCAGGCCGCGCTCGACCATTTCCTTCAGGTCGCCGCCGGCGCAGAACGCCTTGTCCCCCGCCCCGGTCAGGATGGCGACGCGCAGGGCCGGGTCGCGCTCGAACCGGTCCCAGGCGGCGAACAGGCCGTCGCGGATGTCCTGGCCCAAGGCGTTGCGTTGCTCGGGCCGGTTCAACGTGATGACGGCGACGCCGTCGTCGCGGGCTTCGAACAGGACAGCGTCGCTCATCAGAAGCCCCTCTGCTGGATGGTGTGGGCCGCGCGGTCGAGCGCTTCGCGGAAGTCCGGATGAGCGACGGCGATCAGGCGGCGGGTGCGCTCGGCCAGCGACTGGCCCTTCAGCTCGGCCGCGCCGAACTCGGTGACGATGACGTCGACGTCGCTGCGGGCCGTCGTCACGGGCCCGGACAGCGTCGGCACGATCCGGCTGATCGTCCCGTCCTTGGCGGTGGCGGGCAGCGCGATAATCGCGCGACCGCCGGGCGAGCGGGCCCCGGCCCGAACGAAGTCGACCTGGCCGCCGGTCCCGCCCAGATAGGCGGCCCCGCTCTGTTCGGCGTTGACCTGGCCGGTCAGGTCGACTTCCAGCGCCGAATTGATCGTCACCAGCCGCTCCAGTCGCGCCAATACCGCCGCGTCGTGCGTGTAGCTTGTAGCGCACATGCGGATCGCCGGATTGCAGCGGGCGAAGTCATAGAGCTTGCGGGTGCCGATCAGGGCGCCGTTGATCGAGACGCCGGCGTCGATGGCCTTGCGGGCGTTGGTGACGACGCCGGCCTCGACCAGCTCGACCAGGCCGTCGCCGAGCATGCCCGAATGGACGCCCAGGTCCTTGCGGTCGTGCAGCAGGCGCAGGATCGCGTCCGGCACGGCGCCGACGCCGGTCTGGATCACCGCCCCGTCGCCGATATAGCCGGCGGCGTGGCGGGCGATCGCCGCGTCGGTCTCGCCGATCTTGGCCGGCGCGACCTCCACCGGCGGTCGGGAGACCTGGACGGCGCAGTCGATCCGCGCCGCCGGCAGCCGTTCGCCGAAGCTATAGGGGACCTGGTCGTTGATCTCGGCGATCACCACGCGGGCCTTGTCGATCATCGCCCGCACATGGTCGCTGATCAGGCCGAAGCTGTGCTGGCCGTCGGCGTCGGCCGGGCTGACCTGGACGAAGGCGACGTCGCAGCCGATCAGGCCCTGGGCGATCATCGGCCCGATCTGGCTGACATGGGCGGGAACGATCCCCAGCTTGCCGGCCTTGGTCATCGACCGCAACGCGCCGATCGCGCCCATGCTGGACAGGGCGAAGCTCTCTGCCGTTTCCGGCGTGAACAGCCCCGAAAAGCTGGTGGCGATGAACGCCGACAGGTCGCCGATGTCCTGGCCCTGGGCGATCAGCGCCTCGACCAGGGTGGTCGGCTCGCCGCAGGCCTGGCCGATGGCGACGTGGTCGCCCGGCCGCAGGAAGCGGCTGAGGTCCAGCCCGGCGGCGTCGGTGGTGAAGGTCACGACCGTTCCGCCAGCGCCAGCAGCGCCTGGGCCCGGGCCAGATAGGGGCGGTCGAGCATGCCGCCCTTGTAGCCGATCGCGCCGACGCCCGGGTTGGCGGCGAACAGGTCGACGATCTCCTGGGCGGCGGCGATCTCCTCGGCGGTCGGGCTGAAGGCGGCGTTGATCACTTCGACCTGGGCCGGGTGGATCGCCAGCATGCCGCGATAGCCGTCGCGACGCACCTGATCGGCCCGCTTGCGCAGGGTCTCCAGGTCACGGAAGTCGCCCTGGATGGTCTCGATCGGCGCGACCCGCGCGGCCGCCGCGCCCAGCAGGCACAGGCTGCGGGCCAGCTGGTAGGTGAAGGCGTAGCCGCCGTCGGGATTGCGGTTCTCGCTGGCGCCCAGGGCGTCGGCCAGGTCCTCGGCGCCCCAAGTCATGGCGACCAGCCGCGGCGCGCTGGCGTAGTCGCCGGTCGTGAACATGCCCTCGGCGGTCTCGGTGACCAGGGCGATGACCTTGGTCGCGCCCAGCTCCATGCCGTTGGCGACCTCCAGGGCCGACAGATAGTGGTCCAGCCGCTCGACATCGGCCCGGCCGCGCGCCTTGGGCAGCATGATCCCGCCTGGTCGCCCGGGCATGATCGCCGCCAGGTCGGTCAGGGTATGAGGGCCGTCCAGCGGATTGACCCGCACCCACAGGCGCGAACGGTCTTCGGGCTGCCGCGCCAGGAATGTGCTGACGATCCGGCGCGCCGTCGGCTTCTCCTCGGGCGCCACGGCGTCTTCCAGGTCGAAGATCACGATGTCCGCCGGACCGGCGGTCGCCTTGTCCATCTTCCTTTCGCTGTCGCCCGGCGCAAAGAGCCAGGAGCGCATCTTCAGCGGGGTGTCTTTGGCCGTGGTCATTCGCTTTTCCCGATCCGGATCGCTCAATAGGACTTGGGCAGTTCCAGAACCTTTTCCGCCAGGTAGTTGAGGATCATGTGCGGGCTGACCGGCGCGGTCCTGGGGATCAGGCTTTCGCGGACATAGCGCTCGACATGATATTCCTGGGCGTAGCCCATGCCGCCCAGGGTGAGCATGGCGGTGTGGCAGGCCTCGAACCCGAACTCGCCGGCCAGGTACTTGGCGGCGTTGGCCTCGACGCCGCAGTCCAGGCCCTTGTCGAACAGGTCCGCGGCCTTCATCGCCATCAGGTTGGCCGCCTCCAGCTGCGCCCAGCACTTGGCGAGCGGATGCTGGATGCCCTGGTTCTGGCCGATCGGCCGGTCGAAGACGATCCGCTCGCGGGCGTAGCGGGCGGCGCGCTTGATCGCCACGCGCCCCAGCCCGACCGCTTCGGAGGCGAGAAGCACCCGCTCAGGATTGAGCCCGTGCAGGATGAGCTTGAAGCCTTCGCCCTCCTTGCCGATCAGATCCTCCTGCGGGATCCACAGGTCCTCGATGAACAGCATGTTCGAGTCGATGGCGTGGCGGCCCATCTTGTGGATCAGGCGCACGTCGATCTTGCTGCGGTCGAAGTCGGTGTAGAACAGTGACAGCCCCTCGGTCTTGCGCTTGACCTGGTCGATCGGCGTGGTGCGGGCCAGCAGCAGCATCTTGTTGGCGACCTGGGCCGTCGAGATCCAGATCTTCTCGCCATTGACCAGGTAGCCGCCGTCCTTGCGCTCGGCCCGGGTCTTCAGGGCCGTGGTGTTGAGGCCGGCATTGGGCTCGGTGACGGCGAAGCAGGCCTTGTCCTGGCCGCTGATGATGCCGGGGATCGACCGCTGCTTCTGCGCTTCCGTGCCGAATAGGATGATCGGCTGCAGGCCGAAGATGTTGATATGGACCGCCGAGGCGCCGCTCATGCCCGCGCCGGATTCGGCGATCGCCTGCATCATGATCGAGGCTTCGGTGATCCCCAGGCCCGAGCCGCCATAGGCCTCCGGCATGGCGATGCCGAGCCAGCCGGCGTCGGCCAGCGAGCGGTAGAAATCCTCGGGAAACACGCCCGACTGGTCGCGCTCCAGCCAGTACTCGTCGGGGAACTGCGAGCAGTGCTTGAGGATCGCCTCGCGGATGTTCTGCTGGTCTGGAGTGAATGAGAAATCCACGATTTGCGACCTTGTTCCGGGCGTGTTGACGGCCTCGGCGGGTAGCAGTCGTAGCACGGCCCCACAACGACCGGGCCGGCACATATCGCCCGTGCGGAGGGCAAGCCGATGGATTTAGGCCGACCATTGGCCTAGAGCGCGTTGGGCGAAAGTGTGAGCGGTTTCGCCCGCCAAACGCGCTCTAAATGTTTGAATCTAGAGCCTGTTCATCGGGATCAGATGACTCCATCTGATCCCGACAGGCTCTAGCCGCTAAGGGGCGGCGAGGAGCAGTACATGGACGAGAAACCTCGGGGCGCCGGTCCCCTGTCTGGCGTGCGCGTCATCGACCTGACCAGCATGGTCTTCGGGCCCTATGCGACCCAGATCATGGCGGACATGGGCGCGGACGTGATCAAGGTGGAGCCGCCCGGGGGCGACGCCACCCGCTATATTTCGGTCGCCCCGACGCCCGGCATGGCCGGGGTGTTCGTCAACGTCAACCGCGGCAAGCGCAGCATCGTGCTCGACCTGCAGAGCGCCGAGGGCAAGGCCGCGCTATGGGCCCTGCTGGAACGGGCCGACGTCTTCATCCATTCGATGCGGTCCAAGGCCATCGCCAGGCTGGGCTTCGACTATGCGGCGGTCGCGGCGATCAATCCCTCGATCGTCTACACCAACTGCTACGGCTATGGCCGCAAGGGCCCGGAGCGGGACCAGCCGGCCTATGACGACACCATCCAGGCCGAATGCGGCCTGACCGCCGTCCAGGGCATGCTGACCGGCGAGGCCAGCTATGTCGGCACGATCGTCGCCGACAAGGTGGCGGGCCTGACCGCGCTCTACGCCACGACCATGGCCCTGTTCCACCGCGAGCGGACCGGGCAAGGCCAGGAGGTCGAGATCGGCATGTTCGAGACCATGGCCTCGTTCATGCTGGTCGAGCACGCCAACGGCGCGATGTTCGATCCCCCCCTCGGTCCGGCCTGCTATCCGCGCGTGGTCGCCGCCAACCGCAGGCCCTACCGCACCCGCGACGGCCAGGTCTCGGCGCTGATCTACAACGACAAGCACTGGGCGCTGTTCGTCGAGGCCGTGAAGCCGGCCTGGGCCAGCGAGGCGTTCGCGACCCTGGGCCAGCGCGCGCAGCACATCGACCGGATCTACGGCCTGCTGGCGGAAACCTTCCTGACCCGCACGACCCAGGAATGGCTGGACCTGCTGCGCAAGCTCGGCATTCCCGCCGCGCCGCTGCGCACGCCCGACGAACTGCTGCGCAACCCCCACCTGGAGGCCGTCGGCTTCTTCGAGACGATCGAGACGCGCCGGGGCAAGGTTCGCTTTCCGGGCGTCCCAACGACCTTCTCGGCGACGCCGGGCAAGGTGGCGGGCCCCGCCCCGGAGCTGGGCGAGCATACGCAGCAGGTGCGCGAAGAATTCGGGCTGGACGCCATCGGCGCGGCCGCCCTGCTGACCGGGAGCGACACATGACAGGCGTACTTTCAGGCAAGGTCGCCGTGGTGACCGGCGCCAGCCGCGGCATCGGCAAGGGCATCGCCCTGGCTCTGGCCGAGGCCGGCGCGACCGTCTATGTCACCGGACGAACGGTGACGGCGGGCTCCCATCCCCTGCCCGGCACGGTCGGCGAGACGGCGCTGGAATGCGATCGCCGCGGCGGCAAGGGCGTCGCCGTCCAGGTCGATCACGCCGACGACGACCAGGTCGCGGCGCTGTTCGCCCAGGTCGAGCGCGAGCAAGGCCGGCTCGACATCCTGGTCAACAACGCCTTCGCCCTGCCCGAGGACCTGACCGAGCCCAGGCCGTTCTGGGAAAAGCCGCTGTCCAACTGGGAAATGGTCGATGTCGGCGTGCGCTCCAACTTCGTGGCGGCCTGGCATGCGGCCAAGATCATGACGCCCCAAAAGTCCGGGCTGATCGTGGCGATCTCGGGCTATGTCGGGGTCACCTACACCTATGGCATCGTCTTCGGGACCTGCAAGTCGGCGGTCGACCGCATGGCGCGCGACATGGCGATCGAGCTGAAGCCGCACGGCGTCGCCTCGGTCTCGCTGTGGCAGGGCCTGACCTTCACCGAGCGGGCCGAGCGCAACATCGCCAACAATCCGGCGATGAAACAGAGCATCGTCACCAATCCGCTGGTCGGCTGTTCGCCCGAATTCCCGGGCCGGGTGATCGTCGCCCTGGCCAGCGATCCGCAGGTCATGCAGCGCTCGGGCGCCACCCTGATCACCGCCGAACTGGCCCAGGACTACGGCGTCACCGACGTCGACGGCAAGGTGATCCCGTCGCTGCGCGAACAGCGCGGCGCGCCGATCTGGCAAGCGATCTAAGGAGAAGCGCAATGACCCGCGACACCGACAAGCTCGCCCGCCTGGGGGAACTGCTGGACCGGCAGGACATCTTCGACAGCCTGCTCCGGTTCAGCCGGGGCATGGACCGCTTCGACCGCGACGCCTTCCTGTCGGCCTTCCACCCCGACGCCGAGATCGCCGCCGGAACCTTCGTCGGCCAGCCGGACGCCCTCTATGACTGGGCCCGGAACCTGCACGACCTCGGCCAGTCGGCGACGCACCACGCCCTGCTCAACCACAGTTGCGACCTCGACGGCGACACCGCCCATACCGAGACCTACTACCTGTTCGCGGCCCGCAATCGCGACGACAGCAACTGGATCGCCGGCGGCCGCTATCTCGACCGGTTCGAGCGCCGCGCCGGCGCGTGGAAGATCGCCGTGCGCAGCACCGTGATCGAATGGTCGGGCGTCTTGCCGACCATGCCGATCCCGTTCGGCGACGTGCCGGGCGTCCACCTCAACGGCGCCGCCTCGCGCGACCGCGACGACATCTCCTACCGCCGCCCGCTGACCAACCTGCGCGAACCCAACGTTCCGTCCTGAAGCCGGCGCGGCGGCTGGCGGGACCGGCAATGGCGATCCCTCCAGCCTCCAGATCGAAACCGCGCCGATCGAGACGCTCGACCAAGGCGGTCGAGCGTCTCGACGGTCCACAGACCCTAGAACTCGTACTTCAGTCGCACGCCGTAGGTCCTGGGATCGCCCGGGGTCCGGGCGCTGAAGCCCAGCGAGGAGAAGACGTCGAGCATGGCGAAGTCGTACTTCTCATTCAGGGCGTTGTTGACATAGAGGCCGACCGTGGCGTTGGTCCCGCCGACATTGCGCAGTTCGGCGTTCAGATTGACCAGCTCGTAGGCGTAGGTGACCTGGGTCGGCGCCGCGCCGTCGTTGTCGACGAAGCCGTCGCTGTGGAAATAGCTGGCGCCAAACGACAGTTCGCTGCCGATCTTGTCCGGGATGGTCGGCATGAAGCGGGCCGACAGGCTGTAGACGTTCTTGGGCGTCCGCGAGAAGGCGGTGGCCGACAGGTCGACGCCGTTCGGATCGATGAACTTCTTGAACTTGGCGTCGGCATAGGACCAGAAGCCCGACAGCTCGACCGACGGAACCGGCCGGAACAGGAATTCGAACTCGCCGCCCTGGACCTGGGCCTTCTGGGCGTTGGCGGTCACCGTCGTGATCGGGATCACGGTGTTGTCCTGCAGCAGCCGCTGGATGTCCTTGTACTGGCTGCTGTAGGCGGCCAGGTTGGTGCGCAGGAAGGCGCCGTTGAAGCGCCAATCGGCCTTCACCCCGACTTCGACGTCGTCGACGATCTCGGGCTCGAAGGTCCGGCGCAGGCCCGCCTCGGTCGAGGCGCGGGCGCCGAAGCCGCCGGTGCGGTAGCCATGGCGGTGGGCGACATAGACCAGCTTGTTGTCGCCGAACTTGTAGTCGAGGCTGACGTTGTAGGTCGGCTCGCTGTACTTGACGGCCAGCGGCAGGTCGCAATTGGCCAGGGTCGGCCGCGTTTCGGCGGTGGCCGGATTGTTGTCGGCGTCGACGGTGAAACGGCAGGCGGTCGCCGTCCGGCTCAGGATGTCGGCCTCGCGCTTGTCCCAGTTGCCGCGCACGCCGGCGGTCAGCGACAGCCCTTTCACGCTTTCGAAGGCGTAGGTGCCCTGGGCGAAGACGGCGTAGCTGGTGTTCTTGGCCTTGACCCAGGTGTTGGCCCAGCCCGGATAGGCGAAGACGCTGGTGGGCTGCACGTCGCCGAAATCGACCGCGCCGGTGACGCTGGCGCCCTGGTCCGAGCCCTTTTCACGGAAGTAATAGGCGCCGGTGATCCAGTTCAGATTGCCGCTCTGGCCGAGAATCTGGAACTCGTCGGAAAACTGGTGCTGGTCGAAGATCCGCTCGATCTCCAGAAGCGGGATCGGCAGGCCGTCGGTGTCTTCGTAGCTGTGCGACTTCACATTGCGGAAGCCGAGGATGTTCTTGATCGAGACGTGGTCGCTGAGCTCGTAGACCGTCGAGTTGGCGACGGTGACGGTTTCGACCTTGGAGAAGGCCGGCGTGCCGCTGGCGGTCTTGAGCGTGCCGAGCGCCTGCTGATTGGCGAGCATCTGCTGCAGGGTCGGATAGTTGCGCGGGGTCCGGGCCGGCGCGGAATTGAAGACGCCGTTGGGATTGATGGCGCGGATATAGGAGCCGGCGCCGCCCTCGTTGGAGTGGTAGGCGTCGACCACCAGGGTGTTGGTCAGGGCCTCGCTGGGATCCCACTTCAGGGAGAACCGCAGCGCCTGGTTGTCGGTGAAGTTGACATTGCGGCCCAGCAGGACGTCGTAGAAGTAGCCGTCGTCCTTGTTGCTGACCACGGCCAGGCGGGCCGCCAGCTTGTCGCCCAGCGGCATGTTGACGACGGCCTCGGTGTTCAGGGTCCCGAAATTGCCGACCGTGACGCCGACCGAGCCGCCGGCTTCATGGGTGGGGGCGTTGGGGATCAGTTGGACGATGCCGCCGGTCGAGTTGCGGCCGAACAGCGTGCCCTGCGGGCCCTTGAGCACCTGGACCGAGGCCAGGTCGAACAGGCCGCCGTTGGCGCCTTGCGAGCGCGGGGCGACGATGTCGCCGATATAGAGCGAGACCGACGGGTCGGCCAGGATCGTCAGCTCCTGCTGGCTCTGGCCGCGGATGGCGAAGGTCGGGGTGCTCTTGTTGGCGCCGGCGCCCGGAACGATGATCAGGGCCGGAGCCTGGGTCCGAAGACCCGAGACGTTGGTGATGTTGGCCCGTTCCAGGGCCTTGGGCGCGACGGCGGTGACGGCCAGCGGCACGTCCTGGAGCCGTTCTTCGCGGCGGCGGGCGGTGACGATGATGTCATCGACCGTGGTGATGGTCTGCTCTGCGGCGGGGGCCGGCGCGGCGGGCGGCGCCGCCGCCGGAGCCTGCTGCGCAAGCGCAATGGCCGGCAGGCCGCACAAAGCCGTGGTGACGCTTGCCAGCGCCCGCCAATTCCGTCGAATGCCCATGAAGCGTCCCCTTCCTGATGTTGTCCCTGGCCGCCACCCGCCTGGATGACGCAAGGCCCGCTCTCTCCGGCGGGCTCTTAGTGACGCAGCATAGGCCTGGCCGCGTTTCTGCCTATCGATCTGCCCAGCTGATCGCGTTCGCGATAATGCGGCAAAGCCCCGCTGCGGCGACTGGACGCGCGAGGCCGCGCGGGAAAGGTTCGCGACCTCCGGACATCGCGCCGGAAGCGTAGCGAGGTCCCGATGACATCCTCTCCTCAAGTCTGGCTGATCACCGGCGTGTCCAGCGGTTTGGGCCGCGCGATCGCCGAGGCGGCCCTGGCGGCCGGCCACGTCGTCGTCGGCACCCTGCGCAAGGCCGAGCAGTTCGCCGCCTTCGAGGCCCTGGCCCCTGGCCGGGCCCATGCCCTGGCTCTCGACGTCACCGACGCCGAGGCCGTCGGCCCCGCCGTCGACGCCGCGGCGCGCTTGGCCGGAGGGCTGGACGTCGTGGTCAACAACGCCGGCTATGGCCTGGTCGGCGCCGTCGAGGAACTGAGCGAGGCCGAGGCCGCACGGCAGATGGACACCAACTTCTTCGGCGTGTTCCGGGTCGTGAAGGCGGCGATTCCGCATCTGAAGGCCCGTGGCGGCGGGGCGATCATCAATATCGGCTCGGTGGCCGGCGCCCGCGGGTTCCCGAGCATGAGCCTCTATTGCGCCTCCAAGTTCGCCGTGGCCGGTCTCAGCCAGGCCCTGGCCAAGGAGCTGGCCCCGTTCGGCATCCGGGTGACCGTGGTCGAGCCGGGCGGTTTCCGGACCAATTTCGGCGCCGCCAGCATGGCCTGGGCCCAAGCCCCCCTGCCCGACTATGCGGCGACCACCGCCCGCATGCGCCAGTCGATGGAGCGCCCCGTCGTTCCGGCTCCCAACGACCCGGCCCGCGGCGCGGCCGTCATCCTGGCGCTGGCCGCGATGGACAAGCCGCCCGTGCACATGGCGCTCGGCGCCGACGGCCGCAAATATGTCCTCGACGCCCTGCAGACGCGCCTGGCCGACTACGACCTCCACGTCGACCTGGTCGAGTCGACGGCCTATCCGGACTAACGAGGCCGGTGCTTGAGGGCTAAATCCTCTTCACGCCGTCTCCCCGGCGAAGGCCGGGGCCCCGGTTCAGCCGTCGTGCTGGCCGCTTATCCAAAACGCACAGCCCTATGATCTGGGCCCCGGCCTTCGCCGGGGAGACGGGGTAGGATGGACGTTCCAGCCGTCAGGGCGCGACGCGGACCAGCGGCGGCGGGGCGTAGGCCCGACTCAGCAAGGGCGCGTGAGGGCCGTAGAGCCGGCCGACCACCTGGAAACGTCCGGCCGGAACCGGCAGCCAGTCGCCTTCGCGGCCGGCGGGGGGCGGTGCGTTCTGCAGCAACAGGCTGAAACCGCCGTCCGCGTTGCGGCGGATGTCGGCGTCGCGGTCGCCGCGCTTATAGCGGCCTGAAGGGTGCGGAACCAGCAGGCGGCTGGCGGCGTCGTAGATCGTGTAGGACCAGAACCCGTCCACCGGCGGGGCCTGATCGAAGCGGATTTCGTAGGCGGCGGTGGTTCCGTCCAGCGGCGCGCCGGCGGCGTCGACCTCGGCGACCATATAGACCACCTCCTCGGCGCCGGGCCCCCAGATGGCGTAGCGGGCGGCGACCGCCCGGGCCAGATAGGCCGCGTCGCCGCCGGTCAGCCGGTCGCGCCCGCCCCGCAGGTCCATCGGATAGACCCAGCCGTTGACCGGCGTGTCCAGATTGGCCAGCCGGTGTTCGATCTGGGCCAGGCCGGCGTCGATCCCGGTCTGGATCGCCGCGGCCTGCTCCGCCGTCAGGGCGGCGACGTCGAACGCCCCGCCGGGGACGGCGCCGATGCGGGCGAACCGTTCGAACAGCGCCGCCTCGTCGGGATGGACCGCGGCCTGGGTCATCAGCTGGTTGAAGGTGGCGATGAACTCCGGCGTCGGCTGCTCGAAGAAGCCGCGCCCGCGCAGGCCGGAGGCCGGCGGCGCCGGAAACTCCGGCTCGGAAGGAGCCGGCGGCGCGGGCTGGCCGAGGAACTGGCTGAGCGGCGTCAGGCCGTACTGGTCCTGAAGGGCGTGGATCGCCGGCCCGTCGTCGGGTCCCTCGACGATGATGCGGGTGAACAGCTTGATGATCCAGCTGTCGGCGACCACCACCTCGTCGACGCCCCTCGGCCGGGGCCCGCTCCATCCCGGCCCGGCCAGCAGATAGGTCCGCGCGCCGTTGCCCACGTCCCGCGTGCCCCGGGTGAAGAAGTTCATCGTGTACCAGTCGGCGGCCTGGACGTTCTGGAACCGGTGCGCCTCGAACGCGGGGACCGACAGCACGACCGGTTCACGGCGCAGGTCGAGCCAGGCGGCCGAGTAGAGGGTGTCGGTGTTGATCCACGGGATCACGTTGTTGAAGGTCGGGCTGCCCAGGGTGCGGAAATGGGTGAACCGCCCGATCGCCTGCTTTTCCGGCGTGTCCGGCCCGCAGGTCTGGCGATGGAAGAAGCCGTAGGCGATCATCATCGGGAACGCGTAGACATAGGCCTCGCGGGCGATGGCCGAGATCTCGTCAGCCGACAGGGCCGGGTCGATGGGCGAGGTCATGGCGCGCTCCTCAGCCGGCGAACCGGCGGTCGACGGGAATGGCGAAGCGCTCCCGGTAGAAGTCCAGGCGGCGGCGCAGATCGGCGACGTCGAGGCCGAAGTCCTCGGCGGCATAGTCGTGGCCGCCATGCTTGCCCTGGCGGTTGTCGTCGATCCAGGCCTGCATGGCCGCCTCCGCCGCGGGGCTCAGCACGTCGCCCGCCGCCGCATAGATGCGCCGCACGCAGCCCAGCGGATCGGCGACCAGGTCGGTGAACTGGATGTCGACGAAGCGCCGCTCGTCCTGCGGCCGGTCCTCCACGCCCCGGCGCAGCAGGCGCTCGACGATGGCGGCCATGTCGGCCCCGACGGCGTGGGGATTGGGATGGTCGTAGTACCGCCGCCCGCCATAGGTGGTCAGGCTGGCCAGGGAAATGATCGCCGGCGCCGGATCGCGGTGGGTCTGCACCAGGATGGCGTCGGGAAACACGCTGAGCAGCGGCTTCAGTTGCTCCAGGTGCTGCGGCGCCTTCAGCACCCAGCGCTCGCCGCCACGCAGCCATTGCAAGGTCTGCAGCACGCGGCGGAAGTAGCGGTAGCCCTCGGTGTGATCGAAGTCCTGGTACCAGCGGCTGTAGCTGGGGACGCGGTAGCTCCACTCGAACTGCAGCGAGGCGAAGGCGAAGATCAGCAGGCTGATGTCCTCGTCCGGCTCATCGGCCCTCAGCTCGTGCATCAGCTTTAGGTCCGGCACGACGGTGTCGAGCATGTCGAGGACGCCGCGCATGCGGACCAGCCGCGGATCCGGATCGGGCTGGGGGGCGGTCGGGTCGCCGTCGGGCAGCGGCGCCACCTGCTCCCAGAACGGCGACGAGCGCTTGCCGGGATCGTAGGACAGCAATCGGTGCAGGATGGTCGTGCCGCTGCGGGGCAGGCCGATGACGATGATCGGCCGCTCGACCGGCAGGTCGAGAATCTCCGGATGGCGCTTCCACAACGCCTCGAAACGCAGCCGCGTGGTCAGCAGGCCGACCAGTTGGTTGAACACCTGCACCCGCCCCAGCGCGTGCAGGGCGATCTCGTCATTGAGCGAACCACAGAGCACGGCCAAGGGCTCGTCGAGCGGCGCGGGGCCGAAATCCTCCAGCCCTCCGGCCCGGCGGACGGCCTCGGCCTTCAAGCTGGCGGGCGTCAGGACCAGGTTCGCCGCCGCCGGGACGGCCGCCTGCAGGGCCGCCTGCCCCGCGGCCGTGTGTTCGGGATAAGCCAGGGCCCGGGCGCGGTCGGTCAAGGCCGCGTCCGGCGGCAGCGGTACGGATCTCAGCATGGCGGTCAGTTCCAGGCGACGTCGATGTCGGTGTGGCCCCAGTACATCCAGGTCCGGACCCGGCCCTCCACGCCAAGCAGGCGCAGGTTCGGCAGGCGTTCGATCATCCGCTCCAGGGCGATCCGCGCCTCAAGCCGGGCGACCGGCGCGCCGAGACACAGGTGGGCGCCCGAACCGAACGACAGGTGCCGGCGGGCCTCCGGCAGCGGACGGTCGATGCGGAACTCGTCCGGGGCCTCGAACGCCGCCGGGTCGCGATTGGCGCCGCAGATCGAGAACATCAGCTTGGCGCGCTCAGGGATTTCGTGACCCTCCATCTCGGTCGCGGTCAGGCTGGTGCGGAAGTGGGCCAGCACCGGCGGGTCGAAGCGCAGCGACTCCTCGACGGCGTTGTCGATCAGTTCGGGCTCGGCCTTCAGCCGCTCCCAGCGCTCGGGAACCTCCAGCAGCCGGCGGAACAGGTGGCCGATCAGGTTGGTGGTGGTCTCCTGCCCGCCGGTCAGGAAGGCCAGGCAGATGTTGAGGACCTCCTCGTGGGTAAGGGCCCGGCCCTCGACCTTGGAGACCAGGCCGCGCGACATGAAGTCGTCGGGCAACACCGTGCCCAGGTGCGACAGGTCTGGCTCGGTGACGCCCGCCGCCGCCAGCAGGGCCCGGCGCTGCTCGATCAGGGTGGTGAAGTGCGGATAGATCTCGTTGAGCACGGTTTCGTACGAACCGGGCTGGGGATCGCCGAAGGTCAGGAACTGCAGCGCGTCGCTCCAGCGCTTGTAGTTCAGATAGTCCGCCTCGGGCGCGCCCAGCATCAGGCACATCATCCGGGCCGGCAGCGGCAGGGCGAACAGCTCGTGGAAATTGCCGCGGCCGGCCGGCATGGCGACCATCCGGTCGATCAGCTCGTCGGCGATGGCCTCGATGTGCGACCGCCAGGCCCTGACCGCCGGCGCCGTCAGGCCGCGCTGGACCACCTGGCGGAAGGCGGCGTGGAAGGCGCCGTCGGACTTGAAGCCGACGTCGCTGATCGAATCCTTCATCGCGTTGCCGAAGCGGAAGGACCAGATCGGATTGTCCTGCAGGATCTCGGTCTTGATCCGCTCGTGGTCGCTGACGACGTAGAATTCCGGTTTGTCGGCCTGGGCCGGCTGGTGGTGAAACGGACAGGCGGCGAGAAGCGCGCCGTAGACCGCGCCGGGATTCTCCAGCGCCTCGTCGCTGAAGGGATCGAAAGAGGTCTCGGATGCCATGGACGATCTCCGTGTTCAGGCCAGGCGCCGGGCCAGGCCGGCGGCGCGTTCGGACAATTGCTGACGTCGCTCGGCGGGGGTGACGCGACGCATGTCGGCCGGCAGGACGCTGTCCAGTTGGTCCAACCTGACCACCCGCGCCGCCCGCACCGAGCGCTCGGACGGAAACGCACCCTCCGGCAGGCCCTGCCAACGATGCAGCATGGTCCCCTGCTCCAGTCCGGCCGGGTCCAGCCAGTTGTGGACTCCGGGGTCGGACAGGCTGGCCACATAGCTGATCGTTCCGTCGGCCGATCGCTGGGCCTGATGCTGGTTCAGGCTCGACAGGTGCGCGCCGTAGTCCATCGAGGCCCCCCACGGATCGGCCAGCTGCACCCCCAGATAGCGGGCGCCGCAGGGATCGACGGTGACGACCAGGGCCTCGTCCGCGGCCAGGCGGAAGCGGGCTTCGCTGGTGGCCTGCTGGGTGTAGGAAAAGTTCTTGGCCCGCCCCGGGGCGACGACATTGAACGCCGCGCTGAACCAGTGCGGCATCAGGCGGATCCAGTAGTCGATGGAGACCTCGATCGCCGTGATCGCCTCGGCGACCTGCTGGTCGTCGGTGCGCTCGGCCGCGCCCGGCCCGGCGATGCGGGTCACGCTGAGCGACACCGGCGTTTCGGCGCTCCAGTCCTGCAGGGAGTCGCGCACGAAGATCAGCCGCGCGGCGCCGGGGCGGGTCTGCAGGTGATTGGTCCGGTCGCCGGCCGCGTCGGGACCGACGGTGAAGTGAAACCGGCCGTCGGGGTCCTTGGCCAATTGATCGAGAATCAGCACGCCCTGGGACTGGCTGTCGACGCCCGATCCCGGATAGGCGTTGAACAGGGTGAAGCTGACGTCGGCGCCCGGCCGGGCGTTGACCTGGCCGTCGATGCGGAAGCTGTTGACGTCGTCCACGGCGATGACGCGATAGACGTTGTCGGGATTGTCGACGCCGTGCCGCGTGCCCGGAACCCGCAGTCCGTGCCGCTCATGCGGCAGGTTCAGGGTCCAGAAGGCCGCGGGGCGGTTGACGTCCATGGCCACCACCGAAACCACGGCGCTGAAGGCCATCTCCTCGAGATTCAGCGCCAGGGTCGCGCGGCCGGCCGGGGTGTGGGCCAGAGGCGAGGCCTCGAACGCCGCGCGCTTGGCCTCGACGGCCGCCTGCACCGCCGGATGGGCGAACAGCCGCACTGCGTCCGCCTCGATCGCGCGCTGGTCGGGGCCGTTGAGGATCGAGGGCGCGGACATGCCGATCTCCTCAGGCCTCGCCGTGCGCCGCTTGGACGGTTCGCATCGAACGGTCGAGCATGGTTTCCTCCACCAATTACTAAACCGGTGTAGTATCTTTGGCCGGACCGGGCGAACCGCATCCGCCGATCCGGACCGGCTCATCGCGTTTGCGATCGCGGCGCCGCAGCATCGGCAAGGAGAGACATGAACCCGGACGCGCCGCCCTCCCCCCGCACGGTCGAAGAGGTTCCCGGCCACGAGGCGCTGATCGGCGGGCTGGAGGTGTGGCCGCAGCTGGATCCCTTCGCCGCGACGGTACGCTGGCAGCTCCTGCAGTTGGGCCAGCTGGTGCAGCGCTCGATCGACCGGGTCGCCGCCGCCAATGGCCTCAGCCACGCCGAGGTCGCGGTGCTGGCGGCGCTGAAGCGGTTCGGGCCGCCGTTCGAAGCCTCGCCCAGTCAGCTCCAGGGCGCCCACTGGGTCACCTTGCCCGGCCTGGCCAAGCCGATCGCGCGCCTGGAGGCGCTGGGCTACGTCGCCCGCCGGCCCAATCCCGGCGATCGCCGCGCCGTCATCGTCCAACTGACGGCCGAGGGCCATCGCAAGATGACCGACATCATCGAGAACCAGGCCCCGCCTGAATACTGGGCGATCGCCAGGCTCGATCCCCAGCGCCGGGCCGCGCTCGAGGCCGTGCTGCCCGACCTGCTGGAACTGTTGCTGGCCTCGGTTCCCGCCGACCCGCCCGACGGTCAGGCCGGCTTGGAGACCACATAGTTCAGGGCCAGGCGGCCGCCGTCGGCATAGAGGGTCTGGCCAGTGATGTAGGCGGAATCCTCGCTGGCCAGAAAGGCCGCCACCCCGGCGATCTCGTCGGCCTCGGCGAAGCGGCCCATCGGCGTACGCGACAGCATCATGTCGATGGCCGGCTGGTCCAGGGCCGCCTGGGTCATCGGCGACCAGGTGGGCCCCGGCCCGATGGCGTTGACCCGCACCCCGTGCCTGGCCATGGCCAGGGCCATGACCTTGGTCAGCATCGAAAGCCCGCCCTTGCTGGTGCAATAGGCCGGCGAGGTCTCCACCCCCAGCACCGCCCCGACCGAGGAGATGTGGATGATCGAGCCCCGCACGCCGTTGGCGATCATCCGCCGCGCCACGGCCTTGCCGACGATGAACGGACCGACCAGGTTCACCGTCAGGACCTTGGTGAAATCCTCCAGCGGCGTGTCGTAGAACGGCTGGCCGCCCTTGCTGGTCCCGGCCGAGCAGACGGCCAGATCGATCGGGCCGACCTCGGTCTCTACCGTCGCGACCAGGGTTTCGACCGCCGCCTCGTCCGAGGTGTCGCAGGCGATGAAGCGGGCCCAGCCGCCGTCCGCCTGGATGGCCTCGGCCTCCTGCTCGCCGAGTTGCGCCTGCAGGTCGGTCATCACCACGCGGACGCCGTCGCGGGCGTAGCGGCGGGCGATGGCCAGGCCGATGCCGCCGGCGGCTCCGGTGATGATCGCGACCTTGCCGTCCAGGCTCATGGCTCCGCTCCCGGCTTGCGGTCCCAGAAGGAGCCGCCGTCGACGCGAAGGTTCGCGCCCGTGGTGTAGCTCGAGGCGTCGGAGGCGAGGTAGAGCGCCGCGCCGACGATCTCGTCCGGATCGCCCCAGCGGTTCAACGCCGTGCTGCGCCGCGCCTCCTCCTCGGTGGCCCATTCGCCGGCGATGTCGGTCAGGAAGCCGCCCGGCGAGATGACATTGACCCGCACCTTGGGGGCGAACTCCTGGGCCAGAGCGATCGACATGGCGTTCAGCGCCGCCTTGGCGCCGGCATAGGGCGCGATCCAGGGCGCCGGCTTCAGCGCCCCGATCGACGAGATGTTGATGATGCTGCCGCCCCGCCCCTCGGCCATGCGCGCGCCGATCAGCGCCGTCAGGCGGAAGGCGCCCTTGAAATTGACCGCCACCACCTTGTCGAACAGCGCCTCAGTGGTCTCCAGGCTCGACGGCGCGACCGGCGACATGCCGGCGTTGTTGACCAGCACGTCGATGCGCCCGAACGCCGTCCAGGCCGCCTCGGCCAGGGCGTCGACCTCGTCCCAGCGGCCGACATTGCACGGCAGGGCCGCGGCGCGGCGGCCCAGGGCCGTGATCTCGGCCGCCATCGCCTCGCAGGCCGGGGCCTTGCGGCTGGAGACGATGACGTCGGCCCCGGCCCGGGCGAAGCCGAGGGCCATGGCCCGGCCGAGGCCACGGGTGCCGCCGGTGATCAGGGCGACCTTGCCGGTCAGGTCCAGGCCGTTCACGCCGCCGCCTCCAGATAGGGCGCCAGCTTGGCGCGGGCGGCGGCCCGCCGGGTCGGCAGGTGCTCGCTGGGAAAGAAGCCGGGATGGGGTTCGACGCCGCGGGTCAGGGCCTTGGCCACGGACGACAAGTGCACCTCGGTCGGCCCGTCGGCGATGCCGAACATCGCCGCCAGGCCCAGGTACTTGCCGAACGCCATCTCGTTGGACGCCCCTAGCGCGCCGTGCAGGTGCATGGCCTTCCAGACGATGTCCTTGGTGATGTCGGCTGTCGCGACCTTGACCATGGCCACCGCCAGTCGGCCCTCGCGGCCGTGCCCCAGGCCGGCGTCGAACATCCAGGCCGCGTGCAGCACCTGCAGCCGGAATTGGCGCAGGGCGATGGCGCTGGAGGCCAGGTCGTTCTGCACGCTCTGCTTGTCGATCAGCCGGCCGCCGGCGACCTCGCGGCTGACGGCGCGCTCGGTCATCATGTCGATCATCCGCTGGCAGAGGCCGATCGCCCGCATGGCATGGTGGATGCGGCCGCCGCCCAGTCGCGCCTGGGCCACGGCGAAGCCCTGGCCGCGCCCCCCCAGGCGGGCGCTGTCGG
Organism: Caulobacter sp. LARHSG274; assembly: GCF_052871235.1. Classification (NCBI taxonomy): domain Bacteria; kingdom Pseudomonadati; phylum Pseudomonadota; class Alphaproteobacteria; order Caulobacterales; family Caulobacteraceae; genus Caulobacter; species Caulobacter sp. LARHSG274. Next base: position 37,669 of record NZ_JBIXJO010000020.1, on the reverse strand, counting down.
CCAGGCGCACCCCGTCGAAGCGGATGTAGGGATGGCCGCCGACGCCCTCCGGCTCGCCGAAGAAGCCGACCTCGCGCACAATCTCCAGCCCCGGCGTTGCCTTGGGGACGATGAACAGGGTGTTGCGCTGGTGGGGCTCGGCGTCGGGATCGGTGACCGCCGCCACGATGATGAAGTCGGCGTATTGGGCGTGGCTGGCGTACCATTTGTCGCCGGTGATCACCCAGTCGTCGCCGTCCTGCACGGCGCGGGTCTTCAGGCGGGTGGGATCGGCCCCGCCGGTCGGCTCGGTCATCGAAAAGCAGGAATAGGCCTCGCCGGCCACCAGCGGCTCCAGATAGCGCGCCTTCTGCTCAGACGTGCCGAACGCGGCCAGGATCTCGGAATTGCCGCTGTCGGGTCCCTGGCAGCCGAACACCACCGGACCCCAGTCTGTGCGGCCGAGGATCTCGTTGATATAGAGCAGGTTGACCTGGCCGATGCCGGCCCCGCCGTCATGGGCCGGCAGGTGCGCCGCCCACAGGCCGCGCCGCTTGACCTCGGCCTGGAGGGGCGCCAGGGCCGCCCGCGCCGCCTTGTTGCTGCGGTCATAGGGCGCGCTCATCTCGTCGAACACCAGGTCGAGCGCCTCGACCTCCTCGGCGACGAAGCGGCGGACCCAGCCGAGCTTTTCCTCGAAGGCCGGCGCGATGCTGAAATCGACCATCTGTCGTGCTCCCTAGGCTTGGCCGCGCGCCATCGCCCCGGCCTTGGCGGCCAGGCGCAGCACGAAGGCCTCGGAATCGGCGGAGTTGGCCTGGCGGCCGCTTTTGAAGCGCGCGTAGTGGCGCTCCATGATGACCGCCAGCTTGTACTGGGCCAGCACCATATAATAGGTCAGGTGCTCGACCGACCGCCCTGTCCGCTCTGCATAGTGATCCGCCAGTTCCTCGCGGTAGGGGAAGTCGGCGGCGTCGAAATAACCGGCCGGGTCGGGGTCGTTCCGCCCGCGGAAGCCGTAGCAGACCCAGCCCAGGTCGAGCAGCGGATCGCCGACCGTGGCCAGTTCCCAGTCGATCATCGCCGCCACCCGGGCCGGGGCCGTGCGCTCGAACAGGCAGTTGGCGAAGCTGTAGTCGCCGTGGATGATCCCGGCCGGCGAGGCCTCGGGCGTGTTGGCCGCCAGCCAGTCGGCCGCATAGGCCAGGCCCGGCAGTTCCCGCCCGGCGTAGTTTTCGGTCTCGGCGTAGGAGGCAAGCTGGCTGCGCCAGCGCTCGACCTGCCGCTCCAGGAACCCCTCGGGCTTGCCGAACCCTTCCAGGCCCACGGCCCGGTAGTCGACCCTGGCCAGCCGGGCGATGCCGTCGACCAGGGCGAAGCCCAGGTCTCGGCGGCTCTTTCCGGGCCGGTCGAACGGCGCGGGCGGCGGTTCGCCAAAGCCGAGCCAGCCGTCGACCAGGGCCATCAGATAGAAGCGCGCGCCGATCACCGACGGATCGTCACAAGCGGCGATGAAGCGCGGATGGGGCACGTCCGTGCCGGACAGCGCCGCCAGGACCCTCGCCTCGCGGGCGATGATCTTGTCGCTGTCGGGACGCGGCCGTTCGGGCGGCCGACGCAGCACCACCTCCGGGCCGTCGCGCCGGATCGCCATGACCAGATTGCTGGCCCCGCCGCTGAGCACCCGGGCCTGCACCGGTCCCTGACCCACGCCTGGAGCATGGATGTCGAGCCAGGCGGCCAGCCGGATCTGTTCGTCGCAGGTCATGGCCGGAGGGTGAGCGCCCTTTCGCCGCTTAGCAAGACTGACAGTCTATCGAATATATGCTAGTCCAGCATCCATCGAGTAAGCGATGTCCGCGCCTCGCCTCTTCTGGATCGCCGCTTGAACGCCTCCGCGCCCGCCCCGAAGACACCGTCCCTCCGCCAGGCGCAGCGCGCCCTGACGCGCGAGCGGCTTCGCCAGGGGGCGCGGGCCCTGTTCTCGGAACGCCCCTATACGGAAGCGACCATCGACGAGATCGCGCTGCGGTCCGGGGTGGCGCGGGCGACCTTCTATCTGCACTACGACAGCAAGCGGGACCTGCTCCGCGACCTGCTGGTCGAGGACATGGGCGCCCATCGGCGGCTCTATCATCGGCTCGCCGAACTGGGGCCGAGGCCGGCCCTGGCCGACCTGGCGCGGTGGGTGCGCCGCTACATGAAGGTCTTCAGCGATCGCCGCGCAGCCTTGTCGCTGTTCAACCTGGTGATCGGCTCGGACCCGGCCTTCCTGGCCGAGATCGCCCGCGAGCGCGACGCCCTGTTCGACGATGTCGGCGCCCGTCACGCCGCCTTTCGCTTCGCGTCCGACGCCGCGGGGCGGAGCCGGCGGATGGGCGCCCACCTGCTGGTGTTCAAGATCGAGCAGTTCTGCCTGCACGCCGCCTTCGCCGACTGGGAGGCCGACCTCGAGGCCGGCGTCGCCATCCTCAGCGAAGACTTGGCGGCCTTCCTGCGCGCCGGGACGGCTTGACGGCGCCTTATTCCAAAGCCACCGCTTCTTCGCGCAGGGGCGGCGCCTCGACGCCGTGGGCCAGCAGGCTCGTGCGGCGGCTGTAGGCCAGATAGACCAACAGGCCGATGGCGTTCCAGGCCAGGAAGCGCAGCAGCGTGCCCATCGGCAGGCTGATCATGAAATAGAGACAGCCGACCACCGCCAGCGGGCCGACGATCCACACCGCCGGGCAGCGGAACAGCCGCGGCAGATCGGGCCGGCGCACGCGCAGCACCATCAGGCACACGGCCACGCAGATGAAGGCCAGCAGGGTGCCGGCGTTGGACAGCTCGGCGATCTGGTCCAGGGGCAGGAAGCCGCCGACCAGCGCCACCACCGTCCCGGTGATCAGGGTCAGGATGACCGGGGCGCCGCTCCGGGCGTGCAGCCGGCCCAGGCCGCGCGGCAGCAACCCGTCACGGGCCATCACGAAGAACACCCGGGTCTGGCCGAACATCATCACCAGGATGACGCTGGGCAGGGCGAGGATGGCGGCGGCGGCGATGCCGAAGGCGGCGGCGGGGTGGCCCAGGCCGCGCAGGATGAAGGCCAGCGGCTCGCTCGACCGGGCGAACTCGGCATAGGGCCAGGCCCCGACCGCGCAGGCGGCGACCAGCATGTAGATCGCCGTGCAGATCACCATCGAGCCGATAATGCCGATGGTCAGGTCGCGCTTGGGGTTCTTGACCTCCTCGGCCGAGGTCGAGACGGCGTCGAAGCCGAAGAAGGCGAAGAACACGATGGCCGCGGCGGCCATCACCCCGCGCGGATGGCCGGCCTCGGTGTGGGCGGCGAAGCCGTAGGGCATGAACGGCGTGAAGTTGTGCCCCTTGATGGCGGTGAAGGTCAGGCCGACGAACACCGCCAGGGCGACGATCTTGATCACCACCAGGCCGATATTCAGGGTCGCGCTCTCTCGCGCGCCCTTGGCCAGCAGGGCGGTGACGGCGACGGTGATCAGCACCGCCGGCAGGTTGATGATCCCGCCGGCGTGCGGTCCCGCCAGGATCTGCGGCGGCAGATGGACGCCGACGCTCTGCAGCAGGCCGACCATGTAGCCCGACCAGCCGACCGCCACAGCGGCGCAGGTGACCGCGTATTCCAGCACCAGGCTCCAGCCGACGATCCAGGCCAGGCCCTCGCCGAGCACGGCATAGGCGTAGGTGTAGGCGCTGCCGGCGGCCGGGATCAGGGTCGCCACCTCGGCATAGGCCAGGGCGGCGAACACGCAGAGGACGCCGCAGGCGGCGAAGGCCAGGATCACCGCCGGTCCCGCCCGCTCGGCCCCGATGCCGGTCAGGGTGTAGATCCCCGTGCCGATGATCGCCCCGATCCCCAAGGCCAGCAGGTGCGGCCAGGACAGGGTCGGCTTCAGCCGGCGGTCGGCCTCCACCGCGACGATCGCGTCGAGCGCCTTGCGGCGGGTCCAGAAGGTCATGCGACGGTCCCCAAGATTAAAAACTGCCCCGAAAGCCTCACGACCGACCGAACGGCGCGTCGATCGACGGCGAAGGCTCGGTGAACCAGGCCGCGCCGTCCTCGGTGACGTGGAAATGATCCTCCAGCCGCACGCCGAAGCGGTCGGGAATGACGATCATCGGCTCGTTGGAAAAGCACATGCCCGGCGCCAGCGGCGTGCTGTCGCCGCGGACCAGATAGGGTCCTTCGTGGATCGACAGGCCGATGCCGTGACCGGTGCGGTGCGGCAGGCCTGGCAGGGCGTAGTCGGGACCCAGGCCGTAGCGCTGCAGCACTTGGCGCGCGGCGTCATCAACCGCCTCGCAAGGCAGGCCCGGACGGACCGCGGCGAAGGCGGCGGCCTGGGCCTCGTGCTCGATGTCCCAGATCCGCCGATGCTCGTCGCCCGGCTCGCCGAACACATAGGTGCGGGTGATGTCGGCGTTGTAGCCCTCGATCTGACAGCCGGTGTCGATCAGCACCAGCTCGCCCTCCTCCAGCACCTGATCGCCGGGCAGGCCGTGCGGATAGGCGGTGGCCCGGCCGAACTGCACGGCGCAGAAGGTCGAGCCGCCGTCTGCGCCGGCCGAGCGGTGGGCGGTGTCGATGAACCGCTTGACCGCGCTGGCGGCGATCCCGGGCGCCAGCACCGCCGCGGCGCGCCGGTGGACGTCCAGGGTGACGGCCTTGGCGTAGCGCATCAGGGCCAGCTCGGCCGGCGATTTGCGACCGCGACAGCCGTCGATCACCGGCGTGGCGTCCAGCGCCCGCAGGGACGGCGCGGCCTGGTCGAGGGCGCAGAACAGCGAGAACGGCGCGGCCGGGTCGAGGGCCAGCACGTCGGCGCCGAGTTCGGACAGGGCCCGGCCGACCAGGACGGCCGGGCTTTCGTGCTCCTGCCAGAGGCGGATATCGGCCTCGATCTTCAGGTCGGCCTGCAGCGAACCCAGTTCGAAGGCCGGGCAGATCATGATCGGCCGCCCCCGGCGCGGCAGCAGCAGCGCCACCAGCCGTTCGGTCGCGCCCCACGGCACGCCGGTGAAATAGCGCAGGCTGGCCCCGGCCCCCACCAGCAGGGCGTCGGCGCCGAGGGCCGCGGTCAGGACCCGCGCCCGTTCCAGCCGAGCCGCGTACTCGGCGACGGTTATGGGCGGCGGCCGCCCTGGCCGCGGCGACAGGCCGGCCAGTTGCTGGTCCATGGTCGAGCCGCCGACGCCCAGGGTCATGCCGCAGTCCTCTTTTGTCGATCAAACCGGTCCAGGTCGAAGGGGGTCAGGTCCGCCGCCGGGGCTGTTCCGCCCATCAGGGCCGCGACCAGCTCGCCGGTGACCGCCGCCACGGTCAAGCCCAGATGCTGGTGACCGAAGGCGTAATACAGATTGCCGACCAGCCGGCTGGCGCCGATGGCGGGGAGATAGTCCGGCAAGGTCGGCCGAGCCCCCATCCATTCGGCGACCGGACCGTCCAGCCGCACGCCCAGCTCGGCTAGGTGACGGCCCAGCCGCGCCCATTTGCGAGGGTCGGGCGGCGAGGATTCGCGGCCGAACTCGACGAAGCTGGCCGCCCGCAGCCGGTCGCCGAACCGGGTGAGGATCAGCGCGCGGTCCTCGAACACCACCGGCGGCAGGTCGCCCCAGCGGCCGGCGCCGCCCTCCAGGTGATAGCCGCGCTCGGCGATCACCGGCGCGACGTGGCCCAGGTCGCGCATCAGCGGGCCCGACCCGACGCCGCCGGCGACCAGCACCCGCTCCGGGGCCAGGCGCTCGCCGTCGTCGAGCAGGACCTCGACGCGGCCGTCGATGCTTCGCAGCTTCGCGGCGCGGCCGATCCGCCGCTGGCCGCCCGCGGCGGCGAAGGCCTCGTCCAGCAAGCTCAGCACCAGGGCCGGATCGCGGACCTGGCCGGTGTTCTCGAACTGCACGCCGCCGGCGATCGGCGCGTCGATCGACGACTTCAGCTGCTGAGCCAGTGGGTCCGCCAGGGGGTGCAGCCTGGCCGTGCCGGTGTCGACCGCGCGCCAGGCATCAAGGCCGGCGCGGGCGGTGTCGGGGCTCTCCCAGACGACGAGGTGTCCGCGCTCGATCAACAGGTCGGGGCGATCAAGGGAGCCCGCCAGGCGCCGCCAGGCCGGCAGGGCGTCCGCGAGCAGACCGCCCAACGCGCGCCGGCCGCGGGCGGCGCCCTCCGGCGTCGACGCCGTCATGAACCGCGCCGCCCAGGGGGCCCAGACGGCGACATCCGCTAGGCGGAAATCCAGCGCGCCGCCCAGGGCGAACAGCCGCCCGAACGCCGAGGCCAGGGCGGCGGGCGAGGCCAGCGGCTCGACCTGCTCGGTGGCGATGTGGCCGGCATTGCCGTAGGAAGCGGGCGGCGTCGGGCCTTGCCGGTCGAGCAGCGTCACCGTCTCGCCGGCCCGGCGCAGGGCCAGGGCGCAGGCTTTTCCGACCACGCCGCCGCCGATCACCCATGTTCCCGCCGTCCGTCCCACCCGGGGTTTACCTCTGCGTCGCCATTTCGTATACAGTAGACGAAGCAGCCAGAGGTGCAAGTCGCATGAGTTCCATGAATTGGTCGGGCGTGTTCCCGGCCGCCACCACCCAGTTCAACGCCGACCTGTCGATCGACATCGACGCCAGCCAGCAGGTGCTCGACGCCCTGGTCCGCGACGGCGTGCACGGCCTGGTGGTCCTGGGCACCTGCGGCGAGAACAATTCCCTCGAACCAGACGAAAAGCGCCAGGTGCTGCAGGCCGCCGTCGAGGTCGTGGCCGGCCGTGTCCCGATCGTGGTCGGAGTCTCGGAACTGACCACGCCGCGCGCCGCCGCCTTCGCCAGGGACGCCGAGACGATCGGCGCCGACGCGCTGATGGTCCTGCCCGCCATGGTCTATGTGCCGACGGGGGCGGAGCTCGAAGCCCATTTCCGCACTGTCGCCCAGGCCTCCGCCCTGCCGATCATGCTCTATAACAACCCGCCGGCCTATCGCACCACCATCACCCTGGACGTGCTGGCCCGCCTGGCCGACGAGCCGACCATCGTGGCGGTCAAGGAAAGCGCGCCCGACACCCGCCGCTTCACCGACCTGGCCCGGGCCTTTGGCGAACGTTTCGTCCTGATGGCCGGCCTCGACGATGTCGCGCTCGAGGGCCTGCTGCTCGGCGCCCGGGGCTGGGTGTCGGGCCTGACCAGCGCCTTCCCGCAGGAGTCGGTGGCCCTGGTCGCCGCCATCGATCGCGGCGACCTGGAGGAAGCGCGCCGCATCTATCGCTGGTTCATGCCGCTGCTGCACCTGGACGCCGAACACGACCTGGTGCAGTCGATCAAGCTGGCCGAGCAGATCATGGGCCGCGGCTCCGAGCGCGTGCGCATGCCCCGCCTGCCCCTGGCCGGCGTCCGCCGCGCCCAGGTCGTCGCCATGGTCGAGGAAGCCGCCGCCACCCGCCCGCTCCCGAGCTCGGCGGCTGCGGCCTAGAGCTCCGGAGGAAGTCCATGCGTCACACGTTCTTCTGCATCGACGGCCACACCGCCGGCAATCCGGTGCGGCTGGTGGCCGGCGGCGCGCCGCTGCTGCGCGGCGAGACGATGAGCGCGCGGCGCCAGGACTTCCTTGCCCGCTTCGACTGGATCCGCACCGGCCTGATGTTCGAGCCGCGCGGCCACGACATGATGTCGGGCGGCTTCCTCTATCCGCCCACCCAGCCGGACTGCGACGCGGGGATTCTGTTCATCGAGACCAGCGGCTGCCTGCCGATGTGCGGCCACGGCACGATCGGCATCGTCACCTTCGCCCTGGAGAACGGCCTGATCACCCCGCGCGAGCCGGGCAAGCTGCGCCTGGAGGTCCCGGCCGGCGTCATCGACATCGCCTACGGGACGGCCGGCGACCGGGTCACGGCCGTGAAGATCCGCAACGTCCCGGCCTATCTGGCCGAGGAAGGCGTCCGGATCGACGCGCCGGGCCTGGGCCCGCTGATGATCGACGTGGCTTATGGCGGCAATTTCTACGCCATCATCGAGCCCCAGGGCGCCTATGCGGGCATCGACGCCCTGGGCGCGGCCGAGATCCTGCGGCTCAGCCCGATCATCCGGGCCCTGGTCCGCGACAAGGTCGAGCCGGTCCATCCGCTCGACCCGACCATTCGCGGCGTCAGTCATGTGCTCTGGGCCGACGCGCCCCGCGCCCCCGACGCCGACGGCCGCAACGCGGTGTTCTACGGCGACCGCGCCATCGACCGCAGTCCCTGCGGCACCGGCACCTCGGCCCGCCTGGCCCACCTGGCGGCCAAGGGCCGGCTGAAGGTCGGCGACGCCTTCGTGCATGAAAGCATCATCGGCAGCCGCTTCACCGGCCGCGTCGAGGCCCAGGTCGAGCTGGGCGGCCGGCCGGCGATCATTCCCTCGATCGAGGGCTCGGCGATCGCCACGGGCCACAACACCCTCTGGATCGACCGGGCCGATCCGTTCTGGGCCGGCTTCCAGGTGATCTAGAGCAAGCCAGGCGATGCGGGAATCGCCCGGCCTGCTCCAGCGCCACGTCTCCGCATCAGGCGCTACCGCGCCAGCCCCTCCAGCCGGCCCTGATCGACCGCGGCCACGGCCATCTTCAGCTCGTCGACGCTGCCGGCGTTGCCGTGCGCCTCGACGGTGAAGCGGTTGCCGACCACCACGCTGTAGCGACCGGACTTGGCGTCGCGGTCCCACTCCTCGTTGGTCAACCGGCCGCCGACCTTGCCCATCTTCTCGTAGCCGGAAGCGGTCTCGTGCGAGGACTGGGCGTCAACCGCGCCGGCCATGGCCGCCAGACCCGCCATGCCGCCCATGTCGGTGACCGACAGGGTGAAGCTGGCGTCGCCCTTGGCGTAGTCGCCCGAGGCCGTGGCCATCGACATGCCGCCCGCCCCGCCCGAATTGCTTTCCAGCGAGGTGCGCTGATAGCCGGCGACGTCGCCCGGCAGCAGGGCCTTGAGGGTGTCGGCCGGCACGGCGGGGGCGCTCTTGCCGGCCTCGGCCGCCGCGGCGGCGGCTTCCAGCTGCTTGGAGGCCGCTTCGACCTTGCCGAGGTCGACCTTGGCGCCGTTGACATTGACCGAGCCCGACAGCTTGCCGGCGTCGGCGACATGGCCGTAGGTCCCGAACGCCGCCATGCCGGCGATGCCGCCGGCCACCATGCCGACCACCACGAACAGCACGATGGCGCACAGGATGGTCACCACGGTGTAGCCCAGCGCCTTCTCCTTGGGCGCCTTCATCAGCTTGGGCAGGCCGATATAGAGCAGGTAGAGGCCGTACAGGACCGCCAGGATGACCAGCGCCCCGAGCGGCGGGAAGATCTGCAGCACCCCGGCCACCCAGCCGGCGGTGCCGGTATAGGCCGCCACCTTGAAGGCCTGGATCTGGCTTTTCTGGCCGTCGAAGCTGGGGGCCAGGGCGTCGATGATCAGGGCCAGGACGAACACCGACAGCAGCGTCAGGCCGTAGACCACGACAGCGCTGACGATCGACGGGATCAGGGCCGGCTTGAACGAGACGCCGAAGGCGCCGTGGCCGAACATCTGGCCGCCGATCAGGCTGGCCACGGCCGGGATGGCGGCGAGAATGCAGACATAGCCGACATAGAGCCCCTTGATCGTCGCCGGCTCGGCGTCGATCCGGTCCCATTCGGCCGAAGGCGTGAGCAGCAGGCGTTTGACGCGGCCGACGAGGTCGGACGTTCCCGCCCCGGGTTCGATGACAGTCATGCGGTCCTCCACGGATCCTGAGCAGTTCCCTGCCCTATCTACACACGCCGAGGGTGAGTTGAGAACATGGTTCCGTGAAATCGCCGGCGGATGCGTCCGGCTTTGGCGCAGGCGCCCGCCAGGCTGTAGTCTTCCGTCATCTTCGAATCAGGAGCATCCATGGCCCGCGACGGCGCCGTCTTCGCCTGCCAGTCCTGCGGCGCGGTCCAGACCAAGTGGTCGGGGCAGTGCCCGGCCTGCCAGAGCTGGAACAGCCTGGTCGAGGAGGTCGGGGCCCGCGCCCCCGGCGCCCTGTCGGTCACCAAGGCCAGCCGCACGCGCGGCCTGCAGTTCACCGGCCTGGAAAGCGACACCCCCGCCCCGCCCCGCATCATCACCGGCGTCGACGAGTTCGACCGGGTGTGCGGCGGCGGCGTGGTCCCCGGCTCGGCGATCCTGATCGGCGGCGACCCCGGCGTGGGCAAGTCGACCCTGCTGCTGGAGGTGGTGGCCAAGGCCAGCCTGAAGGGCGTCAACTGCGCCTACATCTCCGGCGAGGAGGCCGTGGCCCAGATCCGCGGCCGCGCCGAGCGCATGGGTTTCGCCCAGGCGCCGGTGAAGCTGGCGGCCGAGAGCAGCCTGCGCGACATCCTCGACGGGCTCAAGCGCGACAACTTCGACCTGGTGGTCATCGATTCGATCCAGACCATGTGGAGCGACGCCCACGAGGCCGGGCCCGGCACCGTCACCCAGGTGCGGGCCTGCGCCCAGGAGCTGGTGCGCCTGGCCAAGAAGAAGGGCGTGGCCATCCTGCTGGTCGGCCATGTCACCAAGGACGGCCAGATCGCCGGCCCGCGGGTGGTCGAGCACCTGGTCGACGCGGTGCTCAGCTTCGAGGGCGAGCGCGGCTATCCGTTCCGCATCCTGCGCGGCGCCAAGAACCGCTTCGGGGCCACCGACGAGATCGGGGTGTTCGAGATGGGCGACGCGGGCCTGCGGGAGGTCAAGAACCCCTCGGCCCTGTTCCTCAACGAGGGTGGAGAGCGGGCGGCGGGCGCGGCGGTGTTCGCCGGCATCGAAGGTTCGCGGCCCGTTCTGGTGGAGTTCCAGGCCCTGGTCGCCCCTTCCGCGTACGGAACGCCGCGGCGGGCGGTGGTCGGATGGGATTCCGGGCGCCTGGCCATGGTCCTGGCTGTGCTAGAGAGCCGATGCGGCCTTGGTTTTGGCAACAAGGACGTCTATCTGAACGTCGCTGGCGGCCTGAGGATCACCGAGCCGGCTGCGGATCTGGCGGCGGCGGCGGCCCTGGCCTCCTCGGCCCTCGACATCGCCCTGCCCCAGGACTGCGTGGTGTTCGGCGAGGTGAGCCTGTCTGGCGAAGTGCGGCCGGTGAGCCGTATGGAGACGCGTTTGAAAGAGGCCGCGAAACTCGGCTTTGGTCGAGCCCTGGGACCGCTGTCGGGCCTGCCCGAGGGCGGCGGCGCCCTGCCCGTGGCCGGCGTCGCGCGGCTGGCCGACGCCGTGCGGCGGATCGGCGACGAGATCTGGGGCCAGCTGACGTGACGCCGTTCGACATCATCGCCGGCCTGATCCTGCTGGTTTCGGGCCTGGTCGGATTCGCCCGCGGGGCCTCGCGCGAGCTGACCTCGGCCGTGTCGTTCATCGGCGCGGCGATCATCGCCCTGCTGGGCCTGCGCCTGACCGGGCCGCTGTTCCGCAGCCTGATGGACCCGGACTGGGCGGCCACCGCGGCCGCCATCCTGGTCACCTTCGTCATCGCCTTCGTGCTGCTGCGCCTGGCCGGCGCGGCCCTGACCCGCTCGCTGCACGCCGACGGCGCCCTGGGCACGCTGGACCGCCTGATGGGCCTGGCCTTCGGCCTGATCCGCGGCCTGATCGTGCTGGGGGTGTTCAACCTGGTGTTCAACATGGCCACCCCGCCCGACCGCGTGCCCTCCTGGGTCTCGAAATCGGCGCTCTACCCCCTATCCACCGCCAGCGCCAAGGTGCTGAAGGTGTTCGCGCCCAAGGGCGCGGGTCTCGCCGGCAAGCTGGCTCCCGCCATTGAGGACGCCGTCCACGATGGCACAAGGGATGACGGCGCCAGCGACAAACCGTCCGGCCACAAGCGGGGCGAAGCAGGCTATGATCAGGACCAGCGTCGCTCCGTCGACGACCTGGTGGAGAAATCGCGATGACGTCCATCGGCCAATCGACCGACCGCTACTCGTCCGCGCCCTGGCGTGATCCCGAGGACGACACCCTGCGCCTGGAGTGCGGGGTGTTCGGCGTGTTCGGCGTCCGCGACGCCTCGGCGATCGCCGCCCTGGGCCTGCACGCCCTGCAGCACCGCGGCCAGGAGGCCTGCGGCATCGCCGCCTTCGACGGCCAGCGCTTCCACACCGAACGCCACATGGGCCATGTCGGCGACGCCTTCACCGGCAACGACCTGGTCGAGCGCCTGCCCGGCAGCATGGCGATCGGCCACACCCGCTACTCCACCGCTGGCGGCAGCTTCATCCGCAACGTCCAGCCGATGTTCGCCGATCTCGAGACCGGCGGCGTCGCCCTGGCCCACAACGGCAACCTGACCAACTTCCTGACCCTGCGCGAGCGGCTGGTGCAGGAGGGCGCGATCTTCCAGTCGACCTCGGACTCCGAGGTGATCCTCCACCTGATCGCCCGCTCGCGGAAGGCCCGCATCGTCGACCGCTTCATCGACGCCGTCGCCCAGATCGAGGGCGGCTACGCCCTGGTGGCGATCACCAACAAGAAGATGATCGGCGTGCGCGACCCGCTGGGCATCCGCCCGCTGGTGCTGGGCGACCTGGACGGCAAGCCGGTCCTGGCCTCGGAAACCTGCGCCCTCGACATGATCGGCGCCCGCTTCGTGCGCGACGTCGAGCACGGCGAGATGGTGGTGATCTCCGAGACCGGGGTGAAGTCGCTGCGGCCATTCAACAACGTCCCCGCCCGCCCCTGCGTGTTCGAATATGTCTATTTCGCCCGCCCCGACAGCGTGGTGAACGGCCGCTCGGTCTATGACGTGCGCAAGCGCATGGGCCAGCGCCTGGCCCAGGAGACCGGGGTCGAGGCGGACGTCGTGGTGCCGGTGCCTGACAGCGGCGTGCCGGCCGCGATCGGCTACGCCCAGGCCAGCGGCATCCCCTTCGACCTGGGCATCATCCGCAACCACTATGTCGGCCGCACCTTCATCCAGCCGACCCAGGGCGTGCGCGAGCTGGGCGTGCGCATGAAGCACAGCCCCAACCGCGCCGTGCTGGCCGGCAAGCGGGTGGTGCTGATCGACGACTCGATCGTCCGCGGCACCACCTCGCTGAAGATCGTCCGCATGGTCCGCGAGGCCGGCGCCAAGGAGGTCCACCTGCGCTCGGCCAGCCCGCCGATCAAGTGGCCCGACTTCTACGGCATCGACATGCCCGAGCGCGACCAGCTGCTGGCCGCCAACAAGTCGCTGGAGGAAATGGCCCGCTTCCTCGAAGTCGACAGCCTGGGCTTCCTGTCGGTCGACGGCCTCTACGAGGCGCTGGAAGCCGGCCCCCGCGACCCAGCCCGGCCGCAGTTCACCGACCACTATTTCACCGGCGACTATCCCACCCGCCTGACCGACCGCGAGATCGCCGAAGGCCGCAACGACCAGGCCGAAAAGCAGCTGTCGCTGCTGGTCAGCGCCTGACCCAAACTCCGCTCATCCCGACGAAGGCCGGGACCCAAGCCGCGCTCGAAACCCACCTCCGTCGCTCGACCCGAAACTCAGCATGGGTCCCGGCCTTCGCCGGGATGAGCGGACGGTGGGGCGGCCAGCCGCAGTGATCCCATGCTCAAAGACTTCCTGACCAAGCTGAAGATCGACGGCTACATCCTGGCCCTGGTCGGCATGGTCGTTCTCGCCTCGATCCTGCCGGTGCGCGGCGAGGCGGCGAACGTGCTCGGCTGGGTGGTCAAGATCGCCATCGCCCTGCTGTTCTTCCTGCACGGCGCCAAGCTGTCGCGCGAAGCCGTGGTGGCCGGGATGACGCACTGGCGGCTGCACCTGACCATCCTGGCCTTCACCTTCGTGCTGTTCCCGCTGCTGGGGCTGGTGATCAGCAAGTCGGGCCTGCTGTCGCCGACCCTGTCGACCGGCATGCTGTTCCTGTGCTGCCTGCCCTCGACCGTGCAGTCGTCGATCGCCTTCACCTCGATCGGCCGCGGCAATATCGCCGCCGCCGTCTGCGCGGCCTCGGCCTCGAACCTGCTGGGCATCTTCCTGACCCCGGTCCTGGTCGGCCTGCTGATGCAGGCCCACGGGAACGTCGGCGGCTGGGACTCGATCCGTTCCATCGTCGTCCAGCTGCTGGCGCCGTTCATCGTCGGCCAGTTGGTCCGCCCCTGGATCCGCCCCTGGATCGAGAAGCACAAGGCCCTGGTCGGCCGGGTCGACCGCGGCTCGATCCTGCTGGTGGTCTATTCGGCCTTCAGCGCCGCGGTGGTCGGCGGGATCTGGAAGATCGTCTCGATCCCGGAACTGGGCCTGCTGCTGGTCGCCTGCGCCGTGCTGCTGGCGGCGGTGATGGCCGCGACGATGTTCGGCGCCCGGGCTCTGGGCTTCTCCAAGCCGGACGAGGTGGCCATCGTGTTCTGCGGCTCCAAGAAGAGCCTGGCCAGCGGCGTGCCGATGGCCGGCATCCTGTTCCCGGGCGCGACGGCCGGCGTGCTGGTGCTGCCGCTGATGCTGTTCCACCAGATCCAGCTGATGGCCTGCTCGGTGATGGCCCAGCGCTACGGGGCGCGGCCGGCCGACGAGGCCTGAACGGGTTTCCATCCCTCGGCATAGTCACTAGAACCCGCCCATGAATTCCGACTCCGACACGCCGCTGGCCGGCCGCATCGCCCTCGTCACCGGCGCCACCCGCGGCATCGGCGAGGCCATCGCCCTCGGCCTGGCCCGGGCCGGCGCCCATGTCATCGCCCTGGGCCGCACCCAGGGGGCGCTGGAAGCCCTGGACGACGCGATCTTCGCCGCCACCGGCGAGCACGCCACCCTGGTCCCCCTGGACCTGCGCGAGGCCGACGGCCTGGACCAACTGGGCGCGGCCCTGTTCGAGCGGTTCGGCAAGCTGGACATCCTGGTCGGGGCGGCCGGGGTGCTGGGCGCCCTGACGCCAGTCGGCCACCTGGACCCCAAGGGCTGGGACATGATCCTGAGCACCAATCTGACGGCCAACTGGCGGCTGATCCGGGCGATGGACCCGCTGCTGCGCCGGGCCGAGGCCGGCCGGGCGGTGTTCCTGACCAGCAGCGTCGCCCGGACCCACCGCGCCTTCTGGGGCGGCTATGCGGCGTCCAAGGCCGGGCTGGAGGCCGTCGTCGCCTGCTATGACGACGAGATGGAGAACACCACGGTCCGCGCCGTCTGCGTCGATCCCGGCGCCATGCGCACCCGGATGCGGTCCGGCGCCTTTCCGGGCGAGGATCCGTTGAGCGTTCCCGCGCCCGAGACCATCGTCCCGTTCATCGTCGACCTGGTCCGCCCCGACCGCGTGCCGCCCAAGGGCGTCGTCCGCTTCAAGGACCGCGGCCAGGAGTCGGCGAGCGAGGGCTGAAGGCGCTCCGCCCCCGGCCGCTGGAGCCCGGCGCGTCAGCGCCCCTTCGGCGGCGCCTTGTTGCCGCGGACGGTGCGCGAGCCGGCCACCGGACGCTTCGGCGTCGGTGACTTGAACCCCGACTTGCCGGTCACAGCCTTGCCGCCGGCGGCCTTGAAGCCGACCTTGTAGCTGGGCGTCTCGGACTTCTTCTGGACCTTGGGGCCCAGCTTCTTGACCGACTTGACGGCCGCCTTGCCGGGCTCGGCGGCGGGCGCCGCCGTCGGCTCGATCGGCTTGGCGGTGCGGGTGACGGTCGGGCCGGCCTTCTTGGCGATCCTGGCGGCCGCCTTGGTCGGGGTGGCCTCCGTCCGGCCCGGTTCGAACTCGACGCCGGCGGCGGCCGCCGCGGCTTCGGCCAGGCGGACCGATTTCTTGACGGTGTTGCGCGAGGCGCGAATGCGTTCGGCTTCGCGTTCCTTGCGTTGGAACTCGCGCTTGCCCTTGCCGGAGTGGCCCTTCGCCTCACCCTCGGCATAGGGGTTGGCGCCGGACTTGATGGTGATGCGCAGCGGCACCCCCGGCAGGTCGAAGCTCTCGCGCAGGCTGTTGATCAGGTAGCGCCGATATTGCTCGGGCATCTGGTCGGCGCGGCTGGAGAACAGCACGAAGGTCGGCGGCCGGGCCTTGGTCTGTGCCATGTATTTCGGCTTGATCCGCTTGCCGCCGACGCTGGGCGGCGGGTGCCTTTGCATCGCCATCTGCAGCCAGTCGTTGAGGTCGCGGGTCTTGACCTTGGTCGACCAGTCCTTGTGGCTCTTGAGCACGGCCGGCATCAGCCGCTCGACGCCCTTGCCGGTCTCGCCCGACAGCGCCACCACCGGCGTGCCGCGCAGCTGCGGCAGCATGCGTTCGGCGTGCTCGACGAAGCCCTTCAGGGTGGCGCCGGGGTCCTCGACCAGGTCCCACTTGGCCAGCACGAACACCACGCAGCGCCCTTCCCGCTCGGCCAGGTCGGCGATCTGCAGGTCCTGGGTCTCGAACGGATGGGTGGCGTCCATCACCAGCAGCACCACCTCAGCGAAGGTGATCGAGCGGATGGTGTCGCCGGTCGAGAGCTTTTCCAGCTTCTCGTTGACCTTGGCCTTCTTGCGCAGGCCGGCGGTGTCGACCAGCCGCACCTTGCGGCCGCCCCAGTCCCAGTCGACCGAGATGGAGTCGCGGGTGATGCCGGCCTCGGGCCCAGTCAGCAGCCGCTGCTCGCCGATCAGGCGGTTGATCAGGGTCGACTTGCCGGCGTTGGGACGGCCGACGATGGCGATCTTGATCGGCTTGTCGTCGTCCAGTTCGTCGTGCTCGCCCTGCAGTTCCTCGGGCGCGATGGCGATCAGGGCGGCGTAGAGCTCGGCCATGCCCTCGCCGTGCTCGCCGGAGATCTGGATCGGCTCGCCCAGGCCCAGCACGTTGGCCTCGGCCGCGCCGTGGTCGCCGGCCTTGCCCTCGGACTTGTTGGCGGCGACCAGCACCGGCTTGTTCCGCTTGCGCAGGATCTCGGCGAAGATCCGATCCAGCGGCGTCAGGCCCTCGCGGGCGTCGAACACCAGCAGGGAGACGTCGGCCTCGTCGATCGCCAGCTCGGTCTGGGCGCGCATCCGCGCCTCCAGGCTTTCGTCGGTGACGTCCTCGAACCCGGCGGTGTCGATCAGCTCCAGGTCGAGGTCGCCCAGGCGGCCGTGGGCGAACCGGCGGTCGCGGGTGACGCCGGGCTGGTCGTCGACGAGGGCCAGCTTGCGGCCGGCCAGACGGTTGAACAGGGTCGACTTGCCCACATTGGGGCGGCCGACGATTGCGAGTTTCAAAGGCATGGGTGTGCAGTAGTCGATTTTTGCGGTCCCGGCAAAGCGACAAGCCCGGCCTGGCTCTCGCCAGTCCGGGCTTGGGGACCGTGGTTGAGGATCGAAGGCCGCCGAACGACGACCTCCGGCGTTAGCGGATGGCGATCAGGTCGGCCTCGTCGGTGACCGCATAGACCGTGTCGCCCATGGCGATCGGGCCCAGCAGGACCGATTGGCCGATCTTCATCGTCTTGACCGTTTCGCCCGTCTTGGGGTTCAGCGCCACGGCCTGCCCGTCGCTGGACATCACGATCAGCCGGCCCGAGGCCAGGATCGGCGACGACCACAGCAGCGGGTGCTTGGCGCGCTTCTTCTTCTGCTTCTTGGACAGCTTGTCGGTGTTGTTGAGGTCGCGGATCCAATAGACTTGACCGGCTTCGCGCGACACGCAGATCACCTGGCCGGCCTTGTCGACCACATAGACCACGTCGCCGGCCGCCCAGGGGGTGGTGATGGCGGTGACCGGCAGGCTCCAGCGGGCCTGGCCGGTGCGCAGGTCGGTGGCGGCGAAAACCCCCGAGTGGCTGACGGCGAAGACGTCGCCCTTGAAGATCACCGGCCGGCCGGCGATGTCGCGGATTTCCGACAGGGCGTTGGTGCGGCTGGCGCGGCTGAGGGCTTCGCTCCACAGGTCGTTGCCGTTGCTGGTGCGCAGGGCGACCAGTTCGCCCGAGGCGAAGCCGGCCACCACCGTGTCGCCGCTGACCGCCGGGCTCGAGGCGGCCAGGATGCGGGCCGGCTCGATCAGGGCCTGGTAGGTCCAGCCGGGCGCGCCGTCGGCGGCGTTGAAGGTCAGCAGCTCGTTGTCGGTCGAGGTCACGAACACCCGGCCGTCCGCGACGGTGGGGGCCGCGTGGATCGGGGTGCTGGTCTGCTGGCGCCAGGCCTCGGCCCCGGTGCCGGCGTCGAGCTGGGCCACGAAGCGGAAGCCCGACGACACGTAGAGCTTGCCGTTGGCGTAGGCCAGGCCGCCGCCGAAGCCGGTGCGGTCGGCGGGGGAGCCGCCGATGCCGAGGAAGCCGTGCTTCTTGCCCGGCGCCTTGGCCGGCCGCAGGTCCTTGCGCCAGACGGTCGAGCCGCTGCGGGCGTCCATGGCGACCACGGTCGCCTCGCCGTCCATCACGAACACCTTGCCGTCGGCGGCCACCGGCGGGGCGGTGACGTGGTACTTGCGGTTGGCCTTCTGGCCGAAGCCCTTGCGCCAGGCGATGTCGAAATTGGCCCCGGCGGCGACGTGCTCCACCGACTGTTCGACGTTGCCGCCCGGCAGCGGCCAGTCGGCCTGGACGGCGGGTTCGGGCAGGAAGAAGTCGGCGCCCTTCAGGGCCTCGGCCGGCTCGACCTTCTGGTCGAAGGCGATAACCGAGATCCGCTGTCCCTGGGTGGCCAGGGTCTTGTTGGCCTCCTTCTTGTGGAAGGGATTGACCCGGGAGAGCGTCGAGCAGCCGGCCATCGACACCGCGGCCGTCAGCATCGCGGCGAGAAGCAGGGAACGCTTTGAAGTCATGGGGCGGCGGCTCATTGGGCGGTTTTGGGGGCGGACGCGTCGGCTTGCGGGCCGGCGGGAAGCGCCAGGGCGGCGGACGGCGGCAGGGCCATGGCGGCCTTGATGATGGCCGACAGGTCCTTGGCCGAACCGGAATCGATCATGGCCATGGCGCCCTGGGCGCGCTCGCGCACCTCGTCCGAGGAATTGTCCAGCGAGCTGGCGAGCACGGTGAAGTCGCCGCGGGCGCCGGCCAGGTCGCCGGCCCGCAGCTTGGCGAAGGCCAGCGCTTCCTTCGCCTGCACGCGATAGGGACTCTTCTCGCCCATCAACGGGGTCAGCCTCGCCTCGACATCCTTGTAGGGAGCCGTGTCGAGGAGCGCCAAGGCGGAATTGAGGCCGGCGAGGTCGGCCAGCACCGGATTGGGCGCAAGCTTGGCCGCCTGGTCGAAATAGCCCACCGCCTCGGCCGTTTTCTTCTCTTCCAGGCGGATGCCGCCCATCTGCATCAGGGCCAGCGCCTTGTAGGCCGGCGTGCTGTCCTTGGACACCGCCTCGAAGGCCGGGAACGACTTGGCCGGGCCGATCTTGCCGGCGTTTTCCAGCGCCGCCTGGTAAGCTTCGGAGGCCTTGTCGGCCTTGCTCTCCTGGTAGCCGTTCCAGCCCCACCAGCCGCCGACGCCGAGAATCGCCGCCACCGCCAGCGCGCCCACCCAGGGCAGCGACTTCAGCGCCAGGGACTTGTAGCGGTCGGAGCGCAGCTGCTCTTCGACCTCGTCAAACACATCGACCACGAACGAGGCTCCGGTAGGGGCGAGAACTGCGCCCTGAGCGCCGGCCCCGGATCGCTCCAGGCCGACGCGCGAGATGAACACCATGGCGGGCGAACCCGCCGAGGCGGCGAACCTATAGCGTGTCAGGGCCAGCCGCAACGGGGACGCGGGCGGGATCACGCCCGTTGAACCCCCTCGCCCCGGCCTTGGTCCGTCCACCCGGATCGCCCGTCACGACAAGCTGGGGATGCGGTTTTTCAATGGCGATCGCGCCGGCCGCGATCCCAGCCGCCCGACGAAGGCCACTACCCCTTCTTGGCGTAGTAGGTTTCGGCCTCGCCGGGGAAGGTGCGGGCCTTGACGTCGCGGGCGTAGTCGGCGGCGGCGCGCTCGATCTCGCCCTTCAGGTCGGCGTAGCGGCGCACGAATTTCGGGGTCCAGTCGAACAGGCCCAGCATGTCGTCGGTGACCAGGATCTGGCCGTCGCAGCCCGCCGAGGCGCCGATGCCGATGGTCGGCGGGGCGATGGCGGCGGTGATCTCGCGGGCCAGGCTCTCGGCGACGCCCTCGACCACCACGGCGAAGGCCCCGGCCTCGGCGGTGGCCCGGGCCTCCTCCAGGATCAGGGCTCGGCCGGCCTCGTCCTTGCCCTTGGCCTTGAAGCCGCCGTCGACCAGCACCGCCTGGGGGCGCAGGCCGACATGGCCCATCACCGGCACCCCGCGCTTGACCATGTAGGCGATGGTCTCGGGGATGGTCGGGCCGCTCTCGACTTTCACCCCCTGGGCCCCGGTCTCCTTCATGATCCGCACGGCGTTGGCGTAGGCCTCCTCCGGCGCGCCCTCGTAGGAGCCGAACGGCATGTCGACCACCACCATGGCCTTGCGCGAGCCGCGCATCACCGCCTGGCCGTGCAGGATCATCATCTCCATGGTCACGCCGACGGTGTTGGGCAGGCCGTGCACCACCATGCCCACCGAGTCGCCGACCAGCAGCAGGTCGCAGGCGTCGTCGAGGGCGGCGGCGACCGGCGCGGTGTAGGCGGTCAGGCAGACCAGCGGCTCGCCGCCCTTGCGCGCGGCGATGTCGGGGGCGGCCAGGCGGCGGACCGTTTGTTCACGATGGGCGGACAGGGCGAGTGCTCCAGGCGAAGGCGTGCGCCGTTTTCCGCCAGATCCTCTCGCGCCGCAACATATCCGTGAAAGGCCAGCGCGAGGTCCGGCTAGACCTCGTCCACCAGCCGCGTCACCGCGAAGGCCAGGGCCACGGCGGCCAGGGCCGCCGCCAGCCACAGGGTCTGGGCGCTGCCCAGGGTGAGCACCTGGTCGTAGCGGGCCATCAGCTTGTCCAGGCCCAGGTCCAGCGTCTGGGCGCCGTCGCGCGACATGGTCGAGAACTCGCTTGCGAACCGGCTGCCGATCAGCTGGGCCGCCGCCGCCAGGCCTGCGACCACGCCGGTCGCCCCGATCACCAGCCGCCGCAGGGCCCAGCCGCGATCGAGCCGGTCGGTCACCCGCTGGGCGAACGGTTCGGCGTCGCCGAACGCCGGCGGCTGGGCGTAGAGACGCGAGAGCTGGGTTTCGAAATCCGGATCAGCCATGGTTTTCTCTCCTCGCGGAGTCGTTCGACGCGCCTGCGGACGGCGGGGCCATCCGGGCCCTGAGTTTATCCAGACCACGTTTGACATGGGATTTGACCGTCCCAAGGGGGATGTTCAAGGCCTCGGCCGCCTCGGTGTGCGACCAGTCGGCCCCGTAGCAAAGCGATACGCACAGGCGCTCGGCCTTCGACAGGATCTTCAGCGCCTCGTCCAGGTCCATCCGGTCGGCGGTCGCGCCCGGGCCGTCCAGGGCGATCGGCGCCGACTCCTCGGCGCTCTCGCTCAGCACGAAACGCGAGTCGCGCTTGACCTTGCGCAGATAGAGCCGGGCGGCGGTCTTCTTGATCCAGCCGCCGAAAGACCCCTCGCCGCGATAGTCGGCGATCTGCTCGAAGCCGACCAGGAAGGCGTCCTGGGCGACGTCGTCGGCGGTGGCCGGATCGGCCCCCAGCCGGCGCAGCAGGCCGCGCACCGCCGAGCCGTGCCGGCGCACCAGCTCGCCGAAGGCCTTGCGGTCGCCGGCCGCCGCCAGGGCGGCCAGCTCGACGTCGTGGCCGGTGGGTGGGCGTTCAGTGCCCATGAGATCGGTCCCCTCCTCCCCTTATCCGCGCCTA
The DNA here is from genome assembly GCF_052871235.1 of Caulobacter sp. LARHSG274. NCBI lineage: Bacteria > Pseudomonadati > Pseudomonadota > Alphaproteobacteria > Caulobacterales > Caulobacteraceae > Caulobacter > Caulobacter sp. LARHSG274. The sequence continues at coordinate 16,027 of NZ_JBIXJO010000020.1, read as the reverse complement.
GGCTTGCGGGGGGGTCTTGTTGGGGTTGAAGAAGCTGAGAATGATGAAGGCCAGGCCGATCATGCCCGGGATCGCCGCGCCGCTGACGGTGCCGAACATGGCGTTGCCGTTGATCTGACCCAGGGCGACCCCTGTCAGGGCGACGCCCGCGGCGACGGCCAGCAGGATGACGCCGATCCGCAGGTCACGCTGCGCCGACGAGACGCCGACCGGCTTGATGCCCTTGGTCATCGCCTCGATCAACTCGGGCGGAAGCGGCTGCCCCTTCTCGATCGCCGCGCGGACGGTCGCCTGCATCTCCCGACGGTCGCGGCTCTTCAGCCAGTTCGGCAGGACGACGACAGCGACGATCATCGCGAAGAAAAAAAACGGGACCATAATTTCTTCGTTCATGAGTCATTCCCCTCAATGCTTGGCGGGAAGCGTGACGCTTCCGACCTCTGTAGGGAAGAGACCTGAACCGGTGCGTTTGGAGGCGCCGGGCCAGATGAAACTTTCGTAAGCTTAGCGACGGACCAGCATCTGGCCGCTCAGCAGGGTCGCCGCGGCCGCCAGGCAGAGGATGCCCGCGGCCGGCGCCAGGGCCGGGGCCAGGGTCTGGACGGCCAGGTTCAGCACCGGCGCGCAGGCCCAGAGCACCACCCCCGCGGCGGCGGCGGTCACGGCCCCGGACATCAGCTTGGCGTACAATTCGCGCCGCGCCACCCTTTGCATGACCTCGGCGACGAACACCGCGTCCACCGAGGGGCGAACCGGGACGGCGTCCTCAGACAGGAAAGCGGCCAGACGATCTTCCGGGCTCATGAGGCGTCTCCCAACAGGACCAGCAGTCTCTCACGTCCGCGGTTCACATGCGACTTCACGGTGCCCAGCGGCAGGTTCAGCGCCTGCGCCGCCTCGCCATGCGACCAGCCCTGGCCGAGACACAGGGTGACGCAGGCCCTCTGGTCGGCGGGCAGATCGGCCAGGGCCGCCTGCAGCGCCATCCGGTCGGCCGGATCGGCCTCGCGCGGCGTGTCGTCGGCCTGCTCCTGTCGCCAGGCCTGGTCGCGGCGCGCCGAGCGGCGGGCGGTCCGGCCGTGGTCGATCGCCTTGCGCCAGGCCACGCCGAACAGCCAGGCGCGAAAACCGTCGTCGTCCTTCAACCGCGCCAGGCCCGACCAGGCCGCCAGGAAGGCTTCCTGGGCAATGTCGTCGGCGTCGCCGAAGCCGCTCTTGCGCAGGAACCCGCGCAGGGGCCGCTCGTGAGTCGCCACCAGGCGCGCGAAGGCCGACTGCGATCCGCTCCGCGCCGCCCGGACAAGCGGCGCGTCCATCAGAGCCGAGGTCCGCGGTCCACCAGGATCGACACCACGGACGCCACGCTCAGGGCGCCCATGACGAAGGCCACGATGACGAAGGCGGACCCCGCCTGGTAAAGATCGGTCGCGGCCGCATAGGCGAAGCCGGCGCCCAGGCAGGCGAACAGCACCACCTGGTACCAGCTGCGTTCGCGAGGACGGCGGCGGCGGTAGCGGTGACGATCGTCGTCCTCCGCATCGTCCTCGCTCCAACGCCTGTTCAGCCTGGCCAGCAGTTCTGGCGGCGGATCCCGTCCGGCCTGGGCGTAGGACTTGATCAGGTCGAGCGTGTCGCGATTGGCCTTGTAGGACAACCAGCTCTGATAGCCGCCGAACACGAACCAGCTCAGCGGAAAGATCAGCCACCAGAAGGATCGAAAAAGGTCTTCCATCACAACAAATCTCCAGAGGCGCGCCGCGCGCGCCGGAATGTCACGGGGTCAGCCGATGTCCAGGCGGGCCATCAGCGCCGCGGGCGGCTCCCGACCGGCGGCGGCGTAGGACCGCAGCACCTCAAGGGCGTCGCGACGAGCCTGGTAGGCCAGCCAGCTCCGGAAGGCGCCGACCACGATCCCGCTCACGGGAAACACCAGCCACCAGTAGGCGTGGAACAGCTCTTCCATCCGTCTCGTCTCCAGATCGATGCGAGCTTTCGCACCGTTTCTGGAAGCTAGTCGGCGCCGAGCCGGCAATTGGATGCGGCGACCCGCGAAATAATTTCGTCCATGGCCGAAAAGATCATCGTCGGGCCGTGGTCGGCCAAGGCCCCGCGGGTGGCGTAACCCCATTCGACCGCGCCGCAGGCCAGGCCCGCCTCGTTGGCCGCCTCGATGTCGCGGGTCTCGTCGCCGATGCACAGCACCCGGTCCTTGGCGATCCGGGCAGCCTTGACCACGGCCCGGAACTTGGCGGCCTTGCCGAAGATCGCCGCGCCGCAGCCGTAGTGGTCGATTAGCTCGGCCAGGTCCGGACCCAGGATCGCCCGGATCGTCGCCTCGGAATTGGAGCTGACGATGGCCAGCTTCAGGCCCGCCGCCGACAGGCCGCGCAGCAGGTCGGCCGCCCCCGCGAACAGCGAGATGGTGTGGGCCTCGGCGGCCATCATCTTTTTGCCGTGGGCGGCGACCAGCGGCACCTTCCAGAACGGCAGGCCCAGATAGGCCATGATCTCGCGGCTGTTGCGGCCGCGCAGCATGGCGATCTCGTCCTCGGTCACCGCCTTGAACTTGAAGCGCTCGGCCAGGGGCCGCACCGCCCGGATCGCCCAGGCCGTGCTGTCGGCCAGGGTGCCGTCGAAGTCGAAGATCACCAGCTCGATCCGCGCGGGGACCGGCCGGGTCGGCGCTGGCGTGAGCCGGGCGTCCATCTAGCCGTCCGCCGCGACGGCGCGCTGGTACTGGTCGGGCTTGAAGCCGACCAGCAGCCGGCCGTCGAGGTCGAGCACCGGACGCTTGATCATCGACGGTTGGGCCAGCATCAGGGCGATGGCCTTGGCCTCGTCAAGGTCCTGCTTGTCGGCCTCGGGCAGCTTGCGGAAGGTCGTGCCGGCCCGATTGAGCAGGGTTTCCCAGCCCACGACGCGGCTCCAGCCTTCCAGGCGGGCGCGATCGACGCCCGCGGTCTTGTAATCGTGGAAGCCATAGGCGACGCCGTGACCGTCCAGCCAGTCCCGCGCCTTCTTTATCGTGTCGCAGGCCTTGATGCCGTAGATCGTGGTCGTCACGCGCGAACGCTCCGTGGGCGGTCAGATTCTCTCGTCCCACCACCGTAAGGCGCGCCCGCCGCGCGGCAAACTGGAAAAAAGACCGGCCTCGCCCTGTCGTCGACTGTTCAGGCCAGGGCGAGCAGCGCGGCCCGCAGGCCGTCCGGATTAGCGTCCGGCAATCGCCGCTCGACCGCTTCATGGGTCGCCATCCAGATCGGCGTCGCGTGGGCCAGCAGGGCGTGGCCGGCCGCGGTCAGGGACAGCCGCCGTCCGCGCCGATCTTTCGGGTCGACGGTCACCGTCACCAGGCCGCGCCGCTCCAGCGGTTTCAGATTGGCCGTCAGGGTGGTGCGATCCATGGCCAGCAAGGTCGAGACCGCGCCGATGCCGGGCGGCTCCGGCCGATTGAGCGACATCAGCAGCGAGAACTGGCCGCTGGTGATCCCCAGTGGCCGGAACGCCTCGTCGAACCGCCGCGCCAGGGCCCGCGCCGCCCGCTGCACGTGCAGGCAGAGGCAGGCGTCGCGAACAAGGAGGGTGGTCTCGAAAGGCGTCGACGGCGGCTTTGACATCTTGAGATTGTGTTGATATCAACGTTAAAGTCAAGACCGCAAAGGTCGGGGGGCCACAACCCAAAGGGAGAGTCCGATGCCGAACCACAAGATCGCCTCGCGCGCCGAATGGCTCGAAGCCCGCAAGGCCCTGCTGGCCCACGAAAAGGAAGAGACCCGTCTGCGCGACCGCAACGCCGCCGAGCGCCTGGCCCTGCCCTGGGTCAAGGTCGACAAGGCCTACAGCTTCGACACGCCGGACGGCCGCAAGAGCCTGGCCGAACTGTTCGACGGCCGCAGCCAGCTGATGGTCTATCACTTCATGCTGCCGCCCGAATGGGAGGCCGGCTGCCCGGGCTGCTCGTTCCTGGCCGATCACCTCGACGGGACCCTGCCCCACCTGAACCATCACGACGTCACCCTGATCGCCGTGTCGCGCGCGCCGCTGGAGCGGATCGAGGCCTACAAGGTCCGCATGGGCTGGCGCTTCCCCTGGGCCTCGTCGTTCGGCGGCGACTTCAACTACGACTACGGGGTCTCGTTCACGCCGGAGATCCTGGCGTCCGGAACCGCGACCTACAATTTCGAACCCGTAGAGGGCCAGCCGACCGAGCTGCCGGGGCTGAGCGCCTTCTACAAGGACGAGGCCGGCCAGGTGTTCCACACCTATTCCAGCTACGGCCGCGGCGGCGAGGAGATGATCGGGACCTACATGCTCCTCGACCGCGCGCCTCTGGGCCGCAACGAGACCAGCATGGGCGACTGGATGCGCCGCCATGACGAATATGACGACGCCGCCCCGGCCCAGGCCCGGCAAGGCGACCCGGTTCCCGCCTAGGGCCGCGCCATGCTGTGCTGCGCCCTGGGACTGCTGGCCCTGATGACCGGCGCCTCGGCGCGGGGGCTCAGGGCGCTGCTCGGCGCCTGGCCGGCGCTCGCCGTCGCCGCCACGGCGGCGGCGAGCCTGGCGGTGCTGCTGCCGCTGCACCTGGATCACTACCGCCAGCGGGCCCAGGCCCATGGCCGCACGGTCATCGCCGAGATCGTCGCCGCGCCGCTCTGCAAGGGCGCGCCCCGGGGGTGACCCGGGCTGAGTCCGTGGCCATGTAGAATGCGCCCGCCCTCGCGTCCCCCGGTCTGTTTCGGCGCTCCGGAATGGCTTTGGAATTGGCCTGGCCACTTATAAATCTGCCTACCGCTATGACGTAGACGGATGGCACGTGGCCCTGAGTCGACCCTGTTCAACCCGCGGCCCCATCCAAGCGGGGTCTCCATTAGCCGCACCCCTCCAAAACCCTGTCGCCAAAAGGTCACCCGAGGGACTGCCTCGGGACTCCCTTGACAAGTCGAACGGAAGCATCGCAATTGGCCAGACCACTTGCCTTGGCGAAGTCGCGCGACGCCAGGGCCGACGGCAGCCGCCATCGCGCCAGTTATTGGATTCACGGAACGCCCGAATGCTGAAGATCACCGACGCGCGCGTCATCGTCACCTGCCCCGGCCGCAACTTCGTCACCCTGAAGATCACCACGGAGGACGGCGTCTACGGCATCGGCGACGCGACGTTGAACGGCCGCGAGCTTTCGGTGGTCAGCTATCTGGCCGACCACGTCGTCCCCTGCCTGATCGGCCGCGACGCCCACCAGATCGAGGACATCTGGCAGTACCTGTACAAGGGCGCCTACTGGCGTCGGGGGCCGGTGACCATGTCGGCGATCGCCGCGGTCGACATGGCCCTGTGGGACATCAAGGCCAAGGTCGCAGGCCTGCCGCTCTACCAGCTGCTGGGCGGCGCCAGCCGGACCGGGGTGATGGTCTATGGCCACGCCAACGGCGCGACCATCGAGGAGACGGTCGACGAGGCGCTGCGCTACCAGGCGATGGGCTACAAGGCCATACGCCTGCAGACCGGCGTGCCCGGCCTGGCCAGCACCTACGGCGTCTCCAAGGACAAGCTGTTCTACGAGCCGGCCGACGCGGCCCTGCCCACCGAGAACGTCTGGTCGACCAGCAAGTACCTGCCGACCGTGCCCAAGCTGTTCGCCGCCGCCCGCGAGGCCCTGGGTTGGGACGTCCACCTGCTGCACGACAGCCACCACCGCCTGACCCCGATCGAGGCCGGCCGCCTGGGCAAGGACCTGGAGCCCTGCCGCCCGTTCTGGCTGGAGGACGTCACCCCGGCCGAGAACCAGGCCAGCTTCCGGCTGATCCGCCAGCACACCACCACCCCCCTGGCGGTCGGCGAGGTGTTCAGCTCGATCTGGGACTGCAAGCAGCTGATCGAGGAGCAGCTGATCGACTATATCCGCACCACGATCGTCCATGCCGGCGGGGTCTCGCATCTGAAGCGCATCGCCGCCCTGGCCGAGATCAACAACGTGCGCACCGGCTTCCATGGCGCCACCGACCTGTCGCCGGTGTGCATGGGCGCGGCCCTGCACTTCGACCTCTGGGTGCCCAACTTCGGGATCCAGGAATATATGCGCCACACCGCCGAGACCGATGCGGTGTTCCCGCACGCCTACACGTTCAAGGACGGCGAGCTGCACCCCGGCGAGGCCCCCGGCCACGGGGTCGACATCGACGAGGCCCTGGCCGCCAAATACCCCTACCGCCCCGCCTACCTGCCGGTGAACCGGCTCGAGGACGGCACCCTGTTCAACTGGTGAGGCGGCGGGCCTGGCTCAGGATTTCTGGACGCTCGACGCCCCGCCCTCGCTGGCCTTGTGGATGTACTGCTCGGCCACCAGCCAGGCCTTGACCGGCCGCAGCGTGCCCAGGCAGCCGGCCAGCAGGGCCGGGAACACCGTCGCGAACTGCAGCCAGAGCGGCGGCTGGGCCGCCACCACCGCCCAGGCCCAGACGGCGATGACCAGGATCCCGACGCCGGTCATCACGAAGAAGGCCGGGCCGTCGGCCGGGTCGGCGAAGCTGTAGTCCAGGCCGCAGCGGTCGCAGCGTTTGGCCAGTCTCAGGAAACCCGCATAGAGCCGCCCCTCGCCGCAGCGCGGGCAGCGGCACAGCAGGCCGGAACGCAGGCTCGACGGCGCGTGGACGGGGCTGGTCATGGGCTCTTTCCCTACAATCGGACTTGAGATACATACATTCTGCATTAAATGTATGTATTCGACCTCAGGGACGCAAGCATGGCTCGTGACCAACCCGCCGCCGGCTGGCTGCGGCGCGTCGCCCAGCGGGGCGACCAGCCGATCTACCTGGCCCTGGTCGACGCCTTGGAAACCGCCATCCGCGCGGGCGAGTTGCAGCCCGGCGACCAGTTGCCGCCACAGCGGGCCGTGGCCGACCATCTGGACATCGACTTCACCACCGTCACCCGCGCCTATGGCGCGGCCCGGACCCGGGGCCTGGTCGAGGGCGCGGTCGGGCGCGGCACCTTCGTGCGCCGAGGGGCGATCGAGGACGAGGCCGGCCTGGTGGACCTGAGCATGAACCTGCCGCCCCCGCCGCAGGACGTGTCGCTGGCCGCCCTGCTGAAGGAGACGACCGCCGCCATCCTCGACCGCACCGACGTGGCCACCCTGATGGCCTACCATGCCGGACCGGGCGCGCCGGGCCAGCGCGCCGCCGGCGCCGCCTGGCTGGAGCCGTGCCTGGGCGAGGTCGCCCTCGACCGCATCGTGGTCTGCCCCGGCGCGCAGTCGGCCCTGACCGCGGTGCTGGCCACCCTCGCCCGCCCCGGCGCCGGCGTCGTCGTCGAGCCCCTCACCTATCCCGGCCTGATCGCCCTGGCCCGACGGCTGGACCTGAAACTGCTGGTCTGCCCGGTCGACGACCGGGGGTTCATGCCCGAGGCCCTGGCGCGGCTGTGCGCCCAGCAGCGGCCGGCGGCGATCTATATCGTCCCGACCACTTCCAATCCGGTCGCCGCCACCCTCGACCGGCAGCGGCGCGACGAGCTGGCGACGGTGGTTCGCGACGCCGGGACCTGGCTGATCGAGGACGACCCCTACAGCCGGCTGTTCGACGCGCCCCCGCCCGCCCTGGCCGCCCTCGCCCCCGACCGGACCTTCCACATCGCCACCCTGTCCAAGACCCTGTCGCCCGGCCTGAGGACCGCCTTCCTGGTCGCGCCGAGCGCCGAGTGGGCCGAGCAGGTGACGGCCAGCCTGCGGGCCACGGCCCTGATGGGTTCGCCCCTCACCACGGCGATCGCGGTCCGCTGGATCCGCGACGGCGCGGCCGAACGGGTGCTGGGCGGGGTGCGGCGGGAGGCGCGGGCCCGCCGGGCCCTGGCCGCGACGATCCTCCCGGCGGCCCGGGGCGCGGCGGAAGGCGTCCATGTCTGGCTCGACCTGCCCGTCGGCTGGAATCCCGACCGGTTGCGCGCCCAGGCCGCCAGCCGCGGCCTGGCCCTGGTCGCCGCCGACGCCTTCGCCGCCGGGCCGGACCATCCCAACGGCCTGCGCATCTCCCTGGGCGGCCCGACCCAGCGACCGGTGCTGCGCGGCGCCCTGGTCCAGTTGGCGGCCCTGCTGGCGGAGGCCCCGCCGGCCTGACTCAGTCCAACGCCCAGCGGGCGAGCGGCACGTGCTCGGTGCGACCCAGGAGGCTGCGGACCAGGGTGAAGCCGTTCACGGTCCAGGTCACGGACTCCGCCGGGACTTCGGCGACGACGCGCCGGTCGTAGAGCAGGGTCACATGCGGCGTGAACGCCTTGTCCACCCACCGGCCAAGTCCGGCCCGGGCCATGGCCAGGCCGAGGTCCCGCTGGAAGGTCTTCAGGGCCTCGAGCCCGGCGTCGCCCCGCAGCACCAGGGGATTGTTGCCGCCGTTGTGGAAGCTGACCGCCCGGTCGAAGGTCACCTGGAACGGCGTCGCCGCCAGCGCCTGGGCCGCCTCCCCGGCCATGGCCACGAGGTCGCGCCGCAGGCCGGCATGGTCGCCCAGGTGATGCAGGGTGATGTGGAAACGCTCGGCCGCCAGCGACCTGCCGGTCAGTTGGTGGGCGGTCCGCAGGCGGCCGGCCTGTTCGGCGATGGCGCCGGCGGTCGCCGGGTCGGGGAAGATCGCGAAGAACAACCGGTCGGTGGCCGGCTCGGGCGCGAACAGGGAAAATTGATCGGGCACGATACGGGCCTGGCAGCGGCCCCTGGGGGCGACGGAGATTCGCCATCCTAGCCCCGTCGGGCCGCATCCTGGCAAGTCCGCCGCGCTGTCAGCGACATCCTCCGGCGCCATGACAGCCTTCGGCCGGCGCCGGCTCCAGGCTGCGCAGATAGGCCACGAGGTCGGCGGTCTCGTCCTCGCCCAGCTCGGCCATGGGCATGCGGGGATGGGTGCGGACCGAGCCCTCCTCGGGCATGGGGTCGGGCTTGATCATGCCTTCGGCCAGCAGGCCGCGCAGGCCGTCGGAACCATAGCGGCGGTGGATGTCCCGGAACGGCGGCGCATCGGCCAGGGGGCTCGCCCCCGCTGCGACAGCGTGGCAGCCGCCGCAATGGCGCTGGGCCAGGCGCCGACCGGCCTGGGCCTGGCCTTGGGTTTGCGCAGCGTCCGCTCCGGGAGCCGAGACGGCGAGAACGGCGGCCGCGCCAAGGACGGCGACCCAGCGACCTATGCGGACCATCAGCGGCCTCCCTCTGGTCCAGCAATCATCGCGCCCCGCCGGTCCATCCGCTTTGATCCTGCTCAAGCGAGCCTGCGATCAGGATCAAGGCGGCGCTCCGAGCGCCTCCGTAGAGTTCCCTAGGGGACCCATCGTAAGCGGCGCTCCCGAATGTCGCGCCTTGGCGTTCAAGCCTAGCCTTGCCTCAAGTTCGGGCCAGGAGATCGCCGATGTACTCGCAGGGTTTTGCTTCGCCGCTGAGCGCACGTCCTGCGACGGGCGCTGCGGTGGATCCCTTCCAACCGATCGGCGTGCGCATGGCTTTCGAGCCCGGCGACGAAATCTTCGCCCAGGACGAGGCGAGCGACCTGGTCTATCGCGTGGTCCGCGGCGCGGTGCGCACCAGCCGCCTGCTCAGCGACGGCCGCCGCCAGATCGGCGACTTCTACTACGAGGGCGACATTTTCGGCCTCGAACCCGGCCCGCTCCACCGCTTCACCGCCGAGGCCCTGATCGACAGCGACATCCTGGTGGTCAAGCGCGCGACGCTGAAGCGCTATGGCGACGAGGGCCTAGCCCTGGAGCGGCTGATCTGGGCAGCGACGGCGCGGGAACTGGTGCGGACCCAGGAACATCTGCTGCTGCTGGGCCGCAAGACCGCCTGCGAAAAGGTCGCCAGCTTCCTGCTCGACCTGGCCGATCGCGGCCGCGGAGAGCTCACCGTCCTGCCCATGGGCCGCCAGGACATGGCCGACTATCTGGGCCTGACCATCGAGACCGTCTCGCGGATGCTGACCCAGTTGCAGGCCGAGGGCCTGGTCGAGTTCTTCGGCAACCGGCGCTTCCACATCCGCCGGCAGGCCGGCCTGGCCAGGCTGGTCGCCTGCTGACCGGCAGGTTGTGCTTTCCGAACGTCGCCCGCCGCGTGCTAGCCTGCCGGCAAGGCGGGTGACGACTCGATGCGCGATCAGCGAAGTGTTGCGGGCGGACCGTGGACCAGGACGCGACCGCTGCTGGCGGCCGCGCCGGGATATGCGGCGGCCGTGCTGGGATCGCTGGCGGCGCTGGCCCTCTGGCTGGTCCTGCGGCCCTATCTGCAGGAGCGGGCCCTGCTGGTCGTCGCCGTGCCGGCGGTGCTGCTGGCGGCCGGCCTGGGCGGGCTGAAGCCGGCCCTGCTGGCCACGGCCCTGTGCTTCGTCGCCAGCGTGGCGCTGCTGGGGCCGCAGTTTCGCGACAACCCCGCCAACCTGATCGACTCGGCCTTCTTCCTGCTGCTGGGCCCGGTCGTCGGCCTGGCGGGCGACCAGCTGCGCCGCAATAGCGTAGAGGCGGCGGCCAAGCAGTCCCACCTGCAGTCGATCCTCGACACCGTGCCCGAGGCGATGATCGTCATCGACGAAAAGGGGATCATCCGCTCGTTCTCGGCCGCGGCCGTGCGGCTGTTCGCCTGGAGCGCCGACGAGGCGGTCGGCCGCAACATCAAGTTCCTGATGCCCTCGCCCTATCGCGAGGAGCATGACGGCTACCTGTCGCGCTACGCCGCGACCGGCGAGCGGCGGATCATCGGCATCGGCCGCATCGTGGTCGGCGAGCGCAAGGACGGCTCGACCTTCCCGATGGAGCTGGCCGTCGGCGAGGCCCAGGCCGGGCGCGAGCGGTTCTTCACCGGCTTTATCCGCGATCTCACCGAGCGCCAGGACCAGGATCTGCGCCTGCAGGCCCTGCAGTCCGAGCTGGTCCACGCCTCGCGGCTGACGGCCATGGGCGGCATGGCCGCGGCCCTGGCCCACGAGCTCAACCAGCCGCTGTCGGCGATCGCCAACTACATGAAGGGTTCGGTCACCCTGCTCAAGGCCAAGGACCCGGACCTCGTCCGGCTCGGCGACGCCCTCGACCGGGCCGGCGACCAGGCGCTGCGGGCCGGCGAGATCATCAAGCGCCTGCGCGAGTTCGTCGCCAAGGGCGAGACCGAGCACACCATCGAGGACCTGGGCAAGCTGATGGAGGAGGCCAGCGCCCTGGCCCTGGTCGGCGCCAAGGAGGCCGGGCTGCGGGTGTCGCTGCGCTTTACGCGCGTCGAGCCGGTGATCGTCGATCGGGTGCAGGTCCAGCAGGTAGCCCTCAACCTGATCCGCAACGCCGTCGAAGCCATGCGCGGCGGCGCGATCAAGGAACTGACGATCGCCATTTCGACCGCGGCGGACGACATGGCCCAGGTCACCGTCTCCGACACCGGGCCAGGCCTGGCGCCGGAGATCGCCGAACGGCTTTTCCAGCCGTTCATCAGCAGCAAGGACACGGGCCTGGGCGTCGGTCTGTCGATCTGCCGGACCATCGTCGACGCCCATGGCGGCCGCATCTGGGCGCAGTCGAACGCGCGCGGCGGCGCGACCTTCGCCTTCACCCTTCCCTTCGCCCGCACGGAGCAGGACCATGCCGTCTAGGCCGATCGTCCATGTCGTCGACGACGACGAGGCCATGCGCCACTCCCTGGCCTTCGTCCTCGACGTCAACGGTTTCACCGCCCGCCTGCACGACTCCGCCACGGCCTTCCTGGAGGCCCGTCCCGAGCCGGTCGAAGGCTGCCTGGTCACCGACATCCGGATGCCGGGACTGTCGGGCCTGGACCTGGTCCGCCAGCTCAACCGGCAAAAGGTCCGCTATCCGGTGATCGTCATGACCGGTCACGGCGACGTGCCCCTAGCCGTGGAGGCGATGAAGGCCGGGGTCGTCGACTTCATCGAAAAGCCGTTCTCGGACGAGACCTTCCTGAACGCCGTGCGCGCCGCCCTGGCCCTGCGCCCCGGCGACGACGAACAGGCCCAGGCGCGGGTCGAGGCCGAGCGCAGGATCGCCGAACTGTCGCCGCGCGAGCGGGACGTGCTGGTGGGCGTGGCGGCGGGCAAGTCCAACAAGGCCATCGCCGCCGACCTCGACATCAGCCCGCGCACGGTCGAGGTCTATCGGGCCAATCTGATGGCCAAGACCGAGGCCCGCACGGTCGCCGATCTCGTTCGCATGGCCCTGGCCGCCGGCCTCTGACCGGTTTGCGCCAGGTCAAGGCGCGGGCGCGCGCCGCCGGGCAAGGTGACCCATGGCGACGCCCCGCCGGCCACCGCACGGAGTCGACGTGTCTTCCCCCAGTCTGGCCATCCCCAGTCCGGCCACCATCGTCCTGCTCGATGATGACGACGCCCTGCGGGAGGCCATGACCTTCGCCCTGGAGGCCCAGGGCTTCCGGGTGCGCGCCTATGCCCGTCCGGGTCTGCTGCCCAAGGCGGCGGACCTGGCGGCGACCGGCTGTTTCGTGATCGACCAGCTTATGCCCGGGGAAACCGGCCTGACCCTGCTGCATCGGCTGCGCGCGGCGGGGATCGCCTCCCCGGCCATCCTGATCACCACCGGCCCCTCAAGCGAGATCCAGCTGGCGGCGGCCCGGCTGGCGGCCACGATCGTCGAGAAGCCGCTGCTGGGCGAGCGGCTGTTCAACGTCCTGGGACGGCTGCTGGCGCGCCGCGACGGCGGTCCGGGCGAGGCGCAGATTCATTGACCTGGCGCCCAGGCGCAGTTGCCTGACGCACAACCTAAGGGCAAGCTCCGTTCGAAGACGGAGAGACCCCATGGCCGATGCGGGCGCGAACCCTACCTTCAGGCCCGCGGATTTCGCGGCGCCCGACCGTGAGTGCGACCTGGTGATGAAGGGCGGCATCACCTCAGGCGTGGTCTATCCTTACGCCATACTGGAGCTGGCCAGGCGCTACCGGTTCCGCTCGATCGGCGGGGCCTCGGCGGGGGCGATCGCCGCGGCCTTCGCGGCCGCCGCCGAATACGCCCGCCAGGCCGGCGACCTGGAGGGCTTCACCCGTTTCGAGCGGCGCTGCGCTGAGCTGCCGACGATCCTGGCCGGACTGTTCCAGCCGAGCGACGGGTTCAAGCCGTTGATGACGGCGCTCCGGCAGGTCGCCGCCAAGGACAAGGGGCCGCTGCGGTTCCTGGCCGCCCTGGGCAATTTCACCCCGTCGCTGACGGTGGGCGGCGCGATCGGACTGGCGGCCTATCTGCTGGCGGTGGCGCTGGTGGGCCTGCCGGCCGGACTGTTCCACGGCGCGGCCTGGCCGTCCTGGTGGTCACTGCTGCCCGGCGCCCTGCTGGCGGTGGTGGTCGCGGCCGCCGCCGGCCTGGCGCTGCGGCTGACAGCGCTGATCGCCCGGCGCCTGCCCGAGCAGAACTTCGGCCTGTGCAGCGGCCTCTCCGCAGAAAGCGCGGCGGGCGAGCCGCCGGCCCTGACCGACTGGATCCACCAGTCGCTGCAGGACATCGCCTTCGGGCCCGCCGGCCGCCAGCGCCCGCTGACCTTCGGCGACCTGGCCGACATCGGCCTCAGCCCGGCCGAGATCGCCGACGGCCACCAGGCGATCGACCTGCGGATGATGACCACCAACCTGTCGCTGTCGCGCCCGCATGTCGCCCCGACCTTCGACATGGCGCTGCTGTTCGACCCGGACCGCTGGCGAAGCCTGTTCCCGGCCCAGGTCATGACCTATCTGCTGGGCGAGACATCGGCCGGCGCGCCGGTCGGCGCCCCCGACGAGGACGGCCGCCATCGGGCGCTGCCCGAGGCCCGCGACCTGCCGGTGGTGGTCTGCGTGCGGATGAGCCTGAGCTTCCCGATCCTCATCCAGGCCATCCCGCTGGCCATGCGCGACGTCGGGGCGCGGGCCCGGGGCGAGCTGGAAGCCGGCGCCGCGCCGCCGATCGCGCCGCTGCTGTTCTCCGACGGCGGCCTAAGCAGCAACTTCCCGATCCACTTCTTCGACACCCTGCTGCCGGTCCGTCCGACCTTCGCCCTGAGCCTGGACGCCATCGCCGAGGACCGGGCCGAGCGGGTGACCATGCCCCAGAACGCCTCGGCCGGCAGCTTCACCCCGGTCAAGCCGATCACCACCCTGGCCGGCTTCGCCGCCAGCCTGTTCGGGGCCGCAAAGGACTGGCAGGACCAGATGCTCAGCGCCATGCCCGGCCAGCGCGAGCGGGTGGTGCGGATCGCCCTGACGCCCGACGAGGGCGGCCTCAACCTGGCCATGCCGCCGGCGGTGTCGCGCAAGCTGATGGCCTATGGCGGCCAGGCCGGGCGGACCATCGTCGCCGACTTCGACTTCGACGAGCATCGCTGGCGGCGGACCCTGGTCGCCTATGAGCAGATGGAGATCACCCTGGAGGGGCTGCACGCCATCTGGCCCGGGTTCGGCGCCTGGTACGACGACTATGCACCCCGGGTGAAGAGCTACGCCAACCGGGTCAGGCCGGCCGACCGGGCGGAGATCGCCCGCCGGTTCGCGGCCCTGGACGGCCGCGCCGCCGACATCGTCCCGCCGCTGCGCCACCGGATCAGCTTTCCCAAGCCCCGCGGCCGACTGCGGATTTCGCCTGACGTTTGACGGGTCAGCCGGCGGCGAGATCGGTCGATTCCGCGGATTCCGGCTCGGGACTTTCGGGCGCGCTGCAGTGCAAACTCGGGCGCCGCGCCTCGGGCGACCCGTGCATGCGGGTCAGGTTGCGGCGATAAGCATTTGACAGAACATATCTTTTCAACGACCCAAGGCGCGCCAAAGTTTCGTCATCGGGCGCATCGACGATCCTCTTCAACATGAGGTGACAAAGCGCGTCCGGCCCGGCAGGCTTGGCTCTCTTTTGATTCCCAGCAGATGAGCTGACTTATGAACGTTTCTGATCTGGTCGACGCCGCCGTGGCCGCCGACGACAAGCTGACCAAGACTCAGGCCAAGGCCATCATCGACGGCGTCTTCAAGTCGCTGACCGAGGCGGCCGTAAAGGGCGAGGAAGTCTCGATCCCGGGCTTCGGCAAGTTCAAGGTTCAGGCCAAGCCGGCCCGCACCGGCCGCAACCCGTCGACCGGCGCGACCATCGAAATCGCCGCCAGCAAGAAGGTCGCCTTCACGCCGGCCAAGCAGCTGAAGGACGCCGTCAACGGCTGATCCCGAGGCGAGCGGCCGGCCTCCCAGCCGGCCGCTCATCTTCCCGGACCGCCCCTGCGGCGTCCGGCATGGCGGCGAGACCCCATGACCCCGCAAGCCTCCTCTCGCAGATTGAGCCCGCTGACCGCCATCCTCGCCGGAGGCCTCACCGCCGCGGCGCTGGACATCAGCTACGCCTTCATCGCCTTCGGCCTGCGCGGCGTCGGCCCCGTCAAGATCCTGCAATCGGTCGCCAGCGGCCTGCTCGGCAAGGCCAGCTATCACGGCGGTCTGGCGACGGCGGCCCTGGGCGGCCTGCTGCACGCGGCCATCGCCGTGGTCATGGCCGCGGTCTATGTGGCCGCCAGCCGGTTTCTCCCAGCCCTGAACCGCCGACCGTGGCTGTGGGGCCCGGCCTATGGGATCGGCTGCTACCTAGTCATGAACTATGTAGTCCTGGCCCTGAGGTTCGGCCCCAGTCCGCCTCCCGCCCTCGACATCCTGCTCGGCGGCGTGGCGATCCATATGTTCGGGGTCGGCCTGCCGATCGCCCTATTCGCCGCTCGCGCGCGGTTCGCGGCGGCGCGGTAGGGCTCGCCTTCGGGCGCAAGCGTTTCAGCGCCGTTGCGCCCGGCTCATAAAGTCCGCGCCTAGAGCATTCGTCGCTTAAGTTGACACATATCCGGCATGCCGAAAATAGTTGGCGCATTCGTCGGGGGTGAAGGCGTCGAGGACCAGCCCGATGCGGTCCCACAGATTGTCCCGGGTTCGTTCGGCGGCCTTGCGCAGCAGGGTCTTGAGCTTGGAAAACGCCATCTCGATGGGGTTGAGATCGGGCGAGTAGGGCGGCAGGAAGACCAACTGGGCGCCCCTGGCCTCGATGGCCAGCC
>NZ_JBIXJO010000019.1:97733-98678 GCF_052871235.1 Caulobacter sp. LARHSG274 | reverse complement strand
GCTCCGCCTCTTCCAACTCCACCGCCGGCAACTCCCGACCCACCATCCCGCAGCCTCCCTAAAACCAAGAGAGTCTGTCACGACTGAGTCGATACCGAGTCCGCGAACTTCTGAGTCAGGACACTAGGGGCGAATAATCTAGACCGACGCCCGGCCCTGCCCCACCGTCCGCACGATGTCGCGGGCGTCGTAGACGTCGGCGTCGCGCGGCCGGGGGCCCTTGCCGAACACCGCCTCCACCGAGCTGCTGACCGCCGGGCCGGGACCGAGGTTGAAGCTGGTGCCGACCCCGAGCCCGACCGAGCTGTGGCGGCCATAGCCGCCCGAGCCCCCGCCGATCGACAGGGACGAGCCTCGGCTCGAACCGGTCTGCTCGGTCACCCGGTCGGCGACCCGGAACCAGTCATAGCCGTCGCGCAGGGCCAGTTCGGCGGCCCGCAGCAGCACATAGTCCGAGACCTGGTTGACCGGCGCGCCGGGATTGCCCTGGAAGGTGACGCGGTAGCGGCCGGCCTCCAGGCGGTACTCGGAATAGCCGGCGCTGCTGGGGCCGGTCCGCGGGCCGTAGACGGTCGGGGCGGTGGCGCAGGCGGTCAGCAGGGCGGCGGAAAAGGCGAGCACGATCAGCGGTTTCATGGCGATGTCTCCTGCCAGGCTTAACGGTCGTCCGACCGCTGGCGTTCCGGACCTTGGCGGTCGGGAACGGCCAGGCCCAGCTTATCCAGAATCGCCCGCATGTCGTCAGGGATCGGCGCGCTGACCCGCCGCTCGCCGCCCTCGGGATGGGGGAAGACCAGGCTGGCGGCGTGCAGCATCAGCCGCGGGACCGGCGTCCCGCCCAGCATCAGCGCCCCGCCATAGCGGCTGTCGCCGGGGGGGGGGGGGGGGGGGGGGGCCCGCGGGCCCCCCCGCGGGGGGGGGCGGGCGGGGTGGGGGGGGGGGGCG
>NZ_JBIXJO010000019.1:0-97723 GCF_052871235.1 Caulobacter sp. LARHSG274 | reverse complement strand
AGCAACCGCCGGGCGACCGGCGCCCCGCCCAGCATCCGCCCCCCGCCCTCGCGGCTGTCGCCGGCGATCGGCCGGCCGATCGACGCCATGTGGACCCGCAGCTGGTGCATGCGGCCGGTGTCGGGGCTGAGCTCGACCAGGGCCGCCCCCTCCCCGGTCGCCAGGGTGCGGTAGCGGCTGCGGGCCGCCTCGGCCTCGGGGTGGTCAGGCGGGCAGACCCGCATATAGGCCTCGCGGCCGATCGACTCGCGGCGCAGCGGGCTGTCGATCTGGCCGCCGCGCGGCTCGGGCGCGCCGGGGGCGACGATGGCCAGGTAGGTCTTGCGGAACCGCTTGCCCATCAGGGCCTTGCCCAGGAAGGTCGCCGCCGGCTTGGTGCGGGCGGTGAGGATCACCCCGGAGGTGTCGCGGTCCAGCCGGTGGATCAGCCGCGGCCGCGGCCTGTCGCGACGGGCCAGGGCCCACAGCAGGTCGTCCAGCGTATGGGCCCGGATGCGGCCGCCCTGGCTGGACAGGCCGGCGGGCTTGTTGAGCACGAAGACGCTGTCGTCCTCGTAGATCACCAGTGACCGGGTGAAGGCGACCTCCTCCGGCGTCAGGGCGATGGGGGTGTCGGACGCCTTGGGCTGGGGCTGGGCGGGCGGGGTGCGGAAACGGGGGCTCGTGGCGTTCGACTTATTCAGCGTGATGCTTCCCCTCGCGACGCGCTATCAGGGCGTCGAGTTCGCGCCTGAGGAAAATGCCATAGATTCCAACCGCGATCCCGACAGGGCCGAGAATGCAGATCATGGCTTCCAGCGGGGTCATGACGTCTCTCCGTGGGGCGCAACATACCACGCCAGCACATGCAGGACGAGCGCCAGAACCATGCCCACATAGCTCGCCGCCTTGAACCCCGCCCCTTTGATATAGGGTTCGACGAACGAGGCCCCGACGATCGCATAAGCATAGGTCGTCAAATTGGCGGTGAGGAGTTTGAGGCGCACCTTGAGATGCGCTTCCTGCTCAGCACTGCGTATCAGACGCGGCATCCCTCGCCCTCGAAAACAAATGGAACGAAACGGAAACATGAATTCAGGATGAATTCAACACCGCAACGTCCTACTTCCCCTCCCGCCGCAAGGGGTTCCAGGCGTCGAGCCGTTCCTTGACCTTGGCCTCGGCCCCGACCGGCTTGGGGTCGTACAGGTTGGGCCGGGCCATGCCGTCGGGGAAGTAATTCTGGCCCGACACCCCGCCCTCGACGTCGTGGTCGTAGGCGTAGCCGTCGCCATAGCCGAGCGACTTCATCAGCTTGGTCGGGGCGTTGAGGATGTGGGCCGGCGGCGGCAGGCTGCCGGTCTCCTTGGCGGCGCGGCGAGCGGCCTTGTAGGCCGTGTAGACGGCGTTGGACTTCGGGGCGCTGGCCATGTGGACCACGGCCTGGGCCAGGGCCAGCTCACCCTCGGGCGATCCCAGGAAGTCGTAGGCGTCCTTGGCGGCGGTGGTCAGCAGCAGGCTCAAGGGATCGGCCGCGCCGATGTCCTCGCTGGCCATCCGCACTAGGCGGCGGGCGATGAACAGCGGGTCCTCGCCGCCCTCCAGCATTCGGGCCAGCCAGTAGAGCGCCGCGTCCGGATCGCTGCCGCGCACTGACTTGTGCAGGGCCGAGACCAGATTGTAGTGCTCCTCGCGGTTTTTGTCGTAGGCCGGGCGGCGCTTCTGCAGGAACTGGCCCAGCTGGGTCGGGTTGAGCGGTGTGTCCGTGCCCACCGCCAGCAGGGTCTCGGTCAGGGTCAGCAGATAGCGGCCGTCGCCGTCGGCCATGGCGACCAGGGTGGCGCGGGCGTCGGGATCGAGCGGCAGCTTGCGCCCCTCGGCGGTCTCGGCCTTGACCAGCAACGCCTCCAGCGCCTCCTCATCCAGGCGCTTGAGCACGAAGACCTGGCAGCGCGACAGCAGGGCGCCGTTCAGTTCGAACGACGGGTTCTCGGTGGTGGCGCCGACCAGGGTGACGATCCCCTCCTCGACGAAGGGCAAGAAGCCGTCCTGCTGGGCGCGGTTGAAGCGGTGGATCTCGTCGACGAACAGCAGGGTGCTCTGGCCGGCCGAGCGGCGCACCCGGGCCTGCTCGAAGGCCTTCTTCAGATCGGCGACGCCGGAGAACACCGCCGAGATCTGCATGAACTCATAGCCCCCGGCCTTGGCCAGCAGGCGGGCGATGGTGGTCTTGCCGGTGCCGGGCGGCCCCCAGAGGATCATCGAGGCCAGGCGGCGGGCGGCCGCCATCCGGCCGATCGGGCCGTCGGGGCCCAGCAGGTGCTCCTGGCCCACGACCTCGTCGAGGCTCTGGGGCCGCAGGCGGTCGGCCAGCGGGCTGGGCGCATGGGGCGTCAGGCCGGCGGCTTGGAAAAGATCGGACATGGAGTAGGTTTACTGAATAGCGGGAGGAACCACCATGACCAACGACGGCGACCCGACCCGAGGTCCCGAAACCGGGATCACCCCCTATCTCTCCGTGGTCGGCGGCCAGGCGGCCGTGGACTTCTACAAGCGGGCGTTCAACGCCGAGGAGACCTTCCGCAACACCGCCGACGACGGCGAGCGCCTGCTGCATTCGCGGCTGCTGATCAACGGCGACTGGGTGATGCTGTCGGACCACTTCAGCGAGATGGCCCATGGCGACTATGTCCCGCCGTCGGCGGTCACCCTGCACCTGCAGGTCGACGACGCCGACCTGTGGTGGAACCGGGCGGTCGAGGCCGGAGCGACGGTGCGCTTCCCGCTGGCCGACCAGTTCTGGGGTGATCGCTACGGCCAACTGGTCGACCCGTTCGGCCACAGCTGGTCGATCGCCTCGAAGATCAAGGCCTGACGACGTCGCTTGTAGGATGGCTGACGACGGCGGTCCTAGACCACCGCCACGTCGGTGCCCTGCCCGGCCTCTTCCTTGGCGCGGCGGCGTTCGATCAGCCACACGCACCAGATCGACACCTCATAGAGCAGGCACAGCGGGATCGCCAAGGTGATCTGGCTGATCGGATCGGGCGGGGTGACGATGGCGGCGATCAGGAACACCCCGACGATGGCGTAGCGCCGGCCCTCGCGCAGCAGCTTGGAGCTGACCAGCCCGGCCAGGCCGGCCAGGGCCAGCACCACCGGCAGCTGGAACGACAGGCCGAACGCCAGCAGCAGGGTCGTCACCAGGCTCAGATAGTCGGAGACCTTCGGCAGCAGCTGCACCTCGATCGCCCCGCCGCCGGTGATCTGCTGGCTCAGCGAGAACCACAGCACGAACGGCAGCATGACGAAATAGACCAGGGCCGCGCCCATCAGGAACAGTACCGGCGAGGCGATCAGGAACGGCAGGAAGGCGCGGCGCTCCTTGCGGTAGAGGCCCGGCGCGACGAAGCGGTACAGCTGCCAGGCGATCACCGGGAACGACACCACCACCGCCCCGAAGGCGGCCAGCTTCATCTTGGTGAAGAAGAACTCCAGCGGCGCGGTGTAGACGAACTTCAGCGTGCCGGTCCCGGCGTGGGGCACTTCCTTCAGGCCGATCAGGGCCAGCAGCAGGTCGAACGGGCCGTGATGGCCGCCGCTGGCCTTCTGGGCGGCCAGCAGTTCCGAGCCGACCTGGAACGGGTGCAGCAGGAACATGTAGATCGGGCCGGCATAGAAGAAGCAGACCATGAAGGCCACGGCCAGCACGGCCACGCAGATGATCAGCCGGGTGCGCAGCTCGACCAGGTGCTCGAGCAGCGGCGCGCGCGAGGCCTCGATCTCGGCTTCGTCGGGGTCGTGTCCGAGGGCCTGGGTCAAGAGATGATGTCCGATTTCCTGGAGGCCCGGGTCTTCTTCGGCGGCGGGGCCGAGATCTCGTCAGTCTTGCGGGCCGCGCGCTTGGCGGGGGCCTTGGCCGGCTTGATCTCGACCGCAGGTTCAGGCGTCGGCGCGGCCTTCGGCTTGGCCTTGGCCCGCGGCCGGGGCTTGGGCGCGTCGAGCGCGGCCGGTTCGGCGACGGCCGGCGATTCGGGCGCGGCGGCGGGCGGATAGGGCTGGACCGCGCCGCTGTTGAGACTGGCGTCGATCTCGGCGAAGGTCTCGTTGAGGCCGACGTCGCGGGCCGCGTCGGCGGCGTCCTTGAACGGCTGGATGTACTGGCCCGAGCGCATGGCCTGGACCTCCTTGCGCAGCTCGTCGAGCTCCGACTGGCGGGCCATCTCGTCGAAGCTGGCCCGGAACTCCGAAGCCATGCCGCGCATCTTGCCGACGAACTGGCCGATCTTGCGCAACAGGACGGGCAGGTCCTTGGGCCCGACGACGATCAGGGCGACGATCGCCAGGACGAGCAGTTCGGATCCACCGATATCAGGAAGCATAGCCGCCGGCCTTAGAGCGCTTTCCGGTCCGGGGGAAGCCCGACCGTCGCGCCGCTGTCAAAGTCACGCGCCCCGCCCCGCTTTCACGAGGCCCGAGGCGTTGGCGTGGCGGCGATTTGGGCCGCGCCACGCCGCCATCGCCTACGACTTGCGCAGGTCTTCCTTCTCGGCCTCGGTGCGCGGCAGCGCGCCGTTGGCCTTGTTGTCGGCGGTCTCGCTGCTGGTGTCGTCCTTCAGGCCGTCCTTGAAGGCGCGGATGCCCTTGGCGGCGTCGCCCATGATCCCCGACAGCTTGCCGGGACGCGCAAAGAAGATCGCGACAATGGCGGCCAGGACAAGCCAGTGCCAGATGCTCAAACTACCCATATCGCCATGCTCCTTCGCGTACGCGGCCCCCCGGGACCGGACGCACGCCATACCACAATATTTCACTTAATATAGGCGGTTGCGAGGCCGAGCGCCAAGCGCCGCCGGCCGCTTCACGGGCGAACGGCGAAATTGCCGCAGCGCGCCCTTCTCTCCTTGCGGGAGAAGGAAAGAACTTCAGGCCTCCCCGAGGAAATCCTGCGCGAATTCCGGCGCCTCGTCGCCGTCCTCCAGCGGGTCCTCGTCCTCGCCCGGGCGCAGGCCCATCGGGTCGGGCACGGTGAAGCCCGGCGGCAGGTCCAGGGCCAGCAGGCCGGCGGCGCGCATCTCGGCGATTCCCGGCAGGTCGCTCAAGGTCGCCAGGCCGTAATGCTCGAGGAAGGCGTCGGTGGTGCCGAAGGTCACCGGCCGCCCGGGCGTGCGCCGGCGGCCGCGCATCCGCACCAGGCCCAGCTCCAGCAGCACGTCCAGGGTGCCGCGGCTGGCCTGGACGCCGCGCACCGCCTCGATCTCGGCCCGGGTCACCGGCTGGTGGTAGGCGATGATCGCCAGGGTCTCCTGGGCGGCCTTGGACAGCCGCCGCGGCTCCTCGCGCTCCTCGGTCATCAAGAAGGCCAGGTCGACGGCGGTCTGGAAGCGCCAGCGGCCGGCCACCTGGACCAGCTCGATGCCGCGGCCGGCGTAGCGGGCGTGCAGGTCGGCCAGGGCCGCCCCGATGTCGGCGCCCTCGGGCAGGCGCTTGGCCAGGTCCTCGAAACTCAGCGGCTCGGCGGCGGCGAACAGCAAGGCCTCGATGCAGCGCTCGGTGAACAGAGGATCGAGGGTCAAGCGATCGGCTCCAGCGGCTCGGCCCTCGTCCGCAGATAGACGTCCGAGAACGCCTCCATCTGCCGGGCCTCCAGCAGCCCCTCCTTCACCAGCTCCAGGCTGGCCGACAGGGTCGAGGCCAGGTAGCTGGCCGGGCTGGGGCCGTCGGGATCGTCCTCGTAGCGGTCGACCGGGGCGACGCCCGACAGGGTCGTCCAGTCGGCCATCTCTGGCAGCAGGGTGCGCAGGCGATCGCGGGCGTCCTCCAGCGGATAGGCCTGGGGCGGGCGCGGGGCGTAGTGGCGGCCGTGCTCGCGCTTGCGCTGGGTGATATAGGCGGTCATCAGGGCGTAGAGGTCGCCCTCGAACCGCGTCGAGGAGACGATCTTCACCGCCTCCGGATCGCCGCGCATGAACACGTCGCGCCTGAGGATCGGCCGATCCTTCAGGGCCTCGACGGCCTTGCGCATCACGTCCAGCTTGGCCAGGCGGAAGGCCAGCTGGGCGGCCATCTCCTCGGCCGGCGGCTCCTCGGCCTTGGGCCGCTCGGGCTTGGGCAGCAGCAGGCGCGACTTCAGATAGGCCAGCCAGGCGGCCATCACCAGATAGTCGGCGGCCAACGAGAACCGCACCCGGCGGGCCTGCTGCACGAAGGCCAGGTACTGCTCGGCCAGCTTGGTGATCGACAGCTGCAGCAGGTCGACCTTCTGGCTGCGCGCCAGGGCCAGCAGCACGTGCAGCGGACCTTCATAGCCGTCGATGTCGATGACCAGGGCCGCGCCGTCCTCGGCCGCCGCGTCGGCGGCCTCGAAGTCGAGGGTGGGCTGGAAGCCCGTGCTCACGCAAAGCGCCCTTCGAAGGCGGCGTCGAAGCGGGCGCGGGCCTCCGCCACGTCCAGCGGCTCGGGAACCTTGACCAGCCGCCCCATGACCGCCTGCACCCGGCGGCGGGCCTCGCGCGACAGCTTGCCGACGCCCGACATCACCGCCTTCATCTCGGCCATGTCGCCGTTGCAATGCAGGACCATGTCGCAGCCGGCGGCCAGGCTGTCCTTGGCCCGCTGCCGGAAATCGCCCGACAGCGCCTTCATCGACAGGTCGTCGCTCATCAGCAGGCCGTCGAAGCCGAGGGATTCGCGGATGATCTTGCGGATCGCCTTCTTCGAGGTGGTGGCCGGACGGCTGCGGTCGATGGCCGTGTAGACGACGTGAGCGGTCATCGCCATCGGCATGTCCGACAGCACGCGGAACGGCGCGAAGTCGCGGGCCTCCAGTTCGGCCAGCTTGGCCTTGACCACCGGCAGCTCCAGGTGGCTGTCGCTCATCGCCCGGCCGTGGCCGGGGATATGCTTGATGATCGGCAGCACGCCGCCGGCCAGCAGGCCCTCGGCCGCCGCCCGGCCCAGGGTCGCCACCTGCTCGGGGGTGTCGCCATAGGCGCGGTCGCCGATGATCTCGTGGCCCTTGGGATCGGGCACGTCGAGCACCGGCACGCAGTCGACATTGACGCCCAGCGACAGCAGGTCATGGGCGATCAGCCGCGCGCCCAGACGGGTGATCTCGCGGGCGACCAGCGGGTCGTTGGCGACCAGCTCGCCATAGGCCCGGCCGGGCGGATAGGTCTTCCAGTGGGGCGCGCCCAGGCGGGCGACGCGGCCGCCCTCCTGGTCGATCAGGATCGGCGCCTCGGCCCGGCCGACCGTGGCCCGCAGGGCGGCCGTCAGGGCCCGCACCTGGTCCGGGCTCTCGATATTGCGCCGGAACAGGATGAAGCCCCACGGCTTCACGTCCCGGAAGAACGCGACCTCTTCCGCCGTCAGGGTGGTCCCGGCGCAGCCGAGGATGGCGGCGGAGATGCTGGCCAAGCGACCTGCTCCCTTACTTCACGAAGCAGGATTTGCCGGCGGCGCTCAGGGCGTCGCAGAAGGCCTTGGCCTCGGCGCGGCTGGCGAAACCGGTGACGGCGGTGCGGTAGAGCGTGGCGCCGTTCTTGTCGATCGCCTCGACCTTCTTGCCCTTGCCGGCGGCCATCCCCGGAGCGATGCGGGCGGCGTCGGCCCAGGCCTTGTCGGCCAGGGCGGTCGAGGACAGGGCGCCGATCTGCACGCTGGCCGGGCCGCCGGCCGAGGCGGCGGCGACCGCCGTCGGCGGCTTGGCCGCACCGATGGGCGGTTTGGGCGCGCCAATGGGCGGCTTGGGCGCGACCGCGGCGGTGGCCAGGCCTTCGATGGTCGGCGAGCGGGCGGGCGGCTTGGCGGCGGCGGGAGCGGCCGAGACCGGGGCGCTGGGCCCCGCCGGAGCCGGCTTGGCCGGGGCCAGGGTCGCGGTCTGCACCGGCGCGGTCGGCGGCGGCGCGGCCGGACGCGGCAGCGGCGCCTCGGGCTGTGCGGCGAAGGTCGGCGAGGCCTCGGGCGTCTCGTTCTTGTAGATCTGCAGGCCGGCGGCCGGATCGGTCGGCTGGGCGGTTCCCGCCGCCGGAGGGGCCTTCACCTGGGCCACCGGTTCGCCGACCGTGCGCGGCGGCTCGTTGGCCCCCCGCACGCCGCCGCGATAGATCAGCAGCACCGCGACCAGCAGCGTGGCCAGGACCACGGCGCTGATGATCAGGGTCATGGGCAGGGGCCGGGAGCCGCGGACCGGCTGACGCGCGTCGAACGAGAGCGGCGCATCGGTGGGCGGCGTATAGGCGCCGCGGTGGGGATCGGACATTCGCGTCGAGGCTCCAGACTTCATGCGCGCGGACCGCCGAACAAAAAGCGAATCAGGCGCGCGCCACCGCAGTTTATCGAAGCCCGAGCCTAGCCAGAACCACTCCGAAAGCGCGGGCTAGTTCCAGACATCCAGCTGGAACAATTTCCGGTGCTCCTCGATGGCGAAACGGTCGGTCATGCCCGCGATATAGTCGCAGACCACGCGGGCGCGGCCGGCCTCGTCGCGGTTCTGCGAGCGGGCGAACCATTCCGTCGGCAGGACCTCGGGTTCGGCCAGAAACAGACTGAACATCTCGGCCAGAATGCGGCGAGCCTGGCTGCGCGTCCGGTTGACGCGCCAGTGGCGGTACATGCGGGCGTGCAGGAACTGCCGCAGGCGGGCCAGGTCCTCGGCCATGTCCGGCGAGAAGGCGACCAGGGCGTGGTCCAGGGCCCGCACCTCGTCGGCCGACGCCACGCCGGTGGCGGCGGCGCGCTGCAGGGTCTCGCCCATCACGTCGTCGACCATCGCCCCGATCATCCGCCGCACGGCCTCCAGCCGGGTCAGGCGCAGGTCCAGATCCGGACGCTCGCTTCGCACGGCCGCCAGGATCGGACCGATCAGCGGCACGTCCATCAGCTCGTCCAGGGTGAACAGCCCCGCCTCGACCCCGTCGTCGACGTCGTGGTTGTTATAGGCGATGTCGTCGGCCAGGGCCGCGACCTGGGCCTCGGCCGAGGCCCAGGTGTTCAGGCCCAGCTTGTACTCGGCGTCGTATTTGGAGATCGCCTTCCAGGACGGCTGGCCCAGCTTTGCGGTCACCGGGCCATTGTGCTTGATGATCCCCTCCAGGGTCTCCCAGGTCAGGTTCAGCCCGTCGAAGTCGGGATAGCGGCGCTCCAGCTCGGTGACGACGCGGAAGGTCTGGACGTTGTGGTCGAAGCCGCCATAGGGGGCCATCTTGTCCTGCAACTCATCCTCGCCGGCGTGGCCGAACGGCGGGTGGCCGATGTCGTGCCCCAGGGCGATGGTCTCGGCGAGATCCGAATCCAGTCCCAGGGCCGTGGCCAGCGAACGCGCCACCTGGGCCACCTCCAGCGAATGGGTCAGGCGGGTGCGGAAATTGTCGCCCTCGTGGGCGACGAAGACCTGGGTCTTCTCCTTCAGGCGCCGGAAGGCCGAGGTGTGGATGATGCGGTCGCGGTCGCGGGCGAAGGGGGTGCGCGTGCGGCTCTCGTCTTCCTGGAAGCGGCGGCCGCGCGACTTGGCCGAGTCCTCGGCGTAGGGGGCGCGCGGAACGATGAACGGAGACGACATGGGCGGCCTTTGCTGATCGCCCCCTTTCCCTGGGGCGCGGACACCCTCATATAGGCCAAGCACGGGTTTTCCACAGCCATGACCGACACCGCCGTAACGCTTTCTCCCAACGCCGCCCGCCGGCTGCACGCCATCTCGCAGATGGAAGGCCATCCGGTGATGCTGCGCGTCGCCGTCGACGGCGGCGGCTGCTCGGGCTTCCAATACCGCTTCGACCTGGTCGACAGCGCAGAGGCCGACGACCTGAGGGTCGAGCGCGACGGGGCCGCGGCCCTGGTCGACGTGGTCTCCCTGGCCCTGCTGAAGGGTTCGGAGATCGATTTCGTCGACGAACTGGCCGGCGCCGAGTTCCGGGTCCGCAACCCCAACGCCAAGTCCAGCTGCGGCTGCGGCGTCAGCTTCTCGATCTAGGGCCTCGCGAGCTTTCAAATTCCAACGGTTGATCTGCGCAGCGTCTCTCGCTAAGGAAGAGGAACAAACCATAAACACGCAAGCAGCGGAACGGAAGCGGACGCCGGCGGGAAGAAGATGGTCGCGTCGAAAAGCCAATTGAATTCGAACCCTGTCGATCGCAGGATGAACGCCATGACGCGCGAAGAGATGGACGCCAGGCTGGAGGCCGCGGAGGCGCGAAGCGAGACACGCTTCGTCGAACTCAACAGCAAACTCGACCGCTTGGGCGAAATCCTGACCGGCGACCAGGGTTTCATAGCGCAGATGAACGCCTTGAAGGCTGAAAACAAGGCCGACAACAAGGCTACGCGATGGACGGTTGTCATTACCATGATCACCTCCATCCTGGCTGCGGCGGCCTTGGTGATGAGCGTCCAGGCCAATCTGCTGTCGGCCTTCCAAGCCGGACAGGCCGTGGGCGCTTCGCCGCGGGCTCCGCGCTAAGGACTTGAGGCTGGGGGGATCGCGTCGGCACCTGCCAGACCCACCGCTCATAGCCCGCGGCCAAGTGAAATCCCCAAACCGCGACTTGAGCGCCCGGCCCATGCGCCCTAGCCTCCGCCCGCCTCACGGAGCCTTCGATGCGCATCGCCACCTGGAACGTCAATTCCATCAACGCCCGTCTGGACAACGTCCTGGGCTGGTTCGAATCGGCCGCGCCCGACGTCGCCGTGCTGCAGGAGATCAAGTGCCTGGACGAGAAGTTCCCGGCCGAGGCCTTCGAGCGCCTGGGCTACAACGTCGCCGTCCACGGCCAGAAGACCTATAACGGCGTGGCCATGCTGTCGAAGTTCCCGCTCGAGGAGGTCCGGCGCGGCCTGCCCTTCCTGGATGACGGCGAGGTCGACGAGCAGGCCCGCTATATCGAGGCGGTGATCGGCGCGCCGACCCCGGTGCGGGTGGCCGGCATCTACCTGCCCAACGGCAACCCGCTGGGCACGGAGAAGTTCGCCTACAAGCTGGCCTGGATGCGGCGACTTCAGGCCCACGCCCGCGGGCTGCTTGAGCTGGAGGAGCCGCTGGTCATCGCCGGCGACTACAATGTCATCCCAGAGGCCGAGGACGTGGCCAATCCCCAGGCCTGGCTGGGCGACGCCCTGTTCCAGCCGGAAAGCCGCGCCGCGTTCCGGGCCCTGAAGAACCTCGGCTTCACCGACGCCTATATGCAGGCCGATGGGACGCCGGGCGGCTACACCTTCTGGGACTACCAGGCCGGGGCCTGGCCGCGGAACCTCGGCATCCGCATCGACCACCTGCTGCTGTCGCCCCAGGCGGCGGACAAGCTGGCCGGCGTGGTCATCCATCGCGACGAACGCGACCGGGAAAAGCCGTCGGACCACGTGCCGGTGGTCGCCGAGCTGAGGCTCTGATCCCGCTTCCGCGACGATGCTGGCCCTATTCGAAAACCGGGACTCTCGCTAGCCTGACCTCATGAGCGAACTCTGGCGTCTTTTGGTGCTCGTGACCTTGTCGGCGTCCGCCGTGACCTGCGCGGGCAGCGCCGCGATCTGGTTCATGGACGAGGACCGCCGAATCCGCCGGGCCCTGCGGCACGTGCTTAAGGGCGCCCCCGAGACGGTGATCGTCGCCAAAGGGCGCGGGCGCGGGGCCGGCTTCAACTTCACCAGCAACCAGGCCGCCGTGGCCTGGGACAGCGGCGCCTGGTGCCTGATCTACCGCATCGACGAGTTGATGGGCGCGGAACTGTCGGTCGACGGCCAGGTGATCGGCCGGGTCCATCGGGGCGAGCCGCGCCGGGCCATCGACCAGGTCGTCCAGCAGGCCGCCCGGGTGACCCTCAAGCTGATCTTCGACGACCCGCGCCATCCCGACTTCGAACTGGACCTGTGGCTGGAGGGCGACCAGCAGCGGCGCGAGACCCGCTCGCCGGCCGACGCCATCCAGGAAGCCAACCGCTGGCTGCTGCGGGCCGACGCCATCGTACGCCGGCCGCTGGCCCCCAAGACCCAACCGGTCGACCTGTCGCGCCCGCCGCCGGAGCCGGAGATCGCGCGCCCGGCCCGCGCCGAGCCGCCCAGGCCCTACCAGCCGGCGCTGGAGACCGTCGCGGCGGCCGCCGAAGCCCGTCCGGCCGCCACCGCCCCGCTGTTCGACACCCTCGACACCACCGCCGACCCGGCCGAGGCTCCCTGGGACGACGACCTGGACGACGAACCGCCGCTGGTGCTGGAAAAGCCCTACAAGCCGCTGTCGAAGGCCGCCCGGCCGCCGCGCGACGACCAGGACGAGCTGCCGTTCGACCTGGATGACTAAAGCGCCACCTGGCGTTGACAGGGGCCGATGCGGCGCCGCTAATGACGAGGTTCGCCTGGGAGTTTCGTCCGATGCGCCTCGTCCTCGCCGCCGCTACGATCGGCGTCCTGCTGGCCGGACCAGCCTTGGCCGCGCCGCAGCCGCTGGCGCTGAACCCCGCCGACCTCGATCGCGACGGCGCGGTCAGCCCCGAGGAAGCCGCCGCCTGGCTCGACCGCGATCGGGGCGCCATCATCCCCGTCCGGATGCCAGCCCCGGCCCGCGCCGCGGCGGCGGTGGAACAGCGTCGGACAATGTTCGACCAGGGCCTGCTGCGCCCCAACGATTTCCGCGCGCCGGCGCCGGAGGATCGGCCGCCCGAAGAGCTGTTCTACAAGGATTTCAGGAAGATCAAGAAGTAGGCCGGGCGGCGCTCGACGCTGCTTTCAAAACCGTGGGAGATCCGGATGTCCGTTTCGCGTCCCATCACAGCCCTGGCGCTCGTCGCCGCCCTGCTGGCTCCAGGCCTGGCCCTGGCCCAGCAGCCCCTGCGCCTGCGGCTCGACCCCGCCGACGCCGATCATGACGGACGGATCAGCGACGCCGAACGCGCGGCCAGCCTCGCTCAGACCGTGGCCGACATTGCGCCCGTCGCCAAACCGGCCAATCTGCGGTCCCGGATCCGGCCGGCCGCCTACACTCCCAAGCCCGGCCCCCTGGACATGGCCCGGCGGGTCGTCCCGCCCAGCGAATTCGAGACCGTGCTGGAGTATCGCTTCTACCGCGAGGTCGAGCGGCGCGGAGAGAGCACGTTCTAGCTTCATCGTCCGCTCATGGCGGACAGCCGCCGAAACGCGGTTTCGCGCGCTCGCGACGGCTGTCGCCCTGATCGGGCTGACGAGCCCCGGGCTTGCCGACGCGTCGCCGGGCCAAGGCTTCGACGTCACGCGTTACGATCTCGCACTGACACCGGACATCCGGAACAGGACAGTGGCGGGACGCGAGACGATCACGCTTCGCGCGACGGGCGATCGGCTTCAGCGGCTCGGCTTCACCGGCAATGCGCTGAGCATCGACAGCGCGACCCTGGACGGCGTCCCCGTCGCCGCCAGCGTTCAGGAAGACGTCCTCAGCTTCGATCTTCCCAAGCCGCTCGCCCGCGGGCGCATCGTCAGGCTGGCGCTGACCTATCATGGTCGACCCGCGCGCGGCTTGTCCGGCTCGGCGACCTCCCTCTACACGACCTACTTCGCCTGCGATTGGATGATCTGTCCCCAAGACCGGTTCGGCGACAAGGCGGCGTTCTCATTGGCGCTTCGCGTTCCGACCGGAATGGATACGCTCTCGGTCGGCCGCCTGATCGCCAGGGCCCCGACTCGCGACGGCGGCGAAGTTCATAGGTGGAAGGCGCCCCGCCCCTATTCACCCTACCTCTTCGGCTTCGCGGTCGGGAGATTTGCGCGCGCTGGCGATCGGATTGGATCGGCCAAGCTCTCCTATCTGAGCGACGTCGCCGACACGGCCGAGCTGAAACGGCGGTTCGCCGAGACAAGTCAGATGGTTCAATTTCTTTCCGACAGGGCTGGCGCGCCGCTCCCCGTCTCTGAGTACAGCCAGCTTCTGGTCGAGGGCCGCGAGGCGCAGGAAGCGGCCACCTATTCGGTCCTTGGCGTCGACGCGCTTGCGACGAAGGCGGATGATCCGACGGAGGACTGGGCCGTCGTGCATGAGCTCGCCCACCAATGGTGGGGTAATCTCGTCACCTGCGCGACACTGCAGGACTTCTGGCTCAATGAGGGGATCACCACCTTCATGACCGCCGCCTGGAAGGAGCACCGATACGGGCGCGCCGCCTATGACGCCGAACTGGCCGTAGCGCGGGGCCGGCTCGACAAGGCGCGGGCGGCGGGCTTCGACAAGCCGCTGGCCTGGGACGGGCGCTATCCCAACTTGGCGACGCGGCGCGCGGTCCAGTACAGCAAGGGCGCGCTTTTCATGGACCATCTGCGCGCCATCCTGGGCGAAGACGCCTTCTGGGCCGGCCTGCGGCGTTATACCCGCAAGCACGCGGGCGGCCTGGTCACAAGCATGGACTTGGAGAAGGCGATGGAAGCGTCCAGCGGCCGGGATTTGCACCCGCTCTTCTCAGAATGGGTGTCCGGCGCCGACAACGCTTCGGAACCTCCTCCTCCAGCCGCCCCGGCGCCCGCGTCGTAGATTTCCGCTCAGATATCCGCGTAGACGTGGGTTTCCTTCGCCGCGCCGGGATGGGTCGTGGCGCCCAGATAGGCCGGCCCGACCAGCTGGGCGAACTTCCAGATGGCGCCGCTGTTGTAGTCGTGCCCGCGCGGCTGCCAATGGCGACGACGGTTCTCCAGCTCGATCGGGTCGACCTCGAGGTCGATCGTGCCCTGGGTGGCGTCGATGCTGATGATGTCGCCGTCCTGGATCAGGGCGATCGGCCCGCCGACGGCGGCTTCCGGACCGACGTGGCCGACGCACAGGCCTCGCGTGGCCCCTGAGAAGCGGCCGTCGGTGATCAGGGCGATGTTCTCCACGCCCTGGCCGTAGATCGCGGCGGTGGTCGACAGCATCTCGCGCATGCCCGGCCCGCCCTTGGGGCCTTCGTAGCGGATGACCAGGACGTCGCCTTCCTTGTAGTCGCGGTTCGACACCGCTTCGAAACAGGCCGCCTCGCCGTCGAACACCCGGGCCGGGCCGCGGTGCACCTGGTGCTTGAGGCCGGCCACCTTGACGATGCCGCCGTCGGGAGCCAGCGAACCCCACAGGCCGACGACGCCGCCGGTGGGCGACAGCGGATTGGAGACCGGGCGGATGACGTCCTGGTCGTCGCGCCAGACCACGTCGGCCAGGTTCTCGGCCAGGGTCTTGCCGGTCACGGTCATGACGTCGCCGTGCAGCAGGCCGGCGTCCAGCAGGGTGCGCAGCAGCATGGGCACGCCGCCGGCCTCGCCCATGTCCTTGGCGACATAGCGGCCGCCCGGCTTGAGGTCGGCGATGTAGGGCGTGCGGGCGGCGATCTCGGCCACGTCCTTGAGGGTGAACTCGATGCCGCACTCGTGGGCCATGGCCGGCAGGTGCAGGGCGCCGTTGGTCGAGCCGCCGGTTGCGGCGACGACGACAGCGGCGTTCTCGAAGGCCTGGCGGGTGCAGATGTCGCGCGGGCGGATGTTCTGCTCGATCAGCCGCATCACCGCCTCGCCCGAGGCGACGGCGTACTGGTCGCGGTCCAGGTAAGGGGCCGGCAGGGCTGACGACAGCGGCAGGGCCAGGCCGATGGCTTCCGACACGCAGGCCATGGTGTTGGCGGTGAACTGGCCGCCGCAGGCCCCGTCCGACGGACAGGCGTGCTGCTCCAGCTCGCACAGGGTCTTGGCGTCCATGGTTCCGGCCGCGTGGGCCCCGACGCCCTCGAACACGTCCATCACGGTGATGTCGCGGCCCTGGAAGCGGCCCGGCAGGATCGAGCCGCCGTACAGGAACACCGACGGCACGTTCAGGCGCAGCATGGCCATCATCATGCCCGGCAGGCTCTTGTCGCAGCCGGCGACGCCCACGAGGGCGTCATAGCCGTGGCCGCGCATGGTCAGCTCGACCGAGTCGGCGATGACGTCGCGGCTGACCAGCGAGCTGCGCATGCCCTCGTGGCCCATGGCGATGCCGTCGGTAACGGTGATGGTGCAGAACTCGCGCGGCGTGCCGCCGGCCGCCTTGACGCCTTGCGAGGCGGCGTGGGCCTGGCGCATCAGGGCGGTGTTACAGGGCGCGGCCTCGTTCCAGCACGAGGCCACGCCGACGAAGGGCTGGGCGATCTCGCGGGTGCCAAGCCCCATGGCGTAGTAATACGAGCGGTGCGGCGCGCGGGCCGGCCCCTCGGTCACATGCCGGCTCGGGAGTTTGGACTTGTCCCAGCTGCCGTCGGGGTTCTTGGTCATGGTCTAGGCCCTTGGAAATCGAGAGGCTGACCTACTCCAGCCGCCAAGCTGAAGGAAGGGGGCGTGGACGCAAAATCCGTTCCCGGAACGCCAGATCGAGGCCGAAAACCACCCCGCCGGGTGCGAACACATCGCAGAAG
This sequence comes from Caulobacter sp. LARHSG274, assembly GCF_052871235.1. Taxonomy (NCBI): domain Bacteria; kingdom Pseudomonadati; phylum Pseudomonadota; class Alphaproteobacteria; order Caulobacterales; family Caulobacteraceae; genus Caulobacter; species Caulobacter sp. LARHSG274. The sequence goes on along the minus strand of NZ_JBIXJO010000019.1, from coordinate 81,380 downwards.
CGGCAAAATCGCGCGCTACACACCCAGCAGGCGGTCGCGATGGCGATGCAGGACGGCCGCGATGTGGTCGCCGACGGCCCGCACCGCGGCCGAGCGGCGCAGGTCCTCGTGCACGGCCAGCCAGAGGCCGCGATTGGGCGGCTTGTCGCCGGACCAGCGGCGCAGTCCGGGATCGCCGTCGGCCATGAAGCAGGGCAACAGGGCCACGCCCAGGCCGGCCCGCGCCGCCGGTTGCAGGATGCTCATGTCGTTGGCGCGAAAGCCGATGGGGCGGCCGGACGCGAAGGCCAGCAGCCATTCCTGCTGCGGCAGCCGGTCCATCTCGGCGTCATAGCTGACCAGCGACCAGTCGCCGTCGGGCCCGTGCGGATAGTCGGTCGCGGCGTAGAGCCCGTAGGCCATTTCGCCGACCTTGCGCGCCACGCTGGTCGGTTCGCTCGGAGCCTGCAGACGCAGGGTCAGGTCGGCCTCGCGCCGGGTCAGCGACACCAGCGAGGCCTCGCCGCGCAGGGTGACGGTGATCGACGGCTGAACGCGCCGCAGCTCGGCCAGGCTTTCGACCAGCATGAACATCGCCAGGGCCGGCGGGACGCTGACCACCACCTCGGCGACGCTCGGCTGGCGCTCGGCCTGGGCCAGGCGCTCGACCGCCAGCGCCCGGTCCTCCATGTCGAAGGCCAGGGCCGCGACCCGTTCGCCGGCGTCGGTCAGGGCCGTGCCGCGGCCGCGGCGCTCCAGCAGCCGCAGGCCCGTGCGCGCCTCCAGGGCGGCGATCCGGCGACCGACCGTGGCGTGGTCGACGCCCAGGGTCCGGGCCGCGCCCGACAGCGAGCCGATGCGGCCCACGGCGGCCAGGTGGCGAAGGTCTTCCCAATCCATCTATGCATTTTTGCACAGATCGTGTGCGATCCTACGGAATTTTCAGAGGATCGAAGACCTGCGAATCCTTGGGCCTCGAAGAGGAGAGACCCCATGGTCCGCAGCATCGAACTTGTCGGCGTCGGCGGCGTCGAACACCTGCAACCGGCCCGTCGCCCCCTGCCCGCGCCGGGCGAAGGCGAACTTCGCGTCCGTCACGCCGCGTCCGGCGTCAACTTCATCGACGTCTATTACCGGACCGGCCTCTACCCGATCTCGCTGCCCGCCGTGCTGGGCGTCGAGGGGGCGGGCGTGGTCGAGGCGGTCGGCGACGGGGTGACGGACTTCGCGCCCGGCGACCGCATCGCCTATGCCGGCGCGCCCCTGGGCGGCTACGCCGAGGCCCGCAACCTGCCGGCGGTCCGGGCGATCCGGCTGCCGGACGGCGTCGACACGCGGACCGCGGCCGGCGCCATGCTGCGCGGCCTGACCGTGCAGATGCTGCTGCGCGGCCCGCGTCCGGCGGCCCCGGGCTCGACCGTCCTGATCCACGCCGCCGCCGGCGGGCTGGGTCAACTGCTGACCCGCTGGGCCCGGCGCATGGATCTGTCGGTGATCGGCACGGTCAGTTCCGAGGCCAAGGCGAAGATCGCCCAGGCGGCGGGGGCCGAGCAGGTGATCGTCGGCCGCGACGCCGACTTCGTCAGCGAGACCCTGGCCCTGACCGGCGGCCGAGGCGTCGACGTCGCCTATGACGGCCTGGGCGGCGACTATCTGCGCAGGACCTTCGACGCCGTCACGCCCTTCGGCATGGTGGTCAATGTCGGCCAGGCCGCCGGTCCGATTCCGCCGGTCGCGGTCGCCGACCTCAGCCGGCGGGGCCTGGCCCTGTGGCGGCCCAGCATCATGGCCTATGTCGCCGACGTGCCGCGCTACCGAGCGGCTGCGGCCGACCTGCTGGGCGCGCTTGAGCGCGGCGACCTCACCGTCGAGATCGGCGGCGAATATGCGCTGGAGGATGCGGGCCAGGCCCAGGCCGACCTGGAGGCCGGGCGCACGACCGGGAGCCTGCTGCTGGTTCCCTAACGCGTGATCGTTGACGGCTGGGTCGCCTTTCACCCCGTCTCCCCGGCGACGGCCGGGGCCCAGGTTCAGCCGTCATGCTGGCCGCTTGTCCGAAATACCCCGCCCTATGATCTGGGCCCCGGCCTTCGCCGGGGAGACGGAGTAGGATGGACGTCTCTGCCTAGCCTCATTCCGCCGTAGCGGCTCAGCCGCAGGCCTGCTCCACCGCCAGGGCCAGGTCCAGCGCTCTCGCCGCCTCCTCGCCGGTGACCACCGGACGCGGGGCGTCGCCGCGCACCGCGGCCAGGAAGCCGGCGACGCTCAGGCCCAGCGGGTCCTGGCCGGCGGGGGTGGCGGTGAAGTCCTCGATCAGCGGGAACGGGGTGGTGTTGCGGAAGGTCCGGGCCAGGAAGTCGATCTCGACCTCTCCGGAGGGATAGACGACCTTCATGGTCCGCTCGCGGGCCTCGGCCACCCGCGATGAGTCGAACACGGCGGTGAAGCCGTTGGCGAAGGTCGCCTCGGCCTTGACCCAGTCCAGGGAGGTCGAGCGGGTCACCGCCCCCTCGCCTTCCACCGTCACCGGGTCGGCCGCGCACAGGGCCAGGGCCAGGTCGATGTCGTGGATCATCAGGTCGAGCACCACCGAGACGTCGAGATTGCGGTCGGACGGCGTGCCGCGCCGCACCGCTTCCAGGCGCAAGGGCTGCTCGGGAATGTCCAGCAGGCCCATGGCCTGGAACACCACCCGCTCCTGGTGGCCGCAGGCCAGGGCCAGGCCGCGCTTGGCGGCCTCGCCCACCAGGGCGTCGGCGTCGGCCGGGGTCACGGCCAGCGGCTTTTCCGAATAGACCGGCTTTCCGGCCCGCAGCGCCGCCAGCACCGCCGGGGCGTGATGGACGGCGGGGGTGGCGACGGTGACCACCTCGACGGCGGCCAGGAAGCCGGCCAGGTCGTCGAAGGCTTCGGCGCCCAGCGGCTGGGCCAGGGCCCGGGCCCGGGCCAGGTCGATGTCGTACACCGCCGCCAGGGTCACGCCGGCCAGTTCGGCGTACTTCTTGGCGTGATAGCCGCCGAACACGCCGGCGCCGATGACGCCGGCCTTCAGGGCGCGGACTTGGGGAGCTTGGGTCATGGCCGGCTGTCTAGCCGGTTCGCCCGGATGCGGGAAGCGCCCGGACACAGCCTGACGGCGCCGTTCAGATCAGGTTCAGCCGAAGAGGCGGAGATTGAAGGCCGAGGTCGAGGGAAATGGCGGTCCGCGGATCGTCAGACCAAAAGGAGACGACATGAAACGTCTGTTGCTCACCATCGCCGCCATGGCCGCCGTGGCCGGGCCGATGGCCATGGCCGGCCAGGCGTCGGCTCAGGATCACGGACGCTGGGACCACCATGACCGCGGCGACCACGACCGCGGCGATCGCTGGGATCGGGGCGACCGCTGGGATCGCCACGACAACGGCCGCCATCGTGGATGGGACCGCGACCGCTGGGACCGGCACGACCGCTGGGATGACGGCCGCCACAACGGCTATTACTACAACAACCGCTGGAGCTACGGCCCGCCGCCGGCCTATTACTACGGCCGCCCCGGTTTCCGCCCCGGCTATAGCGCCTGGCGTCGCGGCGGCTACCTGCCGCCCTATTATCGCGGCGACACCTATGTAATCCGCGACTACGGCCGCTATCGCCTGCGTCCGCCGCCGCGTGGCTATTACTGGTATCGCACCGGTAACGACTATGTGCTGGCGGCCATCGCCACCGGTCTGATCTTCGACATCATCAACGACTAGACGAATGTCGACCTGACGCCTCGGCGGCGTTCCTGGACTGGACCTGGGAGCGCCGCCCTCGCCGTATCCTTGCCATGAATGCGACTAAAACGCCTGATTGACGGGCCAATCCCACCGCATTCGAGGGCCAGCGTCGGTCTCGTGTCACTTTCCGACGCGACAGCAACAAGACGCTCCCATGATCAACCTCCGCATCTCGGCCGCCGTCCTCGCCCTGGCCGCCGCCGGTTACGCCGGATCGGCCCTGGCCCAGCAGACCGCCCCGGCCACCGACCCCTCCGCCCAGACCACCCAGAGCGCGCCGTCCTCCTCGATGACCGATCCCTCCGCCTCATCGACGTCCTCGACGACGGGCACGGATTCGACCCTGGCCGCGCCCCAGGCCGACTCCGCCTCCGCCAGCGGCTCGCCGACCTCGGCCACGGCTTCGGACCCCAGCGCCAGCGGTACGGACGCCACCGCGGCCAAGCCTGAGAAAAAACACAAGAAACACCACAAGTCGGACGCCGAAGCCGGCGCCGCCACCTCGGAAACCCCCAAGCCGTAAGGCGGCGTTCCGCGGACAAAAAAGGCCCGCCGCATCCGCGGCGGGCCTTTCTTATGCCTGCGGGGTCGGCGGGCTCAGAGCCCGAGCTTGGCCTTCAGCAGGTCGTTGACGGTGGCCGGATTGGCCTTGCCGCCGGTCTCCTTCATCACCTGGCCGACGAACCAGCCGATGGCCTGGGGCTTTTCCTTCACGGCCGCAGCCTTGTCGGGATTGGCCGCGATCAGCTTGTCGATCGCCGCCTCGATGGCGCCGGTGTCGTTGATCTGCACCAGGCCGCGTTTCTCGACGATCTGCGCCGGACGGCCCTCGCCGGCCCACATGTGCTCGAAGACCTCCTTGGCGATCTTGGAGCTGATGACGCCGGTCTCGATCAGCTCGACCAGCTGGGCGATGTCGGCGGCCGGCAGCGGCGAGGCGGCGATCTCGCGGCCGTTCGCCGACAGCTTCGACAGCAGTTCGTTGGTCACCCAGTTGGAGACCAGCTTGGCGTCGCGGCCCTTGGCGGCGGCCTCGAAATAGTCGGCCCGGTCGCTTTCGATGATCAGCACGCCGGCGTCGTAGGCCGACAGGCCGTACTGGCTCTGCAGCCGCGCCTTCTTGGCGTCCGGCAGCTCGGGCAGGGTCTCTTCGATCGACTTGACCCAGGCGGGGTCCAGCACCAGCGGCAGCAAGTCCGGGTCGGGGAAGTAGCGGTAGTCGTGCGCCTCTTCCTTGCTGCGCATCGAGCGGGTCTCCAGCTTGTTCGGGTCGAACAGCCGGGTCTCCTGGTCGATCTTGCCGCCGTCCTCCAGGATCTCGATCTGGCGACGGGCCTCGTATTCGATGGCCTGCTGGATGTAGCGGTAGGAATTGACGTTCTTGATCTCGCAGCGGGTGCCCAGGTGGCTGAAGCTGCCGGTGGCGCGGAACTTCTCGTAGTCGCCGGGGCGGCAGACCGAGACGTTGACGTCGGCGCGCAGGTTGCCCTTCTCCATGTCGCCGTCGCAGGTGCCCAGATAGACTAGGATCGTCCGCAGCTTCTTGACGTAGGCGGCGGCCTCTTCCGAGGTGCGCATGTCGGGCTTGGAGACGATCTCCATCAGCGCCGTGCCCGCCCGGTTGAGGTCGACATAGGTGGCGTTCGGGTCCTGGTCGTGCAGCGACTTGCCGGCGTCCTGCTCCAGGTGCAGGCGCTCGATGCGCACGTCGAAGGTCGTGCCGTCGTCACGCTCGACGGTCACCACGCCCTCGCCGACGATCGGCTGGTCGAACTGGCTGATCTGATAGCCCTGCGGCAGGTCGGGGTAGAAGTAGTTCTTGCGGTCGAACCGGCTCTTCAGATTGATCTGCGCCTTCAGGCCCAGGCCGGTCTTGACCGCCTGTTCGACGCAGAAGCCGTTCAGCACCGGCAGCATGCCGGGCATGGCCGCGTCGACTAGGCTGACCTGCTGGTTCGGCCCCGCACCGAAGCCGACGGCGGCGCCGGAGAACAGCTTGGACTTGCTGGCCACCTGGGCGTGGATCTCCAGACCCAGAACGATTTCCCAGGGGCCGGTGCGGCCTTGGATCTGTTTGGCGGCGGTTTCGGTCATGTCTCAATTCCTGGCCGCGCGGGCGGCCGACTAACTAAGATCCCTTCCCTCCCCCTTGTGGGGAGGGTGGCCCCGAAGGGGTCGGGTGGGGCTCGCTGCGCTCAGGGCGTGACAAATCACATCCATGACGGCGTCGATATCCTCATGCACCGCGCGGGTCGCGAAGCGCAAGGTTTGGAAGCCTGAGCGGCTGAAAACTTGATCGCGACGGGCGTCGTGAGCCGCCTGTTCGAGCTCCTGATGGTGGGGCCCATCCACTTCGACGACGAGCCCTCGGCTCAGACAGACGAAGTCAGGATAATAGCCCAGGATCGGCCGCTGCCGTCGAAAGTGAAAGCCCTCGGCCCTCAAGGCCCGCAGCCGCACCCACAGGCGGACTTCCTGCGTGCTCATCGTTTTGCGCAAGGCTCTCGCGCGTTCGACGCTCATGGTGAAGCCCCACCCGACCCCTTCGGGGCCACCCTCCCCATAAAGGGGAGGGAAAGGGTGATTTATGACCTCCGGCGCATGCAACAAGAAAAACGACCAATTCTTGTCAGCGCCGCGGCCATTTCAGGTCGAGCGGAACCGCCGAGATCAACTCTCGTTGACTCCCTCAAAGCGTATATCGCTCAGGAGGAAATCATGGCTGTTCTTCAACTCGACGCCAACGAACCCTATCTGGACACCCCGGCGCGCAACGACAGTTCCGCGCTGTTTCCGGCCGCGCCGGTCTATGCTCGCCCGGCCAAGCGCAGGACTTCGTCCAACCTGGCCCTGGTGGTCGGCCTGCCGGTGGTCGCGATCGCCGCGGGCGCCCTGGCCTGGGGGCTGATGGCGCAGCGGGCCGAGACCCCGACCACGGGCACGCCGCCGGCCAAGATCGCCGAGGCCGCGCCCCCGGCCCTGCCGGAAACCGCCCTGTCGAAGTCCGCGCCGCAGCCGCCCCCCGCTCCGGCGACTGAGGCCGCGCCGAAGCCGACCCAGGTCGCCCGCGCCGAGCCCGCGCCCGCCCCGCGTCCAGTCCCTGCCCGTCGCGCCGCCCCCGCCCGTCACGCGGCGGCGGCCAGCGCCCCCGCCGCCGAGTCGGCCGCCTCGAACGCCAGCGCCACGGTCGCGGCGCCTGCGGCGGCGCCGGCTCCAACCCCGGTGATTGCGGCCCCGAGCGCCCCGGTCCCCGCGCCGACGCCGGCTCCGGTCACGCCGGTCCAACCGATGTAAGGGCGTAAAAAAGGGCGGCTCCCGACGGGGCCGCCCTCCTTTTTCGGATCGCCGTCTACCGGCCGGTCACCACCACTTGTCGGCCTTGGCCTTGAAGCCCGCCGCCTTCTCCAGCGCCCCGGCCACCGAGAACACCGTGCCCTCGTCCAGCGGCTTGCCGATGATCTGCAGGCCCAGCGGCAGGCCGTTGGCGTCGAGGCCGGCCGGCAGGGACAGGCCCGGCAGGCCGGCGAGGTTGGTGGTCACAGTGAACACGTCGTTCAGGTACATGGCGATCGGGTCGTTGCTGTTCTCGCCCAGGCCGAAGGCGGCCGAGGGCGCCGTCGGGGTCAGCAGGGCGTCGCAGGTTTCCCAGGCCTTGTCGAAGTCCTCGGCGATGCGGCGGCGCACCTTCAGGGCCTTCAGGTAATAGGCGTCGTAATAGCCGGCGCTGAGCACATAGGTGCCGATCAGGATGCGGCGCTTGACCTCGTCGCCGAAGCCGGCGGCGCGGGTGTTCTCATAGACCTCGGTGAGGTTCTGGCCCTCGGCCCGCAGGCCGTAGCGCATGCCGTCATAGCGGGCCAGGTTCGAGGAGGCCTCGGCCGGGGCGACGATGTAATAGGCCGGCAGGGCGTATTTGGTGTGCGGCAGGCTGACCTCGACGATCTCGCAGCCGGCGTCCTTCAGCCAGGCGACGCCGTCGGCCCACAGCTTCTCGATCTCGGCCGGCATGTTGTCGACGCGGTATTCTTTGGGGATGCCGATCCGCAGGCCCTTCACCGACTTGCCGACGAAGGCCGAGAAGTCGGGCACTGGCACGTCGAGGCTGGTGGAGTCCTTGGGGTCGTGGCCGCACATCGAGGTCAGCAGCAGGGCCGCGTCCTCGACGGTCTTGGCGATCGGCCCGGCCTGGTCCAGCGAACTGGCGAAGGCCACCACGCCCCAGCGCGAGCAGCGGCCGTAGGTCGGCTTGATGCCGACCGTGCCGGTGAAGGCGGCCGGCTGGCGGATCGAGCCGCCGGTGTCGGTGGCCGTGGCCCCCAGGCACAGGTCGGCGGCCACGGCCGCGGCGCTGCCGCCCGAGCTGCCGCCCGGGGTCAGGGCCTGGTTGGAGCCGGCCTTGCGCCAGGGATTGGTCACGGGGCCGTAGCCGCTGGTCTCGTTCGACGAGCCCATGGCGAACTCGTCAAGGTTCAGCTTGCCCAGCATCACCGCCCCGTCGCGCCACAGCTGGCTGGTGACGGTCGACTCATAGGGCGGCACGAACGGTTCGAGGATCTTCGAGGCGGCCGTGGTCCGCACGCCGTTGGTGCAGAACAGGTCCTTGATCCCCAGCGGCGCGCCGTCCAGCGGGCCGTTGGTCCCGGCGGCGTAGCGGGCGTCCGAGGCGGCGGCCATCTCCAGCGCCCTGTCCGGGGTCTCGACCAGATAGGCGTTGAGCAGGCGCGCGCCCTCGACGGCGGCGATGTGGGCCTTGGTCAGCTCGACGGCCGAGAAGTCCTTGGCCTTCAGGCCGTCCAGCGCGCCCTTCAGGGTCAGCGAGGTGAGCGCACTCATTATTCGACCACCTTGGGCACGACGAAGAAGCCGCCCACCGACTTGGGGGCGTTGGCGGTGACGACCGAGGCGTCGCCCCCCATGGTCACCACGTCCTCGCGCAGCGGCAGGCCGGCGTGGACGACGCTGGTCAGCGGCTCGACGCCGTCGGTGTCGACCTCGGCCAGCTGCTCGATCCAGGTCATGATGCCGTTGAGCTCCTGGGCCAGGGCCTCGATGCGCTCTTCGGGTTCGGCGATACGCGCGAGCCGCGCGACCTTCCGCACGGTGGCGGCGTCAATGGCCATGGGGGCCTCCTGAAATTCGAGCGTGTGGGTTAGCCGTGCGAGGGGCGCTTTGACAAGCGCTTCCCTTGTCGGGAGGACGTCTGGGCATGTTATGAGGGGCGATGCCCGTGCTCGACATCGCCGAATTCGCCGCCGCCATCCCCGACTACCTGCCGATCGTCGGCCTGGATCCGGGCGAAAAGACCATCGGCGTGGCCGTGTCCGACGTCACCCTGACCGTCGCCAGCCCGCTGGCCCTGATCAAGAAGACCAAGTTCAGCGAGGACGCCGAGGTGCTGTTCAAGCTGATGGGCAGCCGCAAGGCGGCGGGGATCGTCATCGGCCTGCCGATGAACATGGACGGCACCGAGGGCGTGCGCTGCCAGTCCAACCGGGCGTTCGGCCGCAACCTGCTGCGCCTGCAGCCCCACCTGCCGATCACCTTCTGGGACGAGCGGCTGTCGACGGCGGCGGTGACCCGGGTCCTGATCGACGAGCACGACGTCAACCGCAAGCGCCGCGCCGAGGTCGTCGACAAGATGGCCGCCGCCTGGATCCTGCAGGGAGCGCTGGAACGCATGCGCGGCATCGCCGAGGCGGCGGGCAAGGGGTTTTAGGCGGGGTGAGGGAATAGATCCGTAGCGAGCGACCACGCTGCTGTGGGGATTTGGACGAGTTTGCCTTCAACAAACAGTGTCAAGGCAGTGAGAAGCACCCCTCCGAACCAGATCACCGCTCGCTTCACGGCGGTCAGCGCGTTGGCCAAAATGAGATCCGACGAACTGAATTGATGCATCTGCATTACTTTAAGTCCTTCAAAGGGCGGCTGGCGCCTCACGGCGCTAGTGAGCTGGGGCTGGAGCATCCCCAAGCAGACTTTTACACGCTCGACAGGCGGGTTCGTAGGGGGGCTCCGATTGCGCCGCCTTCCCTCCCCCGCCGAAGCCGCCTATGACACCGTTTCATGACGGCCAAGCCCCCCTCCGCGCCCCATGACTCCGCCCCCCGCGATCCAGGGACGGCGATTGATCCGATCCTGAAGCGGATCTTCTCGTTCCCCCGCCGCCACTTCCTGTCGGCCGGCGACCTCAACGCCCCGCAGGCCACGGACCTGCTCGACCTGGCCGACGCCTTCGTCGCCTTCAACCGCCAGCAGTCCAAGTCCCTCGACATCCTCAAGGGCCGGACGCTGATGAACCTGTTCTTCGAGAACAGCACCCGCACCCAGTCCAGCTTCGAGATCGCCGGCAAGCGGCTGGGGGCCGACGTCGTCAATATGAGCCCGCGCACCTCGTCGATCACCAAGGGCGAGACCCTGATCGACACCGCCGTCACCCTCAACGCCATGCGCCCCGACCTGCTGGTGGTGCGCCACGCCTCGTCGGGGGCGGCCAGCCTGCTCAGCCAGAAGGTCAGCGGCAGCGTCATCAACGCCGGCGACGGCCAGCACGAGCATCCGACCCAGGCGGTGCTGGACGCCCTGTCGATCCGCCGGGCGTTCGGCCGGGTCTCGGGCCTGACCGTGGCGATCTGCGGCGACGTGCTGCACAGCCGGGTGGCGCGCTCGAACGTCTCGCTGCTGCACACGCTGGGCGCCAGCGTCCGCCTGGTCGGGCCGCCGACCCTGATGCCGGCCCAGGCCGAGCGCTGGGGCGTCACCGTCCACCACGACATGAAGGCCGGCATCGCCGGGGCCGACGTGGTGATGATGCTGCGCCTGCAGCTGGAGCGGATGCAGGGGGCCTTCGTGCCCTCGACTCGTGAATATTTCCGCTTCTACGGCCTGGACCGCGACAAGCTGGCCAAGGCCGCGCCGCGGGCCAAGGTCATGCACCCCGGACCGATGAACCGCGGCGTCGAGATCGACTCCGACGTCGCCGACGATCCGGAGATCAGCCTGATCCAGGACCAGGTCGAGATGGGCGTCGCGGCGCGGATGGCGGTGCTGGCCAGCCTGGCGCATCGGCTTGAGGAGCACGGCAAGTGAGTTCGCTCTCTCATCCGCTCATCCCGGCGAATGCCGGGACCCAGATGAAGCCCGGTGAGCGCTCAGGATGGATCTGGGTCCCGGCATTCGCCGGGATGAGCGGAGTTTTTGAATGAACAGCCCCCAGCCCCTGGCCCTGATCAACGCCCGCCTGGTCGATCCCGAGAGCGGCTATGACGGCCCCGGCGGGGTGATCGTCTCCGAGGGGGTGATCGCCGACGTCGCCAAGGGCCGCGAGTTCGGCAAGCTCGGCAAGTCCGTCCGAGTCGTCGACTGCGGCGGGGCCCTGCTGGCCCCCGGCCTGATCGACCTGCGGGTCAAGACCGGGGAGCCGGGGGCCGAGACCAAGGAGACCCTGGCCAGCGCCGCCCGGGCCGCGGCGGCCGGCGGGGTGACCAGCTTCGTCGTCCAACCCGACACCGACCCGGCCGTCGACGATCCCAGCGTCGTCGACTTCATCCTGCGCCGCGCCCGCGACATCGACGCCGCCCGCATCCTCTGCGCCGGCGCGGCGACCAAGGGCCTGCTGGGCGAGCAGATGGCCGAGATCGGCCTGATGCGCGAGGCCGGCTGCGTCTATGTCACCGACGCCGACCGGCCGATCGTCGACAGCAAGGTGATGCAGCGCATCCTGACCTATGCGCGGGGCTTCGACACCCTGCTGGCCCACCGGCCGATGGACCCGTGGCTGGCCAAGGGCGGGGCGGCGACCGGCGGCGAGTTCGCCGGGCGCATGGGCCTGCCGTCGATCTCGCCGATGGCCGAGCGGATCATGCTCGAGCGCGACGTCGCCCTGCTGGAGGCGACGGGCGGCCGGCTGCTGGTCGACCAGATCACCAGCGCCGGGGCCCTGGAGACCCTGGCCCGCGCCAAGCAGAAAGGCCTGCGGATCCACGCCAGCGTCTCGATCAACCACCTGTCGTTCAACGAGCTGGACATCGGCGACTATCGCAGCTTCGCCAAGGTGACCCCGCCCCTGCGCGGCGAGGACGACCGCCAGGCCCTGATCGAGGCCCTGGCCAGCGGCCTGATCGACATCGTCGTCAGCGCCCACGCCCCGGCCCCGGCCGAGGACAAGCGCCTGCCCTATGACGAGGCCGCCCCCGGCGCGGTGGGGCTGGAGACCCTGCTGCCGGCCCTGCTGAGCCTCTATCACGAGGAACGCCTGCCGCTGCTGGACCTGATCCGCGCCGTGACCCTGGCCCCGGCCGCCCTGATCGGCCTGCAGTCGGGCCGCATCGCCCCGGGCGCCCCGGCCGACCTGGTGCTCTGCGACCTCGACGCCCCGGTGATCGTCAACGCCGACCGGCTGCTGTCGAAGTCCAAGAACTCGCCGTTCGACGGCCGCCGCCTGCAAGGCCAGGTGCTGATGACCCTGGTCGACGGACGGGTGGCGCACCGGGCCGAGGGGTGACCCCAAATTCCGTCCCCCGCCGGTCCTATGGACTAAATTTTGGCGGGAAGCGCGCGCGTCCTCCAGGCTGACCGAGCAGACGCGAAGGACGAGACGATGAGAACCCGCGCCATAGCCCTGGGCCTGGTGTCCGGCCTGGCCTTCGCGGCGGCGGCCAGGGCCGCGACGGTGCGTGTCGATTGCGCCGGCCTGCCCCAGGCCGACGCCGCCATCGCCGCGGCCATCGGCCAGGCCGGCCCGGGCGGGACGGTCGAGCTGTCGGGCCTGTGCCGCCTCGCCGGCCCGGTCGCCATCCCGCCCGGCGTGTCCGGACGGCCGGGCGCCCCGTTCGTGCTGCGCGGCGCAGCCGGCGCGGCGCTGACGGGACTGACGCCGCTGCGCGCCGCCCCGGTCGACCCGGCCGCCCTGTCGCTGGCGCCGGCCGCCGCCCGCCCGCACCTGGCCGGCTATGTCCTGCCGCCCGCCCTGGCCCAGCGCTACGCCGGCTTCGGCGGCCGCGGCAACGCCTATGACGCCAAAGGCGCCCCCGTGCTGCTGGCCCAGGACGACCAGACCCTGCGCCAGGCCCGCTGGCCCAACGACGGCTACGCCAGCGCCCCGATCGCCCAGCCGCAGAAGGGCCCGGTGGTCGCCCCCGCCTTCGCCAGCGACCGGGCCGACGCCTGGGCCCGCGAGCCCGACCTGTGGGCCGGCGGCTTCTGGACCTTCGACTGGGCCTACGAGACCGCCAAGGTCGCCCGCGTCGAGGCCGGCGCGGTCACTCTGGCCCCGCTGCGCACCCGTTATGACGAGGCCAAGACGCTCAGCTATTTCGTCTACAACGCGGTGTCGGAGCTGGACCAGCCCGGCGAGTTCGTGGTCCTGCCCGGCGGCCGCGTCCTGGCCTGGCCCGCCCGCCCCGGCGCCCCGCTGGAGGTCGCCCAGGCGACCCGGCTGCTGTCGATCGCCGGCGCCCACGACATCCGCGTCGAGGCCCTGGCCCTGGTCGGCGCCCTGGACGGCGGCGCCCGCGTCGTCGACTCCGCCGACGTGTCGCTGTCGGGCCTGCGGGTGACGCGGATCGGCGGCGTGGGGATCCAGGTCGAGGGCGGCCGCAACGTGGTCATCGACCACGCCGACATCGACGACATCGGCGAGACCGGCGTCTTCCTGCGCGGCGGCGAGCGCAGGAGCCTGACCCCCGGCGGCCACGCCGTCGTCGACAGCCGGATCCGCCGCTTCGGCCAGCTGACCCGCGCCTACCGCCCCGGCGTCCAGCTGCAGGGGGTGGGGCTGAGCGTCCGCGGCTCGCACATCAGCGACGCCCCGCATTCGGCCATCATCTATGCCGGCAACGACCACCTCATCGACGGCAACGAGATCGACCACGTCGTCCGCGAGACCGGAGACGCCGGCGCCATCTATGCCGGCCGCGACCTGGTCGCGCGGGGCACGACGATCCAGAACAACTACATCCACGACGTCACGCCCGGCGCCGGCCCCGGCAAGGAGGTGCGCGGCGTCTATTTCGACGACTATCTCGGCGGCCAGGTCATCCGCGACAACCTGTTCCTGCGGGTCATGGACCCCGTCTTCATCCACGGCGGCAGCCAGAACCAGGTTTCGGGCAACCTCATCGCCTGCTCGACGGGCACGGCGATCTATATCGAAAGCATCCGGCCCGAACGGTGGGCGCGCTTCGCCCCCGACCTGGAGCGCGCCCGCCTTCAGGCGCAGACGCCGGACGCCATGCTGAAAAGCCGCTATCCCGGCTTTACGGGCGTCGATCCCCAGAGCGCCGCCAGCAGCCAGGGCAACCTCGTCGCCGACAACGAAATTCCCGACGGCGCCAGGAACCGCTTCGACAACGCCCCCCTGCAGAAGATCGGCCCGATGAAGCCAGGCCCGGCGGCCGACTGTTCCGGCGCCGGCGACGCCGCGATCCTCAGCCGCTGGCGTCGATCGACGCCGGGCGCTTCGGGATGAGGACTTCGCCGCCGGCGCGCCTCGAAGGACGCGCGGCTTTTCGACCTCGGGCTTTCGCGGCGAGTGGGTGAGGAGGTGCGGAGCGGCCGGGCCAGGCCCGGAGACCGTGGGTAGTGTGTTTGCGTTTCGGCTTGGATCGACCGCTCCGCGGAACCGTTTTTCTCGAGGGACGGCGACTGAGGGCCTGTTTCATCCCGATCGACGTTCCCCCTCGGACGGGCAGGATCAAAGTCGCCCGGAAGGGGCCGTCAGCGACTCCGACAGATCCTGGAACAGGCCGGTTTGAACCTCCCGGCCCCGTCGACCCGCCTGTCCCGCGACCGTCCCCGGCAGACCTTGGAGCCTTCTGAGCCCCGCAACCCGCCGCGATCCGATCGCCAGGCCCAGGCGGCCCCGCTCGGTTCCATCTCCATCGCCGCTTCGGGTCGGTACCAAGCGCCCTCCTCCGCGACGGAGACAGGTTTGATTGTGCGGGAGGTTCGAGCCCTGGCGCGTTGGTGACGCTGGTTATTTTTCAGGGCGTTGAAGTTGCTGGGGTTTCTCGCGCAAGCGGCGGGGATCGAGCGGCGTCGATCCCCCTAAACCGTCGTCATCCTCGGACTTGTTCCGAGGACCCCTCGTTCAGCCGCGCTGTCGCTCCAGACGGAGCCGCGGCCTCGCCGCTCCCAGGATCGACCTTCTCCTCGGTGGAGGCAGGGGTCCTCGGAACAAGTCCGAGGATGACGGGGCTTTGGGATGTTCAGTGTGAAATCGGGAGCGAGGGACACACGCTCGTTTCCGATCCGGCTCCGCCGCCGACGTCGTGTCGGAGAAAGGGTGTGTGTCCCTCGGCGTTCTTCCCAAAACTCGACCGCCGCACCCGGCCGTTCCGCCGTCGCAGCGGAACCCGCCATCGACCCCTCATCCCACCTCGCTCCGCGAGGCTGCTTTCTCCCGCAAGGGGAGAAGGAGATTGTGCCGGCGGTGAGGCCGGGTGGGGCCTGCTGAGCCCGCCGATCGCCTTCGCGGGGGTGATCGGGGGCGGAGGCGGTGCAGCCCTCATCCAAATTAAGTGCAATGTCACAGTAATCCGAGGGACACAGGGGATGAGGAACACGGGGATGAGGGACACACAGTCATTTCCCCTGCTGTCTTTCAGCCAAATATTTGCGTTTTGGGAAATGAGCGTGTTTCCTCAGCCCACTAGACTCCACTTGTCTTTGTTGCTCTCTGGATAGGAGGTGGCGATCACGCCGTCCCAGGGGGGAATGAAGTGCAGAAAATCGATCCGTTACAGTCAGCGCACGGCGTCGCCGCCGCAGTCGTCCTGGTGCACCACACGCTCATGGTGTTCCAGTCCGACGGGCTCCTCGCCGCAGCAGCCCGTTATTCGGAAGGACCTGCCCATATGGCGGTTGTGTTCTTCTTTGTACTGAGCGGGTTCGTTCTGACGCTGTCTCTTGAGCGCCGCGGGCTGTCGGTCACGAGCATCGGCTCATTTTTGGTGCGGCGGGGGTTCCGCATCTTTCCGGCCATTTGGCTGGCTACAGCGTTGGGACTAGCCTATCTGACGCTCGTCCACCGCCCAAATCTTGCTCACACGTCGGCCTGGTTCGATCAGTTCTACCCCGCGGGTCACCTTGGGGCCGGAACGCTAATCGCCTGCTTGCTAGGTGTTTCGACGCTGCTCGTTGTTCCGGCCTGGTCCATCTTCGTTGAGCTGGTCGGCTCAGCGCTCATGCCTGCGCTCGTTTGGGCGCGCCGTGTTCGCTGGATGCCCTATGCGCTGTTCATCTTCCTGGCGGCGCTGTCCTTTGTCTTGAGCGGCCGCAATAGCGTTGGCGTGTACCTCTGCCAATTTGCGCTCGGAGCACTCGTCGCCGGCGCAACGGTCACCATCGACCGGCGCCACGTCTGGGCGGCGGTCGCGGTGACGGTCGCCCTGTTTCAGATCCGCTATTCGCTGGGCCTGGCCTATCACCATCCCACGCTGGCGATCGCCGAGGCCTTTTGCGCCAGCGTCTTCGTGTTGGCGATCAAGGCCTCGAGCCAAGGCCTGCTGACCTCGAAGGCGGCGGCTCATGTCGGGGACGTGTCCTATAGCCTTTACGCGCTCCACTTCCCGATCATGAGCAGCTTGGCGGTCCTTATCGTCTCGGCAGGCCTCAACGGCCTGGTTGCCCAGTTGGCTCTCACGCTGGGCACCTTTGGTCTGACGCTAGCTCTTGCCGGGACCAGTTACCGTTTCGTCGAAAAGCCCGGCATCCGCATCGGCAAGTTCTTCACCGATGCGCTCGAAGCCGGCCGTCTCGATGCCGTGGGCGCCACTTAGACGTCCTGCTTCCTTGAGGGACACACACTCATTTCCGACACCACCCCGTCGCCGACAGGGCGTTGGGCGAAACGAGCGTGTGTCCCTCATTTCCTCGTAATCCCGGGCGTTAATTCACTTGCGTAATGGCTGAGCTATGCTTTTGATAGTCAGATCGCTGGCCCACCGGGGGCGCCAGTCGATTCCTGGATCGAACGAGTCCGACATTGCTTGCGATAGCCATTTGCGCTGCCTGCCTCGCCGCCGGGTTGTTCTGGCCCGGCGCGGTCCTAGCGGGCGTGCTTCTGACCTACACCGCGGCCTCGATCTCGTCCCATGACTGGGTCACCCCCGTCTATGCCGTCGGCGCCCTGGCCGTTGTAATCGTTAGACTTCCCCGGACCAGGCCCGTGCTCGTGCCCAACGCGCTCGACCTGGCGTTCTTCACCTTCATCTTGGCCTACGCCGCGACCGCCGTATACGCCGTCTATCCGGACGCGGCCGTGGCGGCGGCCACCAAGATGCTGATGGCGACGGTGTCGATCTATCTGGTCGGACGCCTGATCATTTCGCAAAAAAACGCCGAGGACGTGATCAAGCAGTTCATCGTCGCCACCCTGATCTCCAGCGCGGCGATGACCTATCTGCTCTTCCACGCCGCCACGCAAAACGGTGCGAACTACTGGAGCCGGCTGAGCGTCGAGGGCTCCAGCGCCGTGGGGACGGCGCAGCCCATCCCGATGGCGCTGATCGCCGCCGTGCTGGCGGGAATCTACTGCGTGGCGCGCAAGAAGTGGCTCTACCTGTTGCCCGTCGTCGCATTGGGCGGCTGGGTCTTCTATATCGCCGTCCTGACGGGAACCCGGGGCATCTTCATCGCGGCCGGCGCGGGGCTGATCGCCGCGGCCGTGGCGGGACGTCGTATCGTTCCATGGGCGCGCCTGATCGGCATTTCCGTCCTGGCGGTCGTCGCCATCGGCCTCGCCACGCCCCACCTGGAAGAGACCAAGCGCCTGACCTTCTCGATCGATCGGCTGGTCGGGAACTTCCAGGGCGGCAGCATTGTCGTCGACGAGTCGGCCCGCCTGCGGATGCAGGTTCAGGAAAGGGGCGTGGACATGTTCAAGGACAATCCGTTCGGCGGCGTGGGGATCGGCAATTACGACGCGATCACCCATTTCTTCTATCCGCATAATCTCGAGATCGAGATCGCGGCCGAGGCGGGCATCGTCGGCCTGCTGCTGCTGGGCCTCTATCTGTACACGCTGTTTGTGAGCCAGACGCGGATCATGATGTTCCAGCCTGCCGTCGGCGTGGTTCTTCTGGCGATGACGGCCTCCTGTTTCATGCACCAGCAGGTGTCGTTCGCCTTCGCCATGGCCAAGCCGCTGTTCATGTTCACCGGCCTGACGGCCAGCGCCCTGATGACCTTCCGCGCCCCCAGCTCCAACGCCGCCAGAACCCCCCGCCGCCGGCGTCAGGTCGCGCCAGGTCTGTCAAACCGCGTCCGGAACTGAAACCGACGGCTCTTGGGTTCCCGCCGCTTTTCCCTTCAATCCGTCATCCCGGGCCTTGTGCCCGGGACCCCTCTGTCCGCCGCAAGTGCAGGGGTGTGGCGCGCTGGCGCGCCATTTCGCTTCACCGTCAGCTGAACCATGGGTCCCGGGCACAAGGCCCGGGATGACGGCGGTGGGATGAGAACGATCGAGATCAAAGGCCGCCCCCTAAGCCCCGCACCGAGCCAGCTCGGCGGCCAGGGCCGTCGCGATCACCTCATGCCCCGCGGCGTTGGGGTGGATGTCGTCGCCGCTGTTGAACGCGTCGGCCATCCGGCCGGACGCGCCCCCGACCAGCGGCCGGGTGACGTCGACCAGGTCTCCAAAGGCCGGCGCGGCCTGTTTCAGCCAGTCGTTCATTCTCGCCAGCGCCTGATCGCGGGCCGGGGTTGAGCGGGCGGAGTCGTGGGTGGGCGGGATGGTCAGGACGACGATGCGCGCGCCGGCGTCGCGGGCCAGCCCCAGCTGGGCCGTCATGCTGGCGGCGTACTGCTCGACCAGCTGACCTTGCCAGGCGTCGTTGATCCCCTCTTCGAAGACGATCGTGTCGAACCTTCCCGAGGCCAGGAGCGTGCGGACCAGGGGTTCGATCTGGTCCGACCGCTTGCCCGGATGGGCGGAGATCTCCGAGCCCTCGGCGAGGCTCCTGGCCTGCGAGGTCCCCAGCAGGGCGAGGGTGCGGGCCGGAAAGCCGTTGGCGAAGCCGCCGGCCCCCGCCGCGCCGGCGACGCTGTCGCCGACGAACAGGATGCGCCCGGCGCCCTGCGCCGAGCCGCAGGCGGGGCCCGGCTTCGAGGCCCGCGGGCCCGCGCTCGCCGCCGGACCCAGGGGCGCCAGGGAGAGCAGGACCATGGCCGACGCGGCGATCGTCAAAGCCCCCGAAATCCTTACGACTTTCATCGCCGTCCTACCGAAATGAATGTGACATTTTTTAAAGCTTGGCTATCAAAACTCGGCCTAAACTGGTACTCTCGCCCCGGATGAGGGGACCCATCATGACCGAGACGCCGCCACTTTCGCTTCCCATCAGCTTTGACGGACGCGTGACGCTGGTTCGCCGGATTCTCCTGGCGATGGCTGCGCTGTTCGCGATGTTCTATCTTGGAACCTATCATGCGCTGATCCCGCCGCCGGCTCGCCCGCTGGTCTACTTCTTCGGCCTGTTCTTCGCCCTCTATGCTGGGCTGAGCGAATGGCAGTTTCATGGTCGAAGCAGGACCGTCGAGAGCGCAGAGACCGTCGTCGGGTCGCGCCCCCGATGGTGGAGCCGCTGGGCCCTGGCCCTGCCGCTCGCCAAGTCCGGCCCCGAAAGCGCCCAGGGTCATTAGGACGTACTGATCCAAGATCGAAGCGCTCTGGAGTTCGACTCCTTGCGCTTCTCCTTTTCACCGTCATCCCGGGCCGTGTGCCCGGGCCCCCTCTGTCCGCCGCAAGGGCGGAGGTGTGGCGCGCGAGCGCGCCAGTTCGCTTCCCCGTCGGCTGAACCAGGGGTCCCGGGCACAAGGCCCGGGATGACGAACTGTTAGGGCGCCAGAACGGTCGAGATCAAAGGCCGTTGATCCAAGATCCAAGCGCCCTCCCCCTCCCCCGCAACGCGCCCTGCCCGAGGCGGCGTCCAGGCGGCTCGGCCCGATTGTGGCCTGCAGCGTCGGCTTCTCCGGACGCACCACCGCCCAGATCCTCGGCGAGTATCGCGGGGCCAAGGAGGCGGAGATCCTGAAGGCGCTGGGCGGCCGGGCCGACGTCGCCATCGCCCTGACCGGGGTCAATGACCAGGTCCAGCACATCGGCGCCAGACGGCGCGCCGCCGACGTCGCCGCGCTCGCCGCCCGGCTGCGCAGCGACAGCCGGCGCGTGCTGATCGTCGCCGATCCCTACATCTCGCCGGTGGACGCATCGTGGCTCGGCGCCCAGCTCAAGCACGACGCCGCCCGCTACCTCAACGACGGCGGCGCCAGGAGCGTCACGGCGTCCTACCGCAACGCCGTGATGGCGACCGGGGTCGAGATGGTGCCGTTCGACCCGTTCATCGGCTCCTACGCGAAGAACCGGGCCTGCTACGCCGGCGACGGCATCCACCTGACGCCGTCCTGCTTCACCCGCTACGGCGCCTATCTGGGAACCTGGATCGGCGACCACCGGTCGGGACGCGCCCAGGCCGCGCTGGCTTTACGGTGACAGTGCGCTCATTAACGCCGATCTGACCGCTGCAGGGCGCATTGCCGCCGGCGCCCCTTTGGCCTATGCTGCGGCCTATGCCGGAGCATTTGTTCATGGGCTACGAGAAACACGTCAAGCTGTTCCGCAACGGCCGCAACCAAGCCGTCCGTATTCCGCGCGAAGTGGAGCTGCCGGGCGACGAGGCGATCCTGCGCAAGGACGGCGATCGCCTGATCCTCGAACCGGTTCCGCCCCGCTCGCTGTTGGCGGTGCTGGCCTCGCTGCAGCCGATCGACGACGACTTCGCACCGATTGACGATCCCGTTCCGGAGGCCGTGGAACCTTGAGCCGGGGCTGGCTGCTGGACACGAATATCCTGTCCGATCTCGTCCGCAATCCATCCGGTTCAGCATCGGATCGACTTCGTCGGCTTGGCGACGCCAATGTGCGAACCAGCATCGTCGTGGCCGCCGAGCTTCGCTTCGGCGCGGCCAAGAGGGGTTCGGAGCGCCTGACGCGACAATTGGAAACCGTCCTGTCGGCGATCGAGGTCCTGCCGCTCGCCTCGCCGGCCGATCGCCTCTACGGCGAAATCCGCGCCCGGCTTGAAAAGCAAGGTACGCCCATCGGCGGCAACGACCTCCTCATCGCCGCCCACGCCCTGGCGCTCGACTGCGTCCTGGTCACCGACAATGAACGCGAGTTCTCGCGGGTCGAAGGTCTGGTGACCGAGAACTGGCTCCGTTAGTCCATCGCCCCGATATACGGCAGGCCGCGGCTCATGCCCTCGTCGTCGAGGCCGTAGCCGACCAGGTAGCGCGCCGGCGCTTCCCAGGCCACGAAGTCGGGGTCGATCGGGCGCGGGGTCGGCCAGGGCTTGCGGGCGAAAACGGCGGTCATCACCTCGCTGGCGCCGGCGTCCTTGACCAGGCGGGCGGCCTCGCTGAGCGACAGGCCGGTGTCGAGCACGTCATCGACCACCAGGGCCCGGCGGCCGACCAGCGGCCGTTGCAGGTCGGCGCGGACCTCGCAGCGGCCCGAGCTCTTGCGCTCGTCGTGATAGGAGGCCAGCCACAGGGCGTCGAAGCGGACATTGCGCCCGGCCCGCCACAGGGCCCGGGTCAGGTCGGCGGCGAACCACAGGCCGCCGGTCAGCAGGCAGACGGCGACGGTGTCGTCGTCGATGCGGGGGGCGATCACCTGGGCCAGGGCTTCCACCCGCTCGGCGATCTCTTGCTGCGAGATCAGGACTTCGGGGGCGGCGCGCTCGGTCATGACGGGATTCTTCAGCGGTGGTCGGCCTGGGCCGGTTCGACCGCTCCGGTCTCATGACCCGGGGGCGCCTGTCCAGCCCCTTGCGCCGGTTCGACCTCGACGATCGGCGCCCCGGCCGCCAGATCGGCCGGCTGGTCCTGGGCCCCTCGCAGCGACGGTGTCTGCGGATTGGAGACCTTCTCCAGGTGCGGCGCCGCGTCGGCCTTGCGAGCCGCGCCCGGCTCCAGGGCGAAGCCGATCTCCAGGGTGTTGGCGCTCTTGGGCGGGTCCAGCAGGGTGACCGAGAAATGCCGGGTCTGGCTGGGCGGGATCAGCGGGTCGGCGGCGGCGGCCAGCTTGCCGGCCACCCGCTTGCCATGGTCGTTGAGCAGGGCCACCCGCAGCGGCGGGGTGGAGACGGCGCGGTCGGTGATGTTGCGCAGCACGCCGGTGATGGTGATGGCCGCATGGCCTTCGCGCATCGACGGCTCGGCCTTGAGTCCCTCAACCACCAGGCCGACCGTGTTGACGGGCTTGTTGATGAAGGCGTAGGCGCCGGCCGTGCGCGGCCACAGCTGGGCGACGTCGAGACGCAGGAAATAGGCGCCGGCCAGGACCAGCAGCATCACCGCGACCATGCCGCCCCAGATGACGCCGGTGGTCTTGGCCTCCTTAAGCCGGCGCTCGGCGTCGGCCCGGGCCCGGAACACCTTGGGCAGTTCCTCGCCCGGCAGGGCGCTGACCGGGGCCTCGGGATCGTCGGCGGGGTTGGCCGCGCCGTCCAGCGCCGCCATGGCCGGCTCGCCCGCCAGGTCGGCGGCCGAGGGCTCTTCGAAGAGGTCCAGGGCGTCCTCGTTGCGGGCCGTCCAGCGATTGCCGCAGGCCGCGCAGCGCACGACGCGGCCGGCCGAGCCGACCTTGGAGTCATCGACGAAATAGCGGCTGGCGCACTCGGGACAGGTCAGTATCATGGCCGCGAATCGGACGCTCCCCGCTCCTACCCACGAGGTCGCCGATTTTGCCAGCCATGTCCACAAGCCCCAGCGACACACCCTTGCGCATCGACGAAGACCAGGACGACGACTCCGTCCCCGTCGTCCGCTTCGAGGGCGTCTCGATGCGGTATGGACGAGGGCCGGAAACCCTGAGCGACCTCGCCTTTTCCTTACACCCAGGGTCTTTCCATTTCCTCACCGGCCCGTCGGGGGCCGGCAAGAGTTCGCTGCTCAAGCTGATCTATCTGGCCCACCGTGCGTCACGGGGTCGCGTGCAGCTGTTCGGCCGCGACGTCAGCCTGGTCAAGCCCGACGACCTGCCGTTCCTGCGCCGCCGGATCGGGGTGGTGTTCCAGGAGTTCCGGCTGCTGGAGCACCTGCCGGTGTTCGACAACGCCGCCCTGCCGCTGCGGATCTCCGGCCGCAAGCCGGCCAGCTACCGCGACGACGTGGCCGAGCTGCTGCAGTGGGTGGGGCTGGGCGAGCGCATGCACGCCCTGCCGGCCACCCTGTCGGGCGGCGAGAAGCAGCGCCTGGCGATCGCCCGGGCCGTGGTCGATCGCCCCGACGTGCTGCTGGCCGACGAGCCGACCGGCAATGTCGATCCGGCCATGTCGCTGCGGCTGCTGCGGCTGTTCGTCGAGCTCAACCGCCTGGGCACCACGGTGCTGATCGCCACCCACGACGAGGACCTGGTGGCCCGCGCCAACCGCCCCACCCTGCACCTGGAGCAGGGCCGGCTGGTCGACTTCGCTGGCGGCGGCCTCGCCGACTTCGACGACGATGACGACGACGACGGGGACGCGGCGTGAGCCCGCCCTTCACCGTCGCCCGCTGGAAGCCGGGCCCGCTGCTGCCGCCGCGCGACGCCCGCGACGGCTCGCTGGTCTTCGTGGTGGCGGTGCTGTGTTTCCTGGCCTGCCTGACGGCCCTGGCCGCCCTGGCCTCGACCCGCGCCGCCGAGGGCTGGACCGCCCAGCTGACCGGCTCGGCCACCGTGGTGGTGCGGCCCCGCAGCGGCGAGACCCCCGACAGCGCCGCGGCCCGCGCCGCCGAGACCCTGTCCGGGGTCAAGGGCGTCACCGAGGCCCGGGCCCTGACTAAGGACAAGGCCGAGGCCCTGCTCGAACCCTGGATCGGCCGCGAGGCCCTGATCGCCGACCTGCCGGTGCCGCGCCTGGTGACCCTGGACCTGGATCCCCGCGCCCCGGCCACGGCCGCCACGCTGAGCAAGGCCTTGAAGGACGCCAATGTCGACGCCGTGGTCGACGACCACAGCCGCTGGATCGCCGACATCGAGCGCGCCGCTCGCCTGGCCCGCTGGGCGGCGATCGGCGTCTTCGCCCTGATCGCGGCGGCGGCCGGGGCGGTGATCATCTTCGCCACCCATGCGGCCCTGCTGGCCCGCCACGACGTCGTCGAGATCCTGCACCTGTCGGGGGCCGAGGACGGCTTCATCGCCGCCCTGTTCCAGAACCGCTTCGCCGGCATGGCCTTCCTGGCCGGCTTGCTGGGCGGGACCGGGGCGGTCATGATCGGCGCGGCGGCGCGGCTGGCGGGCGGCGGCCAGGGCCTGACGCCGGTCCTGCCGCTGGCCTGGATCGACCTGCTGGCGCCCCTGCCCTGCCCGCTGGTGGCGGCGCTGGTGGCCGGGATCGCGGCCCGCGCCGCCTCCCTGCGCCTGCTGAGAGCCATGCCGTGAAGACCATCGCCGCCCTGCTGATCCTGGTGATGGTCTGGTTCGTCGGCCTGCTGGCCTTCGCCGGCCGCATCGACCAGTCGACTCCGGCCCGCGAGCCGCCGGTCTCGGACGGGGTGGTGGTGCTGACCGGCGCCTCCAACATCCGGCTGGAGGCGGCGACCAAGCTACTGGAGGCCGGCAAGGGCAAGCGGCTGCTGATCTCGGGCGTCAACCGCGAGGCCACCCGCGAGGACGTGCTGGGCGTCACCAAGGCCGTCAAGCCGATCTATGACTGCTGCGTCGACCTGGGCTTCGTGGCCGCCGACACCATCGGCAACGCCCGCGAGACGGCCGAATGGGCCAAGGCCATGAACTATCACAGCCTGATCGTCGTCACCGCCGACTATCATATGCCGCGCTCGATGCTGGAGCTGCGGGCGACCATGCCCGGCGTCGTCCTGCATCCTTATCCGGTGGTCACCCAGAGCCTCTACGCCCATCGCTGGTGGCGCGACGGCGTGGGCGCCCGGCGGCTGATCGTGGAATATTGCAAATACCTGGCGATCCTGGGCCGCGAAGCGTTCCTGAAGCTGGGTCCCCAGGACAAGGCCGCCCCTGCGGCGGACCGGCCGGCGAAGGAAGCGTCTTGATCTATCTGCGTTCATTCCTGTTCCAGCTGTTCTTCTGGCTCTGGTCGGTGCTCTGGGCCATCGGCATGCTGCTGACCCTGCCCCTGCCGCGCCGGGCCAACACCTGGGCGCTGTCGAGCTGGTCCAAGGGCCTGATCTGGGGCCTGCGCTGGCTGGCCGGGGTCAGGGTCGAGGTGCGCGGCGAGGCGTTCAGGCCCACCGGCCCGGCCATCGTCGCGGCCAAGCACCAGTCGATGTTCGACGTTTTCAGCCAGTTCGCCCTGCTGCCCGACGCCTGCTTCGTGATGAAGAAGGAGCTGCTGATGGTGCCGCTGTTCGGCTGGCACGGGCTGAAGGCCGGGATGATCGTCGTCGACCGCGCCGGCCATTCCACGGCGCTGAAGAAGCTGGTGCGCGACGCCGTCGCCCGGATGAAGGAAACCCGCCAGGTGGTGATCTTCCCCGAGGGCACCCGCGGCGAGGTCGGCGTCCCCGGCGACTACAAGCCCGGCATCGCGGCCCTCTATCGCGAGCTCGACATGCCAGTCACGCCCCTGGCCCTGAACTGCGGCGTCCACTGGCCCAAGGGCCTGCTGCGGCCGCCGGGCACGATCGTCTTCGAATACCTGCCGCCCATCCCCGCCGGCCTGAAGCGCGGCGAGTTCATGCGCGAGCTGCAGACCCGCATCGACACCGCGACCAAGGCGCTGGAGGACGAGGGGCTGTAGGGGGGCGCTTTCCCGCGTTCTGTACGCGCCGTTTTCCTCCGTCTCCCCGGCGAAGGCCGGGGCCCAGGTGAAGCCCACGAGCCGCTCAGGATGAATCTGGACCCCGGCCTTCGCCGGGGAGACGGCGGTGGGACGGCCCGGTTGATAACTACACCTCCACCGTCACGCCCTGCCGCACCAGGCCTCTCAGCCAGTCATTGACGACCAGATCCAGCACCAGATGGACGCGATCCTCCGCGCCCCGGTTGGCGACGCTGTGCGGGTCGGCCAGGCGCAGGTACCAGGCCTCGCCGGCCTTCATCTCGACCCGTGCGCCGTTGAGCCGGAACTCGACGCCGGGATTGGTGGTCACCGGCACGTGGACGCGGGCCGTACCGTTCTCGACCCCCAGGTCGAGGTCGGTGTGCTCCTTGATGACCGAGCCCGGCGTCAGCTTCATCAGGCGGACGCTGCGGACCTCGCAGGCGAAGACGGCGACCACCGCGCGGAAATGGTCGCAAGCCGCCAGCATCGGGGTATCCTCGAACACGGTGGCGGTCGGGTCCGAATAGATCATCCGGATCGGATGGGTCTCGCCCGCGGCGCAGCGCAGGGGGATGACGCTCCAGTCGCCCTCGTAGTTCTGGCGAACGAAATGCGAGGTCCAGGCGATGGAGGACAGCTTGTCGAGATCGCCCCGCAACCCGGCTGAGTCGAACGACAGGGGCAGGCGCGCTCGATCTGGAAACATCCTTCGCCCCCGCCGTTTCGCCGCCCCGTCCTCGAACCCTGACCGGAAAGCCTGATGCCTGCAAGCACCAGGACCGGGCAGGACCAGCCGAGCGGATTCGAACGCTTCCAGGCCCTGGTGCTGAGGGACGCGGCCTTGCAGGCGGCGCTCGGCGAGGTCGAGGACGCTGCGGCCTTGTTGGACCGGGCGGTCGCGGCGGCGCGGGCCTGCGCCATCGATCTCGACGCCGAGGCCCTGGCCCGCCGGCTCGCCGCCCCGGAGCCGCCGCCGGTGCTGGCCGGCCTGGAGCCGGGCCCGGGCTGGCTGCCCGTCGACCTTTCGCCGGACCAGGACACGGTCGCCTGGGCCTGGTTCGGCCGGCGGCGGCTGACCGAGCCGTTCTTCGCCGACTCCGTCGGCCGCGCCCAGCGCCAGCCGTTCAACCGCCTGTTCAGCTTCCGCACGCCGCTGGCGGCGCTGGACTGGGCGGCGCGACGCGGCCGGCGGCCCGACGGCCTGATCTTCCACATGTCGCGCTGCGGCTCGACCCTGGCGGCCCAGATGCTGGGGGGCCCGCAAGCCCACATCGTGGTGTCCGAGGCCGCGCCGATCGACGCGGCGGTGCAGTGGGCCCGCGCCGATCCCGGGGCCGGCGACGCAGCCCACGTGGCCCTGCTGCGGGCGATCGTCGGGGCCATGGGCCAGGCTCGCGATCCCGGCCAAAGCCGCTATGTCGTCAAGCTGGACAGCTGGCACGCCCTGGCCCTGCCGCTGTTCCGGCGGGCCTTTCCCGACACGCCGTGGGTGTTCCTCTATCGCGACCCGCTGGAGGTGATGGTCTCGCAAGCCCGCCAGCGCGGCATGCAGATGGTCCCCGCCTTCGCGCCGCCCGCGCTCTACGGCCTCGACCTGCCCGGCGGGGTTCCGGACGAGGACTACTGGGCCCGGGTGCTGGCCGCCGTGTGCGACGCGGCGCTGGACGGCTACGCCGAAGGCGGCGGCCTGCTGGTGAACTACGCCCAGCTGCCGGGCGCGGTGAGCGCGCAGATCCTGCCGCACTTCGGGATCGCCGGCTCGCCGGCCGACCGCGTGATCATGGACCGGATCGCCCTGCGCGACGCCAAGGCCCCGAGCTTCGCCTTCGCCGCCGATTCCGACGCCAAGCGGCGGGCGGCGACGGCGGCGGTCAGGACGGCCTGCGCGCGACGGCTGGACGGGGTCTACGCCCGTCTCGAGGCGCTGCGGACGGCGTCCCCTGCTTCCCCGCGCCGGGGAAGGCCGTCGCTACATCAGTGAGCCCTTGCCGCTGGTCACCTCGGTGTAGCGGTGAACGCGCACGGCCTGGACCAGGCCGAAACCGACCATCACCGTCAGCATGACCGTGCCGCCGTAGCTGAGCATCGGCATCGGCACCCCGACCACCGGGGCCATGCCCATCACCATCGCGCCGTTGATCAGCACATAGAGGGCGAAGGTCGCCGTCACCCCCGCCGCCGACAGCCGGCCGAAGTGGCTGTGGCTGATCGAGGCGATGCGCAGGGCCATGAAGATCGCCACGCCGTACAGGAACAGCACGCTGAGGCAGCCGACGAAGCCGAACTCCTCGGCCAGGGTGGCGAAGATGAAGTCGGTCTGCTTCTCGGGCAGGAAGTTCAGCTGGCTCTGCGAGCCCAGGCCCCAGCCCTTGCCCAGCAGCCCGCCCGAGCCCAGAGCGATCTTCGACTGCATGATGTGGTAGCCGTTGCCCGAAGGGTCCTTCTCCGGGTCCATGAAGGTCAGGATGCGGTTGCGCTGGTAGTCGTGCAGCACGAAGAAGATGAACGGCGGCAGGGCGGCCAGCACGCCGACGATCCCGATGACGATCAGCCGCAGCGACAGTCCCGCCAGCACCATCACCGCCAGGCCCGGCAGGGCGATCAGCATCGCCGTGCCGAGGTCGGGCTGGTGGGCGACCAGCAGGACCGGCACGCCGATCAGGCCGGCGGGGATCAAGAGCTTCCACGACAGCCGGGCGCTGTCGGCCGACAGGCCGTGATAATAGCGGGCCAGAGCGAGGACGACGCCGATCTTCATGATCTCCGACGGCTGGAAGCGCACCGGCCCCAGGGCCAGCCAACGCTGGGCGCCCAGCGAGGAATCCCCCACCAGGGCCACGGCCACCAGCAGCAGCAGTCCGACGCCATAGACCGGATAGGCCAGGCTGAACCAGACCCGCAGGTCGACCAGGGCCAGGACGATCATCAGCACGAAATAGATGCCGAAGCGCAGCAGGTGCTTGTCGGCCCACGGCTCCCACGAGCCGCCGGCGATCGAGAACAGCATCAGCGCGCCGGCGCCCGCGATCAGGGCGAGCACCAGGCACAGGGTCCAGTCGATCTCGGTGAACTTGATGATCGGCCGGTCGCGTTCGCCGGGCCGGCTGAGGCCGCCGCTGAGGGTCATCGTGGCGCTCCAGGCGGCGTGGCGGAATCGATCGGCGGCGGCGGCGCGCCCTCAGTCGGCTCGTCGGGGGCCGCGCCCTCGACGGACCCGTCGGGACTGGCCTCGACCGGCTCCTCGGGCAGCGGCATCGGCCGCTCGATGCGGGCGCGGATCTCGGGATCTTTCAGCAGGGCCACGCGCATGACCTCGCGGGCCCGCGGGGCCCCGGCCGTGGCCCCGCCCATGCCGCCGTGCTCGACGATGACGGTGACCGAGTAGCGCGGGTCGTCATAGGGGGCGAAGGCCACGAACAGGTTGTGGTCCTTGAGCTTCCAGGCGACGCCGGTGCTCTTGCGGTTGGCGACCTTGTCGTAGCTGCGCACCTGGGCGGTGCCGGTCTTGCCGGCCATCTTGACGTCGCCCAGGCCCAGCTGGCTCTGGCGATAGGCGGTGCCGCGCACGTCGTTGGCCACCGCCTCCATGCCGCCGCGCACATAGGCCAGGTGCTCCATCGAGAACGGCAGATCGGGCACGGCCGCGCCGCTGGGCTGCTCGACCCCGCCGACCGACTTGATCAGGCGGGGGTTCAGCGCCTTCTTGCTGTTGGCCAGGCGCGAGACCATCACCGCCAGCTGCAGGGCGTTGACGTTCAGGGCCCCCTGGCCGATGCCGTAGCTGGGCGTCTCGCCCGGAAACCAGATCTGGTTGGCCGGATTCTTCTTGAAGGCGGTCTTCTTCCATTCGCGGTCGGGAACCAGGCCCTTCTTCTGGCCGGGAATGCCGATGTCGAAGATCTGGCCAAAGCCCATGGCCCGGGCGGCGGCGGCGATGGCGTCCGGCCCGATCTTCAGGGCGGTCTGGTAGAAATAGATGTCGCACGAGTTCTTGATGGCGTCGTGCATGTTCTGCGAGCCGTGGCCGCGCTTTTCCCAGCACCGCCAGGTGCGGTTGCCATAGTACCAGCTGCCGCCGCAATTGATCCGGATCTCGGGATCGATCCCGGCCGTCAGGGCCGCCAGGGCGACGGTCGGCTTGAAGGTCGAGCCGGGCGGATAGGTGCCGCTCAGCGCCTTGTCCAGCAGCGGCTTGCGTTCGTATTCGGACAGCGCCTTGTACTCGGGCCCGGACAGCCCCTTGACGAAGCGGTTGGCGTCGAAGCTGGGGGCCGAGACCATGGCCAGCAAGTCGCCGTTGCGGATGTCCATCACCACGATGGCGCCGCTCTCGTCGCCCATCACCTCCAGGGCGCGGTTCTGGATGTCGGCGTCCAGGGTCAGCCGCACCTCCTTGCCGGGCGTGGCGGGGATGTCGCCGGCCGGGTCCAGGCGCACCACCCGCCCCTGGGCGTCGACCTCGGCCTTGGTCGCCCCGGGGCGGCCGCGCAGCTCGTGGTCCAGCGCCTTCTCCACCCCCTGCTTGCCGATCCGGAAGCCGGGATGGTGCAGCAGGTCCTGGTCGGGCTCGTCCTTGGCCTTCTCCAGGTCGCGGTCGGAGACCTTGGCGACATAGCCGATGACGTGGGCGAACGCGCCGCCGAACGGGTAGACCCGCACCTCGCCCATGTCGGCGGTGACGCCCGGCAGCTCCGGGGCGCGGATATTGACGCGGGAGAACTCCTCCCAGGTCATGTCCTCCATCACCGCCACCGGCGCCTTCTTGGCGGCGCGGGCGATGTCCTTGATCAGGCGGGCGCGGCGCGAATCGTCGATCGGCACCAGCTTGGCCAGGTCGTCCAGCGTCGCCTCGACGTCCAGGTCCTTGTCCTTGGTGACCATCAGCCGGAAGTTCGGCCGGTTCGAGGCCAGGGCCACGCCGTTGCGGTCGAGGATCAGGCCGCGCGGGGGCGGCACCAGGCGGTAGTTGAACTGGTTGCCGGCCGAGAGCTTCTGGTAGCGCTGGGCCTCGACCAGCTGCAGCTGGGCCAGGCGCCCGCCCAGGGCCAGCAGCCCGCCCCCGGCCAGGCCGCCCATCAGGAACGCCCGGCGGTGGAAGACCCCCTGCCGTTCGTTGACCTCGAAGAAGAAGATGGACGGCTCGCTCATGGCGTCACCGGAACCGTACGTCCGCGTCCTCGAACCGGTCAATCAGCCGGTGGGCGAACGGGAACATCAGCACCGTGACCAGGAACTGCCAGAACACCGCCAGCAGGCTGGGCATGGCCAGGCTGTCGAGCATGGTGAACAGGAAGCCCGAGATCATCGCCACGGCCGTCACCCCGGCGAACCAGGCCCACAGGATCGGCTGGCTCTGGCCCGACATCATATTGCGCCCGACCAGGGCGGTGGCGTAGGCGACCAGCAGCGACAGGCCCCACAGGCCGGTCGGTCCGCCCCAGAACACGTCCAGGAACAGGCCCAGCACCAGCAGGCCGAAGGGAGCCAGGATCGAGGGCCGGATCACCGCCCAGGCGAAGGCCGGCACCATGGCGAACACCGGCTCGGGCAGCTGCAGGCCGTAGAGGCGGATCGGCGCGGCGAAGACCAGGGTCGCCAGCAAGCACAGCAGCATCGGCACGCCCAGCCAGCGGCCGGGGTGCAGGGGACGGGCGCCGGCCACGGTCAGCCGCCTCCCGCGCGCGGCTGCGCGGTCGCGGGTTTGGTCGTGGCGGGCTTGGCGGTCGCCGGCTTGGCCGTGGCGGGCTGGGCGGTCACAGGCTTGCTCACGGCGGGCTTCGGCGTCGCCGGTTTGGGTTGGGCGGTCGTCGCGGTCGAGGGCGGCGCGGCGGCGGCCGGCTTGGGCGAGGCGGCGGCGGGCGAGGTCGCCGTCCCGGTCGCCGGCGGGACGGTCGCGCCAGCCGCCGGCGGCGCGGCGGCCGGCGGGGCCGTGGCGACAGGGCCCAGGATCGAGACGTCCGGGTCCTCGGTGGTCACCGGCGGCAGGCTGCGGGTCTCCAGCGCCTTCTCGTCGGCCAGCTGCGAGAAGTCCTTGAACAGCAGGATGCGGACATAGTCGATGGCGGCGTCGTCGGCGAACAGCACCACCCGCCAGCGGCCGTCCAGCCCCTTGACCGCCGCCCCCACCGGCAGGCCGCGCGGCACCACGCCGCCGTCGCCGGAGGTGACGACCCGGTCGCCTTCCTTGATCGGATCGGCGCCGCGCAGATAGTCCAGCTTGGGATTGGGGCCGCCGTCGCCGGTCAGGATGGCGCGGGCGTTGGTGCGGTCGATCATCACCGGCGTGCGCGAGGCGATGTCGGTCAGCAACAGCACCCGACTGGCCCCGTTGGCGACGCCGACCACCCGGCCGACCAGGCCGCGCTCGTTCATCACCGGATTGCCGACCACCACGCCCTTTTCCGAGCCGGAATCGGCCAGGCGCGTGTTGGCGAACGGCCCCCGGCTGTCGCTGACCACCCGGGCGGCGACCATCGGGATCGGCGGGTCGGTGCGCAGGCCGAGCAGCGAGCGGTAGCGGTCGTTCTTGTCGACCTCGGCCAGGTACTGGTCGCGATAGCCGCGCATCTCCTTCAGCTCGGCCTTCAGCCGACGGTTCTCCGAGGCGGTGAAGAAGTAGCTGCTGACGAAGTCGACGCCCAGGCCGGTCC
This sequence comes from Caulobacter sp. LARHSG274, assembly GCF_052871235.1. Classification (NCBI taxonomy): domain Bacteria; kingdom Pseudomonadati; phylum Pseudomonadota; class Alphaproteobacteria; order Caulobacterales; family Caulobacteraceae; genus Caulobacter; species Caulobacter sp. LARHSG274. The sequence goes on along the minus strand of NZ_JBIXJO010000019.1, from coordinate 49,208 downwards.
AGCGTCCCGGGGCCGCAATGACGCCGCTGACCGGCTTGGACACCGTGTCCACCGTCTGGCGGGTGACGCCATAGGCCTGTTGCTGCAGGGTCTCGCGCCGGTCGGCCAGCAGGAACGCCACCGCGATCACGATCGCGACGATCAACGCCACGGCCGCTGTCCAGGTAAGCGGCACTTTCAGGTCGCCGAGCGGACCTTCGCGAAAGGGCACGAACTGTTCTCCCGACGCTCCCCGCAGCGTCCGACTTGGATGGGCGACCTAGATTTGGCGCCTAGGCGAGAGTCGATTCAAGCACGCCCTTCATCCACTTGGGATGTTCGAGCACCTTGCCGCAGCCCAGGGCCACGCACGACAGCGGATCGTCGGCCACGGTGACCGGCAGGCCGGTGTGGTCGCGGATCTCGGCGTCCAGGCCGCGCAGCAGGGCGCCGCCGCCAGTCAGCATGATGCCCTTGTCGGCGATGTCGCTGGCCAGTTCGGGCGGGGTGGCTTCCAGGGCGACCTTCACCGCCTCGACGATCTGCCCGACCGGTTCGGCCAGGGCGTCGGCGGCCTGCTTTTCGCTGATGCGGACTTCGCGCGGCACGCCCTGCATCAGGTCGCGGCCCTTGACGTCGATCGACAGGCCCTCGCCGTCGGCCGGGGCGCGGGCGGTGCCGATTTCCTTCTTGATGCGCTCGGCGGTGGTCTCGCCGATCAGCAGGTTATGGTGGCGGCGCATGTAGCTGATGATCGCCTCGTCCATCTTGTCGCCGCCGACCCGGACGCTGCGCGAATAGACGATGCCCGACAGCGACAGCACGGCCACCTCAGTGGTGCCGCCGCCGATGTCGACGACCATCGAGCCGGTCGGCTCGTGGATCGGCAGGCCGGCGCCGATCGCCGCGGCCATCGGCTCGTCGATCAGGCCCACGCGGCGGGCCGAGGCGTTCAGGCAGCTGTCGTTGATCGCCCGGCGCTCGACGGCGGTGGCGCCCGACGGCACGCAGACGATCACCTTGGGGTTCACGAAGCCCTTGCGGTTGTGAACCTTGCGGATGAAGTACTTGATCATCTCCTCGGCGACTTCGAAGTCGGCGATGACCCCGTCGCGCATCGGGCGGATGGCTTCCATGTGGCCGGGCGTGCGGCCCAGCATCTGTTTGGCCTCGATCCCCACGGCGTGCACGATCTTGCGGCCGCCGACATTGCGCAGCGCCACCACCGACGGTTCGTTCAGCACGATGCCCTTGCCCTTCATGTAGATGAGGGTGTTGGCGGTGCCCAGGTCGATGGCGATGTCGTTGGAGATGACGCCGAAAAGGGAAGAAAACATTGAAAGCCCTGACTGAGGGGATAGGGGGCGAGGCGGGATTCGAACAGGCGAAGGCGGAACGGGCGAGATCGAAAAGGCGGGACGGAGCCATTTGTGTCGCATCGGCGACAAAGGCGAAGGGAAAAGATGGCTCCTACTTCAATTCCAAGCGAGGACAACATGATTCCCGCGATTGCGGGCTGCCGTCCCCTTGCCGGGCGCTGAGGCGGATGACGGGAGCGCGGAGCTCCGCCGCGCCGTCGTCCGACCGCCGCAAGGCGCGCCGACGACGCCCGTTTGCCCTGCGAAAGCGTTGAATTCAAGGTCTATTGCAGCCTTGGCCTCAGCTGTTTTCGCAGAACTGCGGCGCGGGGAGGTTCAACCCAGAAACATGGCGTTTTCTAGCCCAGAGCGGTCATGGCCACGCCGGCTGCGGCGATCAGTCCGAAGAGCATCTGCACGGCGGTCAGGCGTTCGGCGAACAGGCGGCGTCCGGCGGCGGCGGCGATCGGCGCCTCGACCACCCCGACCGCCCGCACCGGCCCGGCCGGGGCCAGGGCCAGGGCCACGAACCAGCCTGCCGAGGCCGTCGCGCCCCAGAACCCCGCCGCCAGCGACGGCCGCCAGGCCCGGGCCACCGCCGCCAGGGCCGGCCGGTCGACCAGGGCCAGATAGGCGGTCAGGGCCAGGGTCTGGACGCCCTGCACCACCGCCAGGGTGATCACGGCGGCGAAGACCGGATGGCCCGGCTCCAGGGCGTGGCCGGCCTGGCGGAAGGCGTTCAGCGAAAAGCCGAAGGCCAGGCCCGACAGCAGGCCAAAGAGGGCCCCGCTGACCGGCCGCTCGCCCGAGGCCCCGGCGCGCGGCCAGGTGACCACCAGCAGGGCGAGACTGGTCACGGCCACCCCGGTCCAGCCGATCGCGCTCAGCCGGTCGCCATAGACCGCCAGGCCCAGCAGGGCCGCCAGCGGCAGCGAGCTCTGCTGCACGGCGGTGGCCACGGCGAAGCCGGCCCGGCGCATGGCCACCAGCAGGGCGGCGGTGGCCCCGATCTGGCTGGCCCCGCCCAGCAGGGCCGGCGCCCAGAAGGCCAGGGACGCTCGCAGGTGCGGGTCGCGGGTCAGCACCGCGGCCAGGGTCACGAACGCCGCCGTGAACGGCAGGGCGAACAGGAACCGCACCAGGGTCGCGCCCCACGGCCCGGTCCCGCCCATCACCGAGCGCTGGGCGGCGTTGCGCGTCACCTGGCAGAAGGCCGCGGCGACGGTGATCGGGATCCAGATCATGAGTTTGCCCCGCCGCTCCTGTACGGACGGCCTCAACAACCACCATCATCCCGGGCCTTGTGCCCGGGACCCATGGTTCAGCTTGCATGTGAGGTGCTGTGGCGCGCTGGCGCGCCACTCCTCCGCACTTGCGACGGAGGGATGGGTCCCGGGCACGAGGCCCGGGATGACGATCGCGAATAGGGACCGAGCCCTAGAACCCGCTGGCGATCGCCGCTTCGGGCCGGCTCTTTTCCTTGCGCGCCATGAGGTTGTTCAGGGCGTTGACATAGGCCTTGGCCGAGGCGGTCAGGGTGTCGGTGTCGGCGGCCTGGCCGGTGGCGATGCGGCCGTCCTCCTCAAGACGGACCGAGACCTGGGCCTGGGCGTCGGTGCCCTCGGTCACCGCATGCACCTGGAACAGGCGCAGGGCGGCCTCGTGCGGCACGATCTGCTGGATGGCGTTGAACACCGCGTCGACCGGACCGTCGCCCGAGGCCTCCGAGGTCTTGATCTCGCCGTCGACTTCCAGGGTCAGCTCGGCCGACTGGCCGTCGGTGCCGGCCACCACCCGCAGGCGCTGGACGCGGATGCGCTCGGAACCGCGCGCCAGGGCGTCGTCGACCAGGGCGATGATGTCGTCGTCATAGACGTGCTTCTTGCGGTCGGCCAAATCCTTGAAGCGGCCGAAGGCCTCCTTCAGCGCGTTCTGGCCCAGCTCGTAACCCAGGTCCTTGAGCTTGGCGCGGAAGGCGTGGCTGCCCGAGTGCTTGCCCATGACCAGGCTGGACGGCGCCTGGCCGACCGATTCCGGGGTCATGATCTCGTAGGTCTCGCGGTTCTTCAGCATCCCGTCCTGGTGGATGCCGCTTTCATGCGCGAAGGCGTTCTTGCCGACGATGGCCTTGTTGTACTGCACCGGGAACCCGGTGATGGCCGAGACGTAGCGGCTGGCGCGGGTGATGTGGGTGGTGTCGATCTTGGTCTCGTAGGGCAGCTTGTCGCCGCGCACCTTCAGGGCCATCACGACCTCTTCCAGCGCCGCGTTGCCGGCCCGCTCGCCCAGGCCGTTGATCGCGCACTCGATCTGGCGCGCCCCGCCCTGCACCCCGGCCAGGCTGTTGGCCACAGCCAGGCCCAGGTCGTTGTGGCAGTGGGTCGAGAAGATCACCTTGTCGGCGCCCTCGACGTTGTTGACCATCCAGCTGAACAGGTCGGCGTATTCGGACGGATAGGTGTAGCCCACCGTGTCGGGCAGGTTGATCGTCGTGGCGCCGGCCTTGATGGCGGTCTCGATGGCGCGGCGCAGGAACTGGCGGTCGCTGCGGGTGGCGTCCTCGGCCGACCATTCGACGTCGTCGCGCAGATTGCGGGCGTGGCCGACCGAGCGGGCGATCACGTCGATCACGGCGTCCGGCTCCATCTGCAGCTTGTGCTTCATGTGCAGGTCGCTGGTGGCGATGACCACGTGGATGCGGCCGCGCTGCGTGCCCTTCAGGGCTTCCGCGCAGCGGTCGATGTCGACCTGGTGGGCGCGGCACAGGCCGGCGACGGTGGAGTTCTTGACGATCTTGGCGATCTCGCGGACCGCCTCGAAGTCGCCGTTCGAGGCGATCGGGAAGCCGGCTTCGATGACGTCGACCCCCATCTCCTCAAGGATCTTGGCCAGCTCCAGCTTCTCGTCGTGCGACATCGAGGCGCCGGGCGACTGCTCGCCGTCGCGCATGGTGGTGTCGAAAATGACGACGTTGTCGCGCTTCTCAGGAGCGGCGGGCGATACGGGGGTCATGGAATTACTCGTCGGAAGGTGTCTGCGTGCGGGGCGGCGGCGGGTCGGTCTCCCCTGCACGCCCGGCCACGACGAAGCGCGGCCCCTAGAGCGCCCAGGGGTTGGTAAGCCGAAGCAGGAGCAGGTCGCGCGCGACGTTCATGCCAGCTTTCTACACAGCGGCCTGAAATCCAGCAAGCATTTTGCGTCAACCATACGTTTCGGCGGGAACCGGGCAAGTTCCGCCCAACAATTCCAGGATTGGCGGAACATCTCGCTGGGAAAAACCGTCGCCTCGCCTGCCCGGCTTTCTGAGCGGGCCTATTCCGCCGTCTCGCGCCGCTTCAGCCAGGACCGCGCGGCCAGGCCGCAGGCGATCCAGACCACCACCGCCGCCACCAGCATGACGATGTGCTGGCGGCCGCCGCCCTTGAGCGCCTGGACGATGGAGTTGCCGGCGAAGGCGGTCAGGGCGATCTTCGGAATGATGCCGACAGCCGTGCCGCCGGTGAAGTCCAGCAGCCGCATCGGCGTCACCCCGGCGGCCATGTTGACGACGATGAACGGCGCCGAGGGCACCAGCCGTACGATCAGGCTGGCCAGGAAGCCGTTGCGGCCGATCAGCCGCATGAACTTCTGCACGCCGTCGCCGGCCAGGTCGTTCAGCAGCCGGCCGCCGAAGGTCCGGCCCATCCAGAAGCCGACCAGGGACGAGACCAGGGTGCCGATCCAGCTGTAGGCGAAGCCGGTCCACGGCCCGAAGGCGACCACCGCCGCGGCGATCAGCACGAACTGCGGCACCCCGACGAAGGCCAGGACGGCGAAGGCGCCCACCGCTACCGGCAGGGCCCAGGGCCCGTGGGCGGCGCTCAGCCAGTGCTCGACCGCCACCTCGCCGTTCAGCCCCAGCATCTGGGCCCCGAACAGGAAGACCACCCCCACCCCGCCGAACAGCACGAACGACACCGCCACCGTGCGCCAGGCCCGGCGGTCCATGTTGGTGAAGAATTCGATCAGACGGGCTATCACGCCCCTGCCTCGCCCATGCCCCCGGCCGGGTCAAGCCGCGACCGCCGATTTCCTGTCGCGCTTGGGGCGCCGGGCGGGCCGGGCGTGGTTAAGATTCCCGTAACGCGACATTTGCATTGCGCGACCGTCGTAACCGGCGGCTAAGTTATCCACAGGCCTCCGAGCGTATCGGGGCGTCCTTGGGAGCGTTGGACGTGAAGATCGTGGCTGTGATTTCCCGCAAGGGCGGGGCCGGCAAGACGACCCTGTCAATCAACCTGGCCCTGACCGCCCACCTGGCCGGCTGGAAGACGATGCTGGCCGACATCGACCCGCAGCGGTCGGCCTCCGACGCCTTGCGCGCCCGGACCGCGGCCGGACCGACCCTGGCCGAGATCAACGCCGGCAAGCTGTTCCAGGCCCGCTCCCAGGCCCTGCACGACGGCTATGACGTCATGCTGATCGACACCCCCGCCGCCCCGGACGCCGACGTCGCCGTGGCGGTCAATTCCGCCGACCTGTGCGTACTGGTCTGCCGCCCCACCTTCCTCGACATCGCCTCGGTGGCGCGCTCGGCCGAGATGGTCCGGCGCTTGGGCAAGGCCGGGCTGATCGTGCTCAACCAGGCCCCCGCCAAGCGCGCCGGGCTGGAGCCGGTCAACGTGCAGAAGGCGGTCGAGGCCCTGCGCTTCTGCGGCCTGCCGGTCGCCCCGGTCGGCCTGCGCGCGCGGGTCGCCTACCAGCAGTCGGTCGCCCACGGCCGCTCGGTCGCCGAGTGGGAGCCGGCCAGCCCGGCCAGCCAGGAGATCGCGCGCCTGTGGAGCCACATGGCCGCTCAGATGGCGCTGGACGGCGGCCGCAGCGCCCACGCCGTGTAGTCTAGGAGAGGTCGTCGGTCGACCTCCTCCGGAAAGACTTCCGCGGGCTGGATAGCCCCGCCGGCCAAGACTCCGGCAATTGAACTTCTGTTCATACTTTCGGTCCTAACAATCTTGGACCTGGGAGCTTTACGGCGGCGACGGCGGCCGATGGTCGGGGCGAACAAGCAGTGAAGACGATTACTGTGCTTTCCCGGAAGGGCGGAGCGGGCAAGACGACCCTGGCCGTGAATCTCGCCCTGGCCGCCTTCCTGGCCGGACGCAAGGTGATGCTGGCCGACATCGACCCCCAGCGGTCGGCCTCCGAAGCGCTGCGAGCCCGCGCCGAGCCCGGCCCGGTCCTGGCCGAGATCTGCGCCGGCAAGCTGTTCCATGCCCGCTCCAGCGCCCTGCGCGAGAACTTCGACTACCTGTTCATCGACACCCCGGCCTCGCCCGAGGCCGACGTGGCCCAGGCGATCAATGTCGCCGACCTCTGCCTGGTGGTCGGACGGCCGTCGTTCCTGGACCTGGCCCCGATCGTGCGCTCGGCCGAGGCGGTCCGCCGCCTGGGCAAGGGCGGCTTCGTGGTGCTCAACCAGGCCCACACCAGCAAGCCGGAGGTCGCCGCGGTGGCCTATCCGGAGATCATCGAGGCCCTGCGCTTCTGCGGCCTGCCTCTGGCGCCCCGCGGCCTAAGGTCGCGCGAGGCCTTCCAGAAGGCCATGGCCCATGGTCGATCGGTGGCTGAATGGGAGCCCGGCGGCGCGGCCGGCCGCGACCTGGAGCGGCTCTGGATCCATGTCGAGACCAGCCTCGGCGGCGGCGAGACGCCGCTGAAGACCGCGCTGGCGGGCTGAAGGCTTTAAACTGCGGCTCGCCCCGGTTGGGAGTCCGCCTCTATTTATCCGTTTCCTCCGCGAAGGCGGGGGCCCAAGCGGCCTGAGCCGCTTCAACGCCGCGGGAAACTCCGGACTCGGCTCGGGTTCCCGCCTGCGCGGGGATGATCGGATAAACACCCTCCGTATCGCCCGCCCCCTGGCCCCCGCCCCGCCCCAGCCCAGGTTCGGCACGAACAGCGGCCCTCGCCAGCCTTTGTTGCGTTGCACGGCGGCAAGCGCGGGCGTAAGACCGCCACAATCCTGAAACCGGCCTGCCAGGGCCAAGCCTCACCTCCAGGGGAGTTTAAGCATCATGTCGCTCGAGTCCGCCGCCCTGCGGCGCATCGCCCCGTCCGCCACCATCGCCATCAGCGCCAAGGCCCGCGCCCTGCAGGCGGCCGGCCGCGACGTGATCGGCCTGGCGGCCGGCGAACCGGACTTCGACACCCCCGACAACATCAAGGACGCCGGCATCGCCGCCATCAAGGCCGGCAAGACCAAATATACCGACCCGGACGGCATGCCCGAGCTGAAGCAGGCGATCTGCGCCAAGTTCAAGCGCGAGAACGGCCTCGACTACAAGCCCAGCCAGGTCCACATCGCCCCGGGCGGCAAGCCGGTGATCTACAACGCCCTAGTCGCCACCCTCGACCCGGGCGACGAGGTGATCATCCCCGCCCCCTACTGGGTGTCGTATCCGGACATGGTGCTGCTGGCCGGCGGCACGCCGGTGCGGGTGGCCACCACCGCCGAGCGCGGATTCAAGCTGACGCCCGAGGCGCTGGAGGCGGCGATCACGCCGAAGTCCAAGTGGCTGATCATCAACAGCCCGTCCAACCCCTCGGGCGGCGCCTATACCCGCGCCGAGCTGCGGGCCCTGGCCGACGTGCTGCTGCGCCACCCGCAGGTCTGGGTGCTGACCGACGACATGTACGAGCACCTGGTGTTCGACGACTTCGAGTTCACCACCATCGCCCAGGTCGAGCCCCAGCTCTATGACCGCACCCTGACGATGAACGGCGTGTCGAAGGCCTACGCCATGACCGGCTGGCGGATCGGCTATGCGGCCGGCCCCGAGCCGCTGATCAAGGCCATGGCCAAGATGATCAGCCAGACCACCTCCAACCCCTCGTCCATCTCGCAATGGGCCGCGGTCGAGGCCCTGAACGGGACCCAGGACTTCATCAAGCCCAACGCCAAGCTGTTCCAGGAGCGCCGCGACCTGGTGGTGTCGATGCTGAACCAGGCCCAGGGCCTCCATTGCCCGACCCCGGAAGGCGCCTTCTACGTCTATCCGTCCTGCGCCGGCCTGATCGGCAAGACCGCCCCGAGCGGCAAGGTCATCGCCAGCGACGAGGACTTCGCCGTCGAGCTGCTGGAGACCGAGGGCGTGGCCGTGGTGCATGGCGCGGCCTTCGGCCTGTCGCCGTTCTTCCGCATCAGCTACGCCACCAGCAACGCCGTGCTGGAGGACGCCTGCGCGCGCATCCAGCGCTTCTGCGGCAATGTGAAATAGGCGTTCTTCCCGATCGCGGCCGTCGTTCTCGCCATTTTGGCGAGGATGACGGCTGTAAGTGGGCCGCGAACCGCGCTAGGGCTCCTTTTCGCCGCATCCCGCGGCCAGGAGATCGTCATGGCGCGCACCCCGAACTATTCTTTCGAACGCCAGGAACGCGAGCGCCTGAAGGCCCAGAAGGCCGCCCAGAAGGCGGCCGAGAAAGCCGCCGCCAAGCAGGCGGCCGAAGACGCGGCTCCCAAGCCCCCTACCGACGACCAGTGAAAGACGGCCTATGCCCAGCTCGACCATGTTCAACCACGAAACCGTCTCGCTGGACGGCGAGCACTTCTCGGACTGCGAGTTCCGCGACTGCCGCCTGACCTTCGCCGGCGGTGCGGCGCCGGTGTTCGACAACTGCCGGGTGGTGGACTGCGAGTGGAAGTTCGAGGGCGCGGCCGAGCAGACCCTCGCCCACCTGAAGGCGATGTGGAACGTCGGCGGCAAGGCCCCGGTCCAGGCGCTGATCAAGGAAATCACCGGCGGCGGCCGCTAGGCTCCTGAGCTTGAAGCCCTGGCCCTAGCCGTCGATCCAGTCGGTCAGCCCCTCGCGGGCATGGACCTGGCGCAGGGACTCCATCGCCCGCATCCGGGCCAGGTAGCGGGCGAGGTTCGGCCAGGCCGTGGCGGGCCGGGGCATGTTGCGCGACCAGCGCATCAGCATGGTCGCCAGGAAGTCGGCCGCCGACAGCCGCTCGCCCAGCAGGTGGGGACCCGCGCCGGCCAGCTGGCCGTCCAGCCGGTCCCAGGCCGCTTCGATCCGCGCCCGGGCCCCGGCCTGGACCGCGTCGGCGGCGGCCTCGCCGGCCGGCTCGTGCGGATAGAACCAGGCCCGGAAGCTCGGCAGCAGGGTGTTGGCCAGATAGACCATGGTCTGCAGATAGGCGGCCCGCTCCGGCGCGCCGGGGGCCGGGGCCAGGCCCCTGTCGGGATGGCGTTCGGCCAGCAGCATCAGGATCGCCGTGCTCTCGGCCACCGGCGCCCCGTCGACCACCAGGGTCGGGACCAGGCCGTCGGGATTGAGCCTCAGATAGTCCGGCCGCTTGTGCGCCCCGGCGCCGGTGTCGGTCAGCACCGCCTCGAACGGCGCGCCGATCTCGATCAGCATCCAGTGCACGGCCAGGCTGGCCGCGCCGGGGCTGTAATAGAGCTGGTACATGGGAATCCCTCGCCCGCAACGGGCGAGGGATCGGCCAGGGCCGCGGGCCTGTCAACCGGTCGGCGACGGGGTCAGTGCTTCTCGCGCCACAGGGCCTTGGCGTCGTCCTGGGTCATGGTCAGGTGCACGCCGTCGTCGTCGACATGGTCGACCCAGGTGATCGGGATCAGGTGGTGCTTGAGGCCGCCGCCCAGGTCGAACTTGGCCAGCTCGATCTCGGCGCCGACCACGTGGTCGACCCGGCCGACATGGCCGCCGTCGGAGCCGACCACTTCCTGGTGTTCACGGATTTGCGAAGCGTCGATCATGGTGTTCCTCCTGCTCAGGGGCGCCGCAGGAAAACGGCTGGCGCGCGGCGGAGTTCAAGACGGGCTTGCGAGGCGCGAAGGTTCCCGTTACGTTCACGCTGAGGTTGCGCTGCTGGCGTCTTGAGGGGAAAGACCGATGATCAGACCGCTCGCCGCCCTGCTGCTGGCCGGCGCGACGACGTCCGCGGCCTGGGGCCAGGCGACGCCGGCGGCCGACCCCGTCGCCGCCGAAGCCGCCTCGCCCGCCGCAGCCTCGCCGCCGCCGCCGGTCACGCCCCTGCCCCGCGTCGACGCGGCGTTCGCCGAGGACGGCGTGACCCTGACCGACGGCGGCAAGAGCGTGCTGTTCTACCGCACCGCGGCCGCCGATCCGCGCGAGCCGGGCCGCCTCAACTACGTCCACCCGCTCTATGCGCCGGACGGGACGGTGCTGACCGAGGACCGGCCGGCCGACCACCTGCACCAGCGCGGGGTGTTCTGGAGCTGGCATCAGGTGATCGTCGACGGCAAGCCGGCCGCCGACGGCTGGTTCATGAAGGACCTGACCTTCCACGTCCGCGAAAAGCGCTTCAAGGGCGATGGGGCCGGCGGCGGAACCCTGGTGGTCAACGCCGACTGGATCGTCCGCGCCGCCCCCGACCAGCCCCCTGAACGCGCCTATGTGGCGCGCGAGACCACCAAGGTGCGGGTGTTTCCGCTGAAGAACGGCGCCCGCCGCATCGACTTCGACACGGCGATCACCGCCCGCGCCGACAGCCTCGCCCTGGGCGGCAGCGACGACGCCAAGGGCTATGGCGGCTTCTCGCTGCGGCTGGTCCGGCCCGCGCGCCTGGCCTTCGGCTCGGACGGCAAGGCGGTGGCCCCCGCGGTCGGGCCGGTCGAGGCCGGCAAGGCCATGGGCTTCGCCTGGACGCCGGACTCCGACCCCGCCCGCCCCGCCGTTCCGGCCTGGACCGTCGGCCTGGCCTGCCGGGCCAATGGCGCGCCGATCACCCGCTGGATCCTGCGCCAGGAACTGTCGATGCAGAACTGCGTCTTCCCCGGCCGCGCGCCGTTCGTGCTCCGCAAAGGCCAGACCCTGCGCCTGCAGTCCACCTTGATCCTCCGCCCCGCCGCGCCCGTCGCGGCGAAACCCGCCAGGAAGGGCTAGCCATGGCCGAGATCCGCAACCTCAACCAGGCCCGCAAGGCCAAGGCCAAGGCCGACGACAAGGCCAAGGCCGCCGAGAACCGCGCCAAGTTCGGCCGCACCAAGGCCGACAAGGCCCTGGAGGCGGCCCGGGCCGAAAAGCTGCAGCACGCCCTCGACGGGGCCAAGCGCGAAACACGCGACGAGGAGTAAAGCCCTCGCCGCGGTGAAGGGTCAGGACACCTTCGGCTCGCGGATCAGGGTCAGGACGACGCCGCTCTTGCGGTCGGTCAGCACGAGACCGTCCGGGCGGCTCAGGCGGTAGTCGAAGACAATCTTCGAGTCCTCGAAAGCCACCTGTCCGGCCTGGATCCGATAGGTCTCGGGTTCATCGGCCTCAAATCCCTGGCCGGTTCGGCGGTGGACCACCACGTCGGCATCCGCGCCGAACTCGATGCGGTCGCCGCGACGCAGGTCGATGTCGCCGGTTCCGCCGACCCGCGACACCCGCCACAGCCCGGGCAGAACGCCAGGGCCTAAGGCCGCCTCGCTGGCATGGCCCGACAGCAGAGCGGTCTGGGACAGCAGGCCGCCGACCAGCTGGCGCTCGGGCGACAGCCGCGGATCGCGGTCGGCCCGCAGGCGCGCGTCCAGCTTGCGAAGCGCCTGGTAGGCCCCCTCCTCATCGCTGGCCTGGTGATAAAGGGTGGTGGCCTGGCGCAGGACCAGGAACTCGTCGATCAGCATGCGGCCCAAGCGCAGGCCTTCGCTCGGCGCGCCATGGGCGGCGGCGACCGTGAGCGTGTCGCCGGCCGCGCCGCCGTCGCTGGCGCGGACATAGGCCAGCTTGACGTCAAGCAGCCGATCGCTCGGCCCCAGGGCCGGCTCGGGCAGGAAGGCCGCATCCTCGGCCTTGGCCAGGGCGACGAACAGGCCGCCGCCGTTGGTGCTCAGAAAGGCGGTCGGCACGGTCAGGGTGGTCGCGCCGTCGGGCGCCGCCTTCAGCGCCTCCGCCGGCGCGCCATAGACCGCGGAGATCCGGTAACCCGGATGCGGTTTGACCGTCAGGGTCACGTCGAAGGCCAGTTCAGAGACCATGGTGTCCAGCTTGGCCGAAAACACCGTCTCGACGTCCTTTTCGTCGCGCAGGAAGTAGAGATTGCCGCCGCGCACCCCGGCCACCTGGGCCGCCAGCGACGCGTCGAACTGCACGCCGACGCCGATCGTGGTCAAGCCCACGCCGCGGCGCGACGCCTCCTGGGCCATTCCCATGAAGCTGTCGGCGTCCACCGCCCCGACGTTGGGCTGCTCGTCTGTGAACAACATCACGCGGGTCGAGCCTTGGAAGGCCGGCATGCTGGCGAAGGCGGTGTCGTAGCCGACCCTCAGCCCCTCCTCCATGTTGGTCGAGCCTTCGCTGGCGATCGCATCGATCGCCGCCTCGGCCTTGCGGCGCCCCGCGGCGTCGATCCGCGTGGGCTCCAGATGGCGATAGGACCGATCGCCATAGAGCACGATGCTGATCTGGTCGCCCGGCCGCAGTTGGCGGACGATCCTGCGCAGGCTCGCACGGACATGATCCAGCGGCTCGCCATCCATGGAGCCCGACTTGTCGACCACCGCCACCAGGTTCAGCGGCGCGCGCTTCCAGGTCTTGGCGTCGACGTTGGAACTGAAGCCCAGCCCGACCAGCAGGCGGTCCTTCGGCGCGGCCAGCAGGTCGGCCGGCATGGCCTCGCCCGTCAGGCACAGCACCGCCGCGCAGGCGCGCTGTCCGGGGATCATCAGGTCGTAGTCGCCCATCAGCCCTTCGGGCGTAATGGTGTCGGGCATCGGGATGCGCCCGGCGTCGGCCTCGCCGCGGAAATGATTGACGTCCTGAGCCCCGCCCTGGCGGACCCTCATGCCGGAGACGATGACCTCCTCAAGGGCTGCGTCATCGTCCTTGTCCGGCGCGGTTTGGGCCCAGCCGGCGCCGAACATCGTCAAGCTCAGCAACGCCGAGACGGAGACCGCCAGCAACGGACGGCCGATGGATCGGGACGAACTGCGGAACGACAAGCGCGACATGCGCCACCTCCCCCTATAGTTGTTTGAGAGGCTAACACGCGGCGGCGAAAGAGCACGCGGATTTTGCGGTCAGCGCGGCGCCAGGTAGCGCATCGGCTTGCGGGTCGGGGCGGGCCGGGCCGCAGCGGCGGCGCGGCGGCGCGCCCGCCGGGCCTTGGCGGCGGTGACCAGTTCCTGGACCGCCAACACCCAGCCGAATGTGGTTTCCTTATGGGTCTTGAAGACTTCGTCCATCATCGGGTGCCTTTTTATCCGCTGTGATGGCGGTAAAATCGCGCCGATGCCGCTGCGTGACAAACGCGGTGTCCTTGGGTATGAATAAGCTGCCCTTATGTCAGACATCCTCGCCAGCCTGCCGCTCAGCGCCATCCGGATCTTCGAGGCGGCCGCCCGCCTGAAGAGCTTCACCCGCGCCGCCGACGCCCTGGGGATCAGCCAGGCCGCGGTCAGTTGGCAGGTCAAGGCTCTGGAGCAGCGGCTGGACCAGGCCCTGTTCGTGCGCCTGCCGCGCGAGGTGGCCCTGACCCCGGCCGGCGAGCGGCTGTCGCGCGCGGCCACCGAGGCCATGGGCCTGCTGCGCGCCGCCGTTTCCGACCTGGTCGACACCGAAGAGGGGGTGCTGTCGATCACCACCGTCCAGAGCCTCGGCGCCCAGTGGCTGGCCCCGCGGCTGGGCGGCTTCCAGATCGCCCACCCGAAGATCGCGGTGCGGCTGGACGCCTCCAGCCGGACCGTCGACCTGCTGCGCGAGGATGTCGACCTGGCCCTGAGGAGCGGCCGGGGTCAATGGCCGGGCCTGGAGACCCACCTGCTGGTTCCTTCCGTGCAGACCGCCCTGTGCACCCCCAGCTTCCTGCAGGCGATCGGCGGTCTGGCCGCGCCGGCCGACCTGGTCGACGTCCCGCGCATCGGTTCGTCCGCCGAGTGGGCGACCTGGTTCGCGGCTGCGGGCGTGACCTGGGCCACGCCGCCGGCCGAGCCGCGGCTGCGGGCCGACGCCCAGGCGCTGGAGGTGGCCTCGGCCCTGGCCGACCAGGGCGTGGCCCTGGGCTCGCCGATCTTCTTCGCCCGCGAGATCGCCCAGGGCCGGCTGGTCGCGCCGTTCGACGTCGCCCCCCGCTATGGCGGCGGCTACTGGATCGCCTATCCGGCCGAGCGCCGGCGCACGCGCAAGATCGCCGCCTTCCGCGACTGGATCCTGGCCGAGGCGGCCGCCGACCCGCTGATCGCCCGCTATCGCGAGGCCTGAAGGCCGCCAAGCGCCATCTTCGGTTGATTTGATCGGCGGGGGGACTTGCGCCGCCACGCGCATAGGGCATCCTTCCGGCGAACCCTATAGAGAGGCCGTTGCGTCACCTTCATTCCGGTGGGTTCCCGTGACGGCGACTTGGGGACGGGCCAATGGGCAGTCTGAAAAAGCGTTCGATCAACCTGGCCGGCCACGCCACCTCCCTGGCCCTGGAGCCGGAGTTCTGGGCCGTGCTGCAGGCCGCCGCCGCGGCCGACGCCATCAGCATCGCCGGCCTGATCCAGCGGATCGACGCTGGACGCGGCGCGCGGCCCCTGGCCTCAGCCTGCCGGGTGTTCGCCCTGCACTGCAATGCGGCCGGCCCGAAGGGCTGAGCCTAGCCGTTGGTGACGCCCGGCCCTGGCCTGGGCAGGGGCGCAGGGTTCGGATTAGGGGCGGTGTCGCGCCGCGGCAGGACGGGGGCCGCCGGCACGCGCATCGACAGGTCGCCCGGCCGCACCGCCAGCACGCCCGAACGCCAGCCGCTCCAGACCAGCGCCGCGATCAGCGCCAGCAGCACCGCCAACAGGGCCGCGCCGATCCATCCGGTGTGGTGGCGGGGATGGACGCCGGGGTCATGGATCATCGCCGCCGCTCCTAGCCGCCGGGCTGCGGCGCGCTCGGCGGCTTGGGCGCGTCGGGGACCTTGGGCGCGGCGGGCAGTTGCGGCGCCGAGGCGCTGATGTCGACGTCGACCTTCTTCTTCTGGGTGAAGCCGCCGCTGAACATCAGAAAGGCCAGCACCGCCACGACGACCACCAGGGCGCCGACGATGAAGGCCATGCCGGCGCCGCCCCCGCCCGTATTGGAATCTTCGGCCATGTTCGGCCTCCTTGTCGCTTCCGTCCCGCAAGAGAAACGGCGCGGTGGAACCGAGGTTCCGGTTCCCGCCCGCCGGCTGGCCTGCGGGATCGCGGGGCTGGGGCTTAAGCCGGCCGATCTTTGTGCTACATATGTTCCATGTCCCTAGGCCCCGACTCGCACAGCTTCCCCGGCGACCTGCCCGCCCCGCGCATCTCCGACCTGGCCCGCCCGCGCGCGCCGGAAGGCTCCCGTCCGAACTATCTGGAGGGGCTGAACCCCGAGCAGCGCGCCGCGGTCGAGGCCACCGAAGGCCCGGTGCTGGTGCTGGCCGGCGCGGGCACCGGCAAGACCCGGGTGCTGACCACCCGCCTGGCCCACATCCTGGCCACCGGCCGGGCCCGGCCGTGGGAGCTGCTGGTCGTCACCTTCACCAACAAGGCCGCCCGCGAGATGCGCGAGCGGATCACCCACATCATCGGCGACGAGGCCGAGGGCCTGCGCTGGCTGGGCACCTTCCACTCGGTGGCCGCCCAGATCCTGCGCCGCCACGCCGAGCTGCTGGGCCTGAAGTCCAGCTACACGATCATCGACACCGACGACCAGGAACGGCTGCTCAAGCAGCTGATCGAGGCCGCCAACATCGACGCCAAGCGCTGGACGCCGCGGACCCTGGCCGGCCTGATCGACGCCTGGAAGAACCGCGGCTGGACCCCCGACAAGGTGCCGGCCAGCGAGGCGGGCGAGTTCGCCGCCGGCAAGGGCGTCAGCCTCTACCGCCAGTACCAGGAACGCCTGCGGATCCTCAACGCCTGCGACTTCGGCGACCTGTTGCTGCACAACATCACCCTGTTCACCAGCCATCCGGACGTGCTGGCCGACTTCCAGCGGCGCTTCCAGTACGTGATGGTCGACGAGTACCAGGACACCAACGTCGCCCAGTACCTGTGGCTGCGGCTGCTGGCCCAGGGCCGCCAGAACGTCTGCTGCGTGGGCGACGACGACCAGTCGATCTATGGCTGGCGCGGGGCCGAGGTCGACAACATCCTGCGCTTCGAGCGCGACTTCCCCGGGGCCAAGGTCGTCAAGCTGGAGCGCAACTACCGCTCGACCGAGCACATCCTGGCCGCCGCCTCGGGCCTGATCGACGCCAACAAGAGCCGGCTCGGCAAGACCCTGTGGACCGAGGCGGCCGGCGGCGAGAAGGTCAAGGTCAGCGGCGTCTGGGACGGCGAGGCCGAGAGCCGGATGGTCGCCGACGAGATCGAGAAGGCCAAGCGGGCCGGCCGCAAGTACAGCCACATGGCCATACTGGTCCGCGCCTCGTTCCAGATGCGGGCCTTCGAAGAGCGCTTCGTGATGCTGCAGATCCCTTACAAGGTGGTCGGCGGCCCGCGGTTCTTCGAGCGGGCCGAGATCCGCGACGCCCACGCCTATCTGCGCCTGATCCAGTCGCCCGACGACGACCTGGCCTTCGAGCGCATCGTCAATGTGCCCAAGCGCGGCATCGGCGACACCTCGGTGCAGAAGCTGCTGCAGATCGCCCGGGCCGAAGGCATGTCGACGGTCGACGCGGCGCGGGTGATCATCGGCGGCGACGACCTGCCGGCCCGCACCCGCACGGCGCTGGCCAACTTCCTGCGCGACCTCGACCGCTGGCGCGCCCTGGCCGCCACCACCCCGCACCAGCGAGTGATGGAGGCGGTGCTGGAGGAGAGCGGCTATACCGACGCGCTGCGCCTCGACAAGGGCCCCACCAGCCAGACCCGGCTGGAGAACCTGAAGGAACTGGTGCAGTCGATGAGCGCCTTCGACACGCTCGAGGGCTATCTGGGGCACGTGTCGCTGGTCATGGACCTGGACAAGGGGGCCGGCGACGACGCGGTCTGGATCATGACCCTGCACTCGGCCAAGGGCCTGGAGTTCCCGCTGGTGTTTCTGCCCGGCTGGGAGGAAGGCGTGTTCCCCAGCCAGCGCAGCATGGACGACAAGGGCGAAAAGGGCCTCGAGGAAGAGCGCCGCCTGGCCTATGTCGGCATCACCCGGGCCCGCGAGGAGGCGCGGATCAGCTTCGTGGCCAACCGCCAAGTCTATGGCCGCTGGACCAGCCAGCTGCCCAGCCGCTTCGTCGACGAGCTGCCCCTGGCCCATGTCGATGCGGCCTCGGAGACCGGCTATTACGGCGGCGGACCGGGCATGCAGCAGACCGCCGCCTCGCGCTGGGACGAACCGGCCGCCACCTTCAACAGCAGCGGCGGCGGCTATTCCAGCCCGGGCTGGAAGCGGGCCCAGGAACGCACGGCAGGTTTCAGCGAGCGCGGCGCGACCTGGCGGACCGGCGGCTCGGCCGCCCGTTCGGCCCCGATCGAGGGCGAGGGCCGGCTGGTCGCCGTCTCGGCCAGCTCGGCGGCCAGCGACCACAAGCGCGGCGACCGGGTGTTCCACGTCAAGTTCGGCTACGGCACGATCACCGGCGTCGAGGGCAACAAGCTCAGCGTGTCGTTCGAGAAGGCCGGCGACAAGAAGGTGATCGACAGCTTCGTCGAGAAGGCGTGAGCCGGGACCGATAGGCGGAGCGCAATCGCGATCAAACGCGGCTCTGACCGGCGCGTTATCCACACCGCACGCTTCGTCTCGAGACCCGCCCATGAACCCCGTCGAACGCGCCCTCTGGTTCATCGAAAGCCATTTCGCCCAGCCCCTGGACCTGGACGAGATCGCCAAGAGCGGCGGGATTTCGCGCTTTCACATGTGCCGCGCCTTCGTGGTCGCCACCGGTCGCCCGGTGATCGGCTATCTGCGGGCCCGGCGGCTGACGGAGGCGGCGCGGCAGCTGGCCGGTGGGGCGCCCGACATCCTGTCGGTGGCCCTGGAGGCCGGCTACGGCTCGCACGAGGCGTTCACCCGCGCGTTCCGCGACCAGTTCGGGATCACCCCCGAACAGGTGCGGGCGGCCCGCGACCTGGAACCCCTCAAGCTGGTGGAGCCCATCGTGTTGGACAGCAGCCTTCGAACCGACCTTCCCCCGCCGCGCATCGAGCAGGGCCGCGCCCTGCTGATCGCCGGCCTGACCGGCCGCTACGGCTGCGAAGGCCCCGGCGGCATCCCCGCCCAGTGGCAGCGCCTCGGCGAGCATGTCGGCCACATTCCTGGTGAGCGCGGCGACGCCGCCTACGGCGTCGTGCTGAACGGCGACGACCTTGGCAATTTCGACTATGTCACCGGCGTCGAGGTGGCCGACTTCTCCGACCTGCCGGAGGGCTTCGTCTCGGTGCGGCTGCCGGCCCGGCTCTACGCGGTGTTCCGCCACGCTGAGCACGTCTCGACCATCCGCCGGACCATGCACACCATCTATACCCAATGGCTGCCGGAGTCGGACTACGAGCCCGACGACGCGCCGTTCTTCGAGCGCTACGGCCCCGAATTCGATCCCCGGACCGGCGAGGGCGGGCTTGAGGCGTGGATCCCGGTGAAGCGCAAATAGCAGACAGGTCGGGGGACACACCCAGATCCCCCTTTTCCGTCTCCCCGGCGAAGGCCGGGGCCCAGATCATAGGGCTGTGTGTTCCGGATAAGCGTCCGACACGACGGCTGAATCTGGACCCCGGCCTTCGCCGGGGAGACGGGAAAGTATTCAGCCTTCGATCATCGCGCCCTAGCCCCGTCAGCCGTCCCAGGCATGGACGTTGGTCTGGTCGGTGATCAGGCCGTCGGCCAGGGTGAGCATCGCCGTGGAGAACACCCGCGCGCCGTCGGGATAGGCGCAGGCCTGGGTGAAGGCCAGGTGGTCGTGGTCGGCGACCACGGAGTCGACATGGTGGGTCATCGCCCGGCCGCAGACGTCCTCATAGAACGACCGGATCTCGCCCTTGCCGTGCAGCTCCAGAGGCGCGCTCGGCGGGTGGTCGCGGTCGATGATTCGCATCACCGCGTCGTCAGCGTAGAACCCGGTCAGGGCGCGGGCGTCGCGGCCTTCGATGGCCTGCTTCAGCTGGGTGGTCGTCACGGAGGTCATGGGACGGTCCTCCTCCAGGCCGCCGCGGCGAACCGCGGGGCAGGCCGACGATCGGTCGCCTCCTGGCCTGGGGAGCGGAAGTGTACGCCCGCGGCGACCAAAGACGAAACCGCCCAAAAAACAGGCAGCCGGCGATCCGTCCGCTGTCCGCCGCCCCGCAAGCCCCGCCATATCGCAGCGGCGGCGACTCACGGCGGCGCCGCGATTCCCTGCTGAGTCGGCCTTTGCCGCCCCTTGCGCACCGCTCCGAAGGCCCCCATTTCCGCGCCTCGCCGATCAACAGCCTTAACACGGCCTCCGGGCGGGTCCCCGCTATCCCAAGCGGGGAGCCACTTTGCGCGGCGCCCCTGTGTTAAAGCGGCGCAGGGACGCGGCAGCCTCTTCCAATGCCGCCGCGTTTCCATATCTAATCCTAGTAAGGCGGGTGGTTCGGCCCGCCGGGAGTGAACGGTCGATGGCCGAGCGAAAGCAAGGCGGACAGAACAACGGCGCGGGCTCTTCGGTGATCACGGAAGTGAAACCGAAGACACAGAAGCCTTCGCTCTATCGCGTACTGATCTTGAACGACGATTATACTCCTATGGAATTCGTCGTTTACGTACTTGAACGTTTCTTCAACAAGTCGCGCGAAGATGCGACCCGGATCATGCTGCACGTTCATCAGCATGGCGTCGGCGTTTGCGGCGTTTTCACCTACGAAGTTGCTGAGACCAAGGTCGCCCAGGTGATCGACTCAGCGCGCAGGCATCAGCACCCCCTGCAGTGCACCATGGAAAAGGATTGAGGAGCCTCCCCTTGCCCTCTTTTTCGCGCCCACTTGAAGAATCCCTGCATCGCGCCGTCGCTTACGCCAACCAGCGCAAGCACGAGTACGCCACGCTTGAACATCTGCTGCTGTCGCTCACCGACGACGACGACGCGGCCGGCGTCATGCGCGCCTGCGATGTCGACCTCAACGCTCTGAAGAAGAGCCTCGTGAACTATCTCGACGTCGAGCTGGCCTCGCTGATCGTCGACGACGAGGACGACGCCAAGCCGACCGCCGGCTTCCAGCGCGTGATCCAGCGCGCGGTCATCCACGTGCAGTCCTCCGGCCGCGAGGAAGTCACCGGCGCCAACGTGCTGGTGGCGATCTTCTCGGAACGCGAGAGCCACGCCGCCTATTTCCTGCAAGAGCAGGACATGACCCGCTACGACGCGGTCAACTTCATCGCCCACGGCATCGCCAAGAAGGCCGGCGCCTCCGAGCCGAAGACGGCCAAGGGCGCGACGGTCGAGGAAGACGTTGAGAAGCCCAACGCCAAGACCGGCGGCGAGGCCCTCGAAGCCTATTGCGTCGACCTCAACGAAAAGGCCCGCCAGGGCAAGGTCGACCCGCTGATCGGCCGGGCCAGCGAGGTCGAGCGCGCGATCCAGATCCTCTGCCGCCGGACCAAGAACAACCCGCTGCTGGTCGGCGAACCCGGCGTCGGCAAGACCGCCATCGCCGAGGGCCTGGCCCGCAAGATCATCACCCATCAGGTCCCCGAGGTCCTGGCGGAAGCCACCATCTACTCGCTCGACATGGGCGCGCTGCTGGCCGGCACCCGCTATCGCGGCGACTTCGAGGAACGCGTCAAGCAGGTGGTCAAGGAGCTCGAAGGCCACCCCAACGCGGTGCTGTTCATCGACGAGATCCACACGGTGATCGGCGCCGGCGCGACCAGCGGCGGAGCGATGGACGCCTCCAACCTGCTGAAGCCCGCCCTGGCCTCGGGCACCCTGCGCTGCATGGGCTCGACCACCTACAAGGAGTTCCGCCAGCACTTCGAGAAGGACCGGGCCCTGGTCCGCCGCTTCCAGAAGATCGACGTCAACGAGCCGACGGTGGAAGACACCATCAAGATCCTCAAGGGGCTGAAGAGCTACTACGAGGACTTCCACAAGCTGAAATACACCAACGACGCCCTCAAGGTGGCGGTGGAGCTGTCGGCCAAGTACATCACCGACCGCAAGCTGCCCGACAAGGCGATCGACGTGATCGACGAGGCGGGCGCGGGCCAGATGCTGCTGCCGGAAGGCCGCCGCAAGAAGGTCCTGGGCGTCAAGGAGATCGAGGCCGTGGTGGCCAAGATCGCCCGCATCCCGCCCAAGTCGGTCAGCAAGTCCGACACCGAGTCGCTGCGCGAGCTTGAGGCCGACCTGAAGCGCGCCGTGTTCGGCCAGGACGAGGCGCTGCTGCAGCTGTCCTCGGCCATGAAGCTGGCCAGGGCCGGCCTGCGCGATCCGGACAAGCCGATCGGCAGCTACCTGTTCAGCGGCCCGACCGGCGTCGGCAAGACCGAGGCGGCCAAGCAGCTGGCCTCGACCCTCGGGATCGAGATGATCCGCTTCGACATGTCGGAATATATGGAGCGCCACACCGTCAGTCGGCTGATCGGGGCTCCTCCCGGCTATGTCGGCTACGATCAGGGCGGCCAGCTGACCGACGCCGTCGACCAGCACCCCCACGCCGTGGTGCTGCTGGACGAGATCGAGAAGGCCCACCAGGACGTCTACAACATCCTGCTGCAGGTCATGGACCACGGGGTGCTGACCGACAGCAACGGCAAGAAGGTCGATTTCAGGAACGTCATCCTGATCATGACCACCAATGCCGGGGCTTCGGACGCCCAGCGCCAGGCGATCGGCTTCGGCCGCGACAAGGTGCAGGGCGAGGAAGAGGCCGCGCTCAAGCGCCTGTTCACCCCGGAGTTCCGCAACCGTCTCGACGCGGTGGTGGCCTTCAAGCCGCTGACGCCGGAGATCATCCGGATGGTCGTGCAGAAGTTCGTCATGCAGATGGAGGCCCAGCTGGCCGACCGGAACGTGACGATCTCGCTGAGCGACGACGCGGCCGACTGGCTGGCCAAGAACGGCTTCGACGAGCTCTACGGCGCCCGCCCCCTGGCGCGGGTCATCCAGGAGCACATCAAGAAGCCGCTCGCCGACGACATCCTGTTCGGACGGCTGGTCCGCGGCGGCCACGTCAAGGTGGTCCTCAAGGACAGCAAGATCGACTTCGAAATCGAAAGCGCCCCCGAAAAGCCGGGCAAGGCGCCCAAGGAAGACGAAGCCGAACCGGCCCTGGCCGAGTAGGCTTTTCAAGCGGCAAGACAGCGAGAGGCCCGGAGCGATCCGGGCCTTTTTGCTTTGGGGGAATTCTCATCAGGCTCGCGGATAGCGACTGGACAAAACATGAACAAACGAATAGATTGCAAACATGACCTCGCCGTTCGACACGCTCGACGCCTCAAGACGCCTTCGTGATGCCGGCGTGGAGCCGCGCGCGGCGGACGCGATCGTGGACTTGGTGCAATCGGCGGCCCGCATGCCTGATATCAGCGACCTGGCGACCAAGAGCGACCTCAACCAACTCGCCAGCCAGATGGCCACCAAGTCCGAACTCACCGCCCTTCGCCTCGAACTGAAGGCCGACATCAACGCGCTGGAAACCCGCTTTAGCGAAAAGCTTCGCCTGCAAGGCTGGGCGCTGATGGGCGGCATGGCGGCGCTGATCACGATCTATACCGCGCTGATCAAGCTGTTTCCCTGAGCCCTACAGCGTCCTGCAGCATCTCGTACGGCCTTTGATTTCGACCGCTTTCGTCCCCAACGCCGTCATCCCGGGCCTCTTGTGCGACGCTATTCTGTTCGGCCGGCTGGTATCGAAGGATCGGCTTGGAGAGCCTTGGCCGAACAGGCGCTTCCAACGGCAAGACAGCGGAAGGCCCAAGACGATCCGAGCCCTGTTGCTCTCGAAACGCAAGGTTGCTCGCCGCACCAGCGCCACCTAGGCTGAAGGCCGCTTCGGGGGCTTTCATGCATCAATCGCTTCGTTCACTGGCCGTCACGGCCATCACCTTGGCCTGCGTCGGCGCATGCGACGCCGCGCCGGCCAAGCCCGCGAAGATCATCGCCATGCCGGCGGCCGATCCCAAGGCCGACGCCCTGCGCGACAAGCTGGGCCGATCGGTGCTCGACACCCCCGGCGTCGTGCTGCCGGATAATCACCAGTCCCTCGACGCCGCCATGGCGCGGCGCGACTGGACCTATCTGACCTCGGTGGTCCGCGACCCCGGCAGCGCTGAAAACATGATGCGACTGCTCAACTGGGAACGCTATCAGACCTATCGCGGCGGCGGCTATGGCGTCACCTACATGTACGTCACCACCCTGGCCATGGCAGCCAATTCCTACGACAAGGCCGCCGCCAAGGACCCCAGCTTCGCCCAGACAGCGCGCGGCCTGCGTATGGGGGCCTTGACCCAACTCCTCTACACCTACGCCGTGGTCGCCGTGGATGGCGTACGCTGCGCTGATCCGACGGCACCGCAGGCTCACCGCGACCAGATCGCCGGGTTCACCGACGAACTGCGGCTTTCGGTCAATCAGCTTTCCCACCAGGAGCGCGTCACCGTCCTGATGACGGCCGTTCGCCAGGAACAGGAACTGGCCCCCGTGCGCGATACCGACCCTGACCTGTGCCGGGGTGGTCTCGACGACTTAAGCGAGGCTCTGGAATCCCATGCTGAACGAACCACCACCACGGGACCTCAGCCGGGCTACCCCGGCACGAACGTCTTGGTGCCGATCGATCCCGCCCGTCCTCCGAAATACAGTGATCGCGCCCTTTGGGCCGTGCGACAGGAGAAGGTGCGCGACGGCCTGCCCGACGCGCTCGGCGCTCTCATCGGCATGACTCGCAACAAATAGGTTGCGGCGGCGCCTGAGCTAGAGCGTTGCCGCGATCTTCTCCGCCAGCACCTTCAACTCCCCGACATCGGCCATGCCCTCGCCGTGCCGGCCGAGCGGCGCGTCGGCATAGCGGGGGATGACGTGGAAATGCAGGTGGAACACGCTCTGGCCGGCGGCGGCGCCGTTGAACTGGGTGACCACCACGCCGTCGGGCTCCAGGGCTTTAGTCACCGCCTGGACCGCCTTCTGCACCGCGCCGATCAGCCGGCCCAGGGTCTTGGTCTCGGCCTCCAGCAGGTTGCGGGCCTGGCTGGTCTTGGAGATCACCAGCAGGTGGCCGGGCGACTGCGGGAAGGCGTCCATGAAGGCCAGGACCTGGTCGTCCTCGAACACCTTCACCGCCGGAATCTCGCCCCGGATGATCCTGGCGAAGATGTTGTCCGTGTCGTAGCGTCCGTGAAGGCTCATGGTCGTCTCCTGTCCTGCGAGGCGGTCGTAGCAAACCCCCCGGGAGGCGCAAGCATGGGCATGAAGGACGGCTCCACCGAGCACCTCACCGAACGCCAGAAGAAGTGGTTCGCCTCGGTGCAGGCCAGCCTCGAGCGCGACACCGGCAAGAGCCTCGACCAATGGGTCGAGATCGTCCGCCGCGACTGCCCGGAGACCCGGCCGCGGGCCCGGACCCAGTGGCTCAAGGCCGTCCACGGCCTGGGCGTCAACCGCGCCGCCTACATCCTGTCGACGGCCTTTCCGGAAGGCCCCGGCTGGGACGACGCCGACGCCCTGCGCGCGGCCCTGTGGACCGATCCGGCCTCGGCCGCGATCCTGGCGGCGCTGCAGGCGGCGGTCGCCGGTCTCGACGGCCTGGTCACCGGCCAGCGCAAGGGCTTCACCGCCTGGTCGCGCGAATTCCAGTTCGCCGCGGCCAAGCCCGTCAAGGGCGGCGGCGCGATGCTGGGCCTGGCCGTTCCTCCCGACGCCTCCCCTCGCCTGTCGCCGACCAAGGCCGAAAGCTGGTCCGAACGCCTGAAGGCCAAGCTCGCCCTGGCCTCGCCGGCCGAGGTCGACGACGAGCTCCGGGCGCTTCTGAAGGCGGCCTGGGAGCGGTCCTGACGACCGTCGCCGAAGCCACCGCCCGGCCGGCCTAACGTTCCTCCCGGAACGGCGAATATTCCTCGGTCAGCATCTCCATCTCGGCGCTGACCGCCTGGCGCTCGCGCTCCAGGTAGCGGGCCACGGGTTCGCGCAGGGCCGGGTCGGCGATCCAGTGGGCCGAAAACACCGGGCTGGGCAGGTAGCCGCGGGCGATCTTGTGCTGGCCCTGGGCCCCGGCCTCGACGCGCGGCAGGCCCAGGCGGATGCCGTGCTCGATGGCCTGATAGTAGCAGAGCTCGAAATGCAGGAACGGCACGTCCTCGATGCAGCCCCAGTGGCGGCCGTAGAGGCAGTCGCCGCCGATCAGGTTCAGGGCCCCGGCGATCCACGGCCCGCCCGGCCGCCGGGCCATGATCAGCAGCACCTTGTCGGCCATCCGCTCGCCCAGCAGCGAATAGAAGGCGCGGTTCAGATAGGGCCGTCCCCACTTGCGCCCGCCGGTGTCCATGTAGAAGCCGAAGAAGGCGTCCCAGTGGGCCTCGGTCAGGTCGCCGCCGGTCAGGGCGACGATCTCCAGCCCCGCCTGGGCGTCGCGGCGCTCGCGGCGGATGGTCTTGCGGCGGTTGGACGACAGGGCGGCCAGGAAGTCGTCGAAGCCGCCATAGCCGTTGTTGTACCAGTGGTACTGCTGGTCCTGCCGCTGCAGCAGGCCGCGCTCGCCCATCCAGGCCCACTCGTCGGCCTGGGGGAAGGTCACATGCAGCGACGAGGCCGTCAGCCGCTCGCACAGGGTCAGAGCCCCGCCCAGCAGGGCGGAGCGGCCATCCTCGACGTCGACCCCGGGCCGGACGATCAGCCGCGGGCCGGTCACCGGCGAGAACGGCGCCGAACACTGCAGCTTGGGATAATAGCGCCCGCCAGCCCGCTCATAGGCGTCGGCCCAGGCGTGGTCGAAGACATATTCGCCCTGGCTGTGGGACTTCAGATAGAGCGGCATGACCGCCGCCGTCCGGCCGGCCTCGTCGGCGACCGTCAGGTGATGCGGGGCCCAGCCGGTGCGCTCGGTCGCGCAGCCGCTCTCCTCCAGGGCGTCGAGAAAGTCGAAGCTGACGAACGGGTCGCCCGAAGCGGCGGCGCAGGCGTCCCACGCCTCCCGACCGATCTCGGCGATGCGCCGATGGACGCGCACCTCCGCCTTGACGCCTGTCACGCGGCGAAGCCCTCGAAGATCAGGTTGTCGCAATGGTCGCGGACGCCGCTCCACTGCTCGGCCGAGCGGACGGTCCAGGCGATCACCGGCATGCCCTGGGCCCGCAGGCGATCCGCCTGGGGGCTGGGCAGCATGTCCAGGCCCAGGGCCAGGAAGTCGGGGCGGGCGATCTCGACATGCTCCAGGGCCGCCAGCGACTTGCGGATCTCCGGGGCCAGCTTGCGGGCGTTCTCGTCGGACCAGGCGTAGCTGTCCAGGCCGCGCAGAATCTGCGGCTGGTGCTCGGCGAACCAGGCGTGGGAATAGGGATTGAAGCCGATCACCGCGATCGGGCCGTTGTGGTCGAGCAGGATCTCCGACACCCGCTTCTCCAGCTCGCCGACCTCGCCGAACGGGGTCTTCAGCTCGATATAGACCATGGCCCGGTGGCCGATCACGGTCAGGGCGTCGGCCAGGGTCGGGATGGTCTCCTCGGTCCCCGACAGGGTCAGGCGGGTCAGGTCGGCGACGGCGTGGTCGCGCGGCCGGCCCTCGGCGCCCGTCAGGCGCTCCAGGTGGTCGTCGTGGAAGACCACCACGTGGTTGTCGGCGGTCAGCTGCACGTCCAGCTCGATGGCGTAGCCGGCGGCGCAGGCGGCCTGGAAGGCGGCCAGGGAGTTCTCGGGCGCGCCGCCCGGCGACCACAGGCCCCGATGCGCCACCGCCGGTCCGAACAGCAGCTTCCAGGCCTCGCCGAACACCTCGGGTGCGGGCCGGGGCCGGGCGCGCATCAGGCCAGCTCGACCACGGCGTCGACCTCGACCGCGAAGCCCAGCGGCAGCTTGTAGACGCCCACCGCCGAGCGGGCGTGGCGGCCGGCGTCGCCGAACGCCGCGACCATCAGGTCCGAGCAGCCGTTGATGACCTTGGGGATGTCGATGAAGTCGCCCGCCGCCTGGACGAAGCCGCCCAGCTTGACCACCCGCCGGACGCGGTCGAGGTCGCCGTTCGCCGCCGCCTTCATCTGGGCCAGCAGGTTGACCCCGCACAGGTGCGCCGCCTTCTGGGCCGTCTCCAGGTCGACATCGGCTCCGACCGTGCCCTTGACGCCGCCGTCGGCGTCGAGCGAGATCTGGCCGGAGATGTGGACCAGGTTCCCGGACTGGACGAACGGCACATAGTTGGCGACCGGCGCCACCGGCTGCGGCAGCACGATTCCCAGCTCGGCCAGACGTTCTTCGACCTTCGACATCACCTGCTCCAAAAACTTGGACCCATGCTTAGCGCGGCGGGATGGCAGGACAAGAAAAAAGGCCCGGACCGTTCCCGGTCCGGGCCTTCCAGATCTGTCGGGGCCCGAAGGCCGCGAAGCTTAGCGGGCGGCTTGCAGCTTCTCGACCGCGGCGGTGACGCGCTCGTTCAGCGGCTTCACCGAGTCCTTGATCGAGGCCGAGACGATCTCCGAGGCCTTGCTGACCTGGGCGATATAGGCTTCCAGGGCCGACTTGGCCCAGGCGGTCTGCAGCTCGACGGCTTCCTGCACGCTCTTGGCGGCGGCCAGCGCCTTGGCGGCGGCGACTTGGTCCTCGGCGGCCTTCTTCGAATAGGCGAAGGTCTCCGCGCCCAGGGCTTCGGCGCCCTTGGTGGCGGCGGTCACCGAAGCGACCACGGCTTCCAGGTTCTTCTTCGAATAGGTGTTGGCCTCGGCCAGGGCGGCCAGGGACTTTTCCACGCCGTCCTTGAACGCTTGGTTCGAGGCGGTGCTGAACTGCTCGGCGGTCTTCTTCAGGGTTTCGGTAGCGGCCATGGGGGATCTCCTGGCTGGGGGCGAGGCTTGGCGGGGCATGGGACGGGACCGGACAAAAAACAACGCCAGATCGAGCCCACGCGCTTGGGACAACGCCGGTGTCTCATGTTGCAGTGCAGCAGTCAAGAATTTTGTGCAGCGCACCATTCCCTAGCGGAAACGCATTAAGCACGCCGCAGCTTGGCCGCAACGCCATGAAATTATCCATATCCGCGACGAAAGCGCTCACCAGTTGTTTACTTTGGCGTAAGGCGAGAGCGCGCATGCTACGGATCACGCATGTGGCGGTGCGAAACCGCTCAGTTCAAATGACGGACGCATTTGTCATGTTCGCCAAGCTTTTGTCCGCCCGTTTGGTCCTCGCCGCAGCTGCTCTCGCCGGCGTCCTGACCAGCGGCCTGGCCACGCCCTCGACGGCCCTGGCCCAGATCCCGTACCTGCAGATGAACGCGGCCGAGCCCAAGTATGCGGCGATCGTCATCGACGCCAATTCGGGCGAAATGCTTTACGACAAAAGGGCTGACAGCCCCCGCTACCCGGCGTCGGTCACCAAGGTGATGACGCTCTACCTGACCTTCGAGGCCCTCAGCGAGGGCCGGCTGAAGCTGACCGACCGGGTGTCGTTCTCGCCGCACGCCGCCGCCCAGGCGCCGACCAAGCTGGGCCTGCGGCCCGGCGACAGCATCAGCGTCGACGAGGCGATTCGCGCCATGACCGTGAAGTCGGCCAACGACGTCGCCGTGGCCATGGCCGAGCGACTCGGCGGCAGCGAGGGCCGGTTCGCCGCCCTGATGACCCTGCGCGGCCAGGAACTGGGCATGCGCAACAGCCGCTTCGTTAACGCTTCGGGCCTGCCCGACAGCCGCCAGATCAGCACCGCCCGCGACCTGGCCATCCTGTCGCGCGCCACCATGCGCGACTTCCCGCAATACTATTCCTACTTCAGCATCACCGGCTTCACGTTCCGCGGCAA
Organism: Caulobacter sp. LARHSG274; assembly: GCF_052871235.1. Classification (NCBI taxonomy): domain Bacteria; kingdom Pseudomonadati; phylum Pseudomonadota; class Alphaproteobacteria; order Caulobacterales; family Caulobacteraceae; genus Caulobacter; species Caulobacter sp. LARHSG274. The sequence continues at coordinate 20,030 of NZ_JBIXJO010000019.1, read as the reverse complement.
CTATATCCGCGGCCACAACCGCCTGCTGAGCAGCATGCCCGGCTTCGACGGGCTGAAGACCGGCTACACCACCGCCTCGGGCTTCAACCTCGCCGGCTCGGCCGTGCGCGACGGCCACCGGCTGATCGCCGTGGTGCTGGGGGGGTCGTCCACCGCCTGGCGCGACAACAACATGGAAGACCTGCTGACCACCGGCTTCGACGTGCTCAAGCGTCGTTCGCACGGCGAGCGCACGACCATCGCCGCCAACCTCTATGAGGACGAGCCGAACGGCCCGATCATGCGGCCCTCGACCGAGGAAGGCGACGGCGACCAGGCCGGCCTGAAGATCGTGCTGACCGACAACCCCGCCCCGCCCGCGCCGCTGAAGCTGTCGCCCAGCCTGCGCGCCGCCCAGCAGTCCGCGGCCAAGACGACCAAGCCGGCCAAGGGCGAATGGGGCGTTCAGGTCGGCGCCTTCAAGTCCAAGGGCCTGGCCCGGGAGCAGCTGTCGCTGGTCCGCTCGCGCTTCGCCAAGTTCGTCGCCGACGCCGAGGGCGCGGTCGAGGGCGCGGCCGGCGGGTCGTTCCGGGCCCAGTTCCAGGGCCTGACCGCCGAGGCCGCCCGCGGCGCCTGCCGGGCGATCAGCGCCAAGCGCCAGCCCTGCCTGATCCTGGCGCCGGACCGCGGTTAGAGCGCGAAGGCTGAATCACCCCTACCCGTCTCCCCGGCGAAGGCCGGGGCCCAGGTCGTAGGGCTGTGTGTTTCGGATAGGCGTCCAAGACGACGGCTGAATCTGGACCCCGGCCTTCGCCGGGAGACGGAATGGGTGGGCGTTTCGACCTGCCCCCACCCCCCGCTATTTCCCATTGAGAAGCCGGTCCCGCGCCGCGTTCAGCTGCGCGGCCAGGCCGGCGGTGCCGCCCTTGTCGGGGTGGGCCATGCGGATCAGCCGGGCGTAGGCCGCCTGGATCTCGGCCCGGCTCGCCTGCGGACCGACGCCGAGGATTGAGCGAGCCTCGGCCAGGCTGGGCCCGCCGGCGCTCTCCCGGACCCTGCGCACCACCGGCCGCTGGCGGGCGGTCATCGCCGTCCACAGGCCCAGCACCAGCAGCACCGCGCCCGGCTCCCAGGCCCCGCGGATGCCGGCATAGGCCGCGCCGGCGAAGGCGACGATGGCCACGACTCCGGCGCCGATGCGCCAGCCGTCGCCCTTCAGGGCCCGGGTCGCCCGGCCCGACAGGATGAACAGCAGGATCACCCCGCCTAGCAGCAGATAGAACATTCAGTACGCGTTCCCGGCGACGCCCGGCCTTCGACCCGCGGTCGTCGGCCTATTGGGCGGCGAGCAGAGTTTCCCCGGAATAGGCCGAAAGGCCAAGGGAATGCATCAGGGCCCGCAGTTCCTGACGGGCGGCCAGGTGCTGCAGCGACACCGGCACCGGCCGGACCTGGGTCGACAGGTCGGCGATGGTCAGGCCGAACGGGAACAGCTCGCGATAGATCACCCGGTCGCGCAGGCCCGGGCCCATGCGGAAGCCGACCCGCTTGGACAGGGCGGTCAGGCGGTCCTCGACCCGCTTGCGGTTGCGGGCCTCGGTGGTGGCCAGGCGGTTGCGCAGCACCACCCAGTCCAGGGCCTGGCGCTGGCCCGACAGGGCGCGGGCCTTGCGGGCTTCCCAGACGGTCAGCGAATAGAGGCTGGGCTTCTGCAGGTCCATGGTCACCGGATCGACATGGCCCAGCATGTCGAAGTCGACGAAGCTGTCGTTCATCGGGGTGACGATCAGGTCGGCCAGGCCGTGGGCCTGGCGCGAGATCGCGGTGTCGCCGCCGGGGGTGTCGATCAGCACGAAGTCGGCCGCCTCGCGCGCGGCGGTGAAGGCGGCCTCGAACTTGACGACCTGGTCGGCCTCCGGGCCGGCGGCCAGGGCGATGTCGTCGTCGCTGAGGCGCTGCTGGATCGGCATCGGCAGGGTGACGCCGTTGGCGGCCACCCAGGCCTGGCGGTTCTCGAAGAACCGCATCGACGAGCACTGGCGCAGGTCCAGATCGAGCAGCGCCACCTTGGCGCCGCCGTAAAGCAGGGCGGTGGCCAGGTGCACGGCGATCGTCGACTTGCCCGCCCCGCCCTTTTCATTGCCGACGACGATGACGCGCGTTTCGGCCATGGCTGCCTTCCTTGTTTTCGCCCGACTCGGCGACTCTCACTGAAAGATTAACATGAACGGCGTACGCTGAGAGGGTTAGGCGTCGATCCCGCCCTCCTTGCCTGTGGACCCATTGTCGCAGGTGGACGCCAAAGCCCGCCTCGGTCATAAGCCAACGCCTGTTCGAGACAGGAGTTCGCCGTGTCCCACCCGACGCCGAAAATCGTCCGCACCGTCGCCGACCTGCGCGCGGTGGTGCGCGGCTGGAAGGTCGCCGGCGAGCGCGTGGCCCTGGTTCCGACCATGGGCGCGCTGCACCAGGGCCACCTGTCGCTGATCGCGCTGGGCCAAACTCACGCCGACCGTACGATCGCCAGCGTCTTCGTCAATCCCCGCCAGTTCGCCCCGCACGAGGATTTCGACTCCTATCCGCGCGGCGAGGCGCGCGACGCCGAGCTGCTGGCCGGCGCCGGCTGCGACCTGCTGTTCGCCCCGACCGTCGACGAGATGTACGCCCCGGGCTTCTCGACGGCGGTCCAGGTCTCGGGCGTGTCTGAACCGCTGGAGGGCGCGGCGCGGCCGCAGTTCTTCGGCGGGGTGGCCACCGTGGTCGCCAAGCTGCTGATCCAGGCCCAGGCCGACGTCGCGGTGTTCGGCGAGAAGGACTACCAGCAGCTGCAGGTGATCCGGCGCATGGTCCGCGACCTGGACCTGCCGGTCGAGATCGTCGGCGCGCCGACCGCCCGGGCCGAGGACGGCCTGGCCCTGTCGTCGCGCAATGCCTATCTGACCGCGCCGGAACGAGCCGCCGCCGTCGCCCTGCCCACGGCCCTGAAGACCGCCGCCCGGGCCGTGGCCGCCGGCGGCCGCGTCGACGCCGCCGAGGCGGCCGGCCAGGCCGCCCTGGCCGCCGCCGGCTTCGGGCCGATCGACTATCTGGAGGTGCGCGACGCCGGCGACCTGTCGCGCCTGGGCCCCGGCCCGATCGGCGCCGCCGACGCCCGGATCTTGGTGGCGGCATGGCTAGGCAAGACCCGGCTGATTGACAACATGGCCATATAAAATCCGCTCATCCCGGCGAATGCCGGGACCCAGATGGAATGGCGCTTGGGCTGACGCCGAGGACTCTGAGCCCTTCCAGTCATCCGCACAGCTAGAGGATCTGGGTCCCGGCATTCGCCGGGATGAGCGGAAATTAGGGAAACCGATTAGGCGCCTACCAAGCCCCCAACTCGCGCAGCTGCCGGGCCAGGTCGGCCGGCATGTCGGCGGCCTCGCCGGCGGTCAGGTCGGCCGGCGCGTCCTCGGCCCGCAGGTAGCGCCAGCCCTGGAACGGCCGCCGCGGGGTCGGGGCGACGCGGACGATGGTCGGGTCGACGGTGACCTCGCAGCGCGCCGCCTGGCCCTCGCCGACCGTGTCGATGGCCAGGATGGTCTGGCGGCAGAGGATCTGGCCCTTCATCACCCGGTACAGCGAGCCGCCGTCCAGCACCTCGTCGACGCGCTTGGGGGTCATGCGGGTGTGCATGATCCACGGCCGGTCGGCCTCGGCGTGCCAGGCGACGAGTTCGTCGATGTTGTCGCAACCGACGACCAGCTTGATGATGTGCAGGGGCATGGCGGGCTACTTAGTGGACCGGCTCCAGCTTCGCCAGCACCACCCCTTCGCTGACCTGGCCGCCGGCCGTGGCCGACAGCTCGGCGACCACGCCGTCGAACGGCGCGGCCAGGGCGTGCTCCATCTTCATGGCCTCGAGGGTCAGCAGGGTCTGGCCCTTGACCACGGTCTGGCCGGCCTCGACGGCCACCGAGACGATCTTGCCCGGCATCGGGGACAGGATCGCCCCGTCCGAGGCGGCGACATGGGCCGCCCCGACCTGCGGCCGGAAGTCGAACTCGCGAACCTCGCCGCCTTCGAACACATAGAGCGGGTCGTCGCCGAACACGCTCGGCAGCACCTCGACATCGTCCAGGGCCCGGCCCTCCTCGACCGTGATGTCCCACGACCAGTCGTCGCCCTCGCCGACCAGCGCGACCCGCAGCGGGACGGGCTTGCCGTCGACGGCCATCGGTAGATCCATCGCCGCTCGCGGGGCGTTCATCCGGAAGCCCAGCAGCCGCGACGGCGCGCTGGCCCACGGGTCGGCCTTGGGGTGGTCGGCGTCCATGAACGCCTCCAGCCGATGGCCGATGGCCGCCAGGGCCGGGGCGTCGGAGACCGCGCGCGCGGTCAGCTCCTCCAGCCGCGCCTCGATGAAGCCGGTGTCGACATCGCCGTCGACGAAGTCGGGATGGCCGGCGCAGCGAGCCAGGAAGGCGGCGTTGGTCTTGACCGGCCAGACCTCGACCAGGCCGCAGGCCTCGGCCAGCCGCGCGGCCGCGTCCTCGCGGTCGACGCCGTGGGCGATCAGCTTGGCGATCATCGGGTCGTAGAACGGGGTGACCGCGCCACCCTCCTCCACCGCGCTGTCGATGCGCACGTCGCCCTCCGGCAGGCGGAAATGGACCAGCGGGCCGGTGCTGGGCAGGAAGCCGGTGGCCGGATTCTCGGCGTAGAGGCGGGCCTCCATGGCCCAGCCGTCCAGAACGATCTCCTCCTGAGCCAGGGGCAGCGGCTCACCGGAGGCCACCCGCAGCTGCCATTCGACCAGGTCCTGGCCGGTGACCATCTCCGTGACCGGATGCTCGACCTGCAGCCGGGTGTTCATCTCCATGAACCAGATGCGGTCGGCGCGCAGGCCCTCGGAGGCGTCGGCGATGAACTCGACCGTGCCGGCCCCGACATAGCCCACGGCCTTGGCGGCCTTGACCGCGGCGTCGCAGACGGCGGCGCGGGTGGCCTCGTCCATGCCGGGGGCCGGAGCCTCCTCGATGACCTTCTGGTGGCGGCGCTGCAGCGAGCAGTCGCGCTCGAACAGGTGGACGACCTGGCCCTGGCTGTCGCCGAACACCTGCACCTCGATGTGGCGCGGGCGGGTGACATATTTCTCCAGCAGCACCCGGTCGTCGCCGAAGCTGGCGGCGGCCTCGCGCTGGCAGGAGGCCAGCAGGGCGGCGAAGTCCGCAGCCTGGTCGACCTTGCGCATGCCCTTGCCGCCGCCGCCGGCCACGGCCTTGATCAGCACGGGGAAGCCAATCGCAGCAGCCTCGGCGGCCAGGCGCTCGGGCGACTGGTCTTCGCCCAGATAGCCGGGGGTGGTCGGCACGCCGGCGGCGATCATGACCTTCTTGGCGGCGTCCTTCAGGCCCATGGCCCGGATCGCCGAGGGCGGCGGGCCGATCCAGACCAGGCCGGCGTCGATCACCGCCTGGGCGAAGTCGGCGTTCTCGGACAGGAAGCCGTAGCCGGGATGGATCGCCTCGGCCCCGGCCTGGCGGGCGGCGGCGATGATCTTCTCGGGGACCAGATAGCTCTCCCGCGCCGCGGCCGGGCCGATCAGGATGGCCATGTCGGCCTCCATCACGAACGGAGCCTGGGCGTCGGCCTCGGAATAGACCGCGACGGTCCGCACGCCGAGTTCGCGGGCGGTGCGGATGATCCGGCGGGCGATCTCGCCGCGGTTGGCGATCAGGACGGAGGAGAGCAAGGGCGAATCCTAGATCTGCGCCAGGGCCAGAAGCGCCAGGCCGGCGAGCAGGAGTGAGAACGACAGGACGGTGACGAACCAGACGACCAGGGTCTTGAGCGTCGCGCCGACGAAGCTGGAGCCGTAGGCTCCGCGCAGGGTCTGGAACAGGTTGACGGGGGTCCACAGGACCAGCAGGCCGAACCACCAGGTCTTGACCGGCTCGGGCAGCACCAGCCCCAGGGCGTTGGTCAGGAAGGCGAAGGACAGCAGGTTCATCGCCACCAGCAGGTGGTCGTAGATGAAGAACTTCGGCTTGTTGCGATAGACCAGGGCCAGGCTCAGCCCGACGATCGGCAGCAGCAGCACGGCCAGCCGATGACCCCAGGTGAACAGCACCATCTGGTAGAGTTCGGGGTTCTCCCGGGCCTTGGCGATGCTCTCCTTCAGCCAGCCGCCGGCGTGGCGACCATGCCCGGCCTGGACCATCGGGATTTCGCCGTCGCCCAGCGGCAGGCTGCGGATCTTGGCCGCCTCGGCCTTGCGGGCCTCTTCCTCGCTCAGGCCCAGGCTCTTGGGCAGGTCGCCGGCGGCGATGCGATCGGCCTGGGCGACGTCCTCGGCGTAGCGCGCCTGCAGCTTGGCCACGGCCTTGGCGTAGTCGGCGGCGACCTCGGCCTTGGCGTTGTCGGGGTCCTTGAGGTCGGCGTCGCGCTCGGCGGCGGCCTCCTTGAGGGCGTCGTCGCGGTCCTTGGCGGCCTCGGCCTTCAGCCGCGTCGCCTCGGCGGCCCGGCCCTGCGACGTGGCCAGCAGGGCGGCCTTGGCCTCCCGCGCCTGTTCGGCATGGTGCTGCGAGGCGTGGATGGCGTGCTCGGCGGCGAAGATGAACAGCAGCAGGGCGACCAGAAAGGTGCGGAACGGCGGCACGTGCCGCACGATCCGGCCCTCCATATAGTCCCGGGCCAGGGCTCCCGGCCGCAGGAACAGGGCCGGCAGGGTCGCGGCCAGCCGGCCGTCGAGGTGGAACATCCCCTCGATCGCCTCCCAGACCAGGTGCAGGATCGAGCGCTTGTGGGTGTCGGCGTTCTGGCCGCAGGCGTGGCAGTACGGGCCCTCGAGCGTGGTCCCGCAATTGGCGCAGGGCGTCCCGACCCCGGCGAAGGGATGCGTCCCGCGCCGCTTGAAGATCTCGCCCAGCGAGTCGGCCGCCGCCGCTTCCATTTCCCCGGTCATCTTGCCCCCGTTCTCAACCCTAGTTGGACCAGGAGGGTTTACGACGGGCGAGGAAGGCGCGCACCCCTTCTTGGCCCTCTTCCGACACCCGACGGCGGGCGATGCGCCTTGCCGTCTCGTCGATCAGGCCGCGGTCGATCTTCTGGCCGGCGAAGTCGTTGACCAGCGCCTTGGCCTCGCCGATCGCCCCGGGCGCGCAGGCGGCGACCTCCTCGATCAGGGCGTCCTGGGCGGCGACCAGTCCGGCGGCGTCGTCGAACACTTCGTCGACCAGGCCGTAGCTCCAGGCGGCGTCGGCGTCGAACACCCGGCCGGTGGCGAACAGCAGCTTGGCGGTGCGGGGGCCCAGGGCGGCGATCACATAGGGGCTGATGGTGGCCGGGGTCAGGCCCAGCTTGACCTCGGAGAAGGCGAACCGGGCGTCGGCCGTGGCCAGGGCGTGGTCGCAGGCCGCCACCAGCCCGGCCCCGCCGCCGAAGGCCGGTCCCTCGACCAGGGCCACGGTCAGGGCCGGGATGTCGTGCAGGGCCTTGAGCATGTGGGCCAGGTCCAGGGCGTCGGAACGGTTGTCGTCCTCGCTCCAGTCGGCGGCCGCCCGCATCCACTCCAGGTCGGCGCCGGCGCAGAACGCCCCGCCGACGCCGCGCAGGAAGACGACCCGCACGCCCTCGGCCCCGTGCAGGGTCTCGAACGCCTCGCGCAGGGCGGCGATGGTCGCCGCGTCGAAGGCGTTCTTCTTGGCCGGCCGGTTGATCCACACGGTCACCGCGCCCTCGGGCGTGGAGTCCAGGTGGACCAGCGGACTCATGGCGTCGGTGTCGGGGACCTCGACAGGGACCTCGACGGGGGGGTCGGCGATCGGGTTGGTCATCACTGCGCCTTTCGTGGAGCGAACGGGCCGAGGCTACATCCGGAACACGCCGAAGGTGGTCTCCGGAATCGGCGCGTTGAGGCTGGCGCTGATCGCCAGGCCCAGCACGTCGCGGGTCTGGACCGGGTCGATGATCCCGTCGTCCCACAGCCGGGCGGTGGCGTGGTAGGGGTCGCCCTCGGCCTCGTAGCGGGCGCGGATCGGGGCCTTGAAGGCCTCCTCGTCCTCGGCCGCCCAGGTCTCGCCCTTGGCCTCCATCCCGTCGCGCTTGATGGTCGACAGCACGCTGGCGGCCTGCTCGCCGCCCATCACCGAGATCCGCGCATTGGGCCAGGTGAACAGGAAGCGCGGGCTGTAGGCCCGGCCGCACATGCCGTAGTTGCCGGCCCCGAAGCTGCCGCCGATTAGCACCGTGAACTTGGGCACCTCGGCCGAGGCCACCGCGGTGACCAGCTTGGCGCCGTCCTTGGCGATCCCGCCGGCCTCGTACTTGCCGCCGACCATGAAGCCCGAGATGTTCTGCAGGAACACCAGCGGGATCTTGCGCTTGCAGGCCAGCTCGATGAAGTGCGCGCCCTTGACGGCGCTCTCGCTGAACAGCACGCCGTTATTGGCCAGGATCGCCACCGGAAAGCCCCAGATGCGGGCGAAGCCGCAGACCAGGGTGGTCCCGTACAGCGCCTTGAACTCGTCGAACTCGCTGCCGTCGACGAGGCGGGCGATGACCTCGCGCACGTCGTAGGGGGCGCGCACGTCGGTGGGCACGACGCCGTACAGGTCCTCGGCGTCGAACAGCGGCGGCTTGCTCTCGCGGACCTCGGTCTCGACGCGCTTGACGCTGTTGAGGTTGGCGACGATCGAGCGGACGATCTCCAGCGCGTGCTCGTCGTCATTGGCCACGTGGTCGACCACGCCCGAGCGGCGGCCGTGGGTGTCGGCCCCGCCCAGTTCCTCTGCGCTGATCACCTCGCCGGTGGCGGCCTTCACCAGCGGCGGCCCGGCCAGGAAGATGGTGCCCTGGTCGCGGACGATGACGGTCTCGTCGCTCATCGCCGGCACATAGGCGCCGCCGGCCGTGCACGAGCCCATGACGCAGGCGATCTGGGCGATGCCCGCCGCGCTCATCCGGGCCTGGTTGAAGAAGATCCGGCCGAAGTGGTCGCGGTCGGGGAACACCTCGGCCTGGTGCGGCAGGTTGGCCCCGCCGCTGTCGACCAGATAGACGCACGGCAGCCGGTTCTGCTCGGCGATCTCCTGGGCGCGCAGGTGCTTCTTCACCGTCATCGGGAAATAGGCGCCGCCCTTCACCGTGGCGTCGTTGGCGACGATCATCACCTCGCGGCCCGAGACCCGGCCGACGCCGGTGATCACCCCGGCCCCGGGGGCTTCGCCGCCATAGAGGTCGCAGGCCGCCAGCTGGCCGATCTCCAGGAACGGCGAGCCGGGGTCCAGCAGGCGCTCGACCCGCTGGCGGGGCAACAGCTTGCCGCGGGCGGCGTGGCGCTGGCGGGCGGTTTCCGGACCGCCCAGGGCGGCGACCGCGACCCTTTCGCGCAAGGCCTGGGCCAGGGCGCGGTTATGAGCGGCGTTTTTGGCGAAGGTTTCGCCGCTTTTGTCGATACCCGTGTTCATCTTCGGCATTATCGAGGCATAGCCTTTTCCGTTTCCTCCCGAAAGCCGCAGTTTTTGCCTACGATGGCCAAGGTCGGCGGTTCAAGTTAGCGTCCTGTCGTGGTCACCCTACCCGACTTCATGGCCGATACGGCCCTCGCCCGGCTGTTCGCGCAAGAACATCGCGACGGCGACGCGGCCTGGTTTTCCCTGCCCGGCGGCGCGACACTCTACGCGCCCGGCGAGGCGGCGGACTACCTGTACTTCCTGCGCACCGGCCGCCTGGGGGCGTTCCGGCGCGAGGAAGGCCAGGAGCCGCAGTTCCTGGGAGTGATCCGCCCGGGCGAGCCGGCCGGCGAGATGGCGATGATCGCCGGCGCTCCCCACTCGGCCAACCTGGTGGCTCTGCGCGATTCGGAGATCTTGGCCCTGCCCCGCGCCGCCTTCTTCGCGGCGGTCGAGCGCGATCCGGCGGTGATGATCGAGCTGTCGCGGCTGATGATCCGCCGGGCCCGCCAGGCCGGGGAGCACGCCTCGATCGGCGATCCGTCGGTCTATGGCTTCATCGCCGTCGAGCCGGGCAAGCTGATCCGCCCGATCGTCGAGCGCATCGCCCACGCCGTCGCCGCCCTGGGCTATTCGGTCACCGTCGAGGGCGCCGAATCCCTGCTGGCCCCGACCGAGTGGTTCTCCAATGTCGAGCGCGGCCACGACTTCGTGCTGTACGTGGCCGAGGCCCACGAAGGCCCCTGGAAGCAGGTGGTCGGCCGCCAGGTGGACCGGCTGTTCCGGGTCGGCCAGGGCGAGCGCGCCCCGCCGCCGGTGATCCCCTCCTACGCCTCCGGGCCGCTGCAGACCCAGCGCCTGGTCGACCTGATCCTGCTGCAGCCGGCCGGGGTGACCCATCCCAAGGGCTCGGCCGAATGGCTGGACGCCACCCGGGCCGCCCGCCTGTTCCATGTCCGCGAGAACGGCATGGCCGATGTCGAGCGCCTGGCCCGGGTGCTGACCGGCCAGTCGGTGGGCCTGGTGCTGTCGGGCGGCGGGGCCCGGGCCTACGCCCATGTCGGCGCCATCCAGGCCCTGCGCGAGCGCGGCGTGCCGATCGACTTCGTCGGCGGCGCCTCGATGGGGGCGGTCGTCGCCGCCGGCCTGGCCATGGGCTGGGACGACGGCGAGATGGAGCTTCGCATCCGCAAGGCCTTCGTCGAGACCAGCCCGTTGGACGACATCGCCTTCCCCCTGGTCGCCATGACCCGCGGCCTGAAGGTCAAGGCGCGGCTGGAGGAGCATTTCGACCATATCGAGATCGCCGACCTGTGGCTGCCGTTCTTCTGCGTCTCCTCGAACCTGACCTCGGGGGCCTATCACCTGCATCGCCAGGGCGTGTTGCAGGACGCCCTGAGGGCCTCGATCTCGCTGCCCGGCGTGCTGCCGCCGGTCGCCGACGGCGGCGCGGTGCTGGTCGACGGGGCGGTGATGAAGAACTTCCCCGCCGACGTCATGCGCGCCTTCCACCTGGGGCCCATCGTCGGGGTCGACGTCACCCGCGGCCGCAGCATCACCGCCGAGGACGTCGACCGCCCCGCCTCGCTGTGGCGCTGGTTCTGGTCGGGCGAATGGCGCAAGGGCCCGCCGATCGTCGCCCTGCTGATGCGGGCCGCCACGGTGTCGACCGGCCGCGACCTGACCGCCAGCCGCGAAGCCTCCGACGTGCTGATCACCCCCAAGCTCGACAAGGTCGACATCCGCGACTGGAAGGCCTTCGAACCGGCGGTGGCGGCCGGACGCACCGCCGCGGCGATCGCCCTGGACGCCCTCAAGGCCCCGGTCACCGAACTGCGCCGGCGGCCGAGCCTGGCCGACAAGAGCCGATCGGGCGATCGGCTCTAGGTTTTTGTTTTCGCATCGCCATTGCGGAAAACCGGCGGCCGCTTTTCCGCGCGATGCTCCTGGCCCGCGCCGCCCTCAGCCCCGCCGCGCGACCAGGAACATCCGCGGGAACGGGAACAGGGTGACCCCGTCCGCCCGGCGCGGATAGTCGACCGCCAGACGGGTCCGCCAGGCCGCCAGGAACGCCGCCCGCTCGGCCGGATCCTCCAGGGCCTCCAGATAGGGCCGCAGGCTGGTCCCCGAGGTCCAGTCGACGATCGGGTCCTCGCCGCCCAGCGCATGGACATAGGTGGTGACCCAGACGTCGAGCTCGGCGCTGAGCGGCGACAGCCAGTCGTGATAGGGCCGCGGATCGAGGCCGGAGCGGACCGGCGCCAGGCCGGCCAGCCGAGCCGCCCACGGCCCGTCGGCGGCGGTCTCGCGCAGGCTGCGCCGCCAGCCGTCGTCCATCACCACCGGAATCTGGCAGGCGAACACCCCGCCGGGCGCCAGCAACCCAAGCAGGCGCGGGAACAGGGTTTGGTGGTCGCCGACCCATTGCAGGGCGGCGTTGGTGAAGATCAGGTCGGGCGGGACCTGCGGCGAAAAGCCGGCGATGTCGCCCTGCACCCAGTCGATGTCGTCGCGCATCGCCCGTCCGCGGGCCAGCATCTCGGCGCTGGAGTCCAGGCCATGCACCCGGGCCTGCGGATGGCGGGCGGCCAGCAGGGCGGCGTGCTCGCCCGTTCCGCAGCCCAGGTCCCAGATCTCGCGCGGCTCCAGGTCGCGCGGAATCTGCAGCATCAGGTCCAGGGCGGGACGGTCGCGATAGGCCTTGTAGCGTTGATAGACGTCGGGATCCCAGGTCGGCATCGGCCCTCCACGGTCAAGCTGCGACAATCGGTCCGCCTATTTCGACCACCGCGTCGCTTTTGTCACATGGCGCTGAAAACCAGCACTCCTATCCTGGGTTTAGGCGCTCACTGAAGACGCGCCACAGGAAGGAAAACCGCCGTGAACCGCAGCGCCGCCGCCGTCCCCGCCACCGCCAGGACCCTGTCCCTGAACGTGCACCGGGTGGCCGTCCTGGCTCTCAACACCGGTTTTTGGACCCTCATCATCCTGGTCGGACGCGCCCTCTACGCCTGATCGCGATGATGCGGACCCGGGCCGCGCACATCCCCCCTTGCGCGGCCCGGGAGTGCCTTCGTTTTACGCCTCGCCGCGAACCTGACGGGCAGATCGCCCGGTGCGACGCCTGGTCGCGATATTAGCTGTTTGCAGTAAGCACGATCGGCGCCCATATTCGTCGTGTGTCGTTCACAACTGAAAGGAGGTGACCAGTGTCTCATTGTCTCCAACCGCGGTCGCAAGTCGTGACCTGGGGCCTGAAGATCGAGGTCTCCAACTGAAGGCGTCGAACGCCTAAGGTTTAGAGTCACGCCGCGAACGCGGCTACGACGATGGAGGGCCGTCCCGAGCAATCGGGGCGGCCCTTTTCATGTCGGGTTCTCAACTCCCGACCAGTTCCCGGCCGATCAGGAAACGGCGGATCTCGTTGGTGCCGGCGCCGATGTCGTAGAGCTTGGCGTCGCGGACCAGGCGCTCGACCGGCCACTCCTTGGTGTAGCCGGCCCCGCCCAGGGCCTGGACGGCCTCCAGCGACACCTTCACCGCGCTCTCGCTGGCCATCAGGATCGCCCCGGCCGCGTCGAACCGGGTGGTCTTGCCGGCGTCGCAGGCCCTGGCCACGGCGTAGACATAGGCCCGGGCCGCGTTGAGGGCCACGTACATGTCGGCGACCTTGCCCTGCATCAGCTGGAACGAGCCGATCGGCTGGCCGAACTGCTTGCGCTCGCGGACATAGGGCAGCACCACGTCCAGGCACGCCTGCATGATGCCCAGGGGGCCGGCCGACAGCACCGCCCGCTCGTAGTCGAGGCCGCTCATCAGCACCCCGACCCCGCCGCCGACCGGGCCCATGACGTTGTCCTCGGGAACCTCGCAGTCCTCGAACACCAGCTCGGCGGTGTCGCTGCCGCGCATGCCCATCTTGTCGAGCTTCTTGCCGACGCTGAAACCCTTCATGCCCTTCTCGACCAGGAAGGCGGTGATGCCGCGCTCGCTGGTTTTCGCGTAGACCACCAGGGTGTCGGCGTGCGGCGCGTTGGTGATCCAGAACTTCGTGCCGTTCAGCACATAGCGGTCGCCGCGCAGCTCGGCCTTCAGCCGCATCGACACCACGTCCGAGCCCGAACCGGCCTCGCTCATGGCCAGCGAACCGACGTGCTCGCCGCTGATCAGCCTGGGCAGGTAGCGCCGCTTCTGTTCGGGCGTGCCCCAGCGGCGGATCTGGTTGACGCAGAGATTGGAGTGGGCGCCGTAGGACAGGCCGACCGAGGCCGAGGCCCGGGAGACCTCCTCCATGGCCACGACATGCTCCAGATAGCCCAGGCCCAGGCCGCCGAATTCCTCCTCGACCGTGACGCCGTGCAGGCCCAGCTCGCCCATCGGGGCCCACAGCTCGCGCGGGAACAGGTTGGTCTCGTCGATGCGGGCGGCGATCGGCGCGATCTGGTCGGCGGCGAAGCGGGCGGTGGCGTCGCGGATCGCGTCCGCCGTCTCGCCAAGCGAGAAGTCCATCGAAGGTGCGGTTTGGTGGGTCATGACCCATGGAATAGCACAAACGCCCGCGGATCAAGCAGACCCGCGGGCGTTTGTGCTCTCAAAGAACAGGATCCAGGGTCTAGAGCATCGCGCGGAAAAGTGGCCGCCGGTTTTCCGCAATAGCGATGCGAAAACGAAAACCTAGAGCCAGTCGCGCGATCCTACATCGTGCGACCGGCTCTAGTCTTCGCCGAGCTGGGGATCGGCCAAGCGCCGCATCAGCAGATAGGCCGAGGTGGCGAAGCAGATGACGCCGATCACGCTGGCGCCCCAGCCGAACATCCGGACCGGCGACAGGCCGTGGTTGGCGGCGACGCTGAGGTTCCAGACAATGCCGCCGCCGAACAGCGCCAGGCCCAGCAGGCCCAGGACCACCAGCAGGCCAATGCTGCCGAAGGCCTCCGGCTGGGCGCCGGCGAACGACACCTGCTGGGTCTTCAGATCGACCTCGGCGGCGCTGATCGAGAAACCGCCCAGATTGAACAGCGACCCGCCGGCCGCCGGCTTGGCCGGTTCGAACAGGCTGGGCTGGGCCTCGGCGTCCGGCTCGGACGGCGAGGCCTCCGGCGGCGCGGCCTCGGCCGGCGGTTCCGAGGGTTCCGGCGTCAGCGTGAACGGCGCGGTCTCGGCGGTCGGCTGGTAGAAGAGCGGCGCGGGTTCGGCGGCGGCGGGGACCGTCGGCGCAGGCGCCTCGTCGGGCAGGATGGCCTGCAGCCGCGCGCCGACCGCGGCGGCGGCCTGCTCGCTGGCGCTGGGGCCGCGATGCTCGAGGCCCAGCGGCGGCGGGCCGCCATCCCGCACGGCCACGACCCGCTCGCCCTGCAGCGACGTGGTGATCGCAGCCGGCGTCTGGACCGGGATCAGGTGGGCGGCGTCGCTGTCGATCCGGGGACGCAGCACCGAGCTGGGCGCGGCGATCCAGTCGCCGTCGACCGGGGCCAGGAACAAGGCCTTCTCGGCCGAGCGGCGGCGCACCAGTGCGTCGACGACGATCCGCTCGCCCTCGAAATCGGCCTTGCGCCACAGCTCCATGGCGTAGGCGGCCTGCAGCAGCGCGCCCTCGTTGATCCGGCGCAGCACGTCCGAGCGCACGAAGCTGTCGGTCCCGATGTTGAAGGCGAAGCAGACCAGGGCGTCGAACTGGTTCTGGTTCAGCGGGGTGTAGACGTTCTCGTTGACCGCATGGGCCACGGTGATCAGGTCGTAGAGCAGCAGGGCCTCGGCGTCCTGCTCGGAAACCGAGGCGCCGCCGCGCGCGGTCAGGGTGTGGCCGTAGCCCAGCGTCCAGCGTCCGTCGGGAAGCTGAGCGGCTTTCATCCGGTAACCCTCGAATCTCTTGATGAGATCGACGGCGGCGCGGGAGACCTGATAGCGCGGTTTCATCGCCAAGAATGACCCAGTTTGAGACAGACGCGGATGCGTTCAACCGGTTCCGCGCAAGATGGGCGCCGCGGTCAGGGCAACAACAGGGCCGCGATGGTCAGCACGGCGAAGAAACCCATGAAGTCGGTCAGGAAGGTCACGAAGATCGACGACGAGACCGCCGGGTCGCGGCCCATCTTCTCCAGGGCCAGCGGGGCCAGGATGCCGCCCAGGGCGGCGGTGACGATATTGGCCACCAGGGCCGCCCCTACCGTGAAGGCCAGGCGGGCGTTGTGGTAGAAGGCGAAGGTCGCCATGCCCATCACCAGGGCCAGGACCAGGCCGTTCATCACCCCCACCGACAGCTCGCGGACGATGATCCGCTTGGCGTTGGCCGAGTTCAGCTCCTTGCTGGCCAGGGCCCGCACCGCCACCGCCAGGGTCTGGGTGCCGGCGTTGCCGCCCAGCGACGAGACGATCGGCATCAGCACCGCCAAGGCCACAAGCTTGGCGATCTGGTCCTGGAAGATGGCGATGGCGCTGACGGCGATGGTCTCGGTGACCAGGTTCAGCAGCAGCCACGGCAGGCGCGAGCGGACGATGTCGTTGACCGTGGCGTCGCGGCCGGTGTCGCTGACCCCGGCCAGGGCCAGGATGTCCTCCTGGGCCTCCTCGCGGATGACGCCGACGATGTCGTCGACGGTGATCTGGCCCACCAACCGGCCGCCGGCCTCGACCACCGGGGCGCTGATCAGGTGGTACTTGTCGAAGATGTAGGCGACCTCCTCCTGGTCCATGTCGACGGTGATCTCGGTCACCGGCTCCATGATCTCGGCCAGGGGGGTGTCGAGCTTGCTGGTCAGCAGCAGGCTGATCGGCAAGGCCCCGACCGGCGTGAAGGCCGGGTCGACCACATAGACGTCGAAGAACAGCTCCGGCAGGTGGTCGCCGGACACCCGCACGTGGTCGATGGTCTGGCCCACGGTCCAGAACTGCGGCGCGGCCAGGAACTCGCGCTGCATCAGGCGGCCGGCCGTCTCGTCCTCGTAGGACAGCGAGGTCTCGATCGCCGCGCGGTCGCCCTCGTCCATGGCGGCCAGAACCTGGGCGCGCTTGCCCTCGTCGAGGTCGTCGATGACGTCGGCGGCGTCGTCGGAGTCCAGCTCCTCCAGCGCCTTGGCCAGGGTCGCCGACGGCGTGGCCTCCAGCACCTCCTCGCGCAGGTTGTCGTCCAGCTCGGCGATGATCTCGCCCAGCCATTCGGGGTCGAGGACCGGGATCACCTCCTCGCGGTAGCCGGCCGACAGGAAGCCCATCAGGTCGGCGACGTCGGCCGGCTCCAGGGCGTGGACCAGCTCGCGCAGCCGCGCGGTGTCGCCGCGGTCGGCCGCGTCGATGACCATGTCGACATAGTCGGGATTGAGGGCGTAGTCGTCGCCGAGGGCGAGATCTTCGAGGTCCTCGACCGTCTCCGGCTCCGGAATCAGCAGGTTGTGGCGCGCCTCGTCGGTCAGGTCGGTTGTTTCCCGGGACATGGGGACCTCCTGAACTCTAACGTTGCGTCCTGCGCGTGACCTGAAGCTGCGAAGGGCCAAGCCCTTCCCCGGAAATGGTTAGAGCGCCCCCGGCGAGTCGGAAACCGATTTCGCCGGGCGCGCTCTAAGCCGTTGTCCCACCTGGTGCGGTCGAGAAGACTCGAACTTCCACGGGTTGCCCCACAGCGACCTCAACGCTGCGCGTCTACCAATTCCGCCACGACCGCTCATGGTGAGGCGCGGCAGGTAGCAAACTGAGTCTGGTTTGGGAAGAGCGGAGTTGGTCCGAGGTGAGAAAGCCGCATAAGATCGTCGACATGAAGCCGCCCTGGTCTGTCCTACCCCACATTCCCCACGGCTCGATCGGCTGGCGAATGGGCGAAGGCGAAGAGGTCCACACCCATTTCTACCGGGCGTTCTCTGACCTCTTGGCCGATGCTCGGAACGACTATGAGCGCCTGAATCCAGAACCACCGGAATGGCGGGGCTTCTACGACCGGATTCGGGCCAATCCCTGGCCCAACGAACGGTGAGCTTAGGTCCCGCCGGCCATGTAGTCGTAGACGTCGGCGGCGCGGGTCACCTGGATGGCGATGCGGTCGTCGCTGATCTGGATCTCGCCGCGGGCGATCGGGTGGTTGTTGGCCAGGATCCAGACCTCGTCATTGGTCTTGGCGTCCAGCGGGATCACCGCGCCGCGGCCCATGCGCAGCAGCTGCTGCATCGGCAGGATCGAGCGCCCCAGAAGAACGGAGATCTCGACATTGACGGCGTTGACCTGGCTCACGAACTAAGTCCCTGGAAGATACGCGCGGCCCCGGTTGGTCGCGACACACCTCATGCAAGATTAAGGCCGCATGCTTGATCGCCCGTTAAGCCTTGAAAATAAGGACCTTCCGCCGCTGGGACGCCCCGACGGCGCCGCGGTCGGCTGGGCGGTTTCGGCCGGTTACGTCCCCTACCCGGCAGCCGTTGCCGCCATGGAGGCCCGCGCCGCCGCCATCGCCGACGGAACCGCCGGCGAGCTGGTCTGGCTGCTGGAGCATCCGCCGCTCTATACCGCCGGGGTCTCGGCCAAGGCCGCCGACCTGATCGCCCCCGACCGTTTCCCGGTGTTCCAGAGCGGCCGCGGCGGACAGTTCACCTATCACGGCCCCGGCCAGCGGGTGGCCTATGTGATGCTCGACCTAACCCGGCGCGGCCGCGACGTGCGGGCCTTCGTCGAGGCGCTGGAGGCCTGGATCATCGAGGCCCTGGCCGCCTTCAACGTCACCGGCGAACTGCGCGAGGGCCGGGTGGGCGTCTGGGTCGAGCGCAAGGGCCCCGGCTGGGCGCGCGAGGACAAGATCGCCGCCGTCGGCGTCAAGCTGCGCAAGTGGATCAGCTTCCACGGGATCAGCCTCAACGTCGAACCGGATCTCGAACACTTCTCGGGCATCGTGCCCTGCGGCCAGATCGAGCACGGGGTCACCAGCCTGGTCGACCTGGGCCTGCCGGTGACCCTGGACGAGGCCGACGCGGCGCTGAAGGCCAGCTTCGTGCGGGTGTTCGGGAGGGTCGAAGATGCGGCGGCGCCGGTCTAGACGCCAACTGCCTTTGCTTCCGGCGAGTCGCGGCCTTCAATCAAAATAACACCGTCATTCCGGGCCTTGTGCCCGGAACCCCTCTCAAAGCCGCAAGTGCGGAGGTGTGGCGCGCTGGCGCGCCAAGGCGACGCACCGTCAGCTGAACCAGGGGTTCCGGGCACAAGGCCCGGAATGACGGAGCATTAAAATGCGCTTCAGAGTCGCCACCCCAGGGTTTGCCGATCTAAACCGCCGTCGCCGGCCGCAGCGGGTTGGGGCCATAGCGGTTGGCGCCCTGCTCGCCGGGCATGACGCCCAGCTCGATGACCGCCCAGACCACGACGCCGGCGAACAGGAAGTCGAGGACGTGGGTGGGGGTCGGCCAGACGGCGACCAGCGACAGCAGGACCAGCGCCGCCCACCAGCCCGAGCGCCCACGGTCGTGCAGCCGCTTGGACAGCACGCAGGTGGCGAAGAACAGCAGCGGCGGATAGACCAGCCAGCCGGTCAGCAGGTGAACGGTCATGCCGGGCAGCTCATAGAGGGTCGCAAAGCCCAGCAGCGCCGCCGAGGCGACCAGGAACGGCCCGCGCGCCATCCGCCCCGAGGCCGACAGGAAGAAGTCCATCCATGCGGCGCGATCGTCCATTCCGGTCCGTTCCAGCGATTCCGATAGGCCGAACCTAGGCCGCGCCGGCCTCCGACGAAAGTCCCGGAGGTTCAGCCCTCCAGCGTCACCCGCAGGAACCGCGTCTCCAGCTTGCGCACGACGATGACGATCCGCTCGCGCTCGGCCGGGCGGCGCTCGACCAGCAGCCGGGCCACCTGGGCGTCGTCGTGGAAGGCGTAGCCCTTGATGGCGTCCAGCAGGGCCTTGGCCAGGTTGTCGAGGTCCATCCACGGCGGTTCGCCGACGAATTCCATGCCGATCTCGACCGAGAACTCGCCCCAGGCCGGGCGCGCCCCGCGCCAGACCTTGCGGAAGAATTCGTAGATCAGCGGCTTGTAGTACTTGGCCTGGGTGGTCAGGCCGTCGACCACCAGGGTCAACTCGCCGTCGGCCTCGCGGGCCCGGACCTTGCCGTGGTGGACCCAGCCCTCGTCCATCATTAGGCGATCGGTTCGACCTTCACGGCGGTGCCGTAGGCCAGCACCTCGGTGATGCCTTCCATGATCTCGTTGGCGTCGTAGCGCACGGCGATGATGGCGTTGGCCCCCTGTTCGGCGGCGTGGGCCACCAGCAGGTCGTAGGCCTCCTGGCGCGCCGCCTCGGCCAGGTTGACATAGATCGACAGCTTGCCGCCGAAGATCGACTGGATCGAGCCGCCGATATTGCCGATCACGCTGCGCGAGCGGACGGTGACCCCGCGCACCAGGCCCAGATGGGCGACGACGCGATAGCCGGGCAGATCATTGGTCGTGGCGACGAGCATCGGGCTTTCTCCAGAGGACGTTGCGCTCCTATAGCCGAGCGCTCGCCCCTCTACCATGGCTAGCAGGCTGTTGAAGAAGTCTGTAGCGGCGCGGGACTCGGCATGATTCACTCTTTTGGGCGGGAGCTCTGGAGGGGTGGATGCGCGGGTCGGACGAGCGGACGGGGTCGCTGTTCTCGTATGTGA
>NZ_JBIXJO010000018.1:0-101054 GCF_052871235.1 Caulobacter sp. LARHSG274 | reverse complement strand
TCACATACGAGAACAGCGACCCCGTCCGCTCGTCCGACCCGCGCATCCACCCCTCCAGAGCTCCCGCCCAAAAGAGTGAATCATGCCGAGTCCCGCGCCGCTACAGACTTCTTCAACAGCCTGCTAGAGCCCGTTCTGAAGGATACCCGAGCCGCCTTGGGGCGCGGTCACCCCGTCGGTTGAGGCCGACGGCGATCTGGCCCGGGCTCCTGCTGCTGACCTATTCGCGGAACATGCGGCGGATGACGTCGGCCTGAGCCGAAATGATCTCCCGGTCCGGTTTTGTGTGGCGGCGTCGGATGTCAAGCGCGTCAGTAGCACAACCTCGGACAATTTTTGGCCTGGCCACTTTTGGTCATTAGAACTTTGCTTCCAACCACAGAGCGAGTGTAATTTCTGTGCCATTTTTGTATGTTGAAAAACTCCTTTTGAAACAAATACATACCGAAACTCCTCGGCCAAAACATATATTTTTCATTCCCAAAAAGATATTTATATGGGAAATCAACATTCACCGGCCCGCGGGGAACGCAAAGAGGTCAGGCCAATAAGGGGCGCCGTCGAGGACGGCTCAGCGCATGAGGAGGGAATCGTGAGCTTCATCAATCGTCGGAGCGGCGCCTTGAGAGCCGTGCTGTTGTCGGCCACCGTCATGGCCGGGCTGCCAAGTCTGGCGGTCGCGCAGGACGCCGCCGCGAATCCGAGCGACACGCTCGACGCGGTCGTCGTCACCGGCTTCAAACAGAGTTACGCCAACGCGGTCCGGGCCAAGAAGAACGCCGTCGAAATCACCGACGGCATTTCGTCGGACGGCCTGGGCCGTTTTCCGGACCTCAACGTCGGGGAGGCGCTGCAACGCATCCCGGGCGTCCAAATCAATCGCGAGGCCGAGGGCCGCGACGCCACCATCAATCTTCGCGGCATGCCGGGCGAATACGCCCGCACGACGCTGAACGGCCAGTCGTTCGCCGGTCCGGCCCTGTTGCGCGACAACCAGGGCTCGCCGCTGGGCGCGTTCAATTCCGACATCTTCTCGGCCTTCGTGATCGCCAAGTCGCCGATGGCCAACACCGTGTCCGGCGGCCTCAGCGGCAATGTCGACATGCAGATCGCCTCGGCCCTGTCACGCAAGGACGGCGGCTTTCTGAAGGCGTCCTACGAGCACAACACCCTGGGCGACCTGAACGCTCCGGCCGCCACCGTCGGCTACAACAAGCACCTGACGGACGACCTCGCGGTGTTCGGGACGATCGCCTACAAGAAGGAAAACTTCCGCCGCGATACGATCCGTCTGAATAACTACAACTATCTGACCGCGGCGATGACGGGCCTCTCGCCCACCCAGTTCAACAGCACCTACGGCCAGTACTTTTCGCCGACAACCTGCGCCCTGAGCGCGACCTCATACTGCCGCTCGCTGAGCCAAGCCCTGGAGATGTCGCCGGACACCGCAGCGGCCTATGTCACCAGCGACACCGGCTCCAAGGGGAAGAACGGCGTCTGGGCCAACACCGCCATCCGCCAATACACCCGCATGAATGTCGGCAAGGTCTGGTCGGGCTCGGCGGGCGTCGAATGGAAGCCGAACGACAACACCAAGATCGGCCTGATCGGCTTCTCGACCGACCGAAACCTGCCCGACACCGTCCAGTACTTCATGATCAACTATGTGGCGCCGTCCACCACCCCCGGCGCGGGCACGGTGATCGCCCCGACGGGCTCGCCGCTGCAGATCAATGACGGCCGCTATCTCTACGAGGGCTATACGTTCAACAACATCAACGCCCTGTCCTCCACGCGCCGCTATTCGCAACACCAGAAGTCGGACGGCCTGATCGGCAATATCGACTGGAGCAACGACGACTGGCGCTTCGCCGGGGCCTTGACCCTGTCATCGGGCTCCAACGCCTCGGTCGAGACCGAGGTCGACGTCAACAACTACACCCGGGCCGGCGGCAACGGCGTCTCCGGCGCGATCACGACGGGCCTGGACGACATCGGCGGCTTCAAATACACGACCTCGCCCACGCCGCAGAACAGCATCGGCGGCGCCGCCAACGGCGTGACCTGGACCTGGGGCGGCGCCAACGATCCTACCTCGTTCTACAACAACGGCACGTCCGCCAACTCGACCAACGCCATTTCGATCGAGGGCTCGGAAAGCTACGCCAAGAATGACTTGAACAGCGCCGCCTTCGACGTCGAGCGCTTCGTCTCGCTGGGCCCGATCAAGAGCATACAGGCCGGCGTGCGCCTCGAGCGCGAAAAGTACGTCTCCAAGGGCTATCGGGTCTTCGGCTACGGCGCCAAGCTGGCCAACATCACGCCCGGCATGATGATCACCGCCCCGTTCGTGAAGGACTTCATGGGCGGCTCGGTCGACGGCTACAGCCGCAACTGGCAGGTCCTGGACATCCACCAGTTCCTGGACGCCATCCAGCCCGTCGCCGTCTATCCGGGCGGCGGTCTGTCGCCCACCGGCTTCAATATCCAGTACGCCGACAGCAGCTATTACGACAAGAACTTCACCAACCAGAACGATATCAATCAGTTCTATATCCAGGCGAAGTACGACACTCAGATTTTCGGCCACGGCGTGCGCGGCAACTTCGGCGGACGCTACGAAGACACCGACAACACCATCACCGTGCTGGACCGCAAGACGCCGCCCACGGACTCGATCGGCTCGCCGAACGACTTCGCCACCGACCAGTACAAAAACAAGTACCACTTCTTCCTGCCGTCGGCGATCTTCGTGGCCGACGTCACCGACGACCTGGTCCTGCGCGGCGCGTACTACAAGACCTATGTCCGTCCGCACCCGCGCCAGTATTCGCCGGCCACCAAGATCAACCCGGCCCAGATCCTCAACACCAGCCTGAGCTCGGGCTCAGTCAGCGTCTATGACGTCTCGGTCGAGATCGGCAACAACAAGCTCAGGCCCTACATGGCCGAGTCGTTCGACCTGTCGCTGGAATGGTACAACCGTCCCAACGGTCTGATCTCGCTGGCATATTTCCGCAAGGACATCACCGGCCGCATCGCCTCGACCTCGGATCCGGCCCTGCTGTGTCCCTCAGACGGCTCAAGCTGGGGCTTCGGCGCCCTGTCGTGGGACGGCACCTATTGCAACGCCACCAGCCTGAGCAGCGCCAGCAAGCAGGTCCACGTCAACGCCGGCGGCGCCTATAACCTCGACAGCAAGACCACCGTCGAGGGCGTCGAGTTCAACATCCAGCAGAACCTCGACTTCCTGCCGGGCTTCTGGAAGAACTTCGGCGGCAGCTTCAACTACGCCTACACTACCTCGAAGAGCCCGGCGATCGCCCCGTTCCCCGGCATCTCCAAGCACAATGTCAACGTGATCGGCTATTACGAGACGCCGAAATACGGCGTGCGCATGGTCTACAACTACCGTTCCGACTACCCGCTGAACGCCAACGGCACCTATACCGGCGGGGCGCGTTCGGTGAAGCCGCGCGGCCAGCTCGACCTGTCGGCGTCCTACAACGTGAACGATCAGCTCACCCTGTCGCTGGACGCCTACAACCTCACCAACGCGGTCCGCTTCGAATACGAGAACGACCACCGGGTGTCGCGCTGGGTCGACTTTGACGGCCGCACCTACACCCTGACGGCGCGCGCCACGTTCTGATCTTCACGCCTTGTACAGTCCCCTGGCTGGTCCCCGTTCTCGCGGGGGCCAGCCTCTTTTTTTCCAACGGGACGTCGCGTGGAAGACGGGTGCTCCTCCCCTTGACCAGCTGACGGCGGAAGAAGGGGAAGCGGGGCAAACTCAAGACCCGTTGGCATCACCCCTCCAGCTCCTTGATCAGCCGCCAGGCCCGCAGCGCCAGGACGTAGTCGCGGTTGCCGATCGCCTCGGCCTCGATCCCGGCCAGCACCGACCCAATGTCGAAGGCCATGGCGCGGCTGTGGGCGAAATAGCTGTGCTGGACCGTGGGATCGGCGTGGCGGGCGACGTTGCGACAGTCGACCAGCACCACCTTCTTGGGCAGCAGGTCGACCATGCGCGGGCCGTCCGAGCCCAGCCGGTCGGGATTGGCCTTGGTCTTGTCCGAGATCGTCAGGGCGCGGTCGGCGGGGTTGAAATAGACCGTCACCTGCCGGCCGATGCGCGGCAGCAGCTTGAGCTTGTCTTCGCGTTCGAAGGTGTCGTCGTCCTCGTCGGGAGCGGCCAGCAGGACCTGGCCGAAGGCCCGGGTCAGGCTGTCGGGGGCCTTGGCGATCGTCGCCTGCAGGCCCTGGCGCAGCACATAGGCCCCCATGCTGTGAGCCAGCAGGTGGATGCTGCGGTCGCAGCGGTCCTCGACCTGGATCCTGAGCAGGAAGTCGCGCAGCTTCAGGAAGGCCCGCGCCAGGGCCGGCCCCGAGGCCCGGGCGTCCTCGCGATCGCTGTAATAGGACATCAGCGGCACCGCCGCCCCGTCCGACGGCCAGCTGAACACCACGACATTGACCGGCCGGCCCGGATCGGCCGCCGAGGCCCGGATGCGCACGTCGCGGGCCAGCCGCGCCCCGGCCTCCAGGGCGCCGTTGAAGCTGACATTGAAGCCGTGGATGAACACCAGGGTGTCGCAGCCGTCGCCGGTCATCCGCTTGCGCAGGTCGTCGAGGAAGGCCCCGCCGCCGGTCTTGGTGACGTCGGTCTCGCCCTTGATGTCGGGATAGACGAACACCGAGCCCGCCTGCAGGGTCTCGGCCCCTTCGGGAAAGTCGACATGGCCGAAGCGCAGGGCCGCGACGCCGTCGGGATTGAAGCGCGAGCCGAAGACCAGCTTCTTGTTCTCGGGCTGGGCGTTCCTGTTGGTCGCGAAATAGACCCGGACGGCGACCATCTTGGCTCCCTCGACAGCTGTGCGCCCGGGACAATGCGCCCTCCGCGCGAGAGCGACAAGCCGGCCTAGCCCCGCGTCCGGTCCACCGTCTCGACCGTCGGGCAGGTGCGTAGCGCCGCCGAAATGTTGGTCAGGTGCTTGGCGTCGCGCACCTCGACATCGATGTCGACGTCGAAGAAGTCGCTCTGGCGATGGTGCATGCGCAGGTTGACGATGTTGCCGCCGGCTTCGCCGATGATCGTGCAGACCTGGCCCAGCACGCCCGGCGCATTGCCGATTGTGGCGTGCAGGCGGGCCAGGGACACCGTCTCGCGCTCGGCCTCGGCCGTCCAGTTGAGGTCGCGCCAGAGGTCCTCGCGATCCTCGTATTCGGCCAGCTTGGGACAGTCGATGGTGTGGACGTCGAGCCCCGCCCCGTCCTCGCGCAGGATGCCGACGATGCGGTCGCCCGGCACCGGGCTGCAGCAGTGGGCGAAGTGCAGCGAGACGCCCGGGGTCAGGCCGCCGCCGCGGACATAGAGCCGCGCGGCCGTGCCGCCGTCGATCTTGCGCCGGGCGGTGGCCACGGCCACGTCGGTGTCCTTCATGCCCGGGAAGGCGGTCTCCAGCACCTGGCTCGGCGAGACCCGGCCACGGCCGACGGCGTCGAACAGGGCCTCCTCGGTGTCGAGGGCGTAGCGTTCGAGGATCGGCCGCAGCGACACGTCCCTCAGCTTCTTGCCGGCCCGTTCGAACACCTGCTCGACCGAGGCGCGGCCCAGGCGCAGGAACTCTTCCTTCTCGGTCTGGCGGATGTGGCGACGGATGGCCGAGCGGGCGCGGCCGGTCACCGTCAGCGACCGCCAGTCCGGCGGCACCACCGGCTTGGAGCCGCGGATCACCTCGACCACGTCGCCGTTGTTGAGCAGGGTCCGCAGCGGCTTCAGCTCGCCATTGATCTTCACCCCGATGCAGGTGTCGCCGACGCTGGTGTGGACCGCATAGGCGAAGTCCAGCGGCATGGCGCCCCGCGGCAGGCTGACCAGCTTGCCCTTGGGGGTGAAGACGAACACCTGATCGAGGAACATCTCCAGCTTGGCGTGCTCGACCAGCTCCTCGGCGTCGCCGCCGTGCTCGAGCACCTGGACCAGCTGGCGCAGGTTGGCCAGGGCATCGCGGCCGCCGGCCGCCTCCATGCCTTCCAGGTCGAGGCCGTAGGAGGCGTCCTTGTAGCGGAAGTGGGCGGCCACGCCCTCCTCGTTGACCCGGTCCATGGCCTCGGTGCGGATCTGCATCTCGATGCGCATGCCGCGCGGCCCCACCACCGTGGTGTGCAGCGAGCGGTAGTTGTTGCGCTTGGGGGTCGAGATGAAGTCCTTGAAGCGGTCGGGCACGCTGGACCAGGCGCGATGGACGACGCCCAGCGAGCGGTAACAGTCCTCCTCGCTGTCGACGATCACCCGGAAGGCGTAGATGTCGGACATCTGCGAGAAGCCGATCGACTTGCGCTGCAGCTTGCGCCAGATCGAATAGGGCGACTTCTCGCGGCCGAACACCCGGGCCGGCACCCCCGCCGATTCCAGCCGCGCGGCGATCTCCTGGCTGACCAGGGCCACCGCCCCGCCCTGCTCGGCCCGCAGGGTGTCCAGCCGCCGGATGATCGCGTTGCGGGCCACCGGATTGGTGTGCTCGAAGCTGAGCTCCTCCAGCTCGGTGCAGATGCGGTGGCAGCCGATGTTGCGGGCCAGGGGCGCATAGATGTCGCGCGTCTCCCTGGCGATGCGCTCGCGCTTGGCCTGGCTCTTGATGAAGTGCAGCGTCCGCATGTTGTGCAGACGGTCGGCCAGCTTGACCAGCAGGACGCGGACGTCCTTGGAGATGGCCAGGATGAACTTGCGCAGGTTCTCGGCCTGGCGGGCGTGCTCGGCCTGCAGCTCCAGCTTCGACAGCTTGGTGACGCCCTCGACCAGCTCGGCGATCTCCTCGCCGAACAGCTTTTCGATCTCCGCCTTGGTGACCGGGGTGTCCTCGATCACGTCATGCAGCAGGGCCGTGACGATGGTGGCGGTGTCGAGGCGGTATTCGGTGAGGATGCCGGCCACCTCGATCGGGTGGGCGTAGTAGGGATCGCCGCTGGCCCGGGTCTGGCTGCCGTGCATCCGCATGGCGTAGACATAGGCCCGGTTCAGCAGGGCCTCGTCGGCGGTCGGGTCGTAGGCGTGGACGCGCTCGATCAGCTCGTACTGGCGCAGGAACTTCTGGCGGGGCTTGGGAGGAACAGCGGTCGGAGCCGGGGCCGGCTCGCCGGGCTTTTCAGACGAAGACGCGCCCGAATCCCCCTCCGGAGAGGGCGAGTCGGACGCGTGTTCGGGCGTAGCGGCGGCGGGCGCCGCTTCGAGAATGAGAGGGTCTGCGCCGTCGGGGCTCAGTACCGCTCCTCCTGGCCGCCGTCGCGGTCGCTCTGCAGGGCGCGAACCAGCTCCAGCTCGCTCATCTGCATGTGGGAGGGATCGGCCAGCAGGGCGAGGGTTTCGGCCTCTTCCTCGGCTTCGGTGTGCTCATCGACGCGCTGGAGCGTGGTGATCAGCTGTTCCTTGAGGCCCTCGTGGTCGATGACGTCGTCGGCGATCTCGCGCAGGGCGACGACGGGGTTCTTGTCGTTGTCGCGGTCGACGAGCAGCGACGCGCCGGCCGAGATGCCGCGCGCCCGGTGGGCGGACAGCAGGACCAGAGCGAAGCGGTTGGGAACCTTCTCGACGCAATCTTCGACGGTGACGCGGGCCATGAATTCCTCGGGCTATGAGCCTTGGTTATCGCAAAATAGGGTCTTGGGCGGCGTTACACAACGCCGCATCGGCAGAGTCCCGGCTTTCGCGAGGGGGCGCTTATGCCGGGTTTGGCTTGAGAAGTCCAGACTTCCCTGCGCGCGCCGCTCCGCGCTCGATGTTGGGTTGACCTAACATCCATACCAATGTTAGGAGAACCCAACTCAATGATGTGAGCACCCAACATGAATCCGACCTGGCCGACCAATTGGCGCTATACGCTTGGCGCCATCGCCGCATGGATACTGTTCCTGGCCTGCGTGATGGGCGTGACGGCCGGACGGGCCTACGGTTGGCCGCTCCCCGTGCTGATCACGCTGGCGCTCGTCCCCGCCGTCACGGTGGCTTTGCAGTTCCGCGCCGCCTACAGATTGATCGCGGCTCAGGACGAGTTTGTCCGCGCCCTGACGCTGAAACGAATGGTCGTTGCGGCCGCCGGCGCGATCACCCTCGCTACAGCCTGGAGCGTGATGGAGTTCATCGGCCTCCCCCGCCTGCCGGCCTGGCTGATCTATCCGTTATTCTGGGGCCTGTTCGGGATCGCGACCCCATTGATCCGGGACACCCGCGCATGAAAAGCCGTCTCAAGGTATTGCGGGCCGAGCGCGGCTGGACCCAGGAACAGCTCAGCCAGGCGGTGGGCGTGTCGCGCTACGCCGTCAACGCGCTGGAAACCGAGCGGCACGACCCGTCGCTCGATCTGGCCTTCCGGATCGCGAGCGCGTTCGGCCTGACGATCGAGGAGATCTTTCCCAACCCGCACGCCAAGTAGTGTCGGGGAGAGCGGTCGGACCGCCCTCCCCGACGTCGATAATGACTACCAGACCTTCACCCGCTGCTCCGGCGGCAGGTAGAGAGCATCGCCCGGCTTGATGTTGAAGGCGGCGTACCAGGCGTCGAGGTTGCGCACCGTCAGGGCCCGGTACTGGGCCGGGGCGTGGCCGTCGGTGACCAGGGCCTGGCGCAGGGCGGCGGGGCGCGAATAGGTCAGCCAGCTCTGGGCATAGGCCAGGAAGAACCGCTGGTCGCCGCTCAACCCGTCGATCACCGGGGCCGGCTTGCCGCCCAGCGAGGCGTGATAGGCGTCCAGCGCCGCCGCCAGGCCGGCGACGTCGGCGATGTTCTCGCTGAGGGTCTGCTTGCCGTTCACCGCCAGGTCGGGGAACGGCTTGTAGCCGTCGAACTGCAGGGCCAGGGCCGCGCCGGCCTTCTGGAAATGGTCGAAATCGGCGGGCGTCCACCAGTTGCGCAGGCGGCCCTGGCTGTCGAACTGCGCGCCCTGGTCGTCGAAGCTGTGGCTGATCTCATGGCCGATGGTCGCCCCGATCGCCCCGTAATTGGCGGCGGCGTCATAGCTGGAGTCGAAGTTGGGGGCCTGCAGGATGGCGGCCGGGAAGTTCAGGCCGTTGAGCATCGGCAGGTTCACGGCGTTGACCGTCTGGGGCGTCATGACCCACTCGCCGCGATCCACCGCCTTGCCCAGCTTGGCCTTGGCGGTCGCGTAATCGAAGGCCTCCGAGCGCTGGACGTTGCCCAGGGCGTCGCCGCGCACGATCGTCAGGCCCGAATAGTCGCGCCACTTGTCGGGATAGCCGACGCCGACCTTCAGCACCTCGACCTTGCGATGGGCCTCGGTCTTGGTCTCGGGGGCCATCCAATCCAGGCTGTCGATGCGTTTTTCGAAGGCGGCCTTCATGCTCTCGACCATGGCCGAGACCTCGGCCTTGGACTGGGCCGGGAAATACTTGTCGACATAGAGCTGGCCGACCGCCTCGCCGAGCACGGCGTTGGTCGAGTTGACGCCGCGCTTCCAGCGGGCCGACAGCTGCGGCGTGCCCTGCAGGGCCGCGCCGTAGAAGGCGAAGCGCTCGTCGACGAAGGCCTTGGGCAGCAGGTTGCTGTAGTGGTCCAGCAGGTGGAAGGTCAGGTAGTCCTTCCAGGTCTCCAGGCTTTCCTCGTCGGCGACCTTGCCCAGGCCCACGACCATGGTCGGATGCCAGACGATGAAGCGCGGCTGGTCGGCCAGGCCCGCGGCCGTGAAGAAGGTCTTCCAGTCCAGGCCCGGGGCCTTGGCGGCGAAGTCGGCCGGGGTCCAGCTGTTGTTGGCCTTCTGGACGTCGGCGCTGTCGGCCCGCGTGCCCGAGGCCTGGGCGATCCGGGTTTCCAGGGCCATGATCCTGGCGGCCTTGGCCTCGGCGTCGGCCACGCCGCCGAGGGTCAGGATCTTGGCGACATGGGCCACGTACTTGGCGCGCGCCTCCCGCATGGAGGCGCTGTCGCCGACATAGTATTGCCGGTCGGGCATCCCCAGGCCGCCCTGCAGCAGGAACGGCGCATATTTGCTGGTGTCGTCGAACGACGGTGAGACCCACAGGCCCAGGACGTTGTCAGTGTAGAAGTCCGTCGCATTGAGGGCGTCGACGTCGGCGCGGACATTGCCGCCCAGCACGGCGGCCAGGGTCTTCTTGTCCTTGATCGCGGCGATGCGGGACAGGTCCGCCTTCAGCGGCGTGATCCCCTTGGCCTCGATCGCCGCCTCGTCCATGTAGCTGGCGTAGTAGTCGCCGACCTTCTGGCCGTCGCCCGCGCCGCCGGCCCCCATGCCCTTGTTTTGGGCCGCGGCCTGGATCAGGTCGACGGTCCGCTTTGCGGCCTCCTCGACCATCATCGCACTCTTGCCGTAGCTGCTGCGGTCGGCCGGGATCGGGTGGGCCTTGACCCATTCGCCGTTGGCATAGGCCCAGAAGTCGTTGCCGGGCGCGACGGTCTTGTCGAAGCTGGTCTGGTCGACGCCGCTCTTGTCGCCCGCCCAGGCGGCCGAGGTGAAGGCGGGAGCGGCGGACAACAGCGCGCAAGCGGCGACGCAGGCGAGCAGCGAACGTGTGAAGGACATGCGAGAAATTCCCCAAGGCGCGCCTGGCGGGGCGACGCTCAGCGCGACGTTTGGGGCGGACTATCGAACCGGCGCCCGTGGCGCGCGAATTAAAGTTTGGCAATGTCGACGACGCTGGCGATAGGCGCTCGCCCTGCGGCGCCCTCCCGTCAGGCCGGCGCGGCGTCCGTCCCCACCGTCGCCGTCGCCGCCAGGTCCGCCGCCGTCCGGCCGTTGACCGGGTGGCGCCAGTCCGGGGCGATCTCCGCCAGGGGGCCCATCACGAACAGGCGCTGGTGGGCGCGGGGGTGGGGCGCGACCACCTCGCCGTCGAGCACCGTGCGGCCGTGGGCGATCAGGTCGAGGTCCAGGGTGCGGGGCGCATTGGGCTCGGCGCGGACCCGGCCGAAGCGCGTCTCGATCCGGTGCAGCGCCGCCAGGACGTCTTTGGCGGGCAAGGCGGTCTCGACCAGGGCCACGCCATTGAGATAGGCTGGCGCGGCCGGGTCCGGCCAGGCGGCGGAGCTCCACCAGGAAGAATGGGCCCTCACCTTCAGCCCCTCGTCGGGCAGGGCCTGGAGCGCGGCCGCCAACAACGCCTGGCGACTCGGATAGGCTCCAGCCAGGCTGCAGCCCAGCGCCACCACCACCGCCTGATCCAGCCATTGTCGATCGAACTGATTTTTCAAGGATTTTCGCCCCAGTGACCTTTTATCCGACCGAGCGCCTGGCCCTGTTCATCGACGGGGCCAACTTCTATTCCGCCGCCAAGGCCCTGGGCTTCGACATCGACTACCGCAAGCTGCTGGACGAGTTCCGCAAGCGCGGCGTGCTGGTGCGGGCCTATTACTACACCGCCATCGCCGAGAACGAGGAGTATTCCCCGATCCGGCCGCTGGTCGACTGGCTCGACTACAACGGCTTCACCCTGGTGACCAAGCCGGCCCGCGAATTCACCGACAGCCAGGGCCGCAAGCGCTGGCGCGGCGACATGGACATCGAGATCGCCGTCGACATGCTGGAGATGGCCGCCACGGTCGACCACCTGGTGCTGTTCTCCGGCGACGGCGACTTCCGGGCCCTGGTCGAGGCCGTGCAGCGCAAGGGCCGCCGCGTCACCGTGGTCTCGACGATGAAGAGCCAGCCGCCGATGACCAGCGACGACCTGCGCCGCCAGGCCGACAACTTCGTCGACCTCGCCGACCTGGGGACGATCATCGGCCGTCCGCAGCGCAGCGCCAATCCCCTGCCCCGCTTCGTCACCGAGCCGGCGCGCGGCGCGGCTGCGCACGACGACCGCGACGGCGACGACGCCTACTGAGATGGCCCAGCATTCCAACATCCCCGGCGAGGTCGTGCCCTCGCCCGCCGAGCCGCCGCGCGACTGCCCGCGCTGCCCGCGGCTGGTCGCCTATCGCCGCGAGAACCAGGCGCTCTATCCCGACTGGTTCAACGGCCCCGCCCCGTCGTTCGGCGACCATGAGGCGCGACTGCTGGTCGTCGGCCTGGCCCCTGGCCGCAAGGGCGCCAACCGCACCGGCCGGCCGTTCACCGGCGACTATGCCGGGACCCTGCTCTACGACACCCTGATCAAATACGGCTTCGCGACGGGCAAGTTCGAGGCCCGGCCCGACGACTCCCTGAGGCTGATCGGCAGCGCGGTGACCAACGCCGTCCGCTGCGCCCCGCCCGGCAACAAGCCCGAGACCAGCGAAGAGAACAATTGCCGGCCGTTCCTGACCGCCCGGCTCGAGATGTTCCCCAACCTCAAGGCCATCGTCACCCTGGGCGACGTCTCGCGCCGCAACCTGCTGAAGGCCCTGGGCCTGAAGGCCTCGGCCGGCCTCCCCGGCCACGGCACGGAGTTCCAGGCTGGGCCCTACCGGGTGTTCAACAGCTATCATTGCTCGCGGCTGAACACGAACACCGGACGGCTGACGACGCCGATGTTCGAAGAGCTGTTCGGGCGCGTGAAGGCGTATCTGGACGCCAATCCTTAGGGCATCGCGGCTTGCTTAGGGCGCGGCCTTCAGGCCCGCGATGAAGTCGCGCGCCATGGCGATGTTGCGCTCCATGAACGCGGCGATCAGCGCCAGGTCCTCGTCCGAATAGCCGGCGTTCAAGTTCTCGCTGGCGGCCTGCAGCGGGGCGTACAGCGCGTTCAGGGCGGTCAGGCTCTCGGGCTTCGCCCGCACCACCACGCGGCGGCGATCGGCGGGATCGCTTTCGCGCGCGACGTAGCCGGCGCGTTCCAGCCGGTCGATCAGGCCGGTGATCGCGCCGCTGGTCAGGCCCGTGGCCCTGGCCAGTTCGCCCGCCGTGCGAGGGCCGTGCAACTGCATCAGGTCCAGGCACTCCAGGTCGCTGGCGTTCAGCCCGGCCCGGTCGGCGATCGTCTGGCTGATGAGCACGCCCTGCGCGCTGGTTTCGCGCATCGCCGCCTGCAGTCGCCACAACAAGGCCTGACGACCGTCCTCGCCGCCCGTTGACGCCTTCGTCATATTATCTTACTCACTAAGATATCCGACAACTAAGATACACACATCCGAGGAACCGACCAATGGGCATGGACATCGCCGTCGTCACGACCTTCGCCGCCTTGATCCTGGTCGCCGGCAGCCTGGGCGGCGGCGTCTACGAGACCACGCTGATCGACCGGTTGTGGCCCGACAATCCCGCCCTGGTCCAACCCAGCCGAGGCGGCATCAATCGCAAGCGGTTCTGGATGCCGGCGCACTTCACCTTCGAGGCCCTGCTGGGCGCGTCGCTGTGGGCCGCCTGGCCCCGTCTCGACGCGCGCCAATGGTTGCTGGCGGCCCTGGCCGCCCATGTGGCGATGCGGGCCTGGTCGTTCGCCTATTTCATTCCGCGCGCGATAGCGTTCGAGAAGGCCGGCGATTTCGACGCCGACCTGCATGCCCGCGCCATGGCCTGGGTCCGCGCCAGCGGCTGGCGACTGCTGCTGGACCTAGCCGCCGCCGTGTCGCTGTGCCTGGCGATCATCGCCCTGCTGACGGCCTGACCTCACCACACCAGCCCCGTCGTCTTCAGCCGCAGCCGCGCCAGGGTGTGGTTCGAGGCCAGGAACAGGGTGCGGCCGTCCTCGCCGAACGCGCAGTTGGCGATGGCCGTGCCCGTCTCGATCACCCCGATCAGCTCGGCGTCCGGCGTCAGCACCAGCACCCCGCCCGGGCCGGTGGCGTAGAGCCGCCCGTCCGTATCCAGGCACAGGCCGTCCGGCAGGCCCAGCCCGCCGGCCTCGCGCAGCGGCCTGGGGTCGAAGAACATCGCCTTGGCCGTGGGCAAACCGTCCGGACCCAGGTCATAGACCACCAGCTTGGGGTCGTCGGGATCCGAGACCGAGACATAGAGCCGGCTCTGGTCCGGCGACAGGGCGATCCCGTTCGGGAAGGTCAGGTCGGCGTCCAGCAGGTCCAGCGTCCCGTCCGGCGCCAGGCGATAGACGCCGTTGAAGTCCAGCTCGCGCAGCGGCGAGGCGTTGCGGCCCTTCAGGCCATAGGTGGGGTCGGTGAAATAGATCGCCCCCGTCGCCGCCACGGCCAGGTCGTTGGGGCTGTTGAACCGCTTGCCCTGGTAGCGGTCGATCACGAACGTCTTCTTGCGGGTCTTGAGGTCGATCCTGGCCAGGGCGCGGTTGCCATGGTCGCAGACCAGCAGGTCGCCGGCGGCGTCCAGCGCCATGCCGTTCTGGCCCGGTTCGGCGAAGGCGTCGGTGGGCGGACCGTCGTAGCCCGAGGGGTTCAGGACCTCGCTGGCGCCGTCGGCTTCGCTCCAGCGGTACATGACGTTGCCCGGCACGTCGGAGAACACCAGGTAGCCGCCGTCGCGGACCCAGACCGGGCCTTCGGTCCAGATGAAGCCGTCGGCCAGCTGCTGGATCTGCGCGTCCGGAGCGACGACGGCGTCGAGCTTGGGAGAAAGACGGTAGATCCGGCCGACTGCGGGGTATTCTCCGCTCACGATCGCACCCTCGGCAGCACGTCCAGCCATCTGGCATAGGCCTCCTCGCGCACGTTGACGCTGACCGCTGGCGTCAGCACCTCCGCCTCCGGCCGCGCCAGCGCCGCGTCCTCGATCGAGGCGTAGAGCCCCGCGCCCACCCCCGCGAACAGCGCCGCGCCCAGGGCCGTCGTCTCCTGGTAGCTGGCCCGATGCACGGGGATGCCGGTCAGGTCGGCCAGGCGCTGGCTGAACCAGGCGCTCCTGGCCATGCCGCCGTCGATGCGCAGGGCGGCGTCCTCGAAGGCCGAGGGGGCGTCGGCCCGCATGGCCTCGATCAGGTCGCGGCCCTGAAAGACGCAGGAGTCGAAGGTGGCCTGGGCGATCTCGGCCAAGCCGGCGTCGCGGGTCAGGCCGAACACCGCGCCGCGCGCCTCGGCGTCCCACCAGGGCGCGCCCAGGCCGGTGAAGGCCGGCACCACCACCACCCCGTGGTCGCCGCGCGCCGTGCGGGCCAGGGCCTCGGCCCCGCGCGGGCCGCCGGTGACGCCCAGCCCCTCGTTCAGCCACTGGATCGCCGCCCCGGCCACGAAGATCGAGCCCTCAAGGGCGTAGGTCGTCCGCCCGCCGACCCGCGCCGCCACCGTGGTCAGCAGGCGCGAGGCGGAATGCGGGCGCTTGTCGCCGGTATTGACCAACATGAAGCCGCCGGTGCCGTAGGTGACCTTCATCTCGCCGGGACGGACGCAGCCCTGCCCCATCAGCGCCGCCTGCTGGTCGCCGGCCACGCCGCGGATCGGCAGCGGCCGGCCCAGGATGTCGGGAGTGACCTCGCCATAGTCCCCCGCGCAGTCCAGCACGGTGGGCAGCAGGGCGCGGGGCACGCCGAACAGGGCCAGCATCGGCTCGGACCAGGCCTGGGCCTGGATGTCGAACAGCAGGGTGCGCGAGGCGTTGGTGGCGTCGGTGGCGTGGACGCTTTTTCCAGTCAGCCTCCAGATGACCCAGCAGTCGATGGTGCCGCACAGCAGCTCGCCCGCCTCGGCGCGCCGCCGCGCCCCAGCGACATTGTCGAGGATCCAGGCGATCTTGGTGGCCGAGAAATAGGGGTCGAGCAGCAGGCCGGTGGCGGCGGTGACGGCGGCCTCGTGGCCTTCGCCCCGCAGGCGCTCGCAGACCTCGGCCGTGCGCCGGTCCTGCCAGACGATGGCCGGATGGATCGGGCGGCCGGTGGCCTTATCCCAAACCACCACCGTCTCGCGCTGGTTGGTGATCCCCAGGGCGGCGATGTCGGCGGCGTCGCGATCGCATTTTTCGACCGTGTCGCGCAGCACGCCCACGCAGGCGGCGTAGATCTCCTCGGCGTCGTGCTCGACCCAGCCGTCGCGGGGATAGCTCTGGCGCAGCGGCCGGCTGGCGTCGCACACCGGCTTGCCGTCGGTCTGGAACAGGATGGCCCGGGTGCTGGTGGTGCCCTGATCGAGCGCGAGGATCAGAGGTTGGCCCATGCGTGTCGGTCTCCCTGCTTCACGGTCCGGCGGCGATTCCCGCCCTGGTTATGCGGCATCGCGCCGCTATGCTCTAACGTTGCGTGGCGTCGCACGTTTAAGCATGTTTTCATCCGGAGCGGCCAAGGTCGTCTTGGTAGAGCTTGAAATTCGAGGAGTCTGGTGAGCCAGGCCGCCCAGACCGCGCAGCTTCTGTCCCTGGCCCGCAGCCGCGAGCCGGCCGACCGCGAGCACCTGCTCGCCGGCATCATCGACCTGTGCGACGCCAGCCAGGCCCGCGGCCGTCCCGCCGCGCCCGAGATCCAGGTGCTGCTGGACTCCATCTTCATGGCCCTGGTGGTCGAGGCCGAGCGCGACATCCGCGCCCGCCTGGCCGAGCGCCTGGCCGACGCGGCCTGGGCCCCGCCGGCCCTGGTCAACATCCTGGCCCTGGACGAGATCGAGATCGCCCGGCCGGTCATCGCCCGCAGCCCGGTGCTGCGGGACCACGACCTGATCCGCCTGTTGGTCCAGGCCACGCTTGAGCACCAGATCGAGATCGCCCGCCGCCCGGACCTCTCGCCCGCCGTGGTCGAGGCGATCCTGGCCAAGAACGAGTCGGCCGTGCTGACCGCCCTGGCCGGCAATCCCACCGCCCAGATCCCGCCGGACGGCCTGCGGCGCCTGGTCGACCGGGCCCGCGAGGTCGTCGCCCTGCGCTCGCCCCTGGCCCGCCATCCCGACCTGTCGTCCGACCTGGCCGAGCAGCTCTATCTGTGGGTCGGCCGCGCCCTGCGTGACGCCCTGGTCGACCGCTTCCAGCTGGATCCCGACAAGATGGCCGCCGCCGTCGAGGCTTCGCTGCGCGCCGCCCACCGCGGTTCGTCCGGGGATTCGCCGAGCCTGGAACAGGTCGAGGATCGGGAGGAGATGGAGGCGGCCCTGGTCGAGAAGCTCGACGCCGCCGGCCAGCTGCGCCCGGGCTACCTGCTGCGGGTGCTGCGCGAGCGCCGGCTGCCGCTGTTCCTGTTCGCCCTGGCCCGCCTGGGCCGCTTCGACGTCCGCCAGGTGCGGCGGGCGGTCGACAGCAACCGTCCCGAACTGCTGGCCCTGGCCTGCTCGGCCGTCGGCATCGACCGCAGCGTCTTTCCGACCATCCTTGAGCATGTCCGCCAGCTGAACGGCGGCCGGCCGGGCGGCGGGGCCGAGGCGGCGCGCAAGGCCAGCGGAGCCTTCGGCCCGTTCTCGCCCGACATCGCCGCCATGGCCTTCCGCCAGGCGGTCAGCGCGGCCTGAACCCCGCCCACCGCCCAGGTTTGACAACCGCGCGGCGATCGAGCCTCTTGGCGAAATGTTCCAGCCCCTGCCCTTCGTGACTCGCCTGGCCTTCAAGGCCAGTGATCGCCCCGAGGCCCAGGAGGCGCGCGAGCGGCTGGTCGCCCGCTATGGCGACGTCGGCGACGAATCCGCGCAGGTGATCGTCGCGCTGGGCGGCGACGGCTTCATGCTGGAGACCCTGCACGACACCCTGCAGCGCCAGACCCCGATCTACGGCATGAACCGCGGCTCGGTCGGTTTCCTGATGAACGAGTACAGCGAGGACGACCTGCTGGCGCGGATCAACGCCGCCGAGCGGGCCGTGATTCATCCGCTGGCCATGGTCGCCATCGATTCCAACCGCAAGCAGCACCGGGCCTTGGCCATCAACGAAGTCTCGCTGCTGCGCCAGACCCGCCAGACCGCCAAATTGCGCATCAGCATCGACGGCAAGGTGCGGATGGGCGAGCTGGTCTGCGACGGCGTGCTGCTGGCCACTCCGGCCGGCTCGACCGCCTACAACCTTTCCGCCCACGGGCCGATCATCCCGATCGGCGCCCAGGTCCTGGCCCTGACCCCGATCAGCGCCTTCCGCCCGCGCCGCTGGCGTGGCGCGCTTTTGCCGCAGACGGCGCGGGTGACGTTCGAGGTTCTGGAGTGCGATAAAAGACCAGTCAGCGCCGTGGCCGATAATTTCGAGGTTCGCGACGTCGTCGAAGTGCATATCGCCGAGGACAGCAGTGCGAGCCTCTCAATGCTCTTCGACGCCGGCCGCAGTCTGGAAGAGCGAGTCCTGACCGAACAGTTCTCCGCCTAGGGTTTCGCCTGGAACGGATACTGGTCGGGACGATCGCGAGATGGGGTCAGGACGCCGTCGAAGGTAAGGCGCAGGTACGTTCCAGGTAAAACGTGCGTCTCATCGAATGTTAACGCCTTGGATTTTACATTTCACGTCAATTGCCGCTTCGGGAGGCGTCCGTGACCAACAAGTCCGCCGCGGAAGTAATACAGGTGCCGAACATGCTCAAGCTCAAGGTCGGTGGCCGGGGCGGCATCGACATGGCTGCGATCGCCAAGGCCGAGGCCGCGCTCAAGAGCCTGTCGGGCAACTTCGCCGAGTGGCTGAATGACGAGATCGTCAAGCTGGAGGCCGCCCGCCAGGAGGTCCGCGCCGAGGGACTGACGGCCGAGACAGTCGAGACCCTATATCTGCGCGCCCATGACCTGAAGGGCCTGGGCGCCACCTATGACTTTCCGCTGATCACCCGCCTGGCCGCCTCGCTGTGCCGGCTGATCGACGAGCCCGCCACCCGCCTGTCGGCCCCGATGTTCCTAGTCGACGCCCACATCGACGCCATCAAGGCCTGCGTCCGTGACGGCATCAAGGTCGACACCCACCCGGTCGGCAAGGTGCTGGCCGTCGAGCTGGAAGGCCGCGTGGCGCAGTACCTGGCAGGCTGAAACCCCGCCGACCCTCTTTGGATCTGAAAAGCCCCGCTCGCCGGGGCTTTTCTTTTGCCCCTCGCCTCGCCGATCGGCGGCCGCCTTCCTATGTCGATCGCCAAAGGTCGAGGGGCTCGCCATGCTTGAGAAGGAACCCAGCCGCACCGCCTGGATGGCCGCGACGCATCGGGCGGCGCACCAGGTGCTCGAACGCGGCCTGATCTTCACCGATCCGCTGGCCCTGCCGATTCTCGGCCAGGACGCCGAGACCGTGGCGCGCGACGCCCAGGCCCATCCGGCCGGGCGCGGCATGCGGGCGTTCATCGCCGCCCGCGCCCGGCTGGCCGAGACCGCGCTGCTGAGCGGCGTCGAACTGCGCGGCGTCGAACAACTGGTGGTGCTCGGCGCCGGGCTCGACACCTTCGCCTATCGCAATCCGCTGGCTGGCCGGTTGCGGGTCTTCGAGGTGGATCATCCCGCCACCCAGGCCTGGAAGCGCCGACGCCTGGCCGAGGCCGCAATCGCCGTGCCCGACGAGGTGGTCTACGCTCCGGTGGACTTCGAACGCCACGCCTTGCTGGACGGCCTGACGGCGGCGGGCCTGGACCCGGACCGGCGGACCTTCTTCATGTGGCTGGGGGTCGCGCCCTATCTGACGCCGGAGGCCGTGCGCGCGACGCTGGCGACGATCGGCGGCCTGCGCGGCGGAGCGGAGGCGGCGTTCGACTACGCCGATCCGCCCGCCACCCTGTCGGAAGACGCCCGCATCGCCCACGAGGCGCGGGCCGATCGGGTCGCCGCCTTGGGCGAGCCCTGGCTGAGCTATTTCGAGCCGCCGGTCCTCCACGCCCTGCTGACCGAACTGGGCTTCACGGAGGTCGAGGACTTCGGCCCTCCGGCCCTGGCCGCCCGCTTCTGGCCGAACGCCGGCCGGCCGATCCCCGAACGCGGCGGCCACGTGGTGCTGGCGCGAACGCCCTAGAGCCGGTCGCGCGATACGAGACTCACGCGACCGGCTCTAGCTTTTTGTTTTCGCATCGTTCTTGCGGAAAACCGGCGTCCACTTTTCCGCACGATGCTCTAATCAGCGATTCCGTTCAGGCGCTTGGCGGCGCTGACGGTGTTGGCCAGCAGCATGGCGATGGTCATCGGCCCAACCCCGCCCGGCACCGGGGTGATCGCCCCGGCCACGGCCACGGCCTCGTCGAAGGCGACGTCGCCGACCAGGCGGGTCTTGCCCGCCGCCGCGGCCACCGGATCGCGGGCCGGGAAGCGGGTGATGCCGACGTCGATCACCGTCGCCCCCGGCTTGATCCAGTCGCCCTTGACCATCTCGGCCCGGCCGACGGCCGCCACCAGGATGTCGGCCTCGCGGCAGATGGCCGGCAGGTCCTGGGAGCGCGAGTGGGCGATGGTCACCGTGCAGTCGGCGGCCAGCAGCAGCTGGGCCATCGGCTTGCCCATCAGGTTCGAGCGGCCGATCACCACCGCCCGCTTGCCAGTCAGGTCGCCGACCACGTCGCGGAGCAGCGCCATGCAGCCGGCGGGGGTGCAGGAGGTCAGGGCCGGCAGGCCGCTGGCC
Organism: Caulobacter sp. LARHSG274; assembly: GCF_052871235.1. Classification (NCBI taxonomy): domain Bacteria; kingdom Pseudomonadati; phylum Pseudomonadota; class Alphaproteobacteria; order Caulobacterales; family Caulobacteraceae; genus Caulobacter; species Caulobacter sp. LARHSG274. Next base: position 80,730 of record NZ_JBIXJO010000018.1, on the reverse strand, counting down.
AGGCGGCCGGCGTTGGTCACCGTCAGGCCGTCGACGTCCTTGTCGGGCGAGATCGCCGCGACGATGGCCGCCTGGCTGAGATGGTCGGGGACCGGGAACTGCACCAGCACGCCGTGGATGTTGCCGTCGTCGTTCAGGCGCTCGACCAGCGACAGCAGCTCGGCCTGGCTGGTGTCGGCCGGCAGGCGGTGAGTTTCCGAATGCATGCCGGCCGCCAGGGTCTGCTCGCCCTTGCTGCGCACATAGACCTGGCTGGCGGGGTCCTCGCCCACCAACACCACGGCCAGGCCCGGGGTCAGGCCGTGCTCGGCCTTCAGGCGCGCCACCTCGGCGGCGATCTGCTCGCGAAGCTGGGCCGCGAAGGCCTTGCCGTCGATGATTCTGGCTTGCGACATCGGCGTCTCCTGTCGGGCCGTGCCTAGCCCCTCGCCCGGCGGCGCGCAATATCCGCCGGGAGCCCGCGCGGAAGTCGCTTGGCGCGCCGCCAATCGTGCTAGAGCGCTGGCATGGAGTCCGCGTCCTCGCACGCCGACGTCGTCCTGGTGGGCGGCGGACTGGCCAACAGCCTGATCGCCCTGCGGCTGAAGAGCCTGCGGCCGCGGCTGCGCGTGGTCATGCTCGAGCGCGGGGACCGGATCGGCGGCGAGCATACCTGGTGCCATTTCGCCACCGACGTCGACGCCGCCGTGGCCGGCTGGCTGCGGCCGCTGATCGTCCACCGCTGGGCCGGCTACGAGGTGCGGTTTCCCGGCCACCGCCGCCAGTTGGCCACCGACTACCTGGCCATCACCTCGCGGCGCCTGCACCAGGTGGTCGGCGCCGCCCTGGGCGACGACGCCTGGCTGGGAGTGTCGGTGACCGGGGTCGATCCGCACGAGGTCGCCCTGGCCGACGGCCGCCGGATCGTCGCCGGCGCGGTGATCGACGGCCGCGGGCCGCGCCGCAGCCGCAGCCTGGCCCTCGGCTACCAGAAGTTCGTCGGCCAGGGCGTGCGCCTGACCGCCCCCCACGGCCTGGCCCGGCCGATCATCATGGACGCCACGGTCTCGCAGGAGGACGGCTATCGCTTCGTCTATGTCCTGCCGCTGGACGATACGCGCCTGCTGATCGAGGACACCCGCTACAGCGACGGGCCCGGCCTCGACCGCCCTGCCTTGCGCCAGGCCATCGCCGACTATGCCAATGCCCAGGGCTGGACCATCGCCGCGGTCGAGCGCGAGGAGGACGGCGTCCTGCCCATCGCCCTGGGCGGCGACATCGACGCCTATTGGCGCGAGGCCCCGCCGCAGGTCGCCGAGGTCGGGCTGCGCGCGGTCCTGTTCCAGCCGACCACCGGCTATTCCCTGCCCGACGCGGCCCGCCTGGCCGACGCGATCGCCGCCCTGCCGCGGATCACCAGCGCCACGGTGCGCGACTGCGTCGAGACCCAGTCCAGGACGCTGTGGCGGCGGCGGGGCTTCCTGCGGCTGCTCAATCGCATGCTGTTCCGGGCCTGCGCGCCCGACCAGCGCTACCGGGTGCTGGAGCGGTTCTACCGCCTCTCCCCTCGCCTGGTGCAACGCTTCTACGCCGCCCGCCTGAACCGGTGGGACAAGCTGCGGATCCTGGTCGGCAAGCCGCCGGTGCCGGTCTCGGCGGCCCTCAAATGCCTGAGCGAAGGCTCGGTTTCCGGAGACCAAGACGCATGACGACAAGACCGAAGGCCGCCGTGATCGGCGCCGGGTTCGGCGGCCTGGCCCTGGCCGTGCGCCTGCAGTCCTCGGGCTTCGACGTCACGGTGTTCGAGGGCCGCGAGAAGCCGGGCGGCCGGGCCTATGTCTGGCACGACGACGGCTTCACCTTCGACGCCGGCCCGACGGTGATCACCGACCCCGCCTGCCTGAAGGAACTGTTCGCGCTCAGCGGCCGCCGGATCGAGGACTATGTCCAGCTGCTACCGGTCGATCCCTTCTACCGCCTGGTCTGGGAGGACGGCGACGTCTTCGACTATGTCAACGACCAGGACCAGCTCGACGCCCAGATCGCCGCCCGCAACCCGGCCGACGTCGAGGGCTACCGTCGCTTCCACGCCTATTCCGAGGAGCTCTACCAGAAGGGCTATGTCGAGCTCGGCGCCGTGCCGTTCCTCGACTTCGGGGCCATGCTGGCCAACGCCCCGGCCCTGATGAAGCTGCAGGCCTGGCGCAGCGTCTATGACAAGGTCGCCGGCTTCGTGAAGGACGAGCACGTGCGCCAGGCGTTGTCGTTCCACAGCCTGCTGGTCGGCGGCAGCCCGTTCGCGACCTCGTCGATCTACGCCCTGATCCACGCCCTGGAGCGGCGCGGCGGCGTCTGGTTCCCGCGCGGCGGCACCCACGCCCTGATCCGCGCGCTGGTGAAATTACTCGAGGACCTGGGCGGAACCCTGCACCTGGGCCAGCCGATCCAGAAGATCACCACCAAGGCCGGCCGCGTCACCGGGGTGATCCGCGCCGACGGCCAGTTCGAGGCCTTCGACACGGTCGCCTCCAACGCCGACGTCATGCACACCTACCGCGCCCTGCTGGCCGACGATCCGCGCGGCAAGAAGGTCGGCAAGGCCCTGGAGGCCAAGCGCTGGAGCCCGTCGCTGTTCGTGGTCTATTTCGGCCTGAAGACGACCCACCCCGAAATCCGCCACCACACCATCTGCTTCGGCAACCGCTATCGCGAGCTGATCGGCGAGATCTACGGCAAGGACGGCCTGGCCGAGGACTTCTCGCTCTATCTGCACCATCCGAGCGCCAGCGACCCGTCGATGGCCCCGGAGGGCTGCTCGGCCTTCTACGCCCTGTCGCCGGTGCCCAACCTCAAGACCGCCAGGATCGACTGGTCGGTCGAGGGACCGAAGTACCGTGACAAGATCCTGGCCTATCTGGAGAAGCACTACATCCCCGGCCTGACCGCCGACATGGTCACCTGCCGCTTCATCACCCCGGACGACTTCGTGACCGACCTCAACGCCTGGCAGGGCGCGGCCTTCTCGCTGGAGCCGCTCCTGACCCAGAGCGCCTTCTTCCGCACCCACAATCGCGACGACGTCATTCCCAATCTCTATTTCGTCGGGGCCGGCACCCATCCGGGCGCGGGCATCCCCGGCGTGGTCGGCTCGGCCAAGGCCACGGCCGGGCTGATGATCGACGACTACGCGACCCTGCCGGCATGAGCGACCTGGAAGACCAGAGCCGCGCGGCGATCCAGAAGGGCAGCAAGAGCTTCGCCGCCGCCGCCGCCCTGTTCGACGCCCAGACCCGGGCCGACGCCGAGATGCTCTACGCCTGGTGCCGCCACTGCGACGACGTCATCGACGGCCAGACCCTGGGCCACGGCATGAGCCCGGTGGCTGACGGCCCGGCCCGGCTGGAGGCCCTCTACGCCCACACCCGCGCCGCCCTGGCCGGCGAGACGCCGACCGACCCGGTGTTCGCCGCCTTCCAGACCGTGGCCCTGCGCCGGGCCATTCCCGAGCGCTACGCCCTGGACATGATCGACGGCTTCGCCATGGACGTGGCCGGCCGCCGCTACCGCACGCTCGACGAGCTGCTGGAATACTGCTGGGGCGTGGCCGGGGTGGTCGGGACGATGATGGCCCTGGTCATGGGCGTGAAGCCCGACGACCTGCCGACCCTACGCCGCGCCCAGGACCTGGGCCTGGGCTTCCAGCTGACCAACATCGCCCGCGACATCGTCGAGGACGCCCGCAACGGCCGGGTCTATGTCCCCGGCGACTGGCTGGCCGAGCTAGGCGTGCCGGCGGACGCGGTCGCCGAACCCGCCCACCGCGCCGCCGTGGCGGTCCTGGCCCGGCGCCTGGTCGCGGCCGCCGAGCCCTACTACGCCTCGGCCCGCTGGGGCCTGCGCGACCTGCCGGTGCGCTCGGCCTGGGCCATCGCCGCGGCTCGCGGCGTCTACCGGCAGATCGGCCTGGACGTGGTCGCCGCTGGCGACAGGGCCTGGGACGAACGGGTGGTGGTCAGCGGCCGGATGAAGGCCTGGCGGGCGCTGCAGGGCGGCCTGGTGGCGCTGCGGGCGGCGACCCTGGACCGCCGGGGGCAGGCGCCGGCGCGGCCGGCGATGTGGTCGAGGATCTGAGCGGAGGGCGGTCGAACGCCTAGACGCCCACGCCCCGCTCGCGCAGCTTGGCCTTCAGCTCGCGCACCGGCCGGGCCAGCAGGAAGCCGAACGACACCGCCCCGTCCTTGCTGTGCACCGCGTGGTGGATGCGGTGGGCCTGGATCAGCTGCCGCCAATAGCGCGACTTGCCGAGCGGAACCTTGAACCGCTGGTGGACCATGCCGTCGTGGAACATGAAATAGATCGCCCCGTAGGCGGTGATGCCCAGGCCGACCGGCAGCAGCCACGGGGTCCCGTGGACGCCGAAATAGATCGCCACGATGGCCGGGGCGGCGAAGACCACGGCGAACAGGTCGTTGAGCTCGAACAGGCCGGCGCGCGGCTCGTGGTGCGAGCGGTGCCAGGCCCACAGGAAGCCGTGCATCACATAGCGGTGGGTGAACCAGGCGAAGCCTTCCATGAAGGCCAGGGCGGCCAGGAACAGGGCCAGGTGGAGGCCGAGGGTCTGCATCGTCATCCTATCGGCCCCGCTCCTATCGTCTCAGCCGGCGGGCCAGGACATGCGCCAGGGCCAGGCCGGCCAGGCCCACGGCCGCCAGGACGCACCAGGCCTTATACACCGCCGCGATCCCGGCGTCGCGCCAGAGGATCGATTGATAGGCCTCGATCGCCCAGGCGTGGGGCGTGAACCAGCCCAGGGCCTGCAGCCAGGGCGGCATCAGGAACCGCGGGGCCATGCTGCCGCCGACCGCCGCCAGCACCAGGATCACGAAGGTCGACAGCATCTGGGCCTGCTCGCGCGTGCGGCAGACCGAGACCAGGCCCAGGGCCAGGCCGGCGGCGCAGGCGCTGGCCGCCAGGGTGGTCGGCAGCCACAGGGCCGCGTGCTGGGCCGCCGCCACGCCATAGACCAACTGGGCGGTGGCGAAGATCAGCAGGGCCTGGACCAGGCCCTGGACGACCAGGAACAGGAACTTTCCGGTCACCACCGGTCCCATGCCCGCCACCCCGGCCAGCAGCCGGTCGGCCACCCCGGTCCGCCGCTCGTCCATCAGGCCCAGCGCCCCCTGCATGGCCGAGAACAGGGCGAACAGGATCATCACCGCCCCGGCGTAATAGGCGATCACCCCGCCGCCGGTCTTGGCGTCCTTGACGTCTTCGCGGTCGAAGAAGCCGCCGTCGTCCTTGGAGGGGTTCTGGCGCAGGAAGGCGGCCGCGGTGTCGGCGTTCTCGGCCTGCTCGTCGCTGAGGCCGCCCAGGGCCGGGGTCAGTTGGGCCACGGTGCGGCGCATGGCGACGTCCGGCAGGGCCGCCGACAGCACCTGCTGCACCCGGGCCTGGGCCAGGGGCGCGGCCACGGCGCGGGTGGGGTCGGCGACGATCACGAACGGCTTGTCGGCCGCGGCGGGATCGGCGCGGATCACCAGGCCGGCGTCGGCGCGGCCGGTCTTGACCCGGCGGCGGACCTCTTCGACCGTAGACGGAGAAACCCGCTCGGCGCGGATGTCGGGCGAGCCGGCCAGCGCCGCCGCCAGCCGGCCGGAGTCCGGGGTCCGGGCCAGGTCGGCCACGGCCAGCTTCAGCTGCACCGTCTCGCCGGTCGCCCCGGCGAACACCGATGAGAAGATCAGGAACACCAGCGGCGGCAGCAGGAAGGTCATGACCAGGGCGCCGCGGTCGCGCCACAGCTCCAGCGTCATGACCCGCACCATGGCGGCGATCATCGCCAGCCTCTCGACAGGCCGCGGGCTCACGCCGCCGGCTCCTGCTCGGCCAGGCGGGTGAACAGATTGGCCAGGGACGGCTGGCGCACCCGGATCTCGCGCGGGGCCAGTCCGACCTGGCGCAGCCGCCTGTCCAGGGTCCCGGCCACCGCATAACCGTCGGCGTCCAGGCGGGTCCAGACCGACGGTTGGCGGGTGCGGGCCAGGCCCTCGGCGGCCAGCTGGGCCTCGGCGGCGGCGTCCGGCGTTCCCGACAGGTGGACCAGGACCTCCATCTGGGTTCCGAACGCCTCGGCCAGCAGCGCCTTGGGCTCGCCCTCCAGCACCATCCGCCCCTCGCGCAGGAAACCGACCCGGTCGGCCAGGGCCTCGGCCTGGTCCAGGTCGTGGGTGGTCAGCAGGATGGCCACGCCCAGGTCGCGCAGGCCGCGGATCACCGCGTCGACCGCCTCGCGGGCGTCGATGTCGACCCCGACCGTCGGCTCGTCGAGAATCAGCAGGCTGGGCGCGTGGACGATGGCGGCGGCGATGTTGGCGCGGCGCTGGTAACCGCCGGACAGGTGCTTGACCGGCACGCCGGCCCGGTCGGCCGTGCGGGTCAGGGCCAGCGCCCGCTCCACGGCGGCCGCGATCTGGCGGTGCGGCATGCCGGCCAGGGCCGCGAAGGTCCGCAGGTTCTCGCCCACGGTCAGGTTGGCGTAGAGGGCGATCTCCTGCGGGACCAGGCCCAGGCCGGCCCGGGCCGCCGCCACCCGGGCCGGGTCGCGGCCGTTCAGCCGCACGGTCCCGCCGTCGGGCCGGATGCGGCCGCAGAGCGTGCGGATCAGGGTGGTCTTGCCGGCCCCGTTGGGGCCCAGCAGGGCGTAGATCTCGCCGCGGCCCAGCGCCAGGTCGACGCCGCGCAGCACCGGCCGGCCGCCATAGGCGTGGACCGCCCCCGCCACCGTCAGAATGGGCGCCGCCGAAAGGGCCTCAGCGTTCACGCCGCCGCCTTGCGCCCGGCGAACAGGCCGCCAACATAACGGCCCAGCAGGTCGCCGGCCCCGACCCCGCCGAGGGCCGCCGCGGCGCTGGCCAAGTGGCCGTCCATGGCCTGGCGGGCCCCGGCCAGGCCCAGCGCCGAGACCACCGTGGTCATGGCCGCGTCCTTGCCGACGTCCTTGCCGGCGCCCTCGGCCGAGCCCTGGGCGTCGATCAGGTCGTCGCGGATCTGGAAGGCCAGGCCGATGTGGCGGGCGAAGACCCCGACCGCCTCGACCGCCGCGACCGGGGCCCCGGCGATCGCCGCCCCGCCCTGGGCGGCGGCGATGATCAGCACCCCGGTCTTCTCGTGGTTCAGGCGGTCGAGGGCGGCGGCGTCGCGGGTCCGGTCGCGGTCGAACAGGTCGCGGGCCTGGCCGGCGATCAGGCCCGAAAAGCCGACGGCATGGGCGGCGCGGGCGGTCAGGTCGGCGCGCAGCGGTCCCGGCAAGGCGTGGTCGGCGGCGATCACCGCATAGGCCTGGTTCAGCAGGCCGACCCCGGCCAGGATCGCCGTGGCCTCGTCGAAGGCCCGGTGGATGGTCGGCAGGCCGCGCCTCAGGCCGGCGTCGTCCATGGCCGGCAGGTCGTCGAGAATCAGCGAGGCGGCGTGGATCATCTCGAAGGCGCAGGCCGCGTCCAGGGCCGCCCCCTCCGGCGCCCCGAACTCGGCGGCGGCCAGCAGGGCCAACATCGGGCGAAAGCGCTTGCCGGGGGCCAGCAGGGCGTAGCGCACCGCCGCCACCAGCCGGTCGGGCGCCGAGCCCGCCGGCGGGGCCAGTTCGGCCAGGCGCCGGTCGACCCCGGCGCGCAGGGCTTCGAAAGTCCGAAGAAGGGCGGCGTTGTCGTCCATCTGGCGAGTCGCGGCCGTGCTATCCACCCCGACGTGGGCGCTTCATTTGACGGCGCAGCCGCGAGGCGTCAACTCAAAGCGCCCTAACCCCGGCAGAAGCCGAAGAACCGCTTGATGTTTTTCCGCTCGGCGGCGGAGCGCGCGTCCTGCGCATAGGCCCGGTCCTCGACCTGGCTGATCCGGCCGCTGGTCTCGAACCTGGCCAGGACCGGATCGGCCAGGGCGATCTCGCCATGCGCCTCCCAGCCGCCGGTCAATTCGGACCTTTCCAGCCGCGCGGCGTAGCGGCCCTGGGCCTGGTCCGAGCGGAAGCGCACGGTCCCGGAGCCCGGCTCGCCCTTGTCGAGGTCGGTGACGAAACCGACCGCCCTGGCCGGGCGCCGACAACTGAACATTATCCCGACCTGGTCGCTGTTGGGCAGGCCGTAGTTCAGGCGGACCTCGCCGCCAGGGTCCGGAAGATAGTTCCAGACCATGCCCGCTGGAGCGGGGGTCGCGGTCTCGGCCCGGGCCGGCGGCGGCGCGTGCGGGATCGGCCGCGGCGGCGGGGCCGTCGAGCACGCGCCCAGCAGCGCCGCGCCGACGCCCAGCGCCAGCCAAGGACCCCGGTGTCTCATGCTTTGATCCCCATCTGCTGCGTAACGCCGATCCCGCCCGGTTCGATGCGTTTTGCGCCCATGGACGGACCCGGCGACGCGCGGCAGGGTGTCGGCGGGGGACGGCGCAGGAGAACGCGATGAAGCTGAAGACGTCCGCCCCCATGCTCGCGGGCCTGGCCCTGCTTGCGATGCTGGCCGCCTGCGAGCGCAAGCCAGCGGCCCCGGCCAAGCCGCCCCGGCCCGTCGCGGTCGCGACCCCCGCCCCCGCCGCGCCGGTCCGCCCCCTGAGCTTCGAGGCCGACGACCCCGCCGCTAGCGTCGGCCTGCGCCTGCCGGCCGAGATCGCCAACTACCCTGCCCTGCACGCGGCGCTCTATGACCGCGAGGTCGCCGGCCTGAAGGCCTTCGCCGCCAAGGCGCAGGCGGACCATCAGGCCTGGGACGGGTCCTATCCCTGGCGGCCCTACGCCCGCCAGGGCCAGTGGTTCTTGAGCGCGGCCGGCGACCGCCTGGTCGGGCTGCGGGCCCTGTGGTTCGAGGACACCGGCGGCGCCCATCCCAACCATGGCGGCGCCAGCCTGCTGTGGGACCGGACGGCCAATGCCGAGCTGCAGCCCCAGGCGCTGTTCCGCCCTGACGTCGACATGACCCCGCTCGACACCGCTATCTGCGACGCGGTCAAGGCCGCCAAGCGCCATCGCGAGGGGGCCGCGCCGCTGGGCGAGATGTTCGCCTGCCCGCACTGGAACCAGACGGTGCTGGTCCTGGCCGCCTCGACCGCGCCGGGCAAGATCGGCGGCCTGACCGCGATCATCGACCCCTATGTCGTCGGCCCCTACGCCGAGGGCGACTACGAGGTCACCGTGCCGCAGAACGCCTTCCAGGGCCTGCTGGCCCCGACCTATGCCGGCGCCTTCGCCGGCGGACCGAAGTCGCCGGGCAATCCGGACGGGACGATCAGTGTGCGGATGGACGCGGTGAAATAGATCCGCTCCCCCCTCCGCCACGTGGGGTTGCGCCCGTCGCTGACTTATGACAGCTAAGCTTGTTCCTTGGGGGAAAGAGCAAGTTCATGCGCAAATTGTGTCTGGCCGCGGCGATGGCTGCGGCGGCGTCGTCCGCGACGGCCGGCGATCTGGGAAAGACCTCGGACGGCTACACCTATTTCAACAAGCCCGGCGCGCAACTCGCCGCGCATGACGCCGACGTACGGGCCTGCCGGGCCATGAGCGCGCGCCTGCATCAACCCGACACCAGCCCGGCCGTCTACGCGCCCGGCCTGGCCGGAGCGATCGGCGCAGCGATCGGCAAGGCGATCGTCATGGCCATGAACGACGCCAAGGCGCGCCCGGTCAATGTCGAGAACTGCATGGTCGTGAGGGGCTGGCGGGTCGTGGCGCTCGATCCGGTGGCCGGCGAAGCCGCCGACAAGCTCGATACCGCCGCCAAGGCCGCCCGGATCGCCCCCCTGATCGGCGCCGTCGAGCCGGAGGGAACCATCGTCCGAGTGTTCGACAACGACGCCGCGACCGTCCAGACCAGCGGCATGTTCTCACCCGCGCGCAACACCAGCAAGGCGCGGCTCAGCGTCGACGCCATGGGCGACCCGCCCGATTCCGACAAGCCCAGCAAGGAGAAGCCGGCGCCCGCCCCCAAGCTGGCCAAGAGCGCTCGGCCGCCTTCGCCGCTCAAGCCCGAGCAACTGGGCGAAATCCCCGCCGACTCCGCCCTGGTGGTCGTCAATCTCCAGGGCGTGGGCGCCTTCTCGGTCAATTTCGAACGGGTCGGTCCGGACGCCAAGACCCCGGCCTGGGCCGACGGCCGCCCCGGCGCCTTCACCGCCGCTCAGCCGCTCAAGGCCACGGCTGTCGCCGGCGGGGCCGGCGGGACCACGCTGGTCTACGCGGTGCCGCCGGGCCAATGGCGGATCTCCAGCTTCCACGCCGGCCTGTTCATGGCCAGTCTGTGCCTGGGCGCGCCGTCATTCGAGGCGGCCGCCGGCGACGTGATCTATGCTGGCTCGTTCGATCCCGCTTCGCCGTCCAACCGCATCGGTCCGGACATGATGCTGGAACCCTATCGCGCGGTGTTCCCGGCCCTGTCGGGCTTGGGCGACAAGATGCGCGCCGCAACCTATGTCAACGGCGCGACCGGTCCGTGCAACGGGGCCTATATGTACGCGCTGGAACTGCCCGAGCGCCCCTTCGCCGAAGGCTACGCCTTCGGATCCAAGGCCCAGCCGGCTCCGGCCGACGCCGCAGCGGCGACCCCGGCCCCCGCGCCGGCGCCAGCCCCCGCCGCGCTCTAAATCATGGCCCGAACCCCAGACTGGCGGTCGCTTCTGGCGGCCGCCGGCCTCGCGGTCGCCGGCGCGACCGCCGCAGTCGCCGGCTCCGCGCCCCAGCCGCTGATCTATGGCGCCGCGCCCCCGATCTACAGCTACGGCGTGGCGGGCGAGGCGGCGCGCATGCCCATGGCTCTAACGGAAACGCCGCCGACCGCCATGGAGGGCGAGATCGCCCGGGACGGCGTGATCGCCCAGCACACGCTTCGCGTCGCCCAGGCCCGCGTCCTCACCAGTCCGGCGCAGGGACGGTTCCGGCAGATCCCCGCCGGCGCGGTTCTGGCCCGCGTCGAGATCGGCGACGGACCGCGCCGGGTGGTCTGGTGCGACCTGCGCGCCAATCTCAAATGGGTCAGCCGGAGGGCGTTCGAGTGTCTGACAGACACCAAGGAGACCGGCGCTTTTGACCAGAGCTGGGCCGCCGCCTCCAGCTACTATTTCGCGGCGGCCGATTTCAATGTGGTGCGCGATCCGCACACGCTCGTCGCCAAGCCGGCCTATCGGGAGGCCCGGCCCGAGGAGCGCCCGACTCTGCTCCTGGGCTACCAGTGGTGCGACGGCGACGGGGTCGTCAAGCCCGCGCGCTTCGCCCGCGCCCTGCGGACCGCCGAGGACAAGGGCTGGTTCCTGAACGGCGGCGCCTGCGCGCAAGGACGCCTCGCCCCCCTTGGCGGCGGCGACTTCGCGCTTGAGACGCTGAACATCACCCTCTCGCCCGGCGCCCAACCGGGTACGCTGCATTACCGCGTCACTGGCCGGCTGCCGGCGGTGGCCGACCTGAAGCCGATTGCGGCGGGCCTGGCCGATCTCGCCGCCACCGGCATTCCGCCACCCAAACCCGCTTCCCTTCAACAAGCCTCGCCCCCTGATTTCGCGCCCAGGCCGCTCGTTTCGGCCGGCGCGCCCCCCGCCGTGGCCGTCGGCGGCGTCGCCAAGGGCCAGCCATTTTTCACTGTCGGGGTCCGCCACGGCGTGACCGGCGTGCTCAAACAGGAAGTCCGGGGCAAGGGCTGGTTCTTCGACAAGGCCCTGCCCGCCGGCCAACCGGTCTATGGCGTGCCGATGGCCGGGGCCGGGGCGGCGGGCCTGGTCTGGTGCGCGCCGCGCCTTGAGGAAAAGCCCCGCGGCAAATCGCCGACCCGCTGGGCCGCCGCCTGCCTGCCGCAGAACGTCTCTCAGGCCAACTGGGTCGAGGCCCAGACCGCAATGATGAGCGTCAACCTGTCCTGGTATCAGGGCAGCCGCACGGTCAGCGCCGTCGCTGTCGAACCCGGCCCGATCGACCTGCCGGCCATGACCCTGACCTACGTCTTCGGCGGCTGGAGCGAACAGGGCTCGCTGCTCCTGGATGTCCGCCTGGACTGGGGCGAAGGCCCGCAACTGCTGCGCAGCCTGCGCGTCGCGCCGGGCGCCGACGGCGTCGTGACGATCAAGACCATGGACGGCGTGATCGGCGTCCGCCGAGCGGACGCCGCCGCCCGGGCCGAAATGCTCAAAGCGTTCAGGCCGGAGGGCGACGTCGTCTACTGAGACCCGCCCTACAGCGGAATATTGTCGTGCTTCTTCCAGGGGTTTGAGAGGTCCTTGCCCTTGAGGGACTTCAGGGCGCGGACGATGCGTCGGCGGGTGCCGTGGGGCATGATGACGTCGTCGATATAGCCGCGGGAGGCGGCGACGAAGGGGTTGGCGAAGGCGGCCTTGTATTCGGCCTCGCGGGCGGCCAGGGCGGCGGGGTCCTTGGCCTCCTGGCGGAAGATGATCTCCACCGCCCCCTTGGCCCCCATCACCGCGATCTCGGCGGTGGGCCAGGCGTAGTTGAAGTCGCCGCGCAGGTGCTTGGAGCTCATCACGTCATAGGCCCCGCCATAGGCCTTGCGGGTGATCAGGGTGATCTTCGGCACCGTGGCCTCGGCATAGGCGAACAGCAGCTTGGCGCCGTGCTTGATCAGCCCGCCGTACTCCTGCTTGGTGCCGGGCATGAAGCCGGGCACGTCGACCAGGGTCAGGATCGGGATGTTGAAGGCGTCGCAGAACCGCACGAAGCGGGCGGCCTTGCGCGAGCTGTCGATGTCGAGCACCCCGGCCAGCACCTGCGGCTGGTTGGCGACGACGCCGATGCTCGTCCCGTCCATGCGGGCGAAGCCGCAGACGATGTTCTTGGCCCATTCGCTACTGATCTCGAAGAAGTCGGCCTCGTCGACGATCTTGAGGATCAGCTCCTTGATGTCGTAGGGCTTGCCCGGATCGGCGGGGATCAGGCTGTCCAGGCTGGGCTCCTCGCGATAGGCCTCATCGAAGCTGTGGCGCTCGGGGGCCGGCTGGCGGTTGGACGAGGGCAGGAAGTCGATCAGCCGCCGCACCTGGGTGAGGGCCTCCAGGTCGTTGTCGAACGCCCCCTCGGCCACCCCCGACTTGGCCGCATGCACCCGCGCCCCGCCCAGTTCCTCGGCGGTGACCACCTCGTTGGTCACCGTCCTGACCACCTCGGGCCCGGTGACGAACATGTAGCTGGTGTCCCTGACCATGAAGATGAAGTCGGTCATGGCCGGCGAATAGACGTCGCCCCCGGCGCACGGGCCCATGATCACGCTGATCTGCGGGATCACGCCGCTGGCCATCACGTTCTCCAGGAAGATGTCGGCATAGCCGGCCAGGCTGTCGACCCCCTCCTGGATGCGCGCCCCGCCGGCGTCGAACAGGCCGATGATCGGGGCCCCCACCTTCATCGCCTGGCGCTGGACCTTGACGATCTTGGCCGCATGGGCGCCCGACAGCGAGCCGCCGAACACCGTGAAGTCCTTGGAGAACACATAGACCACCCGGCCGTTGACCGTGCCCCAGCCGGTCACCACCCCGTCGCCGGCCACCTTCTGCTCGGCCATGCCGAACTCGGTCCCGCGGTGCTCGACGAACATGTCGAACTCCTCGAACGAACCCTCGTCCAGCAGCAGGTCGATCCGCTCGCGCGCCGTCAGCTTGCCCTTGGCGTGCTGGGCCGCCACCCGCGCCTCGCCGCCTCCCGCCCGCGCCTGCGCCCGACGACGATCCAGTTCCTCAAGGATGTGCTGCACGCGGACGCTCCCCGGCTCTCTTGCTGGCGGCCTTCAGGCCTCGTGCGGCCACCTTAGGGTCGCAAGCTGAAGGACGCGAGCCTCGTCGGCCGCGATCGTGAACTGGGCGTCGAACGGGGCGGCGACGACGCGCCGCCCCGTTCGATGTCAGAAGCTGTAGGCGACGGTCGCCTGGAAGCTTCTCGGCTTTTCGGGCAACACGATCGTGCTCCCGAACAGCTCGGTGAAGTTGGCCCGGAAATAGGTCGCGTCGGTCGCGTTTTTCACCACCGCCCGGAACAGCCACCGGTCCTTCTTGTAGGACGCGCTCAGATCCACCAGCGTATAGGCCGGCAGGCGCACGACCTGGGACTGGCCCGACCACACCGCTTCCACGTGCGAAGCGCTGGCGGCGAAGGCCAGGCCGTTGTCGAAGGCGTAGGTGGCCGTTCCGGAAATGACGTTTTCAGGAATGCCGGCGCGCCGCGAGGCTTCCCGGTTGAAGACCGGCACCAGGCCCAGCGGCTGACCGCCCAGATAGAGGGCGGGGTTGGTGACGTTCTTCAGATCCTCGATGCCGAAGAAGCTGAAGGCCGTGCCGGCGTCCAGATAGGAGAGGTTATAGACCCGGGTGTTGGTGTAGGCGCCGGTGAGCAGCAGATGCTTGTTGACCGACCAGCGGAACTCCGCCTCCAGGCCCTTGGTTTCGACCGACTGATTGGTCACAGACGACTGAACATTGTGGTCGGTTCGGTTCTGCTTGTAGACCGACACCGCGCCATAGAGCGTGCCATCGAGCCAAGAGCCCTTGATGCCGCCCTCGTAGAGATTTGACGCGGCGATAAACGAATTGCCGGAGACGTCAGCCACCAGGACCTCGGCGCCCTCCCCCACGACCATCGTGGATTGCTTTGAAGCGGTGACGTAGGGGATCAGACCGAACGGCAGCTTATAGTTTGCACTGGCGGTCCATGACCAAGCGCCCTTGCTGTTCGAGGCTGATAGAAGGGTTCCCGCAGCGACGGGTTGCCTGGTCGGGTCGATGGTCGAGACGACGTCCGTCTTGTCGTATCGGGCGCCCAAGGTGACATCGAGGCCGAAGTCGAACGCCATGTCGGCAAGGCCGGCGAGGCCGTAGTCCGTATAGTGCCCGGTCAAATAGTCAGAATACGAACAATCGCATTGGGTCGACAGAAGGCGGGTGGAGAGCGGAGTATAGCCTTCCGTCAGATCGACGCGGTGGAAATATTCGTAGGTGAAATCGTCCCCGAAATGGAAATTCGTATAGCGAATTGACGGAGAGATTTGGTAGGCGAATTTCCCCATCGCATTGGTGAAGCTCTGAGAAGCGACGATCTTGTCTTCAATGACATAGGAATCCACGGACTGCGAAAATCCGTAAGCGTTTTCATTCAGGTTTTCTGTCTTGTCATAGAAGAGCTGGTTCTTGATCTCGAAGTCATTCGGTCCGGCATAGATGATATCGAAATAGCCGGTCGTCTGCTCGTTCCGCAGAAAATCGTTGACGCCGGTCAGCGTGTCCTTGCGGCTGAGCTTCGCCGTGCCTGAACTCGTCAGGGCCATGGCGCCCCCCGCGGGGAAGCAGCCATTGGTGATCGAAGCGGCGAAAACGTTGCCGCCGCAGGCGAAACCGCCAAAAGGTCCAAGGCCGCCGATCGCCGCGAGTTCGGCATAGGAGATCTTGCCGTCGGGCGTACCGATGTCGGGCACGGCCTTGGCCGTACCGGTGATGTAGGTCCCGTTATCCACCAGGGCCTGCGTCAGGCGGTTCCAGCCGCCGTTCTGCTGGCCGTCGTACTTGTGGTACATGCCGCCAAATTCAATCCGCAGATTGTCGGTGATGTTGCTGTCGAACGACGCCTGCAGGATCGTCTGCTTGGTGGACATGTTGCGGTAGTAGCTGCCCGAGTCCTCGACTTCGGCATAGAGGCTGTAGCCGAACTCCTTTTCCCCGATCGTCGCGGGCCCGCGAACCTGCGCCGTCAGGACGCCCTTGTCCCAGCTGCCCGTGGTGTAGCTGATCTCCCCCGCCGGCGACGACATCAGCGCGCCGTTGACCCGGGCGGACTTCGGAACAAAGTTCATGTAGCCGCCGGTCTTCGACGGGCCGTAGATCGGCGAGGCCGGGCCCCGGACGATGTCGATCCGATCGGAGGCGCCGATGGGAGTCGGATAGTTGCCCGCATTGTCCAGGCGGCGGATCCCGCGGAAATAGACTTCGCCCGGCGTGCCGCGGATGTCGAGAGCGCCGCCGACGCCGAAGAAGGAATTGGTAAAGGTGCCGGGAGCCTGGGCGACGAGATCGTAGATTTCCGTCACGCCAAAGCGTTCGATCTGCTCCTGGCTGATGGTCGACGCAGAACGCGGGGTTTCCAAAATCGTCTTGTCGAAACCGAAAATCGACCCGACGTTCTTGAGAGGCAGGGCGCCAAGCGACCCCGTAACGATAACCTCGTCAACGGCGGTGGGAGACTCGCTCGCCGCCGCCGGCGCGGCCGCTTGCGCCCGGGCTACGGACGTGATCGCCGTGCTCGCCAGCAAACCGGCGGCCAGCGCCATCAGAGATCTGCGAATCTGGTGAGATTTCCGCGCAGCATCCATCGCGCCGCCGACCGACTTCATGTTCTTCATCTAGACTCGCCCCTTACATCCCGATTTCGCGGATCTATTGTTCTTCACGCTGGTGGCGACTGAACAATGATCGCTTAAGTAGTGGACTCGGCGCATGCTGCACCGCACCCCCAGGAATAGGCGCGTTCTAGGGCGGTCAAACGCTACAACCTTGACCATCTATTGGGGAAATTAGAGCGGCTATGCTGGCCTTTTCACGCTTGTTGCGTGATTTCGTCGGGGCGGCGCCGGAAATTCGGACAGTTGGCCAGGCTGGGCTCGCCCTCTCCCTTTGAAGGACAGGCCTTACCGCCAGCAAGCCGCCCGCCGCCCCCGGATCAGGCTGAAGACAGGCTCGGCTGGCCGGGTTGAACGGCGAAGCGCGCGATCGTCGACAGCGATCCGCCAGGGCTCGTGACCCGGTCGACCACCTTGACGTCGGTGCGCCAGACATCTCGGCTGATGTCGAACAGCTGATAGCCGCGCCGCGCGTCGAAGAGCTTGCAGTGCGGGTTGTCGGCCGGCACGCCTTTCCACTCGTCCGACAAGGCGACGCCATCGCCGCCGGAGCTGATCGAGGTCGAGACGAACTCCGTCGGCACAGGCGGGCTGTCCCATGCCCCTTCGCGGCTGGGTATTACGCCGGCGTGATGCTGGTGCGCGTCGCCCGTGGCGATCACGACATTGGTCAGGTTCCGAGCCCGAATGGCGGCGACGAGCCGCTCGCGGCTGGCGGCATAGCCGCTCCAGCTGTCGAGATTGGTGCGGCCGGCGCCGCGGGTGCCGGGATAGAGGAACGGCATCACCATCACCTGCTGGGCCAACAGGTTCCAGCGTTGGCCGCCGCCCAGTCCCTGCTCAAGCCAGGTCGCCTGCGCCTCACCGAGGATGGTCGGGCGCGGGATCGAGCCCATCGGCAGGCAGCGGTCCAGCGCCTTGGCCCCACAGATCTGGCCGCTGCGGAACTGCCGGGTGTCGAGCACCTGGACGCGCAGCAGGTCGCCATAGTCGATCCGGCGATGCATGCGCAGCCCGCCGGCGACCGGGAAGGACGAGCGGCGCACCGGCATGTTCTCGTACCAGGCCTGCATGGCCGCGGCCCGACGCAGCCGGAAGACCTCGCGCGGGGTGGCGTCCTGGTCTTCGTCGCCGGCCCAGTTGTTGTCGACCTCGTGGTCGTCGTACGAGGACAGGAAGGCCGCCGCCGCGTGGGCGGCCTGCAGATCCGCGTCGGTCTTGTACTGGGCGTAGCGGCGGCGGTAGTCGTCCAGCGAGTAGATCTCGCCGCCGGCGTGTTTGCGGAAACAGATCCGGCTCCTGTCGGTCGTTTCCTCGCCAACCGGACAGCCCTTCCCGCCCGCGCCCTCGTAGATGTAGTCGCCGTAGTGGAAGATAGCGTCGAGATCCGGCTCCCGGCTCAGGTGCTTGTAGGCCGTAAAGAGCCCCGCCTCGTAGTGTTGGCGGCCGGTCACGCCGATGCGCAGGCGGTCGAGACGGGAGCCGGCGGCGGGCGTCGTCCGCGCCGTGCCGATCCGGCTGGTCTCGCCGGCGGCGGAGAAGCGGTACCAGTAGCGCGCGCTCGCCCTCAGGCCCTGCGACCAGACAGGGCCGGTAGCTGCGCCAGCCAGCAGAACCAGGCCGCCGGCCTAGATCAGGCGTCTGCGCGGGATGCTCATGGCCGCGTTCACGGACGGTAGATCACGTTGAGGAAGAAGGACTGGCCCTTCTTCATTTCGGCCCGGCGCTCGCGCAGGTTCCGGTCGTAGCCCAGATAGAGGTCTTCATTGAGAATGTTCTTGGCCTGCAGCTTGACGATCCAGTCGCCGGCGACCCGATAGCGCACGGTGGCGTCCATCTGCCCGCGGGCTTCGGGACCTCGGTTCAGCCACGGGTTGGCGCCGATGCCGTCGTAATAGGCGTCACCCCAGTTGTAGCTGTTCAGTCCGGGCCTCGCCATCGTGCGGCAGGTTGTAGAACACCGCGGCATTGGCCATCCAATTGCGCTGGTAGAGCAGACGATCGATGTGCAGCACCTTGCCGTCGACGATGTAGTCCATGTCGCCCCAGGTTCGCGTGGCGTTCAGCGCGACGCCGACCTTGTCCTTCAGCGGCCCGGGCAGGCCCGGCAGAGCGTTGTTGATGTACTGGACCTCAATGCCGCGCAGCGTGGACTTGTTGGCGTTCATCGGGGTGCTGATCGTGTAGCGGAAGCCGTCGATCAGCTGCTCTTGCTTCAGCGCGTAGATGTCGTCCTTGATCGACTTGGCGAAGGCGCCGATGCTGGCCAGCCCCTTGGCGCCGTTGAAATAGGTCTCCAGAGCGGTTCGAGCGCTACGTTTTTGGAGAGATGTCCACGCGTCGACGTGAACCGCGGCTTGACCTTATCGCAAAAAGGGTATTTTTAGAATCCACTCGGCATGGTACTCCTTAGTATCCTTAGTTTCCGATTTGATGAGTAAATCGTCCGGAATCGGCTGCGCCGGGCGCGACGGACAACACCATCTTGCGTGATCTAACAGACCTCGCTGGAGCGAGGTGTGGATACATCTTCTTTTAATATCGCTCGCCATTCGGCGGATATTTTGCGCGCTCCTGCATCCCTCAGGACGCAGCTGGGAGGATTTATGGCCCAATCCAATCTTGCGCTCGTCGACGCCAAGGCGGCCTGGCGATCACATGCGATGTTCCGCGCCATGTCCGGGGACTACCTGCTGCGCGAACAGTTCTCGACCGACCCGATGCAGATCTTCGCCGACTATGTGTTGGGCGACGCGCATGCGGGCCTCGACGCCGATGCGGCCAACCAGCTGGTGTTCGCGGTGTTCTCAAGCTCGGCCCTACGCCGATGGCTTGGAACCTATGCCGGAGAACTAGGCGGGCAGAGCCCCAGCCGTCACCAGTTCGCGAGCCGCTTCGCCGGGGCCGCGGCCAAGGCCAGGGACGAGGCGGTGACCCTGGCCCTCGTGCGTGGGGCGGCCAGCGAGGAGGATCTGTTCTCCGCCCAGGTCGACTTCTTCCGCTCGGTGCTGTCGACGATGGGCCGCGTCGACGCGGCCGGCACGGAAATGAGTCCCGGAACTGCGACCGAGATGAGTCCAGGGCATGGCACGGAGATGAGCCCAGGCCGGCTCGATCTGGCCGGGCGCCTGGCTCAGGAGATCCGCAGCGCGGTGCAGTTGAACGCCCAACTGGTCCAGCTGGAGACAGGCACGGAGCAGAGCCCCGGCGGCACGGAGAGCGGCACGGAGATGAGTCCGGGTGCGGCCGGTGGTGGGCTGATCCCACGGCTGATCGCAATCCTCAAGCGGGCGGAGCTCTTCAGCCTACAATTGCATCGCGCCGACGGCACGGAGATGAGTCCGGGAACCGCCACGGAGATGAGTCCCGGTATCGCCACCGACAAGAGCCCGGGCGCATGGAGTTTCTCCGAGCGGCTGGTGGCTGAAGTGCGGGCGGCCACGCGATTTGCTTCTGGGCTGCTGAGCGGCGAAGGCACGGAGATGAGCCCGGGAACCGCGACCGAGATGAGCCCCGGCCACGGCACGGAAAAGAGCCCGGGGGCCTTGGGACTGGCCGAATCCCTGGCCGAGTCTCTGCGACGGGCCGAACTTTTTAGCGACGCCTTGGTTCGCGGCCGGGGTACGGAGATGAGCCCAGGCACGGCCACGGAAATGAGCCCAGGGATCGCCACCGAACGCAGTCTGGGTGACCTCTCCGACCGGCTGGTGGGCGAGCTATTCACTGTTGAGCGTTATATCGCCGAGCTTTCCAGGATGCAGGCCGGAACAGAGATGAGTCCGAGCGGCGGCACCGAGATCAGCCCGGGCGGCACGGAGATGAGCCCCGGTGCTCTGCAGCTGGGCCAGGCCCTGGTCGCGGTCCTGCGCAACGCCGAGCGTCTGGCCTTGCACCTGGCCCGCGCGTCGGAGGGCACGGAGATGAGTCCTGGCACGTCTACCGAGATGAGTCCCGGCGCCGCGAACCTGGCTTGGCGGATGGTCGACGAGATCCGCCTCGTCTCGCAATTGGCCGATGGGCTGGCGCGGGCCGACGGAACCGAGATGAGTCCTGGCGGCACAGAGATGAGCCCGGGAGGCACGGAAATGAGCCCCGGGCGCGGAGCCGTTGTGTTTGTTGAACTTAAGGAACTGCGGACTGGGATCTCGCGGGTGCAGAAACTGCTGGGTCAGATTCGCCTGACCGAAGGGACCGAGATGAGCCCTGGGACCGGCACGGAGATGAGCCCGGGCGGCGGGGGAACCGACCAGAGTCCCGGCGGTGGCGGCACCGAGGTCAGTCCAGGAACTGGCACGGAAATGAGCCCCGGGGCCTTTGGCGGCTATTGGGGGAGCGTGCAGTTACCGGCCCACGTCGCTACGGCGCTGAACGCCTTGGTGCAATATGCCAGCTTCGTCCGTGGGCGAGGGGCGCTGCGCGTCAGCGGCCTCGAGATCGGATGAGCTCGCTACGTTTGGCGGTCCGCGCCTCTGAATCTGCGCCCGCCCCGGCGACGGAACCTCAGCGACGGGCGCGGATCGGCGCGCTGGCTCTAGAAGGGCGGCTGACCGAGGCCGTCGCCATGGTCGCGGCGGAGGGCGGCGGGACGCCAGCCTGGCTCACCGAGGCGATCATCGCAGCCCTGGAGGCCCGGGACCTTTCCCTCGCCGGCGGACTGGGGGCGGTGCTGACCTGGTTGGAGCGAGGCGTCGCCGGGCCTGGCCTGCCGAGCCCGCCGCCGCCTCAGGCTCGGCTGTCGGCGACCAAGCTGCGCCACGACATCGCTCAGTTGCGATGGCTCCGCGAGCAGGGCGGCATGCGGGCCAGCGAGGTCGAGGCGATCCGAGCCGCCTATCAGACCGCCCTCGATGGACTGGATTGCGGCGATCCCGAGGCTCGCCTTGCGTTTCCCGCCAGGCCCGACCCGGTATTGGCCGCTGCCTATGGCCGCCTCGTCAACCTAAAGCCCGCTCCGCGCCTCGCCCGCGCCCTGTCCGGCGCCTGGAGCCCGGCGCTGGCCGAGGCCGTCTATCGCCGAGCCAGCCCCAGCCTCGTGGTGGTCGATGATTTCCTCAGCCAGCAAGCCCTGGAGAGCCTGCTGGCCTTCTGCCGCGCCTCGACCATTTGGCATGGCGACCGCTACACCAACGGCCGGATGAGCAGCCTATTCTTCACCGGCTTCAACTGTCCGCTGCTGCTGCAGATCGCCGAGGAGGTTCGCGAAGCTTTTCCCGAGCTGATCGGCGATCGTCATCCGTTGCGCCAACTGTGGGCCTTCAAGACTACCGGTTTCCTGCCGCCCGACAGCACCATCCACGCCGACTTCGCCGCGGTGAACGTCAATTTCTGGCTCACCCCGGAAGCGGCCAATCTCGACCCGACATCCGGCGGCATGGTGGTCTACGATCTGGAGGCGCCCCTGGCCTGGGGCTTCGCGCAATATAACGAGCGTCCCGACCTGATCGGCGACCTGATCGCCCGCTGTCGGCCGCGCGCCGTGCGCATCCCCTACCGCCAGAACCGGGCGATCATCTTCAATTCCGACCTGTTCCACGCCACCGAAGCAGTATGCTTTTCGCCGGACTACGCCGGCTGCCGGATCAATGTGACCCTGCTCTATGGCGACCGCCGGTTCGACGAGAACCATCGCGAGCCGCCGCTGTCCCCAGAACACAAGGCGGCCTGGCGATCGGCGGCCCTGGGTCGCGGGCGGAGGGGCTAGATGGACGGCTTGGATTTCCCGACCGCCGACGTGCGTCCCTATGACGGCTCCTACCAGGGGCAGGATCGTTTCGTGATTGAGGTCCTCGGGGGGTTGCGCGGCGGCTTTTTCCTCGACTCTGGCGCTTCGAACGGGCGCAGGGGCAGCAACAGCTGGGTGCTGGAGCGCGACTATGGCTGGCGGGGGATCTGCGTGGAGCCCAACGGCGAGACCTTCGCGCAGTTGGTCGCTAACCGCGCCTGCATCTGCCTGGACTGCTGCCTTTATGACCGCGATGGGCCGGTGGAGTTCCTGGAGGCGGCCGGGGTCTATGGCGGTATCCTTGAGGCCTATGATCCGCGCCACCTGGGCTTTGCCCGCCGCAAGGCCGCCGAACGGCCAGGCGGATCGGCGACAGTGCGCAAGACCGCCCGAACCCTGCGTGCGGTGCTGGCCGACTGCGGCGCGCCGCGGATCATCGACTATTGGAGTCTGGACACCGAGGGTTCGGAATTGGCCCTGCTACGTAGCTTTCCCTTCGAAGCGCATCAGGTGAGGGTGCTGACCGTCGAGCACAACAATGGCCCGGTGCGCGGCGAAATCCGCGCGCTGCTGGAGGCGCGCGGCTATGTACGGGCCCGGGACCTGGGCATAGACGACGGCTATGTGCTGGCCGGGGTTTTGGCCCAGTCGACCTTCGCTCACGAGACGACCGCTTGGCGCAGCGCCGCCTGGCGCGGGCGTCGCTGGTCATGAGCGCCTTGCCCTTGCCGGCCAAGCCGATCGTGGTCTCCAGCCTGATCGACGCGCGCTTGGCGGGGATCGTCTACGCCATGCTGCAGCTGCGGCGCTGGCGCGGCGAGGTCAAGCGCGACCGCCAGGCGCCGGCCGCCGACAGTCATTGGGGCGATGCGACCCTCGACGCCCTCCTGATCGGACTGCAGCCGGATGTCGAGCGGGCCTGCGGTCGGTCCCTGCTGGCGACATATGCCTATGCCCGGCTCTATGGCGGCGGCGACGCCTTGGTCCGCCATCGCGACCGGCCCGCCGCGGAGGTCGCCGTTACCCTGCACCTGGGCGCGCGGGGGGGCGCGCCGCCGCCCATCTGCTTTGCGCCCGACATCGCCGTGATCCAGAAGCCGGGCGATGGGGTGATCTATCCGGGCGACCGCCTCGATCACTGGCGCGCGCCGTTCGACGGCGAAAACTTCGGCCAGCTATTTCTCAACTATGTGATGGCCGACGGCGAGCGGACCGACCTCGTCCACGACGGTCGGCGGGGCGCCTTCCCGCCTGTCCTCTCTCCCCGACTGACCACCAACGCCCGATGACCCGCCTGGCCCTCGTCGAGACTGATCTCGTGATTGCCGACGACGTCCTGGCGCCGGCAGAGTTTCAGGGCGTGCGCGACCATGCGGCCCGCGCCGATTACCATGGAGTGCATGACCAGAAATGGGATCGGGTCTGGCGGCTGTGGGACGGTCATCCCCGGCGTGGATCCTCAGTCTACTACGATCCTGATCGCTGTTTCGACTGGCGCGGCGCGACCTATCCCACCCACGGCCCGCTGGATGCTCTGGATCGACGCGGTTCGCACCCTTTCGGCCCTGTATCCCGATGCGGTTGGGGCGGAGGGGCTCGATTGGAAGGGACTCTATCTTTGCCCCTGGCTCTATCCGGTCGGCAGCGCCCTGTCGCTGCACCAGGATTCCGCCCGCTACAGCGGCTCGTTCGCCTTCTTTGCCCATGTACGCTGGCAGGCGCACTGGGGCGGCGAGCTGATGGTCTATCCGCCCTTGGCGACGGGCGGGATCAAATCTCCCCCTTTGACGCCTGGTCTTGTGGGCGAGCCGGCCTGGATGTCCGACGAAGGCCAGGACGAGGCCCTGCTGACCGACATCGCCGCCGCCGTCGCCCCGCGACCCAACCGCCTGGCCCTGATCGGCGAGCATCGCCCCCACCGCATCGCCCGGGTCGACGTAAACGCCGGGGCCCACCTGCGAGTCAGCTTGGCGGGGTTCTTTCTCAGATAGGCTCCGGCGGCGACCCCAGTCCGCCGTTGGCGCAAAGAGTCCGTGACGATCGGGATGTCCAATATTGCGGCCGTGTCGCGACAGATGGAGCTTCTGAGCTCGCTCCAGAAACACGACGTTCGGAGCGATGCGGTAAGGACGACTGCGGGACGGCTGAGAATCGACCGGGGCGGCCACCTGGAGCCTCGACGAATTCGGGCCGCACGCCACACCCTCGCCGCGTTAGAGCCGCAAGCCGCACAGCCCGGCGGTGATCGCCGCCGAAAGCGCGGCCGCGCCCGCCAGCCCGGCGCCCCACACGCCGTCCGCGAGTTCGCGGCGAACGCCATGCGCGAGCAGCACCTGGCGCAGGCCGCAGACGAGGTGAGCGACGACGAAAAAGGCGCCCAGGGCGTAGTGCGGCACGAGCCGGATGTTCCAGGCGTCTCGCAACAGGCCCTCGGGCGCTCCCGTGGCCCAGGCCCAATCGGTCTGGATGCGATGGACCATCCGCGCGGACACGAACGCCGAGTTCATGTGGGTGAGGATGAAGGCCGCCAGATAGGCGCCCGATCCTACCTGGATCGCTCGCGCCAGGTCCAGCGGACGGGCGCTGTAACGATAGGCCATGGTGATCCCGCCGAGCACCTGAAACAGCAAGAGGGCCACCAGGATCGGCTCGACGAAAGGCGATCGATAGACCAGGCGACCCAGCTTCATCACCCGCGCATGCGTCTCCGGACCCAGCAGGCCGGTCAGGTGATTGAACAGGTGGAATGTCACGAAAAGCAGGATCAGGACGGCCGCCACCCCATGCGCAATCCGCAGGCGAGGCCATGGACGGGCCTGATGCTCGGCCTGGGCGGACTTGGCGAGCGCCGACGCCAGGCCAAGACCGATCCACAGGACCGACCAGATCCAGACGTCCTTGACGGGCGAATGCAGCAGGCCCGTCAGCACGCCGGTCAGGACGAACAGGGGCGGCGCGGTCAGGCCGACGAAGGCCAGGCGACGGGCCGCGACGCTACGCCGCTCGGGCCGGAACAGGACCAGCGCCAAGCACGACAGCGGCAGGGCGAAGGCGATGGCCAGCCAGGCGCCCGCGACCAGCGTCAGGCCTCCGGTCGCCGCCGCGCCATGAAACGCTCCCAACACCCAGGGATAGAGCAACGCCGCCGCGACCGGCAGCCAGAGCGCCGGATCTCCCCGCCCGTTCGCTGGAACCTCTGTCGACACGCCGCAGCCCTCGTTCGCCGCCCCTGCGGCGACCTTCGGACTAGAGCGCCGCAATGGCCTATTGCATAGGGCCAGATCTGGTGAAAATCAGTGAGCCATGAGCGACACGCCCCGCCTCGACGCCTTCGCCATCGACCGCGCTTCCAGGCTGCCGCTGCACCAGCAGCTCTATGAGCGGATCCATGTCGCGATCCGCGACGGGCGGTTGCCGCCGGGGACGCGACTGCCCTCGACCCGCAGCCTCGCGACCCAGCTGGGCGTCGCGCGCGGCACCGTCGACGCCGTCTATGCGCGCCTGGCCGGCGAGGGCCGGCTGACGGCCCGCCGCCCGGGCGGCACGGCGGTCAGCCCCAGCTTCCGCCCGCCGTCGGACGCGCCCGCGGCGCCGCGCCCAGAGCCGTCCGAGCCCTGGCTGCCCCTGCAGTTGGGGCTGCCCGCGCTGGATCTCTTCCCCCGCAAGACCTGGACGCGGATTCTCGGTCGGCAGGCGCGGCAGCTGCCGCTCGACCAGATGGTCGTGCCCGACCCGATGGGCCTGGCGGCGCTGCGCGAGGCGATCGCCGCCTATCTGGCGGTGTCGCGCGGCGTCACCTGCGGCGCCGACCAGATCGTCGTCACCCACGGCTATCAGGACGCCCTGAACCTGACCCTCGACCTCGTGCTCGCCGAGGGCGACAAGGTCTGGACCGAGGATCCGGGCTACGGCTTCGTTCAACGGACGCTGCGCGCCAGGAACATGACCATCGTCGCAGCGCCGGTGGACGAGGCGGGATTGCGCATCGACTGGGCGCGCGCGCAGGCCCCCGAGGCCAGGCTCGCGATCGTCACGCCGGCGCACCAGTTCCCGCTCGGCGTCACCTTTTCGCCAGTCCGGCGCCTCGACCTGCTCGCCTGGGCCAGCGAGACCGGGGGGTGGATCCTGGAAGACGACTACGACAGCGAGTTCCACTACAGCGGCCACAAGCCCGCGGCCCTGAAGGCCATGGATGTCGACCAGCGGGTCTTCTACGCCGGCAGCTTCAGCAAGTCGCTGCTGCCGTCGCTGCGGCTGGGCTATCTGGTCCTTCCGCGGCCGCTGACGAGCGCCGCCGCGGAGGCCCAGCAGCTGCGTCACCGTGGCGTGGCGATGTTCGAGCAGTTGGCCGTGGCCGAACTGATGCGCCAAGGCCACTTCGCCCGCCACCTGCGCCGCATGGCGGTGCGCTACAAGGCGCGACGCAACGCCCTGGTCGCCGCGCTGGAGCGCCGGTTCGGCGACCGGATCGCCCTCACCCCCCGCGCCGGCGGCCTGCATGTGCTGGCGCGCTTTCCCGGACTGGACGACGACGTCGCCCTGGCGCGGCGGGCCCTGGCGGTCGGCCTTAGGCCGGCGCCGCTGTCGGGTCAGTACCTGGCGCCCGGCCAGGATCAGGGCCTGCTGATGAGCTTCACCAACGTCCCCGAAGAACGAGCCGACGAGATCGCCGCGAGACTGGCGTGCGCGATCGACGAAACGCATCGAGGATGAGCCGCCCCGATGAACGGCGGGCACATCGCGAACGGTCCCTTCCCCGAAGAGTGTCCAAACGCCGGTACAGGCCTCAGCGCCCCGCGACCGCCCTTCCCGCCACCCAGACTTCGGTGATGTTGGCGCGTGAGGCGGTGTAGAGGATCTTCTCCAGCAGGGCTTCGGGATCGGCCGGATCGTCGAGCAGGCGGATCGTTCCGCCCGGCGCGTCCAGGTCGATCAACTGGGCGTCGAAGGCCTGGCCGGGCTCGAACGCGCCGACCTTGAGGCCCAGCGCCTCGGCGCCGCCGGCGGTGGCCAGGTGGAAGGCCACGCGCCAGTCCTGGCGGGCGCCCTTGCGGCCGCGCCGGTCGGGCGGGAGCGCAGGATCCACCCCTTCGTCGAGCATCCGCGAGGCCGCGACGGTCATGCGGATGGCGTCCAGCATCGAGACGCTCGGCCCGCCGGCGATGTCGGTGCCGAGCCCGACGCGAAGCCCCTTCTCCAGCGCGGCCCGCAACGGAAAGACGGCGGTCGAGAAATAGACGTTGGACAGGGCGCAGTGGGCGACGCCGGACTGGCGGGCATGGATCAGGTCCATGTCGGACCCGGAGAGCAGCACGCCGTGCGCCAGGATGGTGCGCGAGGTCATCAGCCCGCAGTCGTCCAGGTATTCGGCGTCGCGCCGGCCGGTCCGCTGCTGGACATAGCCCTCCTCCCAGTCGCTCTCCGAACAGTGGGTCTGGACATGGCAGCCGCAGCGACGCGCCAGCTCGCCCAGTCCCCGCAGCAGGGGATCGGTGCAGCTGGGCGCGAACCGCGGGGTCACCACCGGCCGCACCAGGCCCGCCTTGTTGGCCGGATGGCCCTGGATGTATTCGATCAGCGCCTCGGTTCCATCCAGCGCCGCGCCGGCGGAGGCGTCGCGGTAGAAGTCCGGGCAGACGGCGGGATCGTCCATCGCCGTCTTGCCGACCAGGGCGCGCAGGCCCTTCTCCAGGCTGATGTCGGCCAGAAGCTGCGTCGCCTCCAGGTGAATGGAGGCGAACATCAGGGCCGTGGTGGTGCCGTTGGCGAGCAGGTCCTCGACCAGGGCCGTGTAGACCTGGCGGGCGAAGGCCAGGTCGGCGAAGCGGGCCTCGAGCGGAAAGGTGTAGTCCTGCAGCCAATCCTCGAGCGGACGGTCCAGCGCGGTTCCGAGCTGGGGATATTGCGGGGCGTGGATGTGCAGGTCGACGAAGCCAGGCAGGACATAGGCCGAGCGCGGGAGGCGGACCAGGACGCCCGCCCGCTCGGCCTCGTCGACCGCTTCGGCGAAACCCTCGTCGGTCTGCAGGAGGCGGGTCTCGATGACCCCGTCGGCCCCGATCTTCAGCAGGGCCTGGTCCAGGGCCTC
The DNA here is from genome assembly GCF_052871235.1 of Caulobacter sp. LARHSG274. Taxonomy (NCBI): domain Bacteria; kingdom Pseudomonadati; phylum Pseudomonadota; class Alphaproteobacteria; order Caulobacterales; family Caulobacteraceae; genus Caulobacter; species Caulobacter sp. LARHSG274. The sequence goes on along the minus strand of NZ_JBIXJO010000018.1, from coordinate 52,589 downwards.
CACGCGCCCGCGCGTCGGCGCGTGAAAGAAGCGTCCGATCAGGCTCTTGCCGCGGAGGTCAGGCATCTTCGTCTCCAGGACGGGTGATAGGGTTCGCCAGGCTCGGTTTCGGCGGCGCCTCGGGGCGGAGGTCGCCGCGCGGAAACCGGTCGTCAGGACGCTTTGGAGGCTCGGGAGGCGGCGGACCGCGCCTTGGGCGGCGCGGCCGGCTTGGCCGGCCCGCCAAGAGCGGCGATCGTGCTCTCGCGCTCCACATAGGTGGTCTTCACGATCGTCCGCATCGGCAGGTCCGCGTCGGGATCGGCCAGGGCGCGCAGCAGCAGCCGGGCGCTGGCCGCGCCCATGCGCACCAGGTGCTGCTGGATGGTCGAGATCGCCGGCTCGACAAAGGCCCCCACCGCGATGCCGTCGAAGCCGACGACGCACGCTTCCTGCGGCAGCCGCACGCCGGCCCGCTGGACCCGCTTCATGAAGCCGATGGCGATGTCGTCGCTGCTGCAGACCACGGCGTCCGGGCGCTCCTGGGCGTCGAGAAACGCCCCGCCGGCGTTCCACCCCGCCTCGAAGGTGTAGTCGCCGTCGAACCTCAGGACCTCGCGGGCGCCCGCCTTGCCCCCGGCCTTGGCGAGCGCCTCGGTAAAGCCGCCGTAGCGCTCGCTGTCGTGATAGTTGGGCGGCCCCGAGACGAACATGAAGCGCTGGCGGCCGTTGGCCAGCAGCCGGCCGACGACGTCGTGGACGGCCCGCCGGTCGTTGCTGATCACGCTGGGCACGCCGTGCTCGCTCAGGTCGATCATCAGGCCGACGATCGGCCGTTCGGCCGCCAGAATCGGCAGGCCGCCGGACCGCGGCGGATCGTTGGCGACGGCGATGGCGCCGTCGATCATGCCGCCGCGGGCCATTTCCAGGACCCGCGGATCAGGCAGGCCCGCCTCGTTCAGCTGGCCGACGATCATCGTATAGCCGTGCTTGGAGAGCTCCTCGTCGATCCCCCGCAGGACGTCGTTGAGCATGCTGGACTCGCGCCACGGGGGCATGATGACCATCGCCATCCGCGACGAGCCCATCCGCAGGCTGCGGGCCGCCATGTTGGTGGAATAGCCGAGATGGGCGGCGACCGTTTCCACGCGGCTGCGCGTCTTGGGATTGACCCGCGACGGATTGTTCAGCGCGCGGCTGGCGGTCGAGACGGCGACGTTCGCCGCCCGCGCCACATCAATCAGCTTGACCACTGGCCCTCCGAACCCGCCGCGACCGCCCCTGCGCCGCGCAACCCGGCGCGACGCCCTCCGCAGGCGGCGGGACGCCACCGACTCTGGGAAAGGCTTCGCGCGCAGCCAATCTAGGGATAACGCAGGATTGCGGCAAACGTTTTCCAATCCAGCCGCGCGTGGGCCAGGATCGAGGCCTCCCCGGCCGGAACGCCGCCCCGCCCCGGGAATCATGTCGCACCACTGGCGAGTCGGCGCATGGCTTCCCCGCTCACCCGGGCGAACCGCCGCCAGTCCGACGGCGCGTCATGCTCGGCGACCATCAGCTCCGCGCCGGCGTCGACCGCGGCCTGCCAGTAGAGGCCCCAGTCCATCACCCCCTCGCCGAGATCGGCGAAGTTCATCTCGTCCAGCTTCTCGCCCGGCGCGGCGACATCCTTGACGTGGATGGCCGGAACGCGCCCGGCGTAGCGGGCCAGCCAGGGGAGCGGATCCTGCCCGGCCTTGAACACCCAGCCGATGTCCATCTCCCAGAGCACCTCCTCGCCGAGCGCATGTTCGATGCCGCAGGAGCCGTCGGGGAGCGGCGTGAACTCGAACTCGTGATTGTGCCAGGCGAACCGCAGGCCCTGGTCGGCGAGGCGCCGGGAGACGGCCGCCAGCCGCGCCCCCAGCGCCTCCCAGCCGGCCCGGTCGACGGGGCGCTCTTCCGGGTCGAGCCAGTCGGCCGCGACCAGGGTCATGCCCAGGGTCCTGGCGCTGGCGACCACGTGCTCGAAGTCGAGCTCGAACATCGAGAACTTGAAGTGGCCGCTGCGGGCGGTCAGCCCATGTTCGTCCAGCATCGCCCGCAGGGCCGCCGGATCGGCATAGAGATCCTTGTAGGGCTGGACGTCGGTATAGCCGCAGTCGGCCAGATAGGCGAACTGCTCGGCCAGGGAGCCGGCGGTGCGGGTGGACCAAAGCTGGATCGAAAACACGTCGTTGGGTCGCATGGCGCCTCACTGGTGCGGCCCAAGGAGCGCCGCGAAGGGGTGTTCCGGATGTTCGTCGAGGAGGGCTAGGCCTTGGCCCGGACCGGCGCGTCGGCCGGCCAGAGACACAAGGTCAGGATGGCCAGCACGACGGCGCTGCAGGGCACGCCGAGGAATCCCGCCTTCAGCCAGAAGGTCAGGGCGGGCCCGCCGACCTGCAGGTCCGGCGTATAGCGACCCCAGGCCAGCAGGGTGGCGATGATGAAGCCGGTGACGCCGACCGCGACCTTGGTGACCAGGGAATTGACCGAATAGGCCAGGCCGGTCGCCGCGACGCCGGTCCTGGCCTCGCCGTCGTCGATCGCCTCGGCCAGCATGGCGTAGCACAGCGGCGACAGCACCCCGACGCAGATGTACTGCAGCGTGAAGGCGACGAGGAACAGGACGAAGTTCCCGCCGGCGGCCAGCATCGCCGCCAGGCCGGCCAGTTCGCACACCAGCATCAGGCCGTAGGTCCTGCGGATGCCCAGGCGCTTGGTCAGCATCGGCGCGACCACCGCCCCGATCACCGCGCCCAGGGTCGCCACCGTCAGAAGCAGTCCGGCCGTGGCCGCCGACCGGTGCAGGATGAAGCGCGTATAGTGGATCGTCAGGGCGGATTCCGAGCAGAAGACCAGGAAGTTCAGGAACATCAAGGTGTTGCAGAGGTGCCAGAGCCGATTGCGGAACAGCGACGAGAGCAGTTCGCCCAGGCGATGGTCCGTGGCCGGCAGCGGCTTGCGGATCCTGGCGCTGCGCCAGGTGAGAATCCAAAGCCCTGTCCCGACGATCGCCAGCAGCAGGGAGAAGATCGCCACGCCGCGCTGCTGGTGCGGGACGTCGCCGCCGCCGCCGAAGAAGGCGATCGCCGGCAGCGTCAGGGCGGCGACCGCCAGTTGCCCGATCTGGCATCCGGCCATGCGGAACGCGTTGAGGCTGACCCGCTCCTGCGACGCCGTGGTCATCATGTTGCCCAGGGCGCCGTAGGGCGTGTTGATCGCCGAGTACATCGCTCCGAAGGCCAGATAGGAGACCCAGGCCCAGACCACCTTGCCGCCGAGCGGCAGGGGCAGCGGCAGGAAGCAGAGGAAGGCGACCACGCCGAAGGGAACGGCCAGCAGCCCGATCATGGTCTTGACGTGCCGGCCCGAGGTGCGGTCGATGATGTAGCCGAACAGCGGGTCGCAGAAGGCGTCGAAGAGGCGAGGCACCAACAGCAGCCAGGCGACGGCGGCCGCGGGGATCAGGTAGATGTCGGTGTAGTAGTACATGAGGTATGACATCGTCATGCCCCAGGTCAGGTTGGACGACAGGTCGCCGCAGCCGTAGCCCAGCTTTTCCGCAAGACTGAGACGCTCGGGCGTCGCGCCGGCGACGACGGCGGGACCGGCGGGGACCCTGACGCCCCAGGCCTCGGCGTGGCTGTTCTCGGTCATAGCCGGCCCGCCTTCAGCTCGCCGGCCAGGTGGGCGCAGGCGCGGGTGGTGAGCGCCATGACCGTCAGGGTCGTGCCCATCGAGCCGCCCGACGGGAAGGCGCTGGCGTCGGTGACGAACAGGTTCGGCGCGTCCCAGGCCTGGTTGAAGCGGTTCAGCACCGAGGTCGCGGGGTCGGCGCCCATGCGGGCGCCGCCGCTTTCGTGGATCGCCGCCCCCATCACCATGCTCTTGGGCATCATCTTGCGGACGATCCAGCGCGCGAGCGGGTTCAATTTCGGATACAGCCCCGCGCCGCGCTCCTCGAGGCCCAATGGCGACACCCAGGCGTTCACTGAGCCCCCCGCGACTTCAATCATCTCCACGACCTCCGCAATCTGTTTGACGAGCATCCGACGTTCGTTGTCGTGAAGTGCGCAGCGAATGACCGGCAGCGGCACGCCCCACCGGTCCCGGCGCTGGGGATCCAGGCTGATGGCGTTGTCGCGATAGGGCAGCATTTCGCCGTAGCCCATGAAGACGGCGTCGGCGCTGTCGTCGGGGCCGAGGGCCGGATCGCGCCCGGCCGATCCCTGGAAACTGTAGCCGCCCCGAATGTCGTCTCCGGCGGCTCCGTCCAGGTCGGCGTAGCGCGGGATGATCATCCCGCCCGTCGCGCCATAGAGCGGATGGGTCGGCAGGTCCTGGCCGCCCCCCTGGGCCGCCAGCGGCGGGAGGGCGCCGAACACCAGGCTGGCGGGCTGGTCCATGAAATAGCGGCCCAGCAGTCCGGCGCTGTTGCCGATCCCGTCGGGATGGCGGGCGGAGCGGGAATTCAGCAGCAGCCGGACCGATTCTATGGGCGAGGCGCAGACCATCACCGCCGCGCCCAGGACCTGGCGCCGCCGGCCCGTGCGCCGGTCCACATAGCTGACGCCGGTGGCGCGCCCAGTGACCGGGTCCGTGAGGATCTGCGTGGCGATCGCGTCCGGTTGCAGGGTCATGCGCCCGGACTCCAGGGCGGCGACCAGGGCCGCCGGCAGGGCGTCGCGATCGGGCGGGGCGAAGCGCCAGCTGATCACCTTGCGGTCCGGCCAGCGGCGCTCGGCGGCCCGCTTGAAGACCAGCTCGTGGCCGGTGAAGCTCGCGGGCGTGGCCATGACGCCGTCGGGCGCGGTCTCCACCCCGTCGACATTGCCGTGCAGACCCAGGAAGCGCTCGACCTTTTCGTACCAGGGGGCCAGGTCGCCATAGCTGATCGGCCAGGGGCCCGCCGGGCCCTTGAACTCGTGATCCGACCAGCGAAACAGCACCCGCCCGAACACGTGCAGCCGACCGCCGACCTGCCGCCCCCGCACCCACAGGAACGGGGCGTCCTTGGGCGTGCGGTAAGGGTGCAGCCAGTCCTTGACCAGGAACCGCTTCATGGCGGCGTTGAAGAAGGCCACCCGCGCCTGCAGCGGCTGCCCCAGCGCGGTGGCCAGCATACGCGCCCGCAGCTGCACGCCGCGGGCGCCCGCCCCGCGCTTGAGGGCGGAGGCGTCGGCCGCACCGACCTGGCGGCCGGCGTCGAGCACCAGGACGGTCAGGCCCTGCTCGGTCAGTTCCTTGGCGGCGAAACCGCCGGCCGCGCCCGAGCCGACGATGACGACATCATAGCGGTCGTTTTCCATGGATCCGTCCTGCCTCATGACGCACCCCCGGCGACCGCGCACGACGGCGGCCGGGGCCCGCGCCGCCCCATCGCGCCAGGCGACGGGGCGGCTTGGTCATGCTTCGATTTCACGAGCCTGCGGGCGACGTCCCCGCGCCGCGTCACCACGAGTATTCAAGTCGAACGCCATAGGTTCGCGGCGGGAAGAACTCATAGCCGTAGCCGCCCGCGTACTGGCTTTCCTCGGCGTCCTTGAACACCGCCTTGTCGGTGAAATTGCGGACATAGGCGGAGATTTTCCAGGGACCGTCGGCCGGCTGATAGGTCAGGAAGGCGTCCGACATGGCGTAGGCCTTCTGGCGCGTGTCGGCGAAGTTGTAGAACGAGAAGTAGGCGGCGCTCTGGGCCTTGGACTGGACCCGGGCGGTCAGGGTTCCGCCGAGGACCTCCCAGCCGTGCTCCAGGCCCAGGCCGAAGCTCCAGGTCGGCGCCTGGGGCGGCCGGTTGCCGGCCAGCTGCACGTTGCCGCTCGCCTTCGGGTCGCTCGGCGAGGCGATCGACAGGAAGTCGGTGTAGCGGGCGTGCAGGTAGCTGGCGCTGAGGTCCAGCGTGCCGATCGCCGACAGCTTGTAGGTCAGGTCCGCCTCGGCGCCGTAGATCCGGCTGGCCCCGGCGTTCTGGGTCAGCTGGACCGGCTGGCCCGTGGCCAGGAAGGCGTAGTTGGCGACCTGCTGCTTGGTGTAGTCGTAGTAGAAGCCGGCGAGGTTGAGCTGGAGCGTGTTCTCGAGGAAGCGGTTCTTGGAGCCGATCTCGTAGCCCTTGACCGTCTCGGGCTCATAGGTGCTGCCGCCGAGATTGAAGCCGCCGGCCTTATACCCGGTGTCGTACTTGGCGTAGACCATGTTCCACTGCGTCAGCGCATAGTCGGCCGCCAGGTGGACGGTCGCCTTCGACGACGAACCGGAACCCTCCCCCTGCCCGTAGACCACGCCGCCGGTCAGGTCGCCGAAGTAGCCGGTCTCTCCCTTGTAGTCGTGCGTGTAGCGGAAGCCGCCGGTCAGCTTCAGCTTGGAGGTCAGCTGGTAGGACGCCTGGGCGTAGCCGGCCTCGGACCGCTGCTTGGTGCTGTAGACGAAGCCGAAGAACTCGTTGTAGCCGCCGCCCGGCAGCGGGGCGACATCGCCGGAGACCAGGTTGGCCTCTTCGCGGAAATAGAAGCCGCCGACCTGCCACTGGAACGGCCCGGGCGTCTTCGAGGCGATCCGCAGTTCGCCGTTGAAGGTGTCGGGCTTCTGGGTCGGGTTCCACTGATAGGCGGTCGTCGTGACGCCGGCCAGGGTCTGGTCGACCCCTTGCGCATAGTTGGTGTGGTCGTAGCCGGCGATCGCGGTGACCTCGACGCCGCCGAAGTCGTAGGCCAGCTGGGCCCGAAGCTGGGCGCTGGTCATGTGGACGAAGGGCTGGGTTCCGAGCGGGAATTTCCGGCTGTCGATGCCCGGCGGCAGGCTGTGGTCGAGCGCGCCCGTCGCGGTATAGATGAACGGGATGTACTGCAGGATGTCGCCGGTGCCCTGCTGGTTGGTGTATTGCGCCGTGACCAGGCCCGTCAGATTGGCGACCGGCTGGAAGGCGATGGCGATGCGCGCCGACTTGTCGTCCTGGCGGTCGCCCCGCGCCTGGGGCCTGTTGTCCAGATAGCCGTTGTTGGACGCCGACAGGAAGGCGGTGCGGACCTGCACCTGGTCGCCGAGCGGCACATTGACCATCCCGCTCAGTTCCAGGCTCGAAAAATTGCCGTACTGCAGGCTGGTCTGGGCGGCGAAGTGGTCCACCGGCTTGGCGGTGACGATATTGATCGCGCCGCCGACCGCGTTGCGGCCGTTGAGGGTGCCCTGGGGCCCGCGCAGCACTTCGATACGATCGATGTCGTAGAGGTTGGCGCTCAGTCCGTAGGCGCGGTTCATGTAGAAGCCGTCGACATTGACGGTGACCGCCGGGTCGCCGTTCTCGGTGGTGTCGCGGCTGGAGATGCCGCGAATGGTGATGACCGACTGGCCCTCGGAGGTGGCCAGGCTGACGTCCGGCGCCAGGATCGCCAGGGCGGCGATATTGGTCACCCCGGCCCGGCTCAGGGCCTCGCCGGTGTAGACGCCCATGGCGATGGGCGTGGTCTGGGCGTTTTCCCGCCGGTGCTGCGCGGTGACCACCACCTCCTCCAGCGTGGTCCCCGCCGCGCTCGTCGCCTGGGCCGAGGCCTGGCCGGGGAGCAACATCAGCGGCAGGACGCCCAGCACGGCGGCGCCCATCAACAAACGGCCCCGCAGGCCGGCCTCGGGACGGTCGCCCGGTCGCGCCGCCGCCTTCAGATTTCCAAACATCCGCTATCCCCTGTCTTCTTGTCCCGCCCCCCGGGAAGCCGCCGGATCGGCGATGGCAAACGTTTGCCGTCAACTTTCAAAAAAAACCGCGCCCAGGAGCTCGTCCGTGGAAGCGGCAAACGTTTGCCTTCGATCTCAAGATAACGATGTTCCCACGCCGGACGCGCAAGCCTGAACCGCGGCCAAGACCCGCGCTGGTGATTTTCTGGACGATAATCAGGCAGGGAAGACCCGGAATCAGGCGAAAGCCCCTTTCCGAGCCCGCTCCACGGCCGCGAAGGCGGTTGTGACCCCGCCCTTTCGGCCGACGGCCCGGTCCGCCGCCGGCCCTGTGCAGGCGGCGGGCGAAATGCGGGCGGCGGCGTGCAATTCTTCCACGATCCCGCGATTTCGGCTGGCGCGGCGCTGCTTCGTTTGGCAATCGTTTGTCTCGCCCCAATGGGCGGATGAGGAGAGACCATGGCCGATCTGCCGGTCATCGACATTTCCGGGCTCCGGTCGGCGCATCCCGACGTGCGGCGCGCCGTGGGCCTGCAGCTCGGCCAGGCGGCGCGCGAGGTCGGCTTCTTCTATGTCACCGGCCACGGCGTCCCGCCGGACATGCTGGCGGAGATGTTTGCGGCCGCCAGCGTCTTTTTCGCGCAGCCCCGCGCCGCCAAGCTCGCCCACTCCATCAAGCGCTCGGACAACAACGTGGGCTATGTCGGCCTCGACGACGAGCAGCTGGATCCCACCGGCGGCGCCGATCACAAGGAAGCCTTCAACATCGGCCTGGAGCTGCCGCCCGACCATCCGGCCCGGGTCGAACGCCGGCCGTTCCGCGGGGGCAACTTCTGGCCCGACCTGCCGGGCTGGCGCGCGCTGATGCTGGACTATTACGACCGCTGCTGGTCGGCGGGACGCCTGATCCACCGCGGTTTCTGCCTCGATCTCGGTCTCGACGAGAGCTTTTTCGAAGACAAGCTCGACGAGCCGATCGGCATCCTGCGGCTGCTGCATTATCCGCCGCCGAACAGCCCGGACTCGGGCCCGCTCGGGGCCGGCGCCCATTGCGACTACGGCAATCTCACCCTGCTGGCCACCGACGGGGTGGCGGGACTGCAGGTGCGCCGCCGCGGCGGCGGCTGGATCGATGCGCCGACCATCCCGGGGGCGCTGATCTGCAACATCGGCGACTGCCTGATGCGCTGGACGGGCGACACCTATGTCTCGACCCCTCACCGGGTGCTGAGGCCTACGGCCGAGCGCTACTCCATCGCCTTCTTCCTCGATCCCAATCCCGACGCCGAGGTCGCGCCCCTGCCCGGCATTGCCGCCAAGTACCCGCCGATCGTGGCCGGCGAATATCTGACGCAGAAGCTCCACGCCACCTATGGGGATCACCCCTCAACCTCGACGGACGATCGCCAACCCGTCTAACCGAGGTTTGCTGAACGGCCGGTCGGGCGCACGGGACTGACCATGCCGATGGACCGGGTCCCAGCGGGTTGAGATCACCTCGCCGACCGCCGGCGAGATGATGGGATCGAGGATCGAGCCGTCGAGGACCCTGGCGGCGAACATGGCGTAGGGTCGGCGTCGCTCGACGTTCGCAGTTTTGTACCGGAGTGGCGCGCCCTGCTGGATTCGAACCAGCGACCGCTCGCTTAGAAGGCGAGTGCTCTATCCAGCTGAGCTAAGGGCGCGAATCTGGAAATCTTGGGGCCGAACGGCTAGTGGGTCCAGGGTTGGCGGCGGCCGGCGGCGAAATTGTCGGCATAGGCCTTGAGCACCCGCTTGGGCGTCTTGGGCTCGAACAGCTGGAACGAGATCTGGTGGCGCTGGGCGTAGGCGACCGCTTCGTCGCGGGTGTCGAAGGTCAGGCGCACCTGGCCGTTCATGTCGCTCGACTGGGTCCAGCCCATCAGCGGATCGGAACGTCTGGCCGAGGCCGGCTCGAACTCCAGCACCCAGTCCTTGGTCTTGGCCTTGCCGGACTGCATGGCGGTCTTGGCGGGGCGATAGATGCGCGCGAGCATGAATCATCTCTCCAGTCTTTACCCCCGGACGGGGGCCGCGGTGGTCGGAGCGGCAGGATTTGAACCTGCGACCCTCTGGTCCCAAACCAGATGCGCTACCAGGCTGCGCTACGCTCCGGAACACCGGCAGGCGCGTGCTCTACAGGGCTTCGCCGCGCGGAGCAAACGGAACAGACGGCGTTTGCGCCTCAATGGCCCTGGGGCGGGAAGATTTTGTTGAGCACGCGGTCGCCCGGCAGGATGCCCAGCTGGGCCGCACGGCCGCCGGCGATCTCCAGCACCCCGCCGATCACGCCGCCCGAGGGGATCGGGGTCTCGTCGTGCGGCACGGCGTTGCGGGCGATCGACAGCACCCGGCCGTCGGGGGCGATGTAGATGATGTCGAGCGGGATCAGGGTGTTCTTCATCCAGAACGCCGCCTGCTGGGGCGGGTTGTAGGGGAACAGCATGCCGCGGTCGGGCGCCAGGGCGGTGCGGAACATCAGGCCGCGCTGCTGCTCGGCCGGGGTGACGGCCAGCTCGACGGTGAACTTGGCCCGGCCGCGGCTGGTCAGGATCTCGACGGTGTCGAGCCGGGCCGACGGCTTGACCGCCGCTTGCGAGGCGACCGCAGGCCTGGGCCGGGCCTGGTCGGCGCAGGCGGGGGTGGCGACCAGGGCCGCGGCGACGAACGCCAGGGCCAGAACACGTCGACCGATCGTCATCAAAGCCACGCCAACCTCACTGCCCGTGTCGCGCGGCCTCACCAGCGGGCCGCGACCGTCGCGACTGCGACGCTCGATCTATACGAGCCTTGCCGTGATGGCGAAAGTCAGTCCTCGCCGCCGCTGATTTCGGCGACCACCAGGCCCTTGGGGCCCTCGGCGAAGCGGACCATGACGTCCTCGCCCGGCTGGAGATCCTCCAGCCCGCCGCGGCGCAGGGTCTCGATATGGACGAAGATGTCGCCCGGCTGGCCGTCGCGGACGACGAAGCCGTAGCCCTTGGTGCGGTTGAACCACTTGACCTTGGCCCGCTCGGCGGGCCCCGCCGGCTCCAGGGTCGGCCGGCCGCTGTCGAGGCCGGAGCGGAAGCCGTTGTCGCGGCGCAGGCCCACGCCGGCGTCGCTGAACACCCGCCGGGGGCGTTCCATCGGCGCGCAGGCGGCGCTTTCGTCCAGGTCGACCACCTCGGACACCTGCCAGCCCTTGGGCCGCTTGACCACGTCGCAGACGATGACCGCGCCCTCCAGCGCCGTCTCCCGCCCGCAGTTGCGCAGCGAAGTGACATGCAGCAGCACATCCTTCAGGCCGGTCTGACCCGGGTCGTCGGGTACGATGAAACCGTAGCCCTTGCCCGTGTCGAACCACTTCACCCGACCGCTGATACGCACAAATTCCTCGTGCGATCCCGATTCTTCGAAATCGAAACCAGACATTCCGCCCCTCTGGCTCGCCCAGACAGCCCAGGGGGCGAGCACCACAGAATAACACTGTTCTCGCGGAAGGAGAGCCGTCAATCACCAATCGACGGCGCGCGACCGTCAATCGCCGCCCGCGACATTTCGTCGCAGCGTTTAGGCCGGCATCGCGCTGAAATCGTGGGGGTAGTGGTAGTCCCTAGGGGAGTCGAACCCCTCTCTCCAGAATGAAAATCTGGCGTCCTAACCGATAGACGAAGGGACCACGGCGCCTGATCAGGCGGGTATTCGCATGTAAAGTCGCAAGGCGTGCGTTTCGCGGTGGTAGTCCCTAGGGGAGTCGAACCCCTCTCTCCAGAATGAAAATCTGGCGTCCTAACCGATAGACGAAGGGACCACGTGGCCGCGAAGAGCAGGCGATATACAAAGCTTCCCCCCGGGGCGCAAGCGACCGGGCGCAGTTTTTTCAAGTCGTGCGCATGCGGGGATCGGCGGCGTCCTCGATCTCCAGCTGAACCCCTTCGCGGCCCATGTAATCGTCCGGTTTCAGACGGCCCACGACGTGCAGCGCCCCGCCGCCGGCCAGCAGCCGCTGGCCCAGATCGGTCTCGGCCGAGCGCCAGGAGATCGCCTTGATCCGGTCGCCCGAGGGACCGACCAGATCGACGCGCACATGGCCGCCGCGCATGGCCATCATCCGCTCGGGCCGAACGCCGGCCAGGGCGAACATCGGCTCGGGGTTGCCGGGACCGAACGGCGCCAGTTGCTGGAACTCGGTCCACAGGGCGCGATTGGCGGCCCGCGGCTGGACCAGAGCGTCGATCTCCACGCCCTCGACGCCCACGGCTTCCATTTCGCCGGCCAGGCGCTCTTCCAGGAAGGCCCGGAACTCGGGAATGGAATCGGGCCGAATCGACAGGCCCGCCGCCATGGCGTGGCCGCCGCCGGCCATCAGCAGCCCCGCCTCGAACGCCGCCTGGATCGCCGCCCCGAGGTTGACGCCGGGCTGCGAGCGGCCCGAGCCCTTGCCGACATTGGCGGCGCGGTCGATGCCGATCACCACCACCGGCTTGCGATAGCGCTCGCGCAGCCGGCCGGCGACGATGCCGATGACCCCGGGGTGCCAGCCCTCCCCGGCCACCACGATGACCGGGGCGTCGGGATTGAAATTGCTGCCGCGCTCCAGCACGGCGGCGGCTTCCTCGACCACCGCCGCCTCGACCGCCTTGCGCTCGGTGTTGAGCTCGTCCAGTTCCTCGGCCAGGGCCCGGGCCTCCAGCGGATCGTCCGTGGACAGCAGGCGGGCGCCGAGGTCGGAGCGTCCGATCCGGCCGCCGGCGTTGATTCGCGGACCCAGGATGAAGCCGGCGTGGAACACCGAGGCCGGGCCCGAGCCCTTGCCCACCTCGAACAGCGCCTTGAGGCCGGGATTGCCCCATTGCGACATGGTGCGCAGCCCCAGGGTGGTCAGGGCGCGGTTGAAGCCGACCAGCTGGGTGACGTCGCAGACCTCGCCCATGGCCACCAGGTCCAGCCACTGGCGCAGGTCGGGCTCGGGCCGATCGTTGCCGAACAGACCGCGCTTGCGGGCCTCACGATTGAGGGCGGCTAGCAGCACGAAGGTCACCCCGGCGGCGGCCAGCACCCCCTGCCCGCTCTGGCAGCCCGGGCGATTGGGATTGACCACGGCGGCGGCGGCCGGCGGGTCCTCGCGCATCAGGTGGTGATCGATCACCACCACCTCCAGGCCGATGGTCGCGGCGCTGGCGATGGCGTCATAGGCCGCCGCCCCGCAGTCGAGGGTGACGACGAGCTCGGCGCCGGTGTCGCGGATGGTCTTGAAAGCGGCCGGGCTGGGGCCGTAGCCCTCGGTCAGCCGGTCGGGAATGTAGATCGGCAGCTCGACGCCCATGTGCCGGAACCAACGCACCAGCTGGGCGGCGCTGGTGGCCCCGTCGACGTCATAGTCGGCGAACACCATGGTCGGGCGGCCGGTCTCCAGCGCGTCGATCAGGATCTGGGCGGCCCGGTCCATGTCGGTGAAGCTGGAGGGGTCGGGAAACAGCGCCTTCAGGGTCGGGCGCAGATAGGACTCGGCCGCGTCGACGCCGATCCCGCGCGAGGCCAGGGCCCGGGCCAGGGGCTCGGACAGGCCGTGGACCTGCTGGTGGCTGCGCGCCGCCGCTGCGTCTCCCGGCCGCTCGCGCCAGGCCCGGCCGCTGAGCGAGCGCGAGACGTCGAGGAAGTGGCCGGTGCTGAGGGCAAGATGACCGTCGGCAGGCATGGCTCAGCGCCCTCGTGCGGGAAGACGGCCGAAAACTGGGGGCTTTGCGATCGACATCATGGCCCGAGCCTACCTGCTTTGCCGGATTCGCTCCATGCGGCGCGAGGACGGGAGGTAAGGCGCAGTTGCGTCAGGAGCGGACGCAGATCCAGGTCCTGACCTCAGATGGCGACCGTTCGGGTTACCGACCATGTGGGACCGCTAAGCGGACGCTGTCAGAGGCTGAGAAGGGTGGCGTGCGGACCTCCGCCTCCCAACTGATCAATCGCTCGACGCTGACAGAGACAGGATGGATGGCGCGCCAAATTTCCTGTTATAATGTAACAATGAAACAGCTGAGACCCGCGACCTCGCCCAACCTCTTCAACCAGGAGATCGCCGACGCCTATGATCGTCGGAACAGCGCGCTCGCCCCCATCTCCGACAGCCTGCATTTCCTGCTGCAGTTGGTTCTGGCGGACTTGCCCGCCGATGCGCGCGTGTTGTGCGTCGGAGTAGGGACCGGCGCTGAAATCCTGTCGTTGGCCAGGATATATCCGGGCTGGTCGTTCGTCGGCGTCGATCCGTCCGATGAGATGCTGGCTGTGGGGCGACACCGGCTCGAACAGGCCGGCGTGCTGGATCGTTGCCAGCTTCTTCAGGGATATGCCCAGGATGTTCCCCACGACGGATTTGACGCCGCGGTCAGCTTACTGGTCGCGCACTTCATCAAACGCGAAGACCGACGCGCCTTCTATTCGGCCATTCATGATCGCCTCAAGCCGGGAGGCTGCTTCGCCAGCGCCGAGATCAGCGGCGACCTGGACGCCCCGGAGTTTCCCGAGATGCTGGAAGACTGGAAGCGAATCCAAGTTCTAACGGGCGCAACGCCGGAGTCGCTGACGAAGCTTGGCGGCATGATGCGGGACGTGTTGAGCGTTCTGACCCCGGCGGAGACGGAAGCTTTGTGGGAAGCCGCCGGCTTCCTGAAGCCAATCCCGTTCTTCCAGGCGTTCATGATCCGAGGGTGGCATGCTGTGAGGACTTGATTGCCGCAAGGCGCCTGCGGCCCCTCCGAACTTCGCCTGCGGGTCGAACCTCCCGTCGGCGTCGTCCCATCGGGTCTACCCCGCCCCCACCTGCGCCACCTCGTTAGCCGAGCCCAACACCACCGGCACCCGCTGGTGCAGCTTGGTCGCCTGGATGTCGAGGATCGCCGCCTGGCCGTCGGTGGTGGCCTTGCCGCCGGCGCGCTCGACGATCAGCGACATCGGGTTGGCCTCGTAGAGCAGGCGCAGCTTGCCGGGCTTGTCCGGCTCGCGGCTGTCCCACGGATAGAGAAAGATCCCGCCGCGCATCAGGATGCGGTGGACGTCGGCGACCATCGAGGCCACCCAGCGCATGTTGAAGTTCTTGCCCCGCGGCCCCGCCTTGCCCTGCAGGCAGCCGTCGATATAGCGCCGCACCGGCTCGGCCCAGTGGCGCTGGTTGGACATGTTGATCGCGAACTCGGCGGTGTCGGCGGGAATGGCCACCTGGCCATGGGTCAGCAGCCAGGCGCCCGAGGCGTCGAGGGTGAAGGCGACCACGCCCGTCGACAGGGTCAGCACCAGCATGGTCTGCGGACCGTAGACGGCGTAGCCGGCGGCGGCCTGGCCGCGGCCGGGCTGCAGGAAGTCGGCCTCGGTCGGGGTGCGGCCGGCCGGCGCGGGCAGGATCGAGAAGATCGTCCCGACCGAGACGTTGACGTCGATATTGCTGGAGCCGTCCAGGGGATCGAAGGTGACCAGGAAGCCGCCCTGCCGGCCGGTGGTCTCGATCTCCTCCAGCTCCTCGGAGGCCAGGCCCGCCACCGCCGCGCAGCCCTTCAGGGCGTCGCGCAGGATGTCGTTGGTGATGATGTCGAGCTTCTTCTGCTCCTCGTCCTGGACGTTGACGACGCCGGCCGCGCCCAGACTGCCGGAGATCGCGCCCGAGGCCACCACCCTGCTGATCTGGACGCAGGCGGCGGCGACCGTGGCGACCACGTCCTTCACGGCCTCGTCGGCGGCCTGCTCGGCGGCCAGGTATCCGGCGAGATCGATCAGCGTGGTCATTCAGGGCCTCGAATGGCGGCGGGATTCGCCGCGACCTTAGTCAATGCAACCGCCCGCGCCAACGCGGGCTCCCCCCGCCGCACGCTCGGTTTTCGGGTTATGACCTGCAAAAGGCGACGGGCTTACGACGGGGCATGCAAAATCCGCCTAGAGCCAGTCGCCCGATATCGAAATCGCGCGCCTGACGCGCCCAAGCCCCCTACCCTTCAATGATTTCGCTGAACTGCACGATGGGCGCGATGTCCGTGTAGTTGGCGACGTCCGAGACGATTTCCGCGCGGTGGGGACCGAACGCCTCCTCGAATGTCTCCAGAGTCGGCGAGTAGACGTGGCACGCCGCGACGAACTCCGGCGCGCTTCCAGGTTCGCGACCCGCAAGGCCTTTCTCGATCTCGTAGCGCAGGCAGGCAGCGCCGAGCCGTTCCCGGATCAGCGGCAGGTGGCGGGTGCGGTAATAGTCGTGATCGAACTTCGAGCCGCCATCGGCCGGATAATAGACGCTCATCTTGATCATGATCGGGCTCCTGCCTGGGCGCCTCTCCGAACGCCCAAGGGGCCTTCTAGCGCGCCGGCTTGTGAAGCGCATCCTGAAGACGCTTGAATCAGAACCTTGCAGCTACCGCCGGCAGCCTAGGAGTGCGCGATCTAGACCTTCCGCTTCATGCGCACTTCGCGCACCGTGCCAGTCGACGAATTCATCACCAGCGTATGGGTGTGGACGAAGCCGTCCTTGTAGGTCACCCCGTCCAGCAGGTTGCCCCAGGTGACGCCGGTGGCCGCAAAGATGGCCTCGTCGCGGACGATGTCGTGCAGGTCGTACTTCTTGTCGAGCTCGGTGATGCCCCACTTGGCGGCGCGGGTGCGCTCGTCGCCGTTGCGGAACACCAGCCGGCCCTGGAACTGACCGCCGACGCACTTCAGCGCCGCGCAGGCCAGCACCCCCTCCGGCGCGCCGCCCGAGCCGACATAGAGGTCGATGCCGGTCGAGGGGTCGGTGGTGGCGATCACCCCGGCCACGTCGCCGTCGGTGATCAGATAGACCCTGGCCCCGACCGAACGAACGCTGGCGATGATCTCGGCGTGGCGCGGACGGTCCAGCACGCAGACGGTGATCTGCGTCGCCTCGACGCCCTTGGCGGCGGCGACGGCCTTGACGTTGTCGGCCGGCGACTTGTCCAGGTCGATCACCCCCGGCGGCAGGCCGGGACCGCAGGCGATCTTGTCCATATAGGTGTCGGGGGCGTTCAGCAGCGTGCCCTTGGGCGCCCAGGCCATCACGGCCAGGGCGTTGGGCATGGCCTTGGCCGTCAGGGTGGTGCCTTCCAGCGGGTCGAGGGCGATGTCGATCTTCGGACCTTTGCCGGTGCCGACCTTCTCGCCGATATAGAGCATCGGCGCCTCGTCGCGCTCGCCCTCGCCGATCACGATCTCGCCGTCGATCGCCAGTTCGTTGAGGGCGTTGCGCATGGCGTCGACCGCCGCCTGGTCGGCCGCCATCTCGTCGCCCCGGCCCACCAGGGTCCAGGAGGCGATGGCGGCGGCCTCGGTCACCCTGACCGCGTCCAGGACCAGCGAGCGGTCCAGGGTCTTCGAGCTCATCAGTCTCTCCCAGCAGGCCTTAGTCCCAGCCGCTTTGCGCGGTTCTCAGATGCGCGCGACGCGCAAAAGGCGGGGACGCTCTAGCACGGCATGCAGCTTTTCGATGCGGCTAATCGCATCCAGAAGATTGGATTCCGGAGTCGCATGGGTGACGAGCACGATCGGCACCCCGCCCGCCCCCTCGACGGGCTTCTGCAGGAAGCTGTCGATCGAGACCGCGCACTCGGCCAGGGTTTCGGAGATGGCGGCGATCGCGCCCGGCTCGTCGCGGACCATGATCCGCAGATAGGCCTTGCCGACCGACCGGGCGGGGTCGACGGCGACGAACGGCTTCAACTGGCCGGCCGGGGCCTGGAACACCGGCCGGACGGCGCGGGTCATGACGTCGGCGATGTCGGCGGCCACGGCGGCGGCGGTCGGGCCCGCGCCCGCGCCGGGGCCCTGGATGAAGATCCGGCCGATCCGCTTGCCCTCAATGAACAGGGCGTTGAGCGCCCCGCCCGCCTGGGCCAGCGGGTGGTCGAGCGGCGTCAGGCTGGGATGGACCTTCACCGCCACCCCGCCGTCGGTCTTGGCGGCGCTGGCCACCAGCTTGATGCGATAGCCCAGGTCCTTGGCCAGCTTGATGTCGAGCAGCTCGACATCGCTGATGCCCTCGATCTCGGCGGCGTCGAAGTCGGGCGCGCAGCCGAAGGCCAGGGCGGCCAGGATGCTGATCTTGTGGCCGGCGTCGAAGCCGCCGACGTCCATGGTCGGGTCGGCCTCGGCATAGCCCAGGGCCTGGGCCTCGCGCAGCACGTCGGCGAAGTCGCGGCCGGTCTTTTCCATCTCGCTGAGGATGAAGTTGCAGGTGCCGTTGAGGATGCCGGCCACGCCGACCACCTCGTCGCCGACCATGGCCTCGCGCAGCATCTTCACCGCCGGGGTGCCGCCCATCACGGCGGCCTCGAACAGCAGCGGGGCGTTGTTGGCCTCGGCCAGGGCGGCCAGTTCGGCGCCGTGCTCGGCGATCAGGGCCTTGTTGGCGGTCACCACAGGCTTGCCCAGCTTCAGCGCCGCCTCGACCGCGGCCTTGGCCGGGCCGTCGGAACCGCCGACCAGCTCGACGAACAGGTCGACGTCCGGCGACGAGGCCAGGGCGACCGGGTCGTCGAACCAGGCCAGGCCCGAGATGTCGATGGTGCGCGGCCGGGAGCGCGAGCGCGCCGACACGGCGGTGACCACCGCCCGGTCGCCGGCCGGGGCGAAGTCGGGCCGCTCGGCCAGGAACTGCAGCAGCCCCCCGCCGACGGTGCCGAGGCCGGCGACGCCGACGCGCCAGGTTTTCTGAGTCATGTTCTGCGTTCCTGGTCCGGGAGGCCGAGCCGCGCCCCTACCCTGCTGGGCGGGCGGCTCAGACCTGTTCTATCTTGTTGTGCGCCTTGGCCAGGATGGTGTCGGCGTTGGCGATGAACTTCTTGACGTTGCGGGCGGCCTGCTTGATGCGCTGCTCGTTCTCGACCAGGCCGATGCGCACAAAGCCTTCGCCGTATTCGCCAAAGCCGATGCCGGGGGCGACGGCGACGCCGGCCTCCTCGATCAGCAGCCGCGAGAACAGCATCGAGCCGGCGGCCTCGTAGGCCGGCGGGATCTTGGCCCAGGCGAACATCGAGGCCGGCGGGTTGGGGATGTCCCAGCCGGCGCGCGCCATCGACGACACCAGGGTGTCGCGGCGGCTCTTGTAGATGCCGCGGATCTCGTCGACGCAGTCCTGCGGGCCGTTCAGCGCCGCGGCGGCGGCCACCTGCACCGGGGTGTAGGCGCCGTAGTCGAGATAGGACTTCACCCGGGCCAGGGCCGAGCAGATGCGGGCGTTGCCGACCACCATGCCCACCCGCCAGCCGGCCATGGCGTAGGTCTTCGACAGAGAATTGACCTCGACGGCGATGTCCTTGGCCCCTTCGACCTGCAGGATCGAGGGCGGCGGGTTGTTGTCGAAATAGATCTCGCCATAGGCCACGTCGCTGATCACCAGCAGCTCGTGCTTCTTGGCCAGGGCGACGGCGTCCTTGTAGAAGTCCAGGTCCACCCACTGGGCGGTCGGGTTGGACGGATAGGACAGGATCAGCACGCTGGCCGGCGGCACCGAGTGCTTGGCCGCCCGGCTGATGTTGGACAGATACTGCTCGGGCGACAGGGCCGGCACGTGGCGGATCACCCCGCCGGCCATGATGAAGCCGAAGGCGTGGATCGGATAGGCCGGGTTGGGGCAGATGATCACGTCGCCGGGGGCGGTCAGGGCCTGGGCCAGGTTGGCGAAGCCTTCCTTGGAGCCCAGGGTGGCGATCACCTCGGTGTCGGGATTGAGCTTCACGCCGAACCGGCGGCCGTAATAGCCGGCCATGGCCTTGCGCAGGCCGGCGATGCCCTTGGAGGCCGAATAGCGGCCGGCCTTGGGATCGCGCGCCGTCTCGATCAGCTTGTCGACGATGTGCTTGGGGGTCGGCATGTCGGGATTGCCCATGCCGAAGTCGATGATGTCGGTGCCCTCGGCGCGCAGGCGCGCCTTGATCTTGTTCACTTCTTCGAAAACGTAGGGCGGCAGGCGACGGATGCGGTGGAAGTCGGAGGTCATGAAATGGCTCATTGCGCCGCTGCGGCGCGCCGGGAGCAAATGTCGGGCATGGATAGACCCCAAGCGGGGCCTAGCCAAGCCAGTTCAAGGGAAATTATGCCTCCGTCGTCCTATTGGGACTTGGACGGAGGCGCGGTAGCTCGGTCACGCGCCGCCTTGGCGAAGGCTTCGGTCGCGGCGCGGTCGGCGTCGGTGGGAGCGGCGGGAGCCGGAACCTTGGCCACGCGGCGGGCCTTGGACGCGTAGCCTTCGGTGTCCGACAGCGTCCAGGTATTGGGAGCGGTCTGGCGCTTCAGTTCCTCGGCGGCCAGCTTCTCGGCGCCGACAGCCTTCTTGAACTGCACCGGCGTGCGGATGTCGGTCGGAATGGCCGGAATCTCGGCGAAGGTCGGACGCGTGGCGTGGGTCGAGGCCTTGGCCGCGGCGTTGGCGGCGGCGGCCACCGGCGAGGCCGGATCGGCGGGAGGCGGCGTGAACGGCGACGCACAGCCGGCGACGCCCACAACCGCGCCCATCAGGATCGCACTGCGGATGTGTACGCCAAGACGTACGATTTTGCCGGTTTGGTCGTTCATCTTGTCTCAGGTCTTATGCGATGATCGCGTCGAGCGAAAGGCCATCCGCGCCGCCAAGGCCAGATGGTTTCGGACAAGAAGGTGAAGCAAAGCCCATGGCCATCAGCGAAACCGCCGCCAAAACTCGAAAAAGGCCCGCCGCGAAGGCGGATGCGGCCCCGGCCGACGCCAAGCCCAGGGCCAAGGCCGCGCCGAAAGCTGCGCCGCAGGCCAAGACCGAGCCGGACTCCCGGGTCGCGGCGGCCGAATCGGCGACCCGCCAGCCGCCGCCGCCGGCCAGCCCCAGTCCCCTCCCCAATCTCGACGCCTTGCTGTCGCCCGATCAGATCAAGATGATGGAGGCGCTGTCGGCCAATCTGGCCCGGGCGGCGGTCACCGCCCAGGGCGCGATCGCCGAGGCGGCGCTGCGTCAAGCCGACCGGCCGGCGGCCCTGAGCCCCGACCCCTTCCATGTCGGTCCCGCCTTCAACGAGGTGATGACCAGCCTGGCCGCCCAGCCCGACCGCCTGCTGCGGGCCCAGGCCGACCTCTTCAGCCGCTACATGGACCTGTGGCAGTCGGCGGCCCGCCGCGTG
The DNA here is from genome assembly GCF_052871235.1 of Caulobacter sp. LARHSG274. Classification (NCBI taxonomy): domain Bacteria; kingdom Pseudomonadati; phylum Pseudomonadota; class Alphaproteobacteria; order Caulobacterales; family Caulobacteraceae; genus Caulobacter; species Caulobacter sp. LARHSG274. The sequence continues at coordinate 31,779 of NZ_JBIXJO010000018.1, read as the reverse complement.
ACCGGCGAACCGGCCGAACCGGTCGTCGCCCCCGCCAAGGGCGACAAGCGGTTCAGCGACCCCGACTGGGCCGCCAACCCGATGTTCGACATGATGAAGCAGAGTTATCTGCTGTCGTCGAACTGGCTCAACGACCTGGTCTCCCAGGCCGAGGGCGTCGACCCCACCGCCAAGCGCCGGGTCGAGTTCTTCACCAAGATGCTGACCGACGCCTTCTCGCCGTCGAACTTCCTGATCTCCAACCCCGCCGCCCTGCGCGAGGTGATGCAGAGCAAGGGCGAAAGCCTGGTGCGGGGCATGGAGAACTTCGCCGCCGACCTCGAGCGCGGCGGCGGCCAGCTGGCCATCAGCCAGACCGACCTGGCCAAGTTTAAGGTCGGCGAGAACGTCGCCACCGCCCCCGGCAAGGTGGTCTACCAAAATGACATCCTGCAGCTGCTGCAGTTCACCCCGACCACCGAGGCGGTGTACGAGATCCCGCTGCTGATCTTCCCGCCCTGGATCAACAAGTACTACATCCTCGACCTGCGGCCCGACAATTCGATGATCCGCTGGCTGACCGGCCAGGGCTTCACGGTGTTCGTCGCCTCCTGGGTCAATCCCGACAGCCGCCAGGCCGACAAGACCTTCGAGGACTACATGTTCGAGGGCGTCTACGACGCCAGCCAGCAGGTCATGGCCCAGTGCGGCGTCGATCGGGTCAACACCGTCGGCTACTGCATCGGCGGCACCCTGCTGTCCTGCGCCCTGGCCCACATGGCCGCCAAGGGCGACAAACGGATCAATTCGGCCACCTTCTTCGCCGCCCAGCAGGACTTCGCCGAGGCCGGCGACCTGCTGCTGTTCACCAACGAGGAATGGCTGAAGTCGATCGAGACCCTGATCGACCAACAGGGCGGCTACCTGCCCAGCCAGTCGATGGCCGACACCTTCAACAGCCTGCGCGGCAACGACCTGATCTGGTCGTTCTTCATCAACAACTACCTGATGGGCAAGGAGCCGCGGCCCTTCGACCTATTGTTCTGGAACGCCGACCAGACGCGCATGCCCAAGGCCCTGCACCTCTACTACCTGCGCAACTTCTACAAGGACAACGCCCTGACCCAGGGCCGACTGGTGCTGGGCGGCGAGACGCTGGATCTGTCGAAGGTCAAGATCCCGATCTATGTGCAGTCGTCCAAGGACGACCACATCGCCCCCTATCGCAGCGTCTATCGCGGCGCCCAGGCGTTCGGCGGCCCGGTGACTTTCACCATGGCCGGCTCGGGCCATATCGCCGGGGTCATCAACCATCCCGACGCCAACAAGTACCAGTACTGGACCAATGACGGCCTGCCCGCCTCGGCCGAGGCCTGGCGAGCGGGGGCGACGGAGCATCCCGGCTCGTGGTGGCCGCACTGGGCCCAATGGCTGGGCGCGCGGTCGGGCCAGCAGATCCCGGCTCGCGATCCGACCAAGGGCCCGCTGAAGCCGATCGAAGACGCGCCGGGCAGCTTCGTGCGGGTGCGGTCGAACGCGGCGGCCTGAGGGCGGCTTTAGGGAGAGGGTGAGGGACACACACTCATTTCCCCACCGCAGTGTCGGCCGCGAAGCCGTTGCGAAAATGAGTGTGTGTCCCTCACCCTCGTTTCACTCGTTTCAAAGAAGCCATACAATCGTCGTGTGAATTCAGACGGGTTCGAGCGTTATCGGGACACAGCTTACCCTAACGCAGGTGTAGAGGCCACTTTCCGGGTAATAGCAAAGCCAGCAGAGCTTTCCCCCAACCGAGTCGGTGGCGCTGACTTCATATGATTTAGCAGCTTGCCCGATGAATCTTTAACCGTATAGCCGGCAAGCTCACCGCCGACTGCTCCAACCGAGACAACGTTACCGTCACTTAAGGTGTGTACCCCTCCCGCCAGATCAACATCAGACAAATTGTCTGTAGTGCTGAACTTTGCTTTCGAGAGATCAAGGTGATTATCGCTCATTTTCAAACCATTAATAGATTTACAAAACACACACGGCAAGTTTCGCGTATGTACTGGCACGTAAGTGTGGGGTCAGAAGAAGACGATGCGCATCCACCAAACGGTGGAGACTCTTGGCAAAAAGGGACACACTCTTTCCACGTGGACGCCTCACGCCCACGGTCTGACGCCTAGAGCGTCGGGACGGCTGAGGGACACACACTCATTCCATCCCCACTTCGCAGGCGGGAGGCGTGTTGGGGAAATGTGTCCCTAATTCACTATGCCGACATGTCGATGTAGACGCTGAAGGATGAGGGACACACACTCATTTCCCTCACGGCCCTTTCAGCCAAGATTTGCGTCAGGGGAAATGAGTGTGTGTCCCTCAAACTTCCTCAAACTTCCCAAACAGGGCCGGACCCGCCGGGCCCGCTAGATGACGCCCAGTTCGTAGGCCAGCTCGACCGGCAGGGCTTCGGCGCTGTCGATCAGCGGCTTGACCCGCTCCAGGTGCTCGGTGAAGCGCGGGTCCTGGCTGAAGCGCCGGGCGTCCGCCGCCGTGTCGAAGGACGCCACCAGCACCACGACGCCCTTCTCGGGCGAGGTGAGCATCCGGTTGCCGCGCACGCCCTGCACCTGGCCGCGCAGCCGCAGGAACTGGGCGTGCTGGACCGCGACGAATTCGTCGAACTTGCCGGGCTTGGGGCGGATGATGCTGACATTGAAGACCGGCGGGTCGGACAGCGCTGCGGCGACCGCTGCGCGATCGGGAACGGTGAGCGTGGTCATGAAGGCTCCTGGAGGGCGTTGCCGTGAGAGGAGCCTCCCGTGTAAAACCTCAACCAAAGTTGAGGTCAAGCGCCGATGTCGAAGCCCGATTTCCCGGTCCCCGGCGGAACCCTGAGCGTCGGCGAGGTCGCCAGGCGCAGCGGCGTGGCCGTCTCCACCCTGCACTTCTACGAGACCAAGGGGCTGATCCGCAGCCTGCGCAGCGACGGCAACCAGCGCCGCTATCCGCGCGGGGTCCTGCGCCGGGTGGCGGTGATCAAGGTCGCCCAGCGCACCGGCATCCCGCTGGCGGCGATCCGGCATGCCCTGGCCCACCTGCCGCAGGACCGCGCCCCGAGCGCCGGCGACTGGGCCGAGCTGTCGCGGACCTGGCGGGCCGAGCTGGACGACCGCATCCGCCGCCTGGGCCAACTGCGCGACCAGCTCGACGACTGTATCGGCTGCGGCTGCCTGTCCCTAACCGCCTGCCCGCTGCGCAATCCGGCCGACGCCCTCGGCGCCCAGGGCGCGGGGCCGCGGTTATTGGAGAGCGACGGAGCGTAGCGCCGCCCCCCCCATTAACCTGTCTCGACGAAGAGCCCGACCGACCGCCCCAGGCGTTTCGAAAATGGGCGCGCGTCCCCGCCGCCCGTCCAGGAGAAACGAGCAAGGAGACAGCCTATGGACAGGCTCGTGCGGCACCGTCGCATCACGATTGGCGACGTCGACGCCTTCTACCGCGAAGCTGGACCGGAACACGCGCCGGCCGTTCTGCTTCCGCATGGTTATCCGTGTTCGTCCTACGCGTTTCGCAACCTCATGCCGCGGCTGGCCGACCGCTGGCGGCTGATCGCGCCCGACTATCCCGGCGCAGGCTATAGCGGAACGCCGGAAGGCTTCGACTACAGCTTTGACGGCTATGCGGCGTTCCTCGATGGCTTCGTGACGGCGCTGGGCGTCGACCGCTTCGCCCTCTATCTGCACGACTTCGGATCTCCGATCGGCGCGCGGCTGGCGATCAGGGCGCCCGAGCGGGTCAAGGCGCTCATCATCCAGAACGGCGACATTCCCTACGAGGATGCGCTGGGACCGAAATATGCCGAGATCGAGGAGACCTGGACGCTGCCCGCCTCGGAGATGCGGGCCAGGCTGGCGGAAGCCGTCGATGAAGAGACTTTCAGGCAGGAATTCCTGAACGGGGTCAGGCCCGAACTCGCCGACGGCATCCCGCCCGATTTGTGGACCTTGCACTGGTCATTGATGACCTCGCGGCGTCGAGAGATCGCGGTCGACCTGCTGGCCGGCCTGAAGGAGAACCGCGCCTGGTTTCCCCAGCATCGGCGATATCTTGGCGAGCACCGGCCGCCGACCCTGATCGTCTGGGGCCCGCGGGACGGCTACATGCCCGAAGCCTCCGGCCGCGCCTATCTGCGCGACCTGCCTGACGCCGAAATCCATATGCTCGACGGCGGTCACTGGCTGCTGGAGACCCATCTCGACGGAGTGGTCCCGCTCATCCGCGACTTTCTCGGGCGGGTTCATGCATAGTGGGGCCGGTGAGCAAGCCGCGCCTAAGCGCTTTCCATCATCCGCCGGGCAGCCTGAACCAGCAGGCCGGAGCGAGTCAGGCCGTGCGCTTCGGCGTAGCGGTCGATGTCGCGGAGGGCGTCTTCGGGCAGGGTGATGTTGACGCGCACCGCCTTCTTGGCCTCGGTGGCCAGGCGGACGATGATGGCGACGCCGTCGCGGTTGCCGGCGTCGGCCATGATGCTCTCCAGGGAGGAAGGCTCGGGGATGGCGTCACCGTCCTCGACCAGACCCTCGACGTGCAACGCCAGGGCTTCCTCGGCCATGGCGCGGGCGTCGTCCAGCGAAGTCCCCGCCGTGACGACGCCGGGAAAGTCGGGGAAGGAGACGCCGTAGTCGCTGTCGGCGTCCTTGTGGATCAGGGCGATGTAATTGGCCATTTCAGTCACCTCAGAGTCAGGCCGGACTGCCGCTCGATCGAGCGCAGAGTTCCGATGGGAATGTCCCTCTTCGGATGGGGGACAGTGACACGGCCCGGTTTCGTCGGGTGTTTGAACTGAGCGTGCGAGCCGCGACGCGCCACTTCAGCCCATCCGTCAGCCTTGAGCGCCGTGATGATGTCGCGGCTATCCATGTGCGCATTAATACACACTGAAAGGCGCACTTGTCAATCTGGAACACACCGATACACACGCCCCACGGCGACGCGGAACGGCCCTCCGACGACGAAGCCTAAAGCCCCGCACCTTCCTTCAAGCCCAGCATCAGGTTCAGGTTCTGCACCGCCGCGCCCGAGGCGCCCTTGCCGAGGTTGTCGAGCAGGGCCACCAGGCGGACCTGGCCGCTGTCCTCGGCCCCGAACACGAACAGCTTCAGGCGGTTGGTGCCGTTCAGGCCCTCCGGGTCGAGGGTGGTCATCGCCCGGGCCTCGCTCAGGCTGGCCACCTCGACGAACGGCTCGCGCGCATAGTGGCTGGCCAGGGCCTCGTGGATGTCGCTCAGCGACTGGCTGCCGTTCAGCATGCCCAGATGCAGCGGCAGTTCAACGAGCATGCCCTGGGCGTAGCGCCCGACCGCCGGGGTGAAGATCGGCCGGGTCAGCAGGCCGCCATGCGACTGGATCTCGGGCACGTGCTTGTGGTTCAGGGTCAGGGCGTAGATGCGGTACGGCGCTCTGGTGTAGTTCGGCGCGGCCTCGTCCTCGAACTCGGCGATCATCGCCTTGCCGCCGCCGGTGTAGCCCGACACCGCGTTGAACGACAGCGGCAGGTCGGGCGCGATGATGTCGGCCGAGACCAGCGGCCGGGCCAGGGCGATGGCGCCGGTCGCGTAGCAGCCGGGATTGGACACACGGGTCGAGGCGGCGATCTTGCCCCGCTGGGCCTCGTCCAGTTCAGGAAAGCCGTAGGTCCAGCCCGCGGCGGTGCGGTGCGCCGTCGAGGCGTCGATCACCTTGACGGCCGGATTGTCGATCAGCGCCACGGCCTCCCGGGCGGCGTCGTCGGGCAGGCAGAGGATCACCGCGTCGGCGTCGTTGAGCATGGCCTTGCGGGCAAGCGGGTCCTTGCGCCGGTCCGGGTCGATCGAGACCATCTGCAGGTCCTTGCGGCCGACCAGGCGCTCGCGGATCTGCAGGCCGGTGGTGCCGGCTTCGCCGTCAATGAAGACTTTCGGCAAGGTCGTCATGCAATCACTCCTCGATCTGAGCGGCCGCCCAGTCGTCTAAGGTCGCGTGGAACACCACGGTGGGCCAACCGGGTTCGCGCGCGGCCCAAGTCAAATGCACCTGAGCGACACGGCCGTCGGAAGCCAAGAAAAGTACGCCGTCGCGGTCATCCCGCCGGGCCAGGGCGGCAGGAGCCAGGCGATGCAGCGGGTGACCAAACAGCATTTCGCGATAGAGTTCGTCTTCCAGAAGAACAGCCTCGTCCGTGTCCGCGATACCGCGCCACTGTGACGGCCATCCAAAATCCGGTTCGGAGGGCATGGCTTGCTCCAAGAAAAAGGCGCTTCGGCCGAAACCGAAGCGCCCTTTCCATAAGCACGAAACGTGACGCGCTTAGCGCTTCGAGAACTGGAAGCTGCGGCGGGCCTTGGCCTTGCCGTACTTCTTACGCTCGACGACGCGGCTGTCGCGGGTCAGGAAGCCGTGCGGCTTCAAGAGGGTGCGCAGGCCGGGCTCGTAATAGGTCAGGGCCTTGGACAGGCCGTGGCGCACGGCGCCGGCCTGGCCCGACAGGCCCGAGCCTTCCACGGTGACGACGACGTCGAATTGGCCCAGGCGGTCGGTGACCTGCAGGGGCTGGGCGATCATCATCCGCAGCACGGGACGGGCGAAATAGACTTCCTGGTCGCGACCATTGATCGTGATCGAACCCTTGCCGGGCTTGATCCAGACGCGGGCGATCGCGTTCTTGCGCTTGCCGGTCGCATAGGCGCGGCCCTGGGCGTCGATCTTCTGGACGGCCGGAGCGGCCGCTTCGGGGTTGCTGGACAGGCTGGCCAGCGCGTCAAAGCCTTGAGCTTCGGACATGACTTAGGCGCTCCGGGTGTTCTTGGCGTTGCGCGAAGCGAAATCGATCACTTCGGGGCTCTGCGCTTGGTGCGGGTGCTCACCGTTGTTGTAGATGAGCAGGTGGGTCAGTTGCTTGCGCGCCAGGGGGCTTTCCTTGGGCAGCATGCGCTCGACGGCCTTTTCAAGGACGCGTTCCGGGAAGCGGCCTTCCAGCAGCTTGCGCGGGTTGGTCGACTTGACGCCGCCCGGGTGACCGGTGTGGCGATAGTAGATCTTGTCGTCCATCTTCTTGCCGGTGAACTTCACCTTGTCGGCGTTGATCACGACGACGAAGTCGCCGCAGTCGACGTTCGGGGTGTAGTCGGGACGATGCTTGCCGCGAAGACGCATGGCGATGAACGTCGCCAGACGACCGACAACGGCGTCCTGGGCGTCGACCACGATCCACTTCTTCTCGACCTCGGCGGGCTTCAGGGAAGCCGTGGTCTTTTGCATGGGATTGATCCGTATTTCTTGTGCGTCGGGGGCCAAGGAAAGCGGTCCCGTCTGCGTGAGGGGCGGCAGGTACAGGACGGTTCGCGGCCTGTCAACAATGCGCGCGCAAGAAACTCCGCAAACCCTTGTGCAGCAAGGAATTTCGCGATGAGGTACCATAATACCTCATCGCGCTCTTCTACTTCGCGTCGGCGTCGAAGCCGTAGGCGTGGCGCATGATCTGGTAGACGTAGCTCTCCTCGACCACGCCATGCACCAGATAGGCTCCCGGCCCGTCGGCGAACACGCCGACATCCTCGCCCGAGTGGGCGCTGCTGGGCAGGTTGGCGACGGCGGCCTGATGGTAGTCGATGTCGTCAGTGTCTTCCTTCGACGGGTCGGCCCGCGTGCCGCCGCCTTCCGGACCGCCGGGGCCGGTGGCGAAGCTGAGCACGGTGTAGGGCTTGCCGTCGCCGGCCACGACCGGGTCGCCCTCGTTGCCCGCCAGGCCGAGGATCGGGGCGTTGCGGGCCGCATAGCCCGAGATCACCAGGCCGTGGCTGTGGTCGGCGGTGACGATGACCAGGGTGTCCTTCAGGTCCACCTTGTCCAGCGCCGCCTGCACCGCCTTGGAGAACTCGACCGTCTCGGTCAGGGTCCGTTTGGCGTTGTTGAGATGGCTGCCCATGTCGATCTTGCCGCCCTCGACCAGCAGGAAATAGCCCTTGGGGTTCTTCGACAGCAGGTCGATGGCCTTGGTGGTCATCGCCGCCAGGGTCGGCACGCCCTGCCCCAGCACCGGCCGCTCGACCTCGTAGGGCAGGTGCTCATTGGCGAACAGGCCCAGCACCGGGCCGGTCTTGGCCGGGTCCAGGGCCGCCAGCTGGGCGTCGGTGGTCACATAGGCGGCGTTCGGGGCTTTCAGCCATTCGGCGGTCAGGTCGCGGCCGTCGGCGCGCTTGCCGTCCTGGGCCTCGGGCAGGAAGCGCGAGCGGCCGCCGCCGAAGGCCACGTCGAGGCGCAGGCCGGCGGGCGCCTCGACCAGCTGGCGGGCGATGTCCTTGCAGCCGGCCGACAGCGCCTCGGCGGGCATGTCGCTGTCGCCTTCCCAGTCGCGATAGGCGGTGTGGGCGTAGGTCCCGGCCGGGGTGGCGTGGGTGATGCGGGTGGTGGTGACGGCCCCGGCCGACAGGCCGTGGGCCTTGGCCAGTTCGGCGATGGTCTGGACGCGGGTCCCCGCCTCGCTGGCGCAGCTTTCCGGCTTGGCCGCGCCGGTCAGGCCGATGACCTTGTTGCGGGTCTTGACGCCGGTGGTGAGGGCGGTGATGCCGGCGGCGCTGTCGGTGACCTGGGTGTCGTGGCTGTAGGTCTTGGACAGCGCCGTCCACGGCAGCTTCTCGAAGGCCAGCGAGTTGCTCTCGCCGTCGACCCCGCGCTGCTGGCCCTCATAGATGCGGCTGGCGACGACGGTGGAGATCCCCATGCCGTCGCCGAGGAACAGGATGACGTTCTTGGCGCGACCGGTGTTGGGGGCGACCGTCAGGGCCTTGGCCAGGGCCGCCTCGCCAGCCTTGTAATAGGCGTCGTTGGGCGCGGCGTTGACCGCCGGCTTGGCGGTCTGGGCCAGGGCGGGCGCGGCGGCCAGGAGCAGGGCTCCGGCCAGGAAGTGGGAAGCGCGGATCACGGGCGGGGTCTCCAGCAAGGACGTCGGACGTCCTCTGCTGGCGTTTCGTGACAGTTCTTTGAGCGCCGCCGCAAAACCGCTAGGGCCGTCGCACCCGCCAGGCGAAGACGGTCGCGGTGGCCAGCAGGATCGCCGCCCCGGCCTGGTGCAGCACGCCCAGGGCCAGGGGCACGCTGGCCATCAGCGTCCAGATCCCCAGGCCGGCCTGCACGAACACCACGCCCACCAGCACCAGGGCGACCCGCTTGGTCTCCTCCGGCAGGCGGCGGGCCCGGGCGGCGGCCGCGCCGATGACCAGGGCGGCGACGAACAGGGTGTAGGCCATCAGCCGGTGGTGCAGCTGCACCGCGCCCTGGCTGTGGGCGATCGTGCCCCAGAAGCCGTGGCCGGCATATTCGGCCGGAATCAGCGCCCCGTTCATCAGCGGCCAGTCGTTATAGACCAGCCCCGCGTCGTTGCCGGCCACCAGGGCGCCCAGCAGGCTCTGGAAGAACACCGCGCCCAGGAAGGCCAGGGCCCAGCCGCGCCAGGCGGTGCGCTCCTCGATGCGCGGCGACCCGGCCCAGGCGTCCAGCGCCGTCCAGATCAGCATGACGAACAGCGCCAGCGCCAGGCCCAGGTGGATCATCAGCCGCTCGGGCGCCACCGACACCCGCTCCGACAGGCCGCTGGACACCATCCACCAGCCGACCAGTCCCTGCAGGCCGCCCAGGCCCAGCAGGGCCACGCAGCGCCAGATCAGCCGCCGGGGGATCATCCGGCGGACCAGGAAGAACACAAGCGGCAGGGCGAAGACCAGGCCGACCAGACGGCCCAGCAGGCGGTGGGCCCACTCCCACCAGAAGATGCCCTTATAGGCCTCCAGCGTCATGCCGGCATTGACCAGCCGGTACTGCGGAATCTTCTTGTAGAGCTCGAAATTGGCCCGCCAGGCCTCGTCCGACATCGGCGGCAGGGCGCCCATGATCGGCTTCCACTGGGTGATCGAAAGCCCCGAGTCGGTCAGGCGGGTCGCGCCGCCGACCACCACCATGGCGAAGACGAGGACGGCCACGACGAGCAGCCAGACGGCTACAGGCCGGGAACGGTCGGAACGCAGAAAGGACGTCATGAAGTCGCAAAGATCGTCTGTTGTGGGCCTGAATAAGGCGAAGCTTTGCCGTACGCCCGACTTGCGCCGACGTCCATGGCCTCATGACGCGTCCGACGCGGCGTGCGATGATTGCCCTCAGGCGGGCGGAACGGCCCGGGCGGCGCTGGAGGTCGGAGGTTTCGATGAGCGGGGTGGGCGTGTTCGTGGCCGTGGTCATCGGCATCCTGGCCGGCTGGATCGCCGACCTGGTGCTGGCCCGCCGCCATGCGCTGTTCACCAAGCTCTTGATCGGCGTCGTCGGCTCGTTCATCGGAGCGTTCATCGCCCAGCGCCTGGACCTGAGGTTCAGCGGCTTCCTCGGCAGCCTGCTGGTCTCCAGCGTCGGCGCGATCTTCTTCCTGGCCGTCCTCGGCATCTTTTCGAGCATCTTCCGGAGACCCGCTTGAGCGCTCCCCTCATCCCCGCCCGCCTGCGTAAGTTGATCGGCGGGATCGGCATCATGGCGTTCCTGGCCGCCTATGTCTGGGCCTTCACCAGCCTCTACGACTATCTGCCCGACAACCGCGCCGTCCACCTGGTCTATTTCGCCGTCGCGGGCCTCGCCTGGGGCCTGCCGCTGCTGCCGCTGATGTCGTGGATGGGCAAGGCCGACAAGCGGCTTTAGCGATCGGCCTTCGCTTGGTAGGAGCCCGACTGCGCGCGGACCACGTCGATCAGGTTGCCAATGGTCAGATCGAGATCAATCAGATGCAGGCCCATGAGCGGGTCGCGAACACCGTTTACCGTCCAGTCGCCCACCAGCACCGCGGTACGATGATCATTCTTCGTCGGCCGCGCCTCCACGGCCAGATAAACTCCGTGCGCGTCGTCATCGCGACACTCGGCCCAGAACAGATCCGGCAAGGTCACCACAGGCGTCGCGATGGGATGCGGCCTTGTGGTCAGCGGCCGAACGGGTTCGGTGAAGTCCGGGATGATCGTCTCACCTCGGGTCGATAAATAGGGCCTCAGGACCCCGGCCCCGCCCGCCAAAGCGGCAGGGTTCGTGCATAACGGCTTTTGTCCGTTCGGAAAGGACGGTGGCGTGGGCGGCGGGGCCGACGAACGGTAAGCGTTGAACACGATCACGCAGCCAAGCTGGCCCAAAATCCGGCACGCTGGAATGGAATCGAACGTACCGCCCACGTCCTTGCCTGCAGGCGCGAGCACGAAGCTGCCCGGCAGGATGGCCGAGATCAGTTGCTTTTGAACGGGCTTGCCGTCGATAGCGTTGCCGATCACCGTTTGCAGGATGCCCGAGCCCTGCGAATGGCCGATGAGCACGAAGCCTCGCCCGTGATTGTCGTGCCTCAGATAGTACGCCCAGGCAGCGGTCACGTCGGCCTCAGCTAGGGCTCGCACCTCGGCGAAGATCGTCGGCGAGATTTTTTCACCCGCCATGCTCTGCTTCATCTGCCACAACGTCGCTTGTCGGTAGAGCGGTGCATAGAGCCGGCACACCGAACCCAGCCGCGCGAATTGGCGACGCGCCGCCCGGCGCTCGGCTTCCGACTCCCGTCCCGTAGCGCTCGGCGCCGGATCGTTAGACACTGTCGGATAGACGTAGAAGCAATCGATCGGCGGATCGCGATGGACGGCCACCGGCTCCCGCGCCTGCTCCGAGGCGGTCAGGATAGTCGCCGGCTCGGCCACGCAGGCTCCGGGCTTGTCCGGATGGCAAAGCCAACTCTCGGACCGGGAATAGTCCATTGGCGCCGCGATCGTTTGCCGCCCCGAGGCTGGACCGCTTGCCCCGATCAAGGCCAGAACCATCGCCCCGGCCACCCACCGCCCTTGGTTCAAGATCGCCATCCGCCTCGCCTTTGCTTGCTAGGCGAGGCTTGAAGATTACGCATGTAATTTCAACTGGCGGTCTGCAACGAAAAAGGCCGCCCTTTCGGGCGGCCTTTGCGTTCTTCCGGTCGCATTCCCGGTGAAGGAAATGGTCGGAGCGACAGGATTCGAACCTGCGACCCCTTGACCCCCAGTCAAGTGCGCTACCAGGCTGCGCCACGCTCCGATCCGGAAGGAGCGCCCTTATAGGTGCGAGCCTTGCCGGGGGCAATGGGATTTCGCGGCGAATTTGCCGGCGGTTCAGAGCCCGCGCAGAAGCCCGTCCAGCCGGGCCTTGACGGCCTCCAGGTCGTCGAGGGTCGAGACCAGCCGCTCGCGGGCCTCGTCGGCCAGATCGGCCGTCAGCGGAGAATCGGCCTGGCTGTGGATCGGCAGGTCGAGCGAGGCCGAGCCGTTGTCGCCCAGGCCGGCGGCGATCACATGGGTGAGCCCCTGCTCGCGGTGCAGCTTCTGCACGCCCTTGATGGTGTAGCCCTCAGCGTGCAGCAGGGCGCGCACGCCGCTGAGCACGGCGATGTCCTGCGGGCGGTAGAACCGCCGGCCGCCGGCCCGCTTCATGGGTCGGATGAACGAGAACTTGGTTTCCCAGAAGCGCAGGACGTGCTGCGGCACGCCCAGTTCTTCGGCGGCTTCGGAGATCGTGCGGAAGGCGTTGGGTCCCTTCGCCACCGCCGATCGCGCCCTAGCCGCCCAAGGCGCGGTCGATTCGCGCCTTCATGACCTGCGAGGCCCGAAAGCCGATCACCCGGCGGGGCTCGATCTCGGCGGGCTCTCCGGTCTTGGGATTGCGGCCCATCCGGGCGCGCTTGTCGCGGACCTGGAAGACGCCGAATCCGGAGAGCTTGACGGTTTCACCCCGCTCCAGAGCCTCGGCGACGAGGTCGAGAGTCCGTTCGACCAGGCCCGCGCAGTCCTGGCGGGTCAGACCGACTTCCTCGTGGACCGCCTCGCAGAGGTCGGCCCGGGTCAATGTCGCGCCCTTCATGACGCCCCCTACGCTTGATTGACAAACCCAAAGCACGCGCACGTCAGACCGGGTCGAGCCCCGTGTTTCCGCAACGCGCGCCCATCAACTGGAGCCTGCATGCCGTGATTATCGCATGGAGTCAAAGGCTGAGGGCCAAGACTTCAGGCGATATTGCAAGCTGGTCGCTCCTGCCGCCGTTCTGGTGACGCTGGGAGGCGCCTAGAGGCGCAGGACGCAGGCGCCCCAGGTCAGTCCGCCGCCCATCGCCTCGAGCAGCAGCAGCTGGCCCGGCTTGATGCGGCCGTCGGCGATTCCCTGGGCGAAGGCCAGCGGGATCGAGGCGGCCGAGGTGTTGGCGTGCAGGGCGACGGTGGAGATCACCTTGTCCTCGTCGATGCCGACCCGGTGGGCGACGCCGGCCAGGATCCGCTGGTTGGCCTGGTGCGGGATGAACCAGTCGACCTCGGGAATGGTCACGTCGGCCGCCTTGGCGGCGGCGTGGATCGCCTCGGAGATGTTGATCACCGCATGCTTGAACACCTGGTTGCCCAGCATCCGCAGCTTGCCGACCGTGCCGGTGGTCGACGGGCCGCCGTCGACATAGAGCAGCTCCTGCTTGGTGCCGTCGGCGCGCAGGGCGAAGCCGAGCAGGCCCTGGTCGGCCGTGGTCCCCTGCCCTTCGCGCGGCTCCAGCACCACCGCCCCGGCCCCGTCGCCGAACAGCACGCAGGTGCCGCGGTCGGTCCAGTCCATCAGCCGGGTCATGGTCTCGGCCCCGATCACCAGGGCGCACTTGGCGTGGCCCCGGGCCACGAAGCCGTCGGCGACGCTGAGCGCGTAGACGAAGCCCGAGCACACCGCCTGGACGTCGAAGGCGATGCCGACCGGCGCGCCCAGCTTGCGCTGGACGATCACCGCCGTGGCCGGAAAGGTCAGGTCGGGCGTGGTGGTGGCGACGATGATCAGGTCGACGTCGGCGGCGGTCTTGCCGGCGTTCTCCAGCGCCTGCTGGGCGGCCCGCAGGGCCAGGTCCGACACCGGCTGGTCGTCCGCCGCCTTGTGGCGCTGGCGGATGCCGGTGCGTTCGACGATCCAGGCGTCGCTGGTGTCGACCGTCTTGGCCAAGTCGTCGTTGGTGACCACATTGGCCGGAAGATAGGCCCCGACCCCGGTCACCGCGCTACGAACTACGCTCACTCGAAAGCTCCTTGGCCGTCGGCGCCCGACACGCCTCCGGCCGTGATGTCTGCATCGGCCTTGAGGCCGGTTTCGGTCAGGCGTTTCAGATTACGTTCGATTTCGGCCGAAAAGTCGCTGCGCGCCAGGTCCACGGCCACACGGATCGCCGAGGCGAAGCCGCGGGCGTCGGCCCCGCCGTGGCTCTTGACGACGATGCCGTTCAGGCCCAGCAGCGGCCCGCCGTTGACCCGCCCAGGATCCAGGCGGTTGCGCATCTTGCCCAGGGCCCGCGAGGCGATCAGCGCGCCCAGCAGGGCGAACGGCCCGGAGGTCAGGGTCGACTTGATTTCGGCGGCGAAGAACCGGGCCAGGCCCTCGGCGGTCTTCAGGGCGACATTGCCGGTGAAGCCGTCGGTGACGACGACGTCGACCGTGCCCTTGGCGATGTCGGTGCCCTCGACGAAGCCGCGATAGTCGAAGTCGAGCTTGGCCTCCTTTAGGATGGCGTGCGCCTCGCGCACCTCCTCGTGGCCCTTCTGGTCCTCGGAGCCGACATTGAGCAGGCCGACGGTCGGGCGCTCGGACCCGTGGGCCGCGTGGTGGAAGGCCGCGCCCATGATTGCGAACTCGACCAACTGCTTGGCGTCGCTCTCGACATTGGCGCCGACGTCGAGCACGGCCGAGACGCCGGTCATGGTCGGCCAACTGGCGACGATGGCCGGGCGCTCCAGATTGGCGCCCATGCGCAGGATCAGCTTGGAGATGGCCATTAGGGCGCCGGTGTTGCCGGCCGAGACCACGGCGTTGGCCTGGCCGTCGCGGATCGCCTCGACGGCGTTCCACAGGCTGGAGCCCTTGCCCCGGCGCATGGCCTGGGCGGGCTTCTCGTCCATGGCGATGGCCTTGTCGGTGTGGCGCACCTCGCTGACCACCCGGGCGGGCGGGCACTTGGCCAGTTCGGCGTTCAGCAGGGCCTCGTCGCCATGCAGCAGGAAGCGGACGTCGGGCAGGTTGCGCGCGGCGATCGCCACGCCCGGCACGATGACGGACGGGCCATGATCTCCGCCCATGGCGTCGATCGAAATGACGATAGGTTCAGGCACGAGGCGCTATCGGCTCCAGGCGCGGCGCACCGCTGGGTCAAGGCGGCGGGACGATACAGCCGCGGGAAGATCGCGCAAGCGGAACGCGGCCGTCATTCAGGACCCCTCCCCGCCGGCCTCGGGATCGCTCTTCAGCGCCTTCAGGGCGGCGAACGGCGACAGGTCGACCGGCTCGGCCGGCGGCTGGAACACCGCGCCGGGCTTGCGCGGAAACGGGTCCAGCGCCAGGGCCAGGTGCTCGATGACATAGGCCGAGACGTCGATGGTCTCGCCCTCCAGCACGTCGGGCGGATCGTCGCCCTCCGGATCCAGCGCCAGGTCGCCGTGCTCGTCGGGCGAGGTGTTCTCGCTGTCGGCCGGCAGCACCCGCAGCGAGAAGCGCGACTCCACCGGCTCCTCGAACTCGTCGGCCGAGACGCTGCACACCTGGGTGACCCGGGCGCGGATCAGGCCCGAGACCTCGGCCCCGTCCATCCACGGCCGCAGGAAGATCTCGGCGTCCAGGGAGTCCAGCGACACCAGGTTCAGGGTCTTGGCGATCTCCCGGCGGGCGGCGGCGTCGGGCTCCAGGCGCAGGTCCAGGCCGCGGCCCATCCGTCCCAGGGTGACGCTGCAGGGCCAGGGATCGATCACGCCTTCGGCCATTGGGCCTCTCCTTGCAGCAGGGTCTCCAGCGGCTGGACCGCCAGCTGGTCGCGCGCAGCGACCACATAGTCGGCCAGGGCCCCCACGTCGCCCTCGCCGCGCTCCTCGAAGGCGGTGCGGGCCAGCATCTCGGCCAGGGCCGCGCGGTCGGGCAGGCTGGCCGCCGCCTCGTCGAAGGCCTTGAGCCGACCGTAGAAGGCCCCCGCCAGCTTCTTCATCTTCTTGCCGACCGCAGTGTCGGAGACGCCGATCTCGCGGAAGGCGTCGTCCAGGCCGTGGACATAGGCGTCGAAGGTCGCCTGCGAAACCTCGGCCGCGGCCTCGCCCCGCCCCTTCAGCCGCTCCAGCAGCAGCACCACGTGCAGGGTGAACAGCTCGAACCGGCCCTCGATCGAATCGCGCACGCCCATCCGGGCGTAGAGCGGCGCCGAGCGGGCCTGGGCCGCCGCCGAGGCGTAGAGTTTGCCCCCCGCCGCCTTGGCGGGCCTGGGTTTGAGCAGCCGGTCCAGAAACATAGCTTCGCCTCGATTTCGCCGCGACGTCGAACTAGTTGGCTCCTGGTTCCACGCGGACCATTGAACTAAGCCCGCGCGGGCGATAGGTCAAAGTCAGCCTTTCCAGGTACCGGAGCCTGCATGTTTCGTCCCGCCGTTCTCGCCGCCGCTGTCATCGGCCTCGCCGCCGTCGCCGGAGGCTGCACGCCGCTGACGAGCTATTCCGGTTTCCAGGCCATCGAAGCCAAGCCGGCCGACATGAAGGTGGGCGAGGACACCAAGTCGACGGTGACGGAAAAGCTCGGCTCGCCGTCAGCCACCTCCACCTTCGACGCCAACGCCTGGTACTATATCTCGCAGACCACCGACCGAGTGGCCTTCTACAAGCCGCGGGTGATCAAGCGCGACGTGGTGGCGATCAAGTTCAATCCGGCCGACGAGAAGGTCGCCTCGATCAACACCTACACGCTGAAGGACGGCAAGGTCATCGCCTATAACGGCCACGAGACCCCGACCCGCGGCCGCGAAATGACCATCCTCGAGCAGCTGCTGGGCAATGTCGGCCGCGGCGGCATGCTGCCCCAGGACGACCAGGACGTCCCGGGCAATCGCCCGCAGGACCGCCGCTAGGCCCTCCGCCCCCGCCGCAAACTCAGGCCCTGGACCGGTTAACATAACCGGCTGAATTTTCGCGACATTTCGTCGCTCATATCAACGGTTTCTCAACGACGACGGCGTAGCTTCCCCAGGCGATGTCGCGGCTGACGCCGCCTTGCCAAGGGGGATGACTGTTGAGCGCGCCCGACCTGCGTCCGTTGACGGTGCTGATCATCGACGACAGCGCCCCGATGCGCGAGATCATCGGGACGGTGCTGAAGTCGCTGGGCGTGCGCAAGATCATCGAGGCCAGCGACGGCGTCGAGGCGCTGAAGGCGGTGACCGAGCGCGAGATCGACATCATCTTCACCGACCTGATGATGCAGCCGGTCGACGGCCTGGCCTTCATCCGCTGGGTGCGTACCTCGCCGGCCAGCGCCAATCCCTATGTGCCGATCATCATGATCACCGGCCACGCCACCCGCGCCAGCCTCAACGAGGCCTGCATGGCCGGGGTCACCGAGTTCCTGGCCAAGCCGCTGACCGCGCGCGGCGTGCTGCACCGGGTCAACGAGGTGATCAACAATCCACGCGACTTCGTCCGGGCCGGCGCCTATTTCGGCCCCTGCCGCCGGCGGCGCATCGACCACGACTATGACGGCGACGAGCGCCGCGGCGCCGCGGCGGAGGCGCAGGCCGAGGTCGAGTTGCAGGACCTCTACTGACCAGAGGCCGAGTCGGCCCGCGTTTCATGGCCGACGTCGTCGCGCCACATGAATGCAAACCAACGACGCAATCGGGGAACGTTCAACCGCCAGGGTCTTTCATGGGTTCTATCGGAACGCGTCGCGCGTCCGTGGAAAACTACGTCGGAGACCTATCATGAAGCGCATCCTGCTCTCTCTCGCCGCCCTGGCCGCCGTCTCGGCCGCGCCCCTGGCCGCCCAGGCCGCGCCTTGGCAATCGATCAACCAGCGCCAAGCCAACCTGGAACAGCGCATTGACCAGGGCGTCCGCAGCGGCGAGTTGACCCGGGCCGAGGCCGCCCGCCTGCGCGGCGAGTTCCGGTCGATCGCCCGCCTGGAGGCCAGCTATCGCCGCTCCCACGGCCTGTCGATGCGCGAACGCGCCGACCTCGACGCCCGCTTCGACCGCCTGAGCCGCCAGGTCGTGGCCGAGAAGCACGACCGCCAGGACCGCGACCACCGCCGCGGCTAGGCCCAGGATGATCAAAGGCTGAATCGCCATCTTTCATCCGTCTCCCCGGCGAAGGCCGGGGCCCAGATTCAGCCGTCGTGTTGGACGATGATCCGAAACACCCCGCTCTACGACCTGGATCCCGGCCTTCGCCGGGAAAACGGATTGGGGATGGGCGCTTCAGTCCGGGGTCATTCGCGCCCAGATCCAGGTCCGGAATCAAAGACGCCCCGGAGGTTTCCCTCCGGGGCGTCGTCCTGTCCGGTTCGACCGAAATCAGACGCCGTGGGCCAGCACCGCCAGCAGCAGCAGGGCCACGATGTTGGTGATCTTGATCATCGGGTTCACGGCCGGGCCCGAGGTGTCCTTGTAGGGGTCGCCGACGGTGTCGCCGGTGACGGCGGCCTTGTGGGTGTCGCCGCCCTTGCTGTGCAGGACGCCGTCCTTGTCGGTGAAGCCTTCCTCGATCACCTTCTTGGCGTTGTCCCAGGCGCCGCCGCCGCTGGTCATCGAGATGGCCACGAATAGGCCGGTGACGATCACCCCCATCAGCATGGCCCCGAGGCTGGCGAAGGCGTCGACCTTGCCGGCGATCGCCTTGATGACGAAGAACAGCGCCACCGGCGAGATCACCGGCAGCAGGCTGGGCACGATCATCTCGCGGATCGCCGCCTTGGTCAGGATGTCGACGGCCCGGCCGTATTCCGGCTTGACCTCATAGGTCATGATCCCGGGATTCTCGCGGAACTGGCGGCGGACCTCGGCCACCACAGACTCGGCCGCCCGGCCCACGGCGGTCATCGACATGCCGCCGAACAGGAAGGGCAGCAGCCCCCCGAACAGCAGCCCGACCACGACATAGGGGTTGGACAGGTCGAAGGTCACCGGGCCCATGCCGTCGAAGAAGCCGCCCGCCTCGGCGTTGGCCGAGAAGAACTTCAGGTCCTCGGTATAGGCGGCGAACAGCACCAGGGCGCCCAGGCCGGCCGAGCCGATGGCGTAGCCCTTGGTCACGGCCTTGGTGGTGTTGCCCACGGCGTCGAGGGCGTCGGTGGTGACCCGGACCTCCTTGGGCAGGCCGGCCATCTCGGCGATGCCGCCGGCGTTGTCGGTGACCGGGCCGAAGGCGTCCAGGGCGACGATGAAGCCGGCCAGGGACAGCATGGTGGTCACGGCGATGGCGATGCCGAACAGCCCCGCCAGATTATAGGCCACCAGGATGCCGACGATGATCGTCAGGGCCGGCAGCGCCGTGGACTCCAGCGACATGGCCAGGCCTTGGATGACATTGGTGCCGTGGCCCGAGACGCTGGCCTGGGCCACCGACTTCACCGGCCGGAAGCCCGTGCCGGTGTAGTATTCGGTGATCACCACGATCGCGGCGGTGACCGCCAGCCCGACCAGGCCGCAATAGAACAGGTTGTCGGCGGTGAACATCCGGCCGTCCAGCTCGATCGCGTTCGGCACCAGCTGGTGGATCACGTACCAGACCGCCGGGATCGACAGCACGCCGGTGACGATCAGGCCCTGGTAGAGGGCGCCCATGATGTTCTGCTTCTTGCCCAGGCGGACGAAGAAGGCGCCGATGATCGAGGTGACGATGCAGACCGCGCAGATGGCCAGCGGCAGCAGCATCATCGAGGCCACCACGTCGGTGCCGGCGAAGAAGATCGCCGCCAGCACCATGGTGGCGACCGTGGTCACCGCATAGGTCTCGAACAGGTCGGCGGCCATGCCGGCGCAGTCGCCGACATTGTCGCCGACATTGTCGGCGATGGTCGCGGCGTTGCGGGGGTCGTCTTCCGGAATGCCGGCCTCGACCTTGCCGACCAGGTCGCCGCCGACGTCGGCGCCCTTGGTGAAGATGCCGCCGCCCAGGCGGGCGAAGATCGAGATCAGGCTGGCGCCGAAGCCCAGCGACACCAGGGAGTCGACCACGACCCGGTCGGTGCCGTCATGACCCAGGCTCAACAGCAGGGCGAAATAGCCGGCCACGCCGATCAGGGCGAAGCCCGCCACCAGCATGCCGGTCACCGCGCCCGAGGTGAAGGCCATCGACAGGCCTTTTGCCAGGCTCTCGGACGAGGCCTGGGCGGTGCGGACATTGGCCCGCACCGAGATCAGCATGCCCGCGAAGCCGGCCGCGCCCGACAGGATCGCGCCCAGGGCGAAGCCGACCGGCTGCTCCCACGACTTGAAGAAGAACGCCAGCAGGGCGATGACCACCACCCCGACGATGGCGATCGTCGTGTACTGGCGCTTGAGGTAGGCCTGGGCCCCCTCCTGGATCGCCGCGGCGATCTCCTGCATCTTCGCATTGCCGGGCGAGGCCCGCATCAGCGAGGCCGTCTGCACGGCGCCGTACAGCACCGCCAACAACCCGGCCCCTATGGCCACGTAAAGCCAAGAACTCATCGTCAATTCGCCCTCTTCGCGTTCCAATCACGAGAGGGTCGCCGGTCCAGCCGAAGCACGATCGCCAAGGATCGCCTCCGCCGCACGCGACGGGCGGGCCTTTGGCCTCGTGCCCCCCTCGATGCTCCCTGATGACGCCGGTCTGGCGCCAAGGCCGCGACAGTGCCAAATGGTCGCGGCCCGCGCAACCGCCTGCGGGAACGGCGTTCAATCAGCGCGAAAGCTTCGCGGACGCGGTTTTCGCGCCGGTCAGGGCACCAGGTCGGGATCGGAGGGCGCCTGGCGCGGGGCGGGAGCCGCGGCCGCCTGGGGTCGGGGCTTGGGCGGCGGGGCGATGAAGTTGCGCGGCGTCTGCTTGATGAGGGTCACCGACGCCGCCTTGCCCGGCCCCATCAGGCGATTGGCCTCGCGCAGGATCGAGGCCTTCAGCCGCGCCTCGTCGACGAGGCTGTAGCTGTCGGGCCGGACGAACGGCTTGGCGTGGGCCTCGCGAACGATGGCGTCACGCAGCATCGGCTCCTGGCCCTCGAACGCCGCCACCGGCACCTCGGGCTTCAGGGTCAGGCTCAACTGGACGAACACATAGTTGACCAGCCGGCCGTCGACGATGATCGGCAGGGCCATGGACTGCAGCCTGATGACCGGATCGACCTTCGGATCGGCTTCGCCTTCCTTCTTCTTGGCCGCATTGGCCCAGGCCGGCGTCGCCGCCAGGGCCAGGGAAACGGCCAGGAACGCGCGGCGGCGAAGGGGCGGCGGAGAGGTCATGCCCATCCCTTAACCAACAAGGCTTGAGGTTTGGTTTCCTCGGCCGCCGCCGGCCCTTTTGTCACGCCTGGGCGTGCGCCACCGCCCGGGCCAGGTGGGCCAGGTTCTCCTCGGCCTGCTTCTTGCGCGCCCAGACCGAGTGCGGGAAGCGGACCATCGACTCGTCCTCCACATGGATGGAGGCGATCGCCCCGCCGGAGGTCTCGACGACCTGATAGATGATCGCCCCCTGGTCCGACGCCTCGACGATCTTCATTTCCAGCGTGCGGCCGGGATCCAGCGCCGTGACCTCGGTGATGAACGAGAACTGCCAGCCGAGCACGCCGACATCGTGGCGCACGCGCGAGCCGACGGCCAGCGGCCCCGGCGTCAGGGTCTCGGCCTTGCCGCCCTTGGCGACCCACTCGCCTTCGCGGTCGGGGTCGAACATGATCGCGGCCACCGCCTCCGGCGACGCATAGATCGTGTGTTCCACAAAGATGTGCATGAGGCCTGGCTCCCTGTCACCGCAGCTTCATTGGCTGCTGGTTCGCTGGGATCACCTTGACCTGAATCAACGCCGACCGGGCATCGCGGAGGCGCTTAATGGCGCGCCTACCCGTGCAGCCAGCCCAGCCGTTCGGGGGTGATGTCCTTGCCCTTGAACAGGGCGCAGACCCCCTCGCCCTCCACGAACTCGCCGATGTCGCGCACCGGCACCCCGGCAGCCATGGCGGCGGCCTGGAAGGCGGCCACGTCGGTGGGATCGACGGCGCAGACGATCTCGTAGTCGTCGCCGCCCGACGCCAGCGACATCCGCGCCTCGCCGGCCTCGGGCTGGGCGCTGAGCCAGTTTCGGGCCCCCGGCGACAGCGGCAGGCGGTCGAGGTCGACCTTGACCCGCAGGCCGCTGGCCTTGGCCACGTGGCCGGCGTCGGCCAGCAGGCCGTCGGAGACGTCGGCGGCGGCCCGGGCGTAGGCCCGCAGGGCGTCGCGGATGCTCAGGCGCGGCGGCGGCAGGCGATAGCTGTGCACCAGCCCGCCGTCCGGGTCCTCGACCTCGCCCCAGTGGGCCAGCAGGCCCAGCCAGCCGTCGCCGATCGTGCCGCTGACCATCAGCCGGTCGCCGACCCGCGCCCCGCGCCGCAGCACCGCGTCGCCGCTGGGCACCCAACCCAGGAAGGTCGCCGAGACCACCATCGGGCCCGAGGTGGTGACGGTGTCGCCGCCCAGCAGGCTGATATCGAAGGCCTCGCCGTCCTCGGCCAGGCCGCGGGCGAAGGTCTCGCGATCGGTCAGGGTGGTGCCCGACGGCCAGCCCACCGCCAGGAAATAGCCGTAGGGCACCGCCGCCTTGGCCGCCAGGTCGGAAAGATTGGTGCGCAGCAGTCGCTTGGCCACCACGTCGAGGTCCTCGCCGGCCAGGAAATGCACCCCGGCGACCATGGCGTCCTTGGTGATCACCAGGTCGTAGCCGGGACGCGAGGGCAGCACGGCGGCGTCGTCCAGCAGGTCCAGCGCCGCCTGGTCGCCGCGGGTCAGTGGCCGCAGCAGGCGCTCGATCAAGCCGAACTCGTCGACCGGCGGGGCTTCCGCCGGGGTCGCGGCCTCGTCGAACCACGCGTCGTCGGCCGCCGCCGTTTCCGGCGTCGGTTCGTCGAACCAGTCGTCGTCAGCTTCTGGCGTCACGCGCGATGGCGTCCAGGGCGCCGTTGATGAAACCGGATTCCGGTCCCTCGAAGAAGGATTTGGCGATTTCGACATATTCGTTGATGACCACCTCGGTGGGCACGTCGGGCCGGTGCATCAGCTCGTAGGCGCCCGAGCGCAGGACGGCGCGGGCGGTGGCGTCCAGCCGCTCCAGCTTCCAGCCCGAGGCCAGGCGGCGGACGATGGCCTGGTCGACGGCGGCCTGGTGCGCGACGACGCCCTTGGCCAGGTCGGCGAAGAAGGTCTCGTCGGCGGCCGCCAGCTGGTCGCCGTCCGGGCCGTCGACATCTCGGTCGAAGCGGTGCTCGGCGAACTCGCGGACCACCGCGTCGACGCCGACGCCGGAGACTTCCATCTGATAGAGGGCCTGGACGGCGGCCAGGCGGGCCACCGAGCGGGGCTGGATGCGATCGCCCCGGCTCATCGGCCGGCCCCCAGCAGCTGGCGGCGCAGGGCCACCAGTTCCAGGCATTCGCGAGCCGCATGGCCGCCGCGGTCGCCCTCGGAGACCTTGGCGCGGGTCCAGGCCTGGTCCTCGTCGTCGACGTTCAGCACGCCGTAGCCGATGGCCAGGCGCTTGCCGATCGCCAGGTCCTGCAGGCCGCGGGCGGTTTCGTTGGCGATGATCTCGAAGGTGTAGGTCTCGCCGCGGATGATCGCCCCCAGGGCCACGAAGCCGTCATAGCGCACGCCGACCGGCCGGTGGCCGGCCTCTTCGGCCAGGGCGACCGCGGCGGGAATCTGCAGGGCGTCGGAGACGGTGATCACGTCGAAGTCCGCGTCATGGGCCTCGATCGCCTGGGTCGCGCCGCGCAGCAGCTCGTCGGACAGCCCCGAATAGCGGCGGCCCTCCACGATCAGCAGGCGAATCTTGTCTTCCACCATAGTCCCTGAACTCTCCTCGACGGGACCGGTCCTTTCGGAACAAGCGGCGCCGTCGCAAAATCGAATCGTAGAATGCGCCTATAGCTCGTCTTCGGCGACGTCGCTGAGGCCCTCGGCCCCGAGAAACTTCGCAAAATCGCTGGTTTCCCGGAAATCGCGATAGACCGAGGCGTACCTGACATAGGCGACGTCATCGAGCGACTTCAGCGCCTTCATGACCATCTCGCCCACCGCCGAGGACGGCAGCTCGGTCTCGCCCTGGCTTTCCAGCTGCCGGACGATGCCGTTGACCATCCGCTCGACCCGCTCCGGATCGACCGGCCGCTTGCGCGTGGCGATCGAGATCGAGCGCACCAGCTTCTCGCGGTCGAACGGCGAGCGCCGGCCCGAGCGCTTGACGATGGTCAACTCGCGCAGCTGCACCCGCTCGAAGGTGGTGAAGCGGCCGCCGCATTCGGGGCACAGTCGACGGCGACGGATGGCCGCCCCGTCTTCCGACGGCCGGCTGTCCTTCACCTGGCTTTCCATATGGCCGCAGAACGGGCAGCGCATGATCTAGGCCCTCCCGACCAAGTCAGGGCCCATTAGTTGTAGATCGGGAACCGCGCCGTCAAGGCCAGGACTTCCTCGCGCACCCGGGCCTCGACCTCGGCATTGCCGTCAGGACCGTTGATTGCAAGACCGTTGACAACCTCGCCGATCAGTTGGCCGACCCGGGTGAACTCGGCGACGCCGAACCCGCGGGTGGTGCCGGCCGGGGTGCCCAGGCGGATGCCGGAGGTGACGGTGAACGGCGCGGTGTCGAACGGCACGCCGTTCTTGTTGCAGGTCATGTGGGCCCGCTCAAGGCTGTGCTCGGCGTCGCGGCCGGTCACGCCCTTGGGCCGCAGGTCGACCAGCATGAGGTGGCTGTCGGTGCCGCCCGAGACGATGTTGACCCCTTGAGTCTGCAGGGCTTCGGACAACGCCCGGGCGTTATCGATCACCTGACGGGCGTAGGCCTTGAACGACGGCTGCAGCGCCTCGCCGAAGGCCACGGCCTTGGCGGCGATCACATGCTCCAGCGGACCGCCCTGCAGGCCGGGGAACACCGCCGAATTGACCTTCTTGATGATCGCCTCGTCATTGGTCAGCACCATGCCGCCGCGCGGGCCGCGCAGGGTCTTGTGGGTGGTGGTGGTGACCACGTGGGCGTGCGGGATCGGGCTGGGGAACACCCCGCCGGCCACCAGACCCGCGAAGTGGGCCATGTCGACCATCAGATAGGCGCCGATCGCGTCGGCGATCTGGCGGAAGCGGGCGAAGTCGATCTGGCGGCTGTAGGCGCTGCCGCCGGCGATGATCAGCTTGGGCTTCTCGCGCTGGGCGATCTCCTCCACGGCGTCGTAGTCGATCTGCTGGTCCTGCTGGCGCACGGTGTAGGACACCGGCTTGAACCACTTGCCCGACTGGTTGGCGGGGCTGCCGTGGGTCAGGTGGCCGCCGGCCGCCAGGTCCATGCCCAGGAAGGTGTCGCCCGGCTGGAGGAGCGCCATGAACACCGACTGGTTGGCCTGCGAGCCCGAGTGCGGCTGGACGTTGGCGAAGCCGGCCCCGAACAGCGCCTTGGCCCGTTCGATGGCGATGGTCTCGATCTCGTCGACATATTCGCAGCCGCCGTAGTAGCGCCGGCCTGGATAGCCCTCGGCGTACTTGTTGGTCAGGATCGAGCCCTGGGCCTCCAGCACCGCCCGCGAGACGATGTTCTCCGAGGCGATCAGCTCGATCTGGTTCTGCTGGCGGTTCAGCTCCAGGCCGATGCGATCGAAGATGTCGCGATCGGCCGCGGCCAGGTCGGCGCCGAAAAAGGCGGTCTTGTCGGCGGTGATGTTGGCGGCCGGGGCGGTCATGGACGCTCTCCTGGGGCTGGGAGACTTGAGGCAGGAACACTGGCGGGAGTCAGCGCGCTCTCTTTAACCCCCTTCGCGCCGCGATCAATCCGGGAACCTCACGATAGCGGCGCGCGTTGGGCACGAACCGGGCCGGCTATAGCTGGCGCGCCGGGCGTTCGAGTGACTTTGAAACACAGTAACTTTGCAAACAGGGTGGAAGCGTATGGCGACGTCGCATGACGAGATTCAAACCGACGGCGACGCCATCGACATCCTCGGCCTCAGCGCCGGAATCGTCGCCGCCTATGTGGCCCAGAACACCGTGGCGTCCACGGCGGTGCCCGAACTGATCCGCTCGGTCCACGGCGCCCTGTCGTCCCTGACGACCGCCGAGGCCCCGCAGCCGACCGACAAGCCCAAGCCGGCGGTGCCGGTGTCGCGCTCGGTGCAGCGCGACTACATCGTCTGCCTGGAGGACGGCCAGAAGCTGAAGATGCTCAAGCGCTACCTGCGCACCCATTACGATATGAGCCCCGAGGAATATCGCCGCAAATGGTCCCTGCCCGGCGACTATCCGATGGTCGCCCCGGCCTATGCCGAACGCCGCTCGGACTTCGCCAAGCAGATCGGCCTGGGCAAGGGCAAGATGCGGGGGCGGTAGCGGGAACCCTCTCCCATAGGGAGAGGGTGAGTTTTAAGCCGCGTGGCCGCCCATGCGGGCGACGTTGCAGTGGGCCCAGAGCTTTTCCATCGCCCCCACCAGCTTGCGCATCATGTCGTCGGTGTGGAACGGCGTCGGGGTGAAGCGCAGGCGTTCGGTGCCGCGCGGCACGGTCGGGTAGTTGATCGGCTGCACATAGACGCCGTGGTCGGCCAGCAGCATGTCGCTGATCAGCTTGGTGTGGTGGGCGTCGCCGACCAGCACCGGCACGATGTGGCTGTCATTGTCCATCACCGGCAGGCCGGCGGCCTTGAACATCGCCTTCAGGGTGGCGGCGCGCTCCTGGTGGGCCTCGCGGACCTCCGGATGCTGCTTGAGCCAGCGGACGCTGGCCAGGGCCCCGGCCGTCAGGGCCGGCGGCAGCGAGGTGGTGAAGATGAAGCCCGAGGCGACCAGGCGGATGGCGTCGATCACCACGGCGTCGCCGGTGATATAGCCGCCCATCACCCCGAAGGCCTTGCCCAGGGTGCCCTCGATGATGTCGATCTGGTCCATCAGGCCGTCGCGCTCGGCGACGCCGCCGCCGCGCGGGCCGTACATGCCCACGGCGTGGACCTCGTCGAGATAGGTCATGGCCCCGTAGCGCTTGGCCAGGGCCGCGGTGGCGCCGATGTCGGCGATGTCGCCGTCCATCGAATAGACGCTCTCGAAAGCCACCAGCTTGGGCGCGTCGGCCGGCGCGGCGGCCAGCAGCTGCTCCAGGTGCTCAAGATCGTTGTGCCGGAACACGTGGCGCTCGCAGCCGCCGTTGCGGATGCCGGCGATCATCGAGGCGTGGTTCAGGGCGTCGGAGAAGATGATCAGGCCCGGCAGCAGCTTCTGCAGCGCCGTCAGGCTGGCCTCGTTGGAGACATAGCCCGAGGTGAACAGCAGGGCCGCGGGCTTGCCGTGCAGGTCGGCCAGCTCGGCTTCCAGCTCGACGTGATGGTGGTTGGTGCCGGAGATGTTGCGGGTGCCGCCCGAGCCGGAGCCGTGGCTGTCGATCGCCGCGTGCATGGCGTCCAGCACCACCGGGTTCTGGCCCTGGCCGAGATAGTCGTTGCTGCACCAGACCACGACCTCGCGCTCGACGCCCTGGCCGTCGGTCCAGGTGGCGCGAGGAAACGCGCCGCGATGGCGCTTGAGGTCGGCGAACACCCGGTAGCGGCCTTCATCGCGGATCTGGTCGACGGCGCTGCGGAACGCGGCTTGGTAATCCATGATGTCTTTACTCGACAGACCCGGTCGGCCCGATCGGTCCCTTCTCAAGGCTTGGCTTTTCGCACCAGCGACGCCCTCTGTCCACATAGGGACGTCTACCTACGAACTTAAGGCGCGAATGGACGCATCGCATGCGTGAACGAACAGGCGCCGCTCGGGTCAACGCCTCAATTCAGCTCGCCGAGCCTGCCGCGCAGCATCTGCAGCACCGCCGAGAAGTCCTTGCCGCCAAAGCCGTTGGCGTCGAACAGGGCGTAGAGGGCCTCGGCCTGGGCGCCCATCGGCGTGGAGGCGCCGGCCTTGGCGGCGGCGTCCTGGGCCAGCTTCAGGTCCTTGAGCATCATCGCCGTGGCGAAGCCGCCCTCGTAGTGGCGGTCGGCCGGGGTGGCGGGGCCCACGCCGGGCACCGGGCAATAGGTGTTGACCGACCAGCACTGGCCCGACGACTGGCTGGCGATCGCGAAGAACCGCTCGGCGGCCAGGCCCAGCTTCTCGGCCAGGGCGAAGGCCTCGCAGGTTCCCAGCATCGACACGCCCAGCAGCATGTTGTTGCAGATCTTGGCCGCCTGGCCGGCCCCGGGCTCGCCGGCGTGGATGGTCACCCGCGCCATCGGCTCGAGCGCCGCCTGGACGGCGGCGAAATCCGCGTCGTCGCAGCCGACCATGAAGGCCAGGGTCCCGGCCTCGGCGGCCATGATCCCGCCCGACACCGGGGCGTCGGCGAAGCGGAAGCCCGCCGCCCTGGCCTGGACGGCCACGGCCCGGGCGCTGTCGACGTCGATGGTCGAGCAGTCGATCAGCAGGGCCGATTTGGGGGCGTGGACCAGCACCTGCTCGCCATACACCGAGCGCACATGGGGCCCGGCCGGCAGCATGGTGATCACCACCTGCGCGTCCTTGACCGCCTCGGCCGCCGAGCCCGCCGCCCGGCACCCCGCCGCCACCGCCTTGTCCAGCGCCGCCGCCGACAGGTCGAAGGCGCTGACCTGATGCTGCGCCCTGGCCTGGTTGGCGGCCATGCCGCCGCCCATATTGCCCAGGCCGATGAAGGCGATGCGGGTCATGCCCGTGCTCCCCAAAGCGAACCGCGCCTCATGGGCGCGGCTCTTGTCGTGGTCTGCGGCGCCCTGTGTCCTTCGAGGCTCGCCTGCGGCTCGCACCTCAGGATGAGGACGTCAGCACAAAGCCCCTCATCCTGAGGCGCCCGCGCAGCGGGCCTCGAAGGACGCAGGGCCTCGCCTCTACCGCCCCGCCGCCGGCTTGCGGAACTTGTAGATGAACTGGTCAGTCTTGCCGCGGATCGACGGGTCGAAGACGCTCAGCGTGTGCTTGTCGGCGCTGTCGCGCAGGATGCGGCTCTCGCCCTCGAAGATGAAGCCGGCGGCGGTGACCTCCTGCTTGACGGCGGCGGGGTCGATGCGGTGCAGGGTCTCGGTGTCGCGCAGGCCCGAGCCCGCCTCGGCCACGTGGTCGAGCACCAGATAGACGCCGCCCGGCTTCAGGGCCTTGAAGACCTGGCGGTTGACCACCGACAGGTCGGCCGGGCCCATGAACTTGTCGTGCATGTCGTGGTAGTTCTGGGCGGTGAACACCAGGTCCAGCTTCTCCGGCGCAGCGAAGCTGGGCAGGGTGTTGAGGATCACCGAGACGTTCTTGTAGTTCGGGTCGGCGGCGATCGCCTTCACCGCCGGCTCGCGCTTGGCCAGCTTGGTCAGCTCGTCGGGCACGTAGGCGTAGACGTGGCCGCGGGGCCCGACCGCCTTGGAGAAGATGCGGGTGAAATAGCCGCCGCCGGGAATCAGGTCGGCGACCTTGGCCCCCGGCTTGACGCCGGCGAAGGCCAGGGTCTCGGCCGGCAGGCGCAGCTCGTCGCGGACCATGTCGGCGGACGGGCGCGCCGGATCCGACAGGGCCGCGGCGATGTTGGCCGGGATGGCGACCGGGGCGTTGGCCGGCGGGGGCGGCGGGGCCGCGGGACCCATCGGGGTCGTGGCGCAGGCGGTCAGGGCGAGCGCGGCGACGAGGCTGAGTAGCGGCTTACGCATGGGTGTTCCTTCCGACGATCATCTTCTCGTTGCACGGCAAGCTAGCGCAGCAAAGACGCTACGTCAGCGGCGTCCATTCCTGGCCGGCCGGCAAGGGCGCGAAAATCTCATCCAACATCGCGTCGGTGACGCCTGCAAGCTCTGCCGGATCCCAAAGCGGCGCATTGTCCTTGTCGATGATCACCGCCCGCACGCCTTCGAGGAAATCATGCCTCTGCACGACGCGGGCCCCGATCCGGTATTCCATGGCCATGTTGTCGGCGAAGTCGGTCATTGCCGCGCCCGCCTCCAACTGGCGGAAGGCGACCTTCAGGGTCTGGGGCGACTTGGTCTGCATCACCGCCAGCTGGGCCTTGCCCCAGTCGCTGCTGTCGGCCTCGAGGAATTCGAAGATCTGCTCGACGCTGTCGCCGACGAACAGCCGGTTGAGGTCCTGCTCGACGCTGACCAGCGGGGCCTTGCCGGCGTCGGCGCGATACTTTTTCAGGATGTCGTCGATGCGGCGCGGGTCGGCGACGATAGCCTTCTTCAACCCCTCGACCGCCCCGAACTCGACGAAGTGGGTGGCGATCCCCAGCCGCAGGCAATCGGCCCCCTTGATCCGCGCCCCGGTCAGGGCCAGCCACAGCCCGGCCTTGCCGGGCAGGCGCGGCAGGTACCAGCCGCCGCCGACGTCGGGGAACAGGCCGATGCCGGTCTCGGGCATGGCGAAGGTCGTGCGCTCGGTGGCGATCCGATAGTGGGCCGGCATCGAGATCCCGACCCCGCCGCCCATCACCACCCCGTCGAGGAGGGCGACCACCGGGGTCTCGTAGGTGAACAGCAGGTGGTTCAGCTGGTACTCGGTGTGGAAGAAGGCTCGCGCCTCGACACCGTCGCCCGCCCCGCTGCGGGCCAGCATGCGGATGTCGCCGCCGGCGCAGAAGCCGCGCTCGCCGGCATGGTCGATGATCACCATGTAGATCTCGGGATCGTCGCGCCAGTCGAGCAGGGCGCCGATCATGATCTCGCACATGGTCTGGGTCAGGGCGTGCAGCGCCTGGGGCCGGTTCAGGGTCAGGCGGCCGACGTTCTTCTGGACGCGGACGAGGACTTCGGGCTGGTCGGTCATGGATTCCGTGGGGCTAAGCGGTCGCTCTAAGATCGAAACATTCGATGCCCGCCTGGCCGGCGGCGGCCAGCAAGGCTTCGTCGCGTGAGGCCAGAGGCGTCCCTCGGTCAAGAGCGAGCGCGAAATAGGAAACATCGAAGAGGCTGAGACGAACGGTGCGCGCCAGCAACGCCAGTTCCTCGATCCCGACCGCCGGGGCATGGAGCTGCACGTCGAGGCGCCGATAATCCGCCAAGGCCTTCCCATACTGCTCGTCGGTCAGCAGGCCTCGCCGCACCATGCCGACCAGCACGTTATAGACCTCCCACTCGAAGATGGCGGGCGCTTCGAAAATCATCGCGTCTCCCTCGCCGAGGAGCGCGGCCGCAGCGTCGGTCGCCTGCGAAGGCAACAACCAGGCCAGGGCGGCCGAGGCGTCGAGAACGACCGATCTCACTCGCGGGCCATCTGCTTCAGGTCTTCCCAGGTCAGCTTCTCGACTTCAGGATGGGCGGCCGCGATCGACTCGCGAAGCGCTTTGAAACGGGCGACGAGTTCCTTTGCAGAGGTCTTTCGTGCACGGACCTGCCCTGCTTCGAGCACGGGCGCCAGCGTGGCCACCGCACGGCCGTGGCGGGTGATGGTCACCGTCTCGCCGTCCCTCTCGACGGCGTCCAGCAACGACGACAGGTGGGTCTTGGCTTCGAGCACGCCGACTTCACGCATGGGAGTCTCCCAATTCTGACCAGTTGTGGTCAGACTAGCACATCACGCCCGAAACATCTCGCGGGCGATGATCACCCGCATGATCTCGTTGGTCCCTTCCAGGATCTGGTGGACCCGCAGGTCGCGGACGATGCGCTCCAGCGGGTAGTCCTGCAGGTAGCCGTAGCCGCCGTGCAGCTGCAGGGCGTCGTTGGCGACCTGGAAGCCGGCGTCGGTGGCGAAGCGCTTGGCCATGGCGCACAGCTTGGTGGCGGCGGGGTCCTTGCGGTCCAGGGCGG
>NZ_JBIXJO010000017.1:81490-110468 GCF_052871235.1 Caulobacter sp. LARHSG274 | reverse complement strand
GGCGACAACGTCGGCGTGCTGCTGCGCGGCACCAAGCGCGAAGACGTCGAGCGCGGCCAGGTGCTGTGCAAGCCGGGTTCGATCACCCCGCACACCAAGTTCGTGGCCGAAGCCTACATCCTGACCAAGGAAGAAGGCGGCCGCCACACGCCGTTCTTCACCAACTACCGTCCGCAGTTCTACTTCCGCACGACCGACGTGACCGGGATCATCAAGCTGCGCGAAGGCGTGGAAATGATCATGCCGGGCGACAACGCCGAGCTGGACGTCGAGCTGATCACCCCGATCGCCATGGAAGAAAAGCTGCGCTTCGCCATCCGCGAAGGCGGCCGCACCGTCGGCGCCGGCGTGGTGGCCAAGATCGTCGAGTAGTCTCGGCGTTCTGACTGCAGCTGACTTAGCGAAGGCCCCGGGGAAACCCGGGGCCTTTTGCTTTTCTTCTCCCTTCCCCCTTGAGGGGGGAAGGGCTGGGGATGGGGGTGACTGCTGAGTTGGCGGCGAGAAGAACGCTGCGCGTTCACCCCCATCCGACCTGCTTCGCAGGCCACCTTCCCCCCTCAAGGGGGAAGGAGAAGTTACAGCGCCTAGGGCTTGGCCGCCGCCCTCGGGGCGGTCTGGTCCTTGCCGCCCTGGTGCAGCACCAGGGCCGTGGCCGGGGCGTCGCCGGACTGGGTGAAGCTGATCCTGGCGTTGACGATGCGGGCGAAGAACTCGCCCGGCGCGCTGGGGTAGAACGGCACCGGCCCCTGGTTGGTCCCCTGGGTGATCAGCTGGTCGCCCTGGCGGGTGACGGTCAGGGTGAAGGTCGGCGACAGGACATAGGCCCCGACATAGCGGTCGAGGGTCGCGGCCGGCAGGGCGATCGCCTTGGGCGGATGATAGGTCCCCGCGCACAGCCCGGCCAGGGTTTCGGCGAGGTAGTTGGACGGCGAGGCGCCATAGTTGGCCAGCGCGACGGCGACCACCCCGTCTTTGGGATAGCGGGAAATCCCGGTCGAGAAGCCGTTGATCCCGCCGCCGTGGCCGACCCGCTCATGGCCGGCGTCGGCGTCGACTTTCCAGCCGAACCCGTACTGGTGGCCGTAATCGGTGAACATCGCCTGGCGCGAGGCCGGGGTCAGGATCTTGCCGTCGGCCAGGGCCCGGTCCCAGACCAGCAGGTCGTCGACGGTCGAATAGAGCGAGCCGGCCGCATAGGGCAGGGTCATGTCCAGATAGTCAGCGTTCTTCCAGCCGTCCTTGGAGCCCTGATAGCCCGAGGCCCGGTGGCGCAGGATCACGCCGCTGACGTCATAGCCGCTGTCCTTCATACCCAGCGGCGTGAAGATGTGCTTGCCGACATAGTCGGCATAGGGCTCGCCCGAGACCTTCTCGATGACATAGCCGAGCAGGATGTAGCCGGTGTTGTCATAGGCGTATTTCGCGCCCGGCTCGAACTCCAGCGGCAGGTCGCGGGTCAGCTTGATGATCCCGTCCGGCGTCAGCGGCGAGCGGGAGCTCTTCTCGAAAAAGCCGGGCAGGCCGGTGTAGCTGGGGATGCCGGAGGTGTGGGTCAGCAGGTGCTTGATCGTCACCTTCGACCAGGCGGGCGGGGCGTTGGCGTAATATTTCGAGATCGGATCGTCGACCGACAGCTTGCCCTGCTCGGCCAGCTGCAGGATCGCCGTGGCGGTGAACTGCTTGGTGATCGAGCCGAGGCGGAACTTGGTGTCCGGCGTATTGGCGACATCCCATTCGCGGTCGGCGGCGCCGAAGCCCTCGCGCAGCACCGGCGCGCCGTCGCGGGCCACCAGGATCGCGCCGCTGAAGCTCTGCGCCTCCAGGTAGGGGGCGATCAGCGCCCGGGCCTGGGCGACATAGTCGGCGGGGGCGCAGGCCCGCGGCGCCGCCAGGGCGCCCGAGGCGGCGGCGAGCAGACCGGCCGCGCCGATCGTCGAGAACAGGATCTTCATGACGCCCCCAAAGGTTCGCCCCGATGTTTGCAGCTTGAGGGTGTGCTGGCAACCGCTCCCAGCGGCTCTACGCTCCCGTCACCGGCTCGGACAGATAGGCGTGGATCGCCGCCACCACCTGGGCGCCTTCGCCGACCGCCGCGGCGACCCGCTTGACCGAGCCGGCCCGGGCGTCGCCGATGGCGAACACCCCGTGGCGGCTGGTCTGCAGGGTCGGGTGGCCGGGCCCCAGGTCGGCCCCGGTCCGCACGAAGCCATGGTTGTCGAGTTCGACCTGGCACTGGGTCAGCCAGCCGGTGTTGGGGGCCGCGCCGATGAACAGGAACAGGTGGCTGATGGCGCGGCGGGTCTCCTCGCCGGTGTCCAGCCGCCGCCAGCGCACGGCCTGCAGCTGGCCGGCCTCGCCCTCCAGCTCGACGATCTCGCTGCGGACGATCACCGCGATATTGGGCAGGCTGGCGATCCGCTCGATCAGGTAGCGCGACATGCTGGCGGCCAGGCTCTCGCCGCGCACGATCAGCCAGACCTTGGCCACCTGGCTGGCCAGATAGACCGCCGCCTGGCCGGCGGAGTTGCCGGCCCCGACCAGGGCCACCTCCTGGCCGGCGCACAGCTTGGCCTCCAGCGGCGAGGCCCAGTAATGCACGCAGCTGCCCTCGAAGCGGTCGAGGTCGCGCACCTCCAGCCGCCGGTAGCGTGCGCCGCTGGCGATCACCACGGTGCGGGCCTTGGTGGTCTCGCCGCTGGCCAGGGTCAGCTGGTAGCGGCTGGGGCCGCCGCTCTCGCCGGGCTCGCCCTCGCAGTCCAGGGTGGCGACCTCGTCGGGGATGGCCAGGTGGGCGCCGAACTTCTGGGCCTGGTTATAGGCCCGGGCCATCAGGGCCATGCCGGAGACGCCGGTCGGGAAGCCCAGATAGTTCTCGATCCGCGCCGAGGCCCCGGCCTGGCCGCCGAACGCCCGGGTGTCGAGCACCAGCACCGACAGGCCCTCGGAGGCGGCGTAGACGGCGGTGGCCAGGCCGGCCGGACCGGCCCCGACCACGGCCACGTCATAGAGCCGGTCGGCGTCGAGCTTGCCGACCATGCCGATGCAGCGGGCCAGCTCGGCGTTGGACGGCCGGCGCAGCAGCTGGCCGCCGGGGCACAGCACGATCGGCAGCTCGGCCTCGTCGACCGAGAAGCGCTCGACCAGAACCCGGGCGCAGTCGACGGTGTCGGGGTCCAGCTGCTGGTAGGGGTGGCCGTTGCGGGCCAGGAAGCCGGACAGGCGGATGACCTCGGCGTCGGCGGCCCGGCCGATGATGATCGGCCCGCCGGCCCCGGTCTCGATCAGGGCGACCCGGCGCAGGATCAGGGCCCGCATGATCCGCTCGCCCAGCTCGGCCTCGGCGACCAGCACCGCCCGCAGGCGGTCGGGCGCGATCACCAGCGCCTCCAGGTCGGTCGCGGCCGCGACGTCGACCAGGGAAGGGCGGCCCGACAGCTGGGCCAGCTCGCCGACGAACTGGCCGGGCTCGTGCTCGACGATCAGGTGGCTTTCGTCGCGGGCGTCGCGGCGGCTGATCCGGGCCCGGCCGCGCAGCACCACCATCAGGCCGGGCGAGGGCTCGCCGGCCCGGGCCAGCCTGGCGCCGGCCTCCACCTGGACGATGTCGCCGAACCGGCGGATGCGGTCGATCTCCTCCGTCGCCAGGCGGGGGAACATCTGATCGCGGCGGGTGTCGACGATGGAGGCCATGGTCCGCAGAGTGCTTCAGGTCCGCGCCCGCGGCAATTGTCGATGACGCCGGACAGGCGCGGCGCTAGGTTCGGCGCCATGCAGCGTCTCCCCGCCCATACCCGTCCCGCCGCGCAATGGCGCGGGCGAGGCGGGACCCAAGCCATCGCCCGGGCCGCGCCCGAAGAGGTCGCCGTGGGTCTGTCGTTCGACGGCCGGCCGCACACGGTGCTGATGGCCACGCCGGCCGATCTGGAGGACCTGGCGGTCGGCTTCACGATCACCGAGGCGGTCGCCGGCCGCGCCGACATCCTGGGGGTCACGGTCGAGAAGAGCGAGCTGGGCTGGCTGGCCGACGTGCGGCTGGCGCCGGGAACGATCCAGCGCAAGGCCCGGCCGCGCACCCTCGAAGGCCGGTCCAGCTGCGGTCTGTGCGGCGTGCAGCGCCTGGCCGACGCCGTGCGGCCGCTGCCTGCGGTCGCCGATGGGGCCCGAGTCTCGCACCAGGCCGTCCAGCGGGCGGTGGACGCCCTCGAAGACGCCCAGGTCCTGGGCCGCGCCACCCGGGCCACCCACGCCGCCGCCCTGGCCGGCCCCGACGGAACCCTGCGCCTGGTCCGCGAGGACGTCGGCCGCCACAACGCCCTGGACAAGCTGGCCGGGGCGATGGCGCGGCTGGACCACGACGCGGCGGACGGCTTCGTGCTGGTCACCAGCCGCTGCTCGTTCGAGATGGTCGAGAAGACCGTGCGGATGGGCGGTTCGATCCTGGTGGCGGTCTCGGCCCCCACCGACCTGGCGATCCAGCGGGCCGAGGGGGCGGGCCTGACCCTGGTCGCCCTGGCCCGGGCCGACGGCCACGCCGTGTTCACCCGGGCCGAGCGCCTGTTCGACGCCGCGCCGGAGCTTGTCTGATGGCCGATGACGCCAAGCCCAACGCTGGAATTCCCGGCATCCGCCGCTATGACTCGGCCGCCGGCGGCTGGGGGGCGCTGAAGGCGGTGGCCGGGGCGCTGAGCGGCCAGGAGACGGTGATCGAGGGCGGCAAGACCCTGCTGCGCGCCAACCAGCCCGAGGGCTTCGACTGCCCCGGCTGCGCCTGGCCCGATCCCAAGCACGCCTCGTCCTTCGAGTTCTGCGAGAACGGGGCCAAGGCCGTGGCCTGGGAGGCGACCAGCAAGCGCGCCGGCCCCGAGGCGTTCGCCGCCCACACCGTGACCGAGCTCCTGACCTGGAGCGACCACGCCCTGGAGGACCTGGGCCGGCTGACCCATCCGATGGCCTATGACCGGGCCAGCGACCGCTATCTGCCGATCGCCTGGAACGAGGCCTTCGCCCGCACCGCCGACGCGCTGCGGGCCCTGGACCATCCGGACCAGGCCGAGTTCTACGCCTCGGGCCGGGCCTCCAACGAGGCGGCCTTCCTGTTCCAGCTGCTGGGCCGCCGGGTCGGGACCAACAACTTCCCCGACTGCTCGAACATGTGCCACGAGCCGACCAGCGTCGGCCTGCCGGACTCGATCGGCATGGGCAAGGGCTCGGTCACCCTGGAGGACTTCGATCACGCCGACCTGATCCTGTGCTTCGGGCACAATCCGGGCACCAACCATCCGCGGATGATGACCACCCTGCGCGACGCGGCTCGCCGGGGCGCGACGATCCTGGCCTTCAACCCGCTGCGCGAGCGGGCTCTGGAGAAGTTCGCCTCGCCGCAGGACCCGGTCGAGATGGCGACCCTGTCGTCCACCCCGATCGCCTCGGCCTATTACCAGCTGACCATCGGCGGCGACGCCCTGGCGGTGCAGGGGATGATGAAGGCGGTGCTGGCGCTCGAGGCCGAGCAGGGCGGGGTGCTGGACCACGCCTTCATCGCCGAGCACACCGAGGGCTTCGAGGCCCTGGCCGCCGTGCTCGACGCCCTGACCTGGGACGAAATCGAGGCCGGGTCGGGCCTGTCGCGGGCCCAGATCGAGGCGGCGGCGCGACCCGGCCGACGCGAAGGCGACCATCCTCTGCTACGGCATGGGCCTGACCCAGCATCGGTCGTCGTCCAGCACCGTGCAGCAGCTGGTCAATTTGCTGCTGCTGAAGGGCAATATCGGCCGGCCGGGGGCGGGGATCTGCCCGCTGCGCGGCCATTCCAACGTCCAGGGCGACCGCACCGTCGGGATCTGGGAAAAGCCCTCGGCCGCCTTTCTGGACGCCATGGACCGGGTGTTCGCCTTCAAGTCGCCCCGCGCCCACGGCCACACCGTGGTCGAGACCATCGCCGCCATGGAGGCGGGCCAGACCCGTGTGTTCATCGGCCTGGGCGGCAATTTCGCGGTCGCCGCCCCCGACCCGACCCGGACCTTCGCGGCGATCCGGAAGGTCGGGCTGACCGTCCATGTCGCCACCAAGCTGAACCGGACGCACCTGCTGCACGGGACCGAAAGCCTGCTGCTGCCGTGCCTGGGCCGCACCGAGATCGACCTGCAGGCCGGCGGTCGCCAGGCGGTGACGGTCGAGGACTCGATGTCGATGGTCCACGCCTCGCGCGGCCTCAACGCCCCGGCCTCCGACCAGCTGAGGTCCGAACCGGCCATCGTCGCCGGGATCGGGGCGGCGCTGTTCGGGCCCGGCGACATCGTCGACTGGAACGGCCTGGCCGCCGACTACGACAGGATCCGCGACCTGATCGAGGCGGTGTTCCCGCAGGCCTTCGCCGACTACAACGAACGGATCCGCCAGCCGGGGGGCTTCCGTCTGCCGGTGCCGCCGTCGCAGCGGGTGTGGAACACGCCCAGCGGCAAGGCCCGGTTCCTGGTCCATCGCCATGACGGCCAGGACGCCCGGCGCGGCGACGCGCAGGTGCTGCTGCTGACCACCCTGCGCAGCCACGACCAGTACAACACCACCATCTATGGGGCCAACGACCGCTATCGCGGGGTGTTCGGCCGGCGCGACGTGGTCTTCGCCCATCCCGACGACATCGCCGCCCGCGGCCTGAAGGCCGGCGACCGCATCGACCTGCTGGCCGCCTTCGACCCCGGCGGGACCCGGGCCCTGCGCGGCTTCACCCTGGTCGAGCGCGAGATCCCGCGCGGCTGCCTGGCCGCCTACTATCCCGAGGCCAATGTCCTGGTCGCCCTCGACGACCACGACCATCGCAGCGGCACCCCGGCCTACAAGTCCATCCCGGTGCGGCTGGCGGCCAGCGACACTGGGACACTTGATACCACCGGCTCTTGAGTTTGCCCCCTTGCTTCCCTTCACACCGTCATCCCGGGCCACTTGTGCCCGGGACCCATCTGTCCGCCGCAGGTGCAGGGGTGTGGCGCGCTGGCGCGCCATTTTGCTTCACCGTCAGCTGAACCATGGGTCCCGGGCACAAGGCCCGGGATGACGGCGCGGGTGAGAACGGTCGAGATAAAAGGCCGCTGGCATGAGTTCCTGGGCCCGCGGCGCCGTCCGGTCCGCTACGCCGCCCGCTGGCGCCGCGCCCTTCGCGCCTTTCGCTTGCGCAGCCAGATGACCACGCCGGTGACGCTGAGGGCGGCGACGACCAGCCCGGCAGCCGAGATCAGGATGCGGCCCGGCAGGCCGAGGATTCGGCCTGAATGCAGCGGGAACTGGGCCTGGACGAAGATGTCGGCGGCGGTGCCGACCCAGGGCTGGCGCACCCCGGCCAGCTGGCCGGTGCGGCCGTCATAATAGAGGTAGGGCGGGCCGACGCCGGCCGCGCCGTGGTCGCCGCCCGGTTCGTGGAAGGCGACGCCGTAGAGGCCGTATTCGGGGCTGTAGAACATGCCGCCGGCCGGGGCCCGCCAGCCGCGCCGCCGGGCCTCGGCGGTCGCGGTCTGCAGCACCTGGCCATAGGTCCGCACCGCCGGGATCGGCGCGTCGAGCGGGGCGGGCTTGCGCAGCTCGAACGGGCCGGGGGTCACCTGCGAGACCCGCGACATCAGCGGATAGAACACCTCGCTATAGAGGTTGAGCGAGAAGGCGGTGAAGGCCACCGTGAACAGCACCCCCCACAGCCAAAGGCCGAAGGCCCGGTGGATGTCGAAATTGATCCGGTAGGCGCTGGCGGTGGTCTTGATCTGCCAGGCCGGCTTCCAGCGGCTCCAGAGGCCGCGCCCGGTCTTGACGGCGGCGCGGGCCGGCAGGGTCAGGTAGAAGCCGACGAAGCAGTCCAGGGTCCACAGCACCGCCACGATCCCCAGCAGCCAGACGCCCCAGCGGTCGATCCCCCACATCCGCGGAATGTGCAGGCTGTAGTGCAGCACATAGAGGAACGAGACGAAGGTCTCCCTGGTGATCGGCCAGGCCGCGCCCCAGTTGCGCCGGCCCTGTTCGGCCCCGGTAGCCGGGTCGATGAACACCTGGTTGTAGCCGGGCTCGAACAGCCGGCCGGCCTTGGGGTCGCGCTTGGCCGCGACCCCGAAGGCCAAGGTCGCGCCCGGCTCGGGGGCGAGGGGGACATAGGTGACCTGGACGCGCGGGTCGCGGGCCTCGATGCGCCGGGCCAGGTCCAGGGCGGGCAGGGCGGGCCCAGGGGTGCGGGCCTGCATCAGCTGCGGATTGAGCAGGTCGTCCAGCTCATGGTCCCAGGAGATCACCGCCCCGGTTGCGCCCGAGACGAACAGGAAGCCGGCGATGAACAGGCCGATCCAGCGGTGGAAGAAGCCGAGGACCGGCCGCAGGGCCAGGCCCGGCCGGGTCTTGTCCAGCGGCGGTGCGGCGGGGGCCGCGAACGGCGAGGGCAGGTCCTGGGTGCGCGCGTCCATGGCGGTCCTCAGAAGCTGTAGTCCAGCCGCACCGCCGCCGAGCGCGGCGCGGCGTAGTAGGACTGGTTCCACATCAGGCTGGTCAGGTAGGTCTTGTCGAAGACGTTCTTGACGTTGACCGTGGCCCGCACCCGGTCGGCGAGGCGCAGGCCGGCCATCAGGTCGACGACCGCATAGGCCTTCTGCCGGATGGTCGCGACGTCGTTGACGGTGGAGATGTCGTCCTGCCAGCGCAGGGCCGCGCCCAGCTTCAGGTCGCGCAGCTGCGGAACGCTGTAGGTGGTCGACAGCTTCAGGGTCCGGCGCGGCAGGAACAGGCGGGCGTCCTCGCCGGCCTGGTTCTTCAGCGACAGCTGGGTCCAGCCGCCGCTGACCCGCCAGCGGTCGGTGAGCGCGCCGCTGACCTCCAGCTCGTAGCCCTTGGAGGTGGTGTCGACCCCGACATAGTAGCTCTTGCCGGCCGGGCCGGCGTCGCCCTCGCCGAAGGTCCCGGCGAAGTCGGCCAGGCCCAGCTGCTTGGAACGGAACACCGCGGCGGCGGCGTAGAGCCGGCCGCCGAACCATTCGCTCTTCAGGCCGGCTTCATAGCTCTTGCCTTGGGCGGGATCGAGCTTGCGGTTGTCGACGTCGACCTCGACCTGCGGGTTGAAGATGTTGGTGTAGCTGCCGTAGAGCGAGATGTTGGGGGTCAGGTCGAAGACCAGGCCGGCATAGGGGCTGAGCTTGGAGGCCGATCGCGACTGGTCGACCCCGTAGGAGACGCCGGTCGACTTCAGGTCGATGGCGTTGAAGCCGACCACCCCCTTCAGCCGGTCGGTGAAGTTGAGGTGGGCCGCGCCGTAGACGCGGTTGAGGCGGTCGCGGGTGTCGGCGGCCAGATAGGCGCCGGGGAAGGCCGGCTCGGCCACCTGCTGGTCGTCCCAGTCGCCGATCGCCGGATAGTCCGGAAAGGTCGCGGCGA
The DNA here is from genome assembly GCF_052871235.1 of Caulobacter sp. LARHSG274. Taxonomy (NCBI): domain Bacteria; kingdom Pseudomonadati; phylum Pseudomonadota; class Alphaproteobacteria; order Caulobacterales; family Caulobacteraceae; genus Caulobacter; species Caulobacter sp. LARHSG274. The sequence goes on along the minus strand of NZ_JBIXJO010000017.1, from coordinate 101,069 downwards.
AGTCCTCGTATTCGCGGCCGTGCGACTTGGCGGTGCTGGCGCCGAGCACCAGCTCGTGGCGGCGGCCCAGCAACTCGACGGGCCCCGAGACCGAGGCTTCCCAGAGGTTCTGCCGGTAGTGCGAGGGATAGCGGCCGACCATGCCGGCCACGCCCAGGCCGGTGTCCGGATCGGGATCGCCGAAGGCGTAGAGCAGCTTGGCGTTCTCGTCGAAGCGCTTGTGGGTGTAGGTGGCCTTGGCGCTCCAGCCGTTGTCGAAGGCGTAGCTCAGCTCGGCGAAGGCGTTCTGGTCGCGGGTGTCCCAATAGGTCCAGTCGGCCGAGGTCGAGGCCGAGCGCGGATAGGCAATGGGTGTCCCGTCCGAATAGCTCAGCGGCAGGGCGCCCCAGAGCACGCCGTTGGCCAGGTTGTCCTGCCGCGAATAGCCGCCGGTCGCCTTCAGCCGGGGCGTCAGGTCCCAGGACAGCACGCCGTAATAGACGTTGCGGTTGACCTTGTAGTGGTCGAGGTAGGAGTCCTTGTCCTCGTTGGCGTAGACCAGCCGCCCGGTCACGGTGCCGGCGGCGTTCAGCGGGCCCGAGACGTCGGCCTCCAGGCGCTTGTCGTCCCAGGAGCCGTAGGAGGCCGAGGCCGTGGCCCGGAAATCTTTGGTCGGGCGCTTGCGGACATAGTTGATCGTCGCCGAGGGATTGCCGGTCCCGGTCAGCATGCCGTTGGCGCCGCGGACGATCTCGACCCGGTCGAACAGGGCGGTGTCCAGCTCGCCGAACTGGATGCCCCAGATCAGCGGCAGGCCGACGCCGTCGACCTGGAAGTTGGTGATGTCGAAGCCGCGGGCGTTGAAATAGGTGCGGTCGGTCTCGACCCGCTCGACATTGACGCCCGGCGCCAGGGCCAGCAGCTCGTTGACGTTGTTCAGGGCGAAGTCCTGGATCTGGTCGCGCGGCATGACGGTGATCGACTGCGGCGTCTCGCGCAGGCTCAGGTCCAGGCCCGTGGCGCCTTGGCTGTGCTTGCTCCGCTCGCTCTCGACCAGCACCTGGCTGACCGCGGTCGGCTCCTCGGCGCGCGCGGCGTCCCAGGCGGGGGCGAGGGCCAGGACGGTCGTGGCGAACAGACCGGAGCGGCGCAGGCGCGACGCGGCGCGAGCAGGCATGTGAACTCTACCTTGTACTTGAGAATGATTGTCAATGACGCTCTTAGGAACGGCGCTGCGCATGGTCAAGCGCTAATGCGAGTCGTTTGCGATTGGATCGGTTTTTGAAGCGTTCCGAGCGACGTCCGACAACACGGTCTCGGGGCTCGGCGACAGGAACCTGTCAGCGCGACGGCGGAAGGTCGATGCGCGGCTCGCAGGCGAACGGCCGCCGACGGGGAAGCCCCGCCGGCGGCCGTCTACTTCATTGTCGCATTCATGAAGAACTGAGACTCTCTAGAATTTCCCGTTAGGCAGGATCGCAGGGCGATTGGCCAAAGCAGGTGTCCGAGAGTTCAAAATCAAGCCGCTCGCCGTCCATCGTAATATCGCGATAGAGAATGATCTTCTTATTGGCCGCTGTATCGGTCAGATAGATCTTGTACCTGCCGTTCGGAACCGGACCAGTGGTGTAATAGCCGCCGCCGTTGGTGTGGTAGGACGAAAAACCATAGAAAGCGCGGCCCGTCGTGGACAGGGTGATGTTGCCGCTCTCCTGGAAGGCGTCGATCTTCATCCGTTCCTGGCCCACCAGCACGCCGTGGTCGCGGACGAAGCCGTTCAGCGCGCCGACGCCGACGGCGCCCTTCTGGGGCAGGGTCACCGAGCCCAGATCCTCGGTGTAGCGACCATTGTTGGCCAAGACCCCAAAACCCGAGATCGAGGCGCGGAGCCCGACCAGCGTGTTGGTGGCCGGATCGTAGGCGCCGTTGGTGTTGTAGGGATAGACCTCGACCGCGGCGCCGTTGACCAGGTTGCCCCAACCGTGGACGACGGGGTTGCTGGTGGTGCAATAGGACTGGCCGTTGCAGAAGTTCGGGTCGCTGTTGTTGATGAAGATGCCGTAGGGAAAGTCGTTGGAGCCCCCTGAGAAGTGCGCCACCTTGTAGTAGCTGACGGTTCCCACTCCGGACATCGCGCAGGCGGCATAGTAGGGGTCGTTGCTGTGATGGCACGGATTGTAGTCGTTGACGCCGTGATCAGCCCAGTAGATGTCGACGCCGATATGGCCGGAGCCGTTGGTCGGACCGCGAAAGGCGATGTTGGCGAAATCCGCGGCGAAGGCGCTAGAACCCAGGGCCAGCATTGCAACGGCAGATGCGGCGAGGGATTTGAAAATGTTCGAGCGTTTCGCCCCGTTGTCCGGCTTGGGCGCGATGGCAGTCATTGGCATATCCTTTTGAAAATTGGGTGAAAATCTGAGTTCCGCCGCCCTTCGAGCGTCGAACTCAGGTCTCGAAATGTATGGCGCAGCGACGCCATTTTCGGACGTAGCGCGTTGAGCGTTTTCATCGACGCAGCGTTCACGGAAGTATTTTTGCCGCATGTCCGATCAGGCCATTGACGGCGGGCGCGGTGGGCCCATTCTGCCTGCGGATCAACCCCAGCCTGTGGCCAGTTCGCGACATGATTTCCCTGGCCGCCGCGCCCGTCGGGCGCTGTCGAGCGACGCCGCTCGAGACCCCTGCGACGCGCCTGGGCGGAGGCCGGCGGTGAGCGAACCGGCGATCTTCTTTTCCGAGGTCAACGAACGCCAGGGCATGTTCCACCGCCGGGCGTTCCTGATGGGCGGCCTGGCCGGGGCGGGGCTGCTGGCCCTGGGCGGGCGCCTAGCCCAACTGCAGCTGGTCGAGGCCCGCCGCTACCAGACCCTGTCGGCCGGCAACCAGTTCAACTACCGGCTGGTGACTCCGCCGCGCGGCCAGATCCTCGACCGCGACGGCGTCTCCCTGGCCGCCAACCGCCCCAATTTCCGGCTGCTGGTCACCAAGGACACGGGGTTCGACGCCGCCGCGACCCTGGACGCCCTGGCCCAGCTGGTGCCGATCGACGCCGCCCGTCGCGCCCGCCTGCTCAAGGACCTGGCCCACGCGCCGAAGAAGACCCCCGTGGCGGTGATGGAGGACATGACCTGGGAGGAGTTCTCGCGGGTCAACATCCGGGCGCCGGAACTGCCGGGGGTGACGGCCGACATGGGCGAGGTGCGGGTCTATCCGTTCGGCGGGGCCTTCGCCCACGTGATCGGCTATGTCGCCAAGGTCTCCGACCGCGATCTCGACAAGGCCAAGGACGACCCCACCCAGGACCAGGCGCTGCTGCACCATCCGGGCTTCCGGATCGGCAAGCTGGGCGTGGAGAAGACCTTCGACGCCCCTCTGCGCGGCCATGCCGGGGCCAACAAGGCCGAGGTCGACGCCCAGGGCCGCACGGTGCGGCTGGACCCGGAGGGCGACATCCCGGCCAAGGCCGGCGCCGACATCCGCCTGACCCTCGACGCCGACATCCAGAACCGCGCCCTGGAGGTGATGGGCGAGGAGAGCGGGGCGATCGTAGTCATGGACTGCCGCAACGGCGACCTGCTGGCCATGGCCTCGGCCCCCAGCTTCGACGCCAACCGCTTCGTCAAGGGCCTGTCGGGGCCGGAATACCGGGCCCTGGCCGAGTACGAGCGCAAGCCCTTGCTGGACAAGGTGATGACCGGCACCTATCCGCCCGGCTCGACCTTCAAGCCGACCGTGGCCATGGCGGCCCTGACGGCGGGGGTGGACCCGACCGAGCGGGTGGTCTGCGCCGGCGGCTGGGCGTTCGGCGGCCGGGTCTGGCACTGCCACAAGAAGGGCGGCCACGGCGCCCAGGACATGCACGCCGCCATCAAGAACAGCTGCGACGTCTATTTCTACCAGATGGCCCTGCGCATCGGCCCCGACCCGATCGCCGCGGCGGCCAAGGCCTTCGGCTACGGCGTGACCTTCGACATCGGCATTCCGGGCCAGAAGAAGGGCCTGGTCGGCTCGCGCGACTGGAAGAAGACCGCCTTCAAGCGCGACCCGGTCTGGCATCCGGGCGACAGCGTGCCGTACGGCATCGGCCAGGGCTATATCAACGTCAACGCCCTGCAACTGGCGGTGATGACCGCGCGGCTGGCCAACGGGAAAAAGGCGCTCAACCCGCGCCTGGTCAAGTCGGTGGGCGGGGTCGAGCAGCCGCAGGGCGACGCCGTCCCCGACCTGCCGTTCAGCCAGGCGCACCTGGAGATCGTGCGGGCCGGCATGGCGGCGGTGGCCAACGACCCGACCGGCGGGGCCTTCAAGCAGAGCCAGCTGGGCCTGGGCGACGTGAAGATGGCCGGCAAGACCGGCACCGCCCAGGTGCGCCAGTACGCGGCCGGGGCCTCGCGCAGCAACCAGGGGATCGCCTGGCGGCTGAAGGACCACAACCTGTTCATCGCCTTCGCCCCCTACGACGAACCCCGCTACGCCCTGTCGGTGATCATCGAGCACGGCGGCCAGTTCGGCTCCAGCGCCGCCGCACCGCGGGCGCGGGAGGTGATGCGGGTGGCCCTGCTGAAGGACCCGGAGATCCGGGCGCGGATCGAGCGCCCCACGCCGCTGCCGGAGGCGCCCGACGAGGGGGGGGGTGATGTGGGGGCTGGAGATGATCCGGTGGCGGTGGACGAGCCTGTGGAAGGCTAAACGCTGCATACCGGTTGTCATCCCGGAAGCCTCGCAGAGGCTGTCCGGGATCCAGGGGCGGCCGCACCGCATTCGCCCAGTCTCCTGGGTCCCGGCTCTTCGCTGCGCTACGGCCGGGATGACAACATTTGACGAGCGACCCCGTCAGGCTTTCAGCACCCGCTCCAGCACCTCGACCACCAGCGCGTGGTCCTCCACCTGCGGCAGGCCCGAGACCGTGATCGCGCCGATGCAGCCCAGGCCCGCCAAGGTCAGCGGGAAGCCGCCGCCGTGGGCGGCGTGGTCCCTCGGCGAGAGGCCGTAGCGCTGCTCCAGGGTCTCGCCCGAGGCCTTCAGCTTCAGGCCCACGGCCAGGGTGCTGGTCGCCAGGGTCAGGACGGTGTTGCGCTTGCGGCGGACCCAGTCGGCGTTGTCGGGACCCGCGCCCGGCAGGGCGGCGTGGAACAGCGGGCGCTCGCGCAGGCTGATGTCGATGGCCACCGGCGCGGCCAGTGGAGCGGTTCTGGCCAGGGCGGCGTTGCGCAGGGCGGTCCCCAGGGTCCAGGCGGTGTCCAGGGTGAAGCGCTCGAACACCAGGGCCTTTTCCTGGGCGGCGATGGCGGCCATCAGTTCGGCGTCGGTCATAGGCTGAGCTCCCGGCCTTCGGCGGCGCTGCGCTGGGCCAGGTCGATCAGGTCCATCACCGCCAGCGCCTCTTCCGGCGGGACCGGATTATCGCCATGGCCCGACAGGGCGTCGCGGATGGCGGCGTAATAGGCCAGGTAGTCGCCGGGCAGGCCCTCGACCACGCGGCTGGCCGTCGCTTCACCGTCGGCCACGGTCAGGGTCCCGGGGCGCGGATCGACGCCCCAGCCTTCCGCCCCGGGGACGCCGCCGGCCTTCAGGGCGTTCTCCTGTTGGTCGAGGCCCGACTTGACGAAGCTGCCCTTCGTCCCGTGCACGGCCAGGCGCAGGTCGGAGGCGAGGGTCATCTGGCTGGCGTGCAGCAACACCCGCCGGCGCGGATAGCGCAGGACCAGGTGGAAATAGTCAGGGGCCAGGCCGCCGTCCTTCTGCACGGCGAGGTCGGCGTAGAGCCCGGTCGGCGGACCGAACAGTTGCTGGGCCTGGTCGATCAGGTGCGGGCCCAGGTCGAGCAGCGCCCCGGCCCCCGGCTTTTCCCGCCAGCGGTCGCGGACCAGCGGGCGGAAGCGGTCGAAATGGCTCTCGTACTGGACGATCTCGCCCAGCGTCCCGTCGGCGATCAGGGCCTTGAGGGTGAGAAAGTCGCTGTCCCAGCGGCGGTTGTGGAAGACGCTCAGCAGCTTGCCGGCCCGCCGGGCGTGGTCGGCGACGGCGCGGGCCTCGTCCAGGGTCGCGGCGAACGGCTTGTCGATCACCACCGACTTGCCGGCGTCGAGGGCCGCGTGGGCCTGGGCGGCGTGCAGCGGGTCGGGGGTGGCGATCACCACCAGGTCGACCGCCGGATCGGCCAGGGCCGCGGCCAGGTCGGGCGCGACCTTGGCGGTCGGATGGTCGGCCAGCACCTTGGCCGGGTCGCTGGAGACCACGGTGTGCAGCACCAGGCCCGGCGTGGCGGCGATCAGCGGGGCATGGAAGGTCTTGCCGACGAAGCCGTAGCCGACCAGGGCGACATGGAAGGGCAGGGGGGAGGACATGCGGCGCGTTGTACCATGTGTCGTAGCCGCCAAAAGCCCTCCCCCTTGATGGGGAGGGTTGGGTGGGGGTGACGCTGCCTGTGCGGCTGAACCGCCGTGTCACCCCCATCCCCGGCCCTTCCCCCATCAAGGGGGAAGGGAGAGAGAAAAAGCCCCCGATCTTGCGATCGGGGGCTCGTTCCTCAAGCGCCAATGCCGCCCGTCAGACCTTCACCGGCTGCATCTTCGGGGTCAGCAGGTGCACGACGAGCAGGGCGATCAGATAGGCGCTGCCGGCGACCAGGAAGATCGGGGTGTAGGTGCCGATCCGGTCCAGCACCTGGCCGATATACTTGGAGAACACCATGCCGCCGACCGCGCCGAGCATGCCGCCGATGCCGACGACCGAGCCCACGGCCCCTCGCGGGAAGACGTCCGAGGGCAGGGTGTAGAGGTTGGCCGAGAAGCCCTGGTGGGCCGCGGTGGCCACGCCGATGATCAGCACCGCCGCCCACAGGCTGGCGACATTGGCTGCGAAGATCACCGGCAGGGCCAGCAGGGCGCAGATCAGCATGGTGGTCTTGCGGGCGGCGTTGATGCTCCAGCCCATCTTCATCAGCTGCGACGACAGCCAGCCGCCGGCGACGCTGCCGACGTCGCTCATCAGATAGATGGCGATCAGCGGCGGGCCGAAGCTCTTGAGGTCGAGGTGGTAGCGCTTGCCCAGGAAGTCGGGCAGCCAGAACAGGAACATCCACCAGATCGGGTCGATCAGGAACTTGCCCAGGGCGAAGGCCCAGGTCTCCCGCTTGCCCAGCAGCTTGACCCAGCCGATCTTCTCGACCGGATCGGCGGGGTCCTGCTCGATATGGGCCAGTTCGGCGGCCGACAGGCGCTTCTGCTCGCGCGGGCGGCGATAGACGATCAGCCACAGCGGCAGCCAGACCAGGCCGGCGATCCCAGTGACGATGAAGGCCATCTGCCAGCCGAAGGCCAGGACGATGCCCGGCACCACCAGCGGGGTGACGATGGCGCCGATATTGGTGCCGGCGTTGAAGATGCCGGTGGCCAGGGCCCGCTCGTTCTTGGGGAACCACTCGGCCACGGCCTTGATGCCGCCGGGGAAGCCGCCGGCCTCGCCGATCCCCAGGCCCATGCGGGCGACCGCGAAGCCGGTGAAGCCGCGGGCCAGGGCGTGGCTGATATGGGCGATCTGCCAGATCAGGAAGGCGACGCCGAAGCCCCAGCGGGCCCCGATCCTGTCCATGATCTTGCCCCAGGCCATGTAGGCCAGGGCGTAGGCGGCCTGGAAGTAGAACACCAGGTCGGCGTAGTGGGTTTCGTCCCAGCCGAACTCCTTGCTCAGGTCGGCCTTCAGCAGCCCGATGGTCTGACGGTCGACATAGTTGATCACCATGGCCAGGAACAACAGGCCGACAATCACCCACCGATACCGCCCGATCTTCGCAGAGGGAGCGGGCATTGCTGGAGCGTCCATGGACACGACTTTCCTTACCCTGTGGTCTTGTTGTTGTTCCGGCGCCCGCGCCGGCTTTTGGTCCTATCGGGCAGGGACGGCGACGCAGTCCACGATTCCGAACGGTCCGAAGTCTACGCGGGCCTTGTCGCCCGCGGCAATGTCATGAATGCCGGTGCTGGCCCCGGTGGTGACCAGCATGCCCTTTTTCAGCGGCCGGCCGCGCGCGGCGACGTGGCCGAGCAGGAAGGCCAGGGCCGCCAGGGGCGAGCCGGGGATCGCGGCCGCGCCGCCCCGGCCGACCGACACGCCGTTGATGAAGGTCTCGGCCGGCATGTCTTCCCAGGCGATGTCGCGCCAGTTCTCGATCGCCGTGCTGAGGATCTGGCCGTCGTTGTTGCCGAAGTCGGAGGCGACGATCGGCGGGCCGAGCTGGTTGATGACGGCCAGCGGGCTGCCGGCGATCTCGACCCCGACCAGCAGCTCGCCGACATAGTCGGCGGCTTCCTCGGCGGTCCAGCCGGTCTTGCCGGCCGGGGCGTCGCGGCCCAGGCGAATGACGAACTCGGCCTCGACGGCGGTGAAGCCGCCGGCTATGGCGCGGAACGGGGTGGGCGCCTCGCCGGCCTGCCAGACCTTGGTCTTGAAGATGCAGCCGGCCAGGCGCTCGGCGCCCAGGCGCTGCTGGTGCTGCGGCGGCACCAGGCCGACCTTCCAGCCGACCAGTTCGTCGGGCCACAGGTCGATGGCGAGGTCCTGGACGGCATAGCCCTGGGCCATGGTCTGGGGCAGCACGCCGCCGGGATAGCCGGGGACGGACACGCCCTCCAGCCGGGCCTGGACGAACTGTGCGGCGATGGACGCCGGCGCGAACACTTCGCCTTCGGCCTCGGAAACGGTCACGCCGTGGATCCTCCCTCGCACACTACTGCCCCGTTTGACGGGCTTCGACCGTGCATAATGGAAACCGGTGTCATTGACAATCGGCCAAGCAAGGCCGGCAACTGGGGATTGTCAGGCGCCGGGGGCGGAGCGCAACCTAAGGGCATGGTCGATCTTTCCACCCTTCGCCGCCTGGCCCTGGCGCTGCCCGAGGTCGAGGCCAGCCCGGACGGCGAGCGCCTGGCGTTTTCGGTGCAGGGCAAGGGCATCGCCTGGTCCTACATCGTCCGCGCCCATCCCAAGGCGCCGCGCGAGCTGGTGGAGGGGGTGATCGCCGTGCGCTGCCTGCGCGAGACCAAGGCGATGCTGCTGGAGGCCGCGCCCGAGCGGTTCTTCGACGACGAGCATTATCGCAGCTTTCCCGCCGTGCTGGTGCGGCTGGAGGCGATCGACGAGGCCGAGATGGCCGGGCTGCTGGCCCAGGCCTGGCGGATCATGGCGCCCAAGGCCCTGGTGCGGCGCCACGCGGCGGAACCCTGAGCGAGCGCGCGGTTTTGGTAAGGGGACAAGGATCGTCGCCATGGCCCAGGGACAGCTCGCCGAATACCGCCGCAAGCGTGATTTCCACAAGACCGCCGAGCCCAGCGGCGAGCGGGCGGTGGCGCCGGCGCCGCATGCCCGGTTCGTGATCCAGAAGCACGACGCCACCCGGCTGCACTACGACTTCCGGCTCGAGGCCGACGGAGTCCTGAAGTCCTGGGCGGTGACGCGCGGGCCGTCGCTCGACCCGGCCGACAAGCGGCTGGCGGTCGAGGTCGAGGACCATCCGCTCGACTATGGCGACTTCGAGGGCACGATCCCCAAGGGCCAGTATGGCGGCGGCACGGTGCAGCTGTGGGACCGCGGCTTCTGGGCTCCCGAGCCCGGCTTCGAGGACGTCGCCAAGGCGCTGAAGAAGGGCGAGCTGAAGTTCGTGCTCGAGGGCGAGCGGCTGCACGGCTCCTGGGTGCTGGTGCGGATGAACTGGGACCGCAACGCCAAGGACGGCTCCAAACGACAAGGTGGGGGCAAACGCAGCAACTGGCTGCTGATCAAGCACCAGGACGAGGCGGCGCGGCCGGGCGAGGGGGCGGCGATCCTGGAGGAGGACCGCTCGATCGCCTCGGGCCGGACCATGGCCGACATCGCCGCCGGCAAGGGCCGCGGCCCCAAGCCGTTCATCCTGAAGTCCGCCGGCAAGGGCGATGCGGTCTGGACCTCGCGCAGCGCCGCGGAGCGGGAGGCGCTGGCCAAGGAGGCCCAGGAAACGCGGTCTTTTGCAGAGCCGGCAAAAGCTAAATCGGCGAAGAAGGCCAAGGCCGAGCTCGCCGTCCTGCCCGACTTCATCGAGCCGCAGTTCTGCAAGTCGGTCGACCGCCCGCCGGTCGGTCCGGGCTGGGCGCACGAGATCAAGTTCGACGGCTATCGCATGCAGCTGCGGGTCGAGGACGGCCGGGCGACCCTGCGCACCCGCAAGGGCCTGGACTGGACCGCCAAGTTCGCGGCGATCGCCGAGGCCGCCGCCGACCTGCCGGACGCCATCCTCGACGGCGAGGTCGTGGCCCTTGACGCCGCCGGCCAGCCGGACTTCGCCGGCCTGCAGGCGGCGTTGTCGGACGGCGACACCGGCGACCTGATCTTCTTCGCCTTCGACCTGCTGGCCCTGGACGGCGAGGACCTGCGCGGCCTGCCGCTGCGCGAGCGCAAGGCCCGGCTGAAGGCGACGATGGGCGAGGACGAGCCGCGTCTGCGCTTCGTCGACCATTTCGAGACCGCTGGCGACGCGGTGCTGCTGTCGGCCTGCAAGCTGGAGCTGGAGGGGATCATCTCCAAGCGGCTGGACGCGCCCTATCGCAGCGGCCGCGGCGAGACCTGGACCAAGGCCAAGTGCCGGGCCGGGCACGAGGTGGTGATCGGCGGCTATACGACGACCGGCGCGGCCTTCCGCTCGCTGATCGCCGGGGTGATGCGCGACGGCAAGCTGGTGCACGTCGGCCGGATCGGCACCGGCTTCGGCCGCGACAAGGTCGCCCGCCTGCTGCCGCGGCTGAAGGCGCTGGAAACCGACCGATCGCCGTTCGAGGGCCAGGGCGCGCCGCGCAAGGCGGCCAATGTCCACTGGGTCAAGCCGCAACTGGTGGCCGAGATCGAATATGCCGGCTTCACCGGCGACGGGGCCATCCGCCAGGCTGCCTTCAAGGGCCTGCGCGAGGACAAGCCCGCCGCCGAGGTCGAGGCCGAGGTCCCCGCGGCGGCCGAGACGGCGCAGCTGGCCGCGCCGACGCCCCGGAAGGCCGCCGCCACCGCCAAGACCGACAGCGTGGTGCTGGGCGTGGTGATCTCCAAGCCCGACAAGGCCCTGTGGCCGGACGCCGGCGACGGGACGCCGGGGACCAAGATCGAGCTGGCCCGCTACATGGCCGCGGTCGGCGACTGGATGCTGCCGCACGTCAAGGGGCGGCTGGCCTCGATCATCCGGGTCCCGGACGGGGTGGGCGGCGAGACCTTCTTCCAGCGCCACGCCATGCGCGGGATGTCGGCGCTGATCGAGCAGGTGGCGGTGCGCGGCGACAAGCAGCCCTATATCCGCTTCGGCCGCGTCGAGGCCCTGGTCGCCGCCGCCCAGATCGCCGCCGTCGAGATCCATCCCTGGAACTGCCAGCCGGACGATCCCGAGGTCGCCGGACGCCTGGTCTTCGACCTCGACCCGGCCCCTGGGGTGACCTTCGAGATGGTGATCGAGGCCGCCCGCGAGATCCGCGACCGGCTGGAGGACCTGGGCCTGGTCAGCTTCTGCAAGACCACCGGCGGCAAGGGGCTGCACGTGGTCACGCCGCTGTCGGACAAGGTCCCCTGGGACGCGGCCAAGGCCTTCGCCCGCGAGGTCTGCGCCCGCATGGCCGCCGACAGCCCCGACCACTACCTGATCACCATGAGCAAGAAGGCGCGCGAGGGGCGGATCTTCCTGGACTATCTGCGCAACGACCGCACCAGCACCGCCGTGGCCCCGCTGTCGGCGCGGGCCCGGCCCGGGGCGACGGTGTCGATGCCGCTGACCTGGTCCCAGGTCCGGGCCGGCCTGGACCCGACCCGCTTCACGATCCGCACCGCTCCCGACCTGATCGCCAAGAGCCCCGCCTGGGCCGACTATTTCGACGCCGCCAAGCCGCTGAAGGCGGCGATCAAGCGACTGGGATGATCCTGCGGTTATTGCTTGCCCAGGCCGGTGTAGTCGGGGCCACGCACCTCGTCGCCGACGATCGCCAAACGCAGGTCCTCCTCCCAGGTTCGCGCTTCGGCGACCCTTTTCCCCCGAAGATAGACGATGTTGGCGCGGCCATCCGGGAAGCCGCCGCACTCGATACGGGCGGAGGTGATCGCAGCGAATAAGCGAACCTTCGCCGTCATAGCCGCGGCTATGACCTCGCCGTGACCTCCGGGCGCTTCGAAGGCGGTGACTACGGCTCCTTGGGGCGTCGACGCGAACGACAGCGCGACATCGTAGCCAACGCAACTGGCGCGCAGCGTGGTTTCGGTCGCCAACGGTGCGCGGGGGTGCTGATTGTCGATAGGCGGCGAAGCGGCGGAGGTCTGGAGTGCCAGGGCGCCGATAACACTGAGGATGCCATTTACAATCATCGATAGTACTCGCCAACTCTAACTGGCGTTTCTTGTCCAAAGGTATTCGTATCTCTATCGCCACCACGATATTCGTGCATGCGATAACTGCCAAGCTGCCCGGGGGCGGCGGCGTTGATGTTAGTAACGATATAGGTACTTAAATATTGTGAGTATGTACTCCATTTGGAAAAATAATCGTATTGACCCCAATCGCCACTTACAACGCCATCTGATGAAGTGTCCGGTGATGGAAATGCAAGATAATCTCCCGATCCTGGATGATAGTGAACGATTCCGATTATTTGCGACCTATCGACTCCATGTAAATCAATGTCAACACTTGTTGGCGTTCCCGTCGTCATGGGGGTTGCATACAGCTTTCCATCGCTGCCCACGTAAATGTATGCGCCATACTCTAAAGAAGGGTCGTTCTTTATAAACTGCATAATCATTTTCTGAGCGGTGAAGCTTGTTAAGACATCGAGAGCTCTCTCCCACTCCAAGGGGGTGTCTGGGGTGTCATCGGCTTCTACAATTACCTCGTCAACCAATCCTATATCACGTGAGATGTTCGGGTATTCTAGTGATACATCTGAAAAGGCCGAAAAGCTCACGTAGGTTGTGGGCTGCCCAGTTGATCCTGCGACCACTACAATCTCTGAGACCCATGTCGGCTCATCTGCCGCGGTGTAGGCGCTCGTTGCCTCGAAATCGTTTGAGGAAACCAAACTGGATTGGGCTTCGGACGGCTGCGCGTCTAATGAAAATTCGCTCATCTCGGTTTGAAGGAAGCTGAACGATGAGTAGGTCTCGGGCTCAAAAAGCATGACGTCCCCAATTATAATCTTAGATTGTATCTAAAGTCATTCCATCCAATTTTACAACCCTTCGTGCGCCCGCAGTCCATCGATTGCGCCGGGCAGCTTTATCGTCGCCCCGAAGCCAAACCTTCGCCCTGTCAATGCCAAGATTGAGGCGTCGTTCGCGCCATGACCCCTCGCGCCCGCCTGACCCTGCTGGCCGCCCTGGTCCTGGCCTTTCCGGCCGGGGCTCGCGCCGCCGTCCCCAACGATCGCCTCGCCGCCCTGAAGCTGGTCGAGACCCCGGCCGCGCGGCCGGGCGACACCCTGGCGGTGCTCTATTCCGGCGACGGCGGCTGGGGCGGGCTGGACCGCGGCGTCGCCCGGACCCTGGCCCGTGACGGCGTGCCGGTGGTCGGGTTCAATTCGCTGCGCTACTTCAGGAGCGCGCGCTCGCCCCAGACCGCGGCCGACGACCTGGCCGCCGCCATGCGCCGCTACGCCGAGCTGTGGGGGCGGCGCAAGGTGGTGCTGATCGGCTATTCCTTCGGGGCCGACGCCCTGCCGGCCATCATCCCGCTGCTGCCCGGCGACCTGCGGGGCCAGGTCAAGGGCCTGGTGCTGGTGGGAACGGGCCCGACCGGCGACCTGCGGTTCCACCCCGCCAGCTGGCTGGGCCTCGCCCCGCCGGACGCCTATCCGATCGCCCCGGCCGTCGAGGCCCTGAAGGGCCTGCCGATGACCTGCATCTATGGCGACAAGGAGCGCCACGACGTCTGCGCCAGCCTGCCGGCCACGACCATCCGTCAGGTCCGCCTGCCCGGAAGCCACCACTTCAACGGCGACTATGCGGCCCTCGGCCAAGCGGTGCTGAAGGCCGCCACGCTGTAGGGCCAGAGCGCCTGCGCACGAGGCCGTGAAGTCATCGTGACTAAGCTTCACCGCCCAAAATGGGATCAAAACGGAGCGCCCGTGCGTTCCCTCGGCCCACAGTAACTGCGGAGGGCCGCCCTTGATGACCGCGTTCGGGTCAGCCGTTCGGCACGCGTCGACCGATCTTCAGCCACCCCCTGCAGCCCTGCCGCCTGGCGTCGGGCTGTTCCTGGACCTCGACGGAACCCTGGCTCCGATCATGCCCCGACCCGAGGAGGTGGGCCCCGATTCCCGGCGCGCGGCCTTGCTGCAGGACCTGGCCCTGGCGCTCGACGGCCGCCTGGCGGTGGTCAGCGGGCGCTCGCTGGAAGACCTCGACCGGATCCTCGAAGGCCGGGTCGGCGCCGTGGCCGCGGTGCACGGCCTGGTGCGGCGCGGCGTCAACGGCGTCGACCGGGCCCGGCCGCACCCGGACCTGGAGCACGCGCGCGAAGTGCTGCGCGACCTGGCCCGCGGCGACCCGGGCCTGCTGTTCGAGGACAAGGACCTCAGCGTCGCCTTGCATTATCGCAACGTCCCTTCGGCCGCCGATGCGGTGATCGAGGCGGCCGAACGACTGGCGCGGTCCTCGGACCTGGTCCTGCAGCTGGGCGACATGGTCGCCGAACTGCGCACGCCGGGCCAGGACAAGGGCAAGGCCGTGGCCGCCTTCCTGCGCGAGGCTCCGTTCCTCGGCGCCGTCCCGGTGTTCGTCGGCGACGACCTGACCGACGAGGACGGCTTCGCCGCCGCCGCGCGCCTGGGCGGCTACGGCGTGCTGGTCGGGCCCGAGCGCCCGACCCAGGCCGCCTACAGACTGAACGACGTCAAGGCGGTGTTCGACTGGTTGAGCGCCGGCCTGAAGACCATTCGGGGGAGGACCGCCGCATGAGCCGTCTGATCGTAGTGTCCAACCGGGTCAATCCGCCCATCGGCAAGGGCGAGGAAAGCGTGGGCGGCCTGGCCATGGCCCTGGCCGCGGCCCTGCGCGAATATTCCGGCATCTGGTTCGGCTGGAGCGGCAAGACCACGACCGAGTTCACCGGCCTGCTGAACATGCAGAAGGCCGACGGGGTCACGGTCGCCACGGTCGACCTGGAGGAGGGCGACTACCAGGAATATTACAACGGCTACGCCAACAAGACCCTGTGGCCGCTGTTCCACTACCGCGTCGATCTCACCGCCTACGACCGCTCGTTCGGCGAGGGCTACGACCGGGTCAATCGCCGCTTCGCCGAGACCCTGACGCCGCTGATCGAGCCGGACGACATCATCTGGGTGCACGACTATCACCTGATCCCGATGGCGCGGGAGCTGCGGCGGCTGGGCGTGACCAACCGCATCGGCTTCTTCCTGCACATCCCCTGGCCCGCCCACCAGCTGGTCGTGACCCTGCCGCGCCACCGGCCGCTGGTCGAGGCGCTGTTCCACTACGATCTGGTCGGTTTCCAGACCGAGGAGAGCGTCCAGGCCTTCGAGGGCTATGTGTTCAACGAGGTCGGCGGCGAGCGCACCGAGGACGGCCGGCTGACGGCGTTCGGCCAGACCACCAAGGTCGGCGCCTTCCCGATCGGCATCGACGCCAAGGACTTCGGGCGGATCAAGGAAAGCTTCCGCGCCGTGCGCGTCTATGACCGGCTGATGGCCCACAGCGTGTTCCGCAAGATGGTGGTCGGCGTCGACCGGCTCGACTATTCCAAGGGGCTGGAGGAGCGGCTGATCGGCTTCGAGCGCTTCCTGCACGACAATCCCGAGGCGCGCCGCGAGGTGATGCTGCTGCAGATCGCCCCGGTGTCGCGCGACGAGGTCGAGGCCTATCAGGACCTGCGCGGCCGGCTGGACGGCCTGATTGGCCGGATCAACGGCGAATATGCCGACATGGACTACAATCCGATCCGCTACCTCAACCGCAGCTATCGCCGCGACGAGCTGGCCGGGGTCTATCGGGCCGCCAAGGCCGCCCTGGTCACGCCGATGCGGGACGGCATGAACCTGGTGGCCAAGGAATATGTCGCCTCGCAGGACGCCGACGATCCGGGCGTGCTGATCCTGTCGCGCTTCGCCGGCGCGGCGCGGCAGATGAAGGACGCCCTGATCATCAATCCCAACAGTCCCGAGGAGATCTCCGACGCCCTGACCCGGGCGCTGAGCATGGACATCGACGAGCGAAAACGGCGCTGGGAGACGCTGATGGACAATGTCACCCGCCACGACGTCACCGCTTGGCGCGACGACTTCGTGGCCGCCCTGCGCGCCCCGCCCGTCCCGCTGCCCAAGGCCGCCAACGCCACGCCGGCCATCCCCGTGCGGGCGGTGCGGGCCGGGGCGAGGGCCTAGGGCCATGGCCCCGCGTCCGACCTGGCAGGGCCACCTGCGGCTGTCTCTGGTCACCTGTCCGGTGGCGCTCTACACCGCCGTCAGCCCCGGCGGCGAGGTGCGCTTCAACCTGCTGCACCCCAAGACCCACAACCGCATCCGCATGGTCGCCACCGATCCGGAGCTCGGGCCGGTCGAGCGATCCGAGCTGGTCAAGGGCTACGAATACGAGAAGGACCGCTATGTGATCCTCACCCCCGAGGAGATCGAGAGCGTCCGGCTGGAAAGCACCCGCACCATCGACATCGAGCGCTTCGTCGACGCCGACGACATCGACCGGCTCTACTGGGACAATCCCTATTTCCTGGTGCCGGACGGCAAGCTGGCGGTCGACGCCTACACCGTGATCCGCGACGCCATGGCCGGGGCGGGCAAGATCGCCCTGGGCCGGGTGGTGATGCACACCCGCGAGCGCCTGCTGGCCATCGAGCCGCGCGACAACGGCCTGGTCGCCTATACCCTGCGCAGCCATGACGAGGTGCGCGACGCCCACGAGCTGTTCGAAGACATCCCCGATCGTAAGGCCGACCCGCAGATGGTGGCCATCGCCGAGAAGATCATCGAGCAGCAGGAAGGTCCCTTCGATCCCAGCCAGTTCAAGGACCGTTACGAGGACGCCCTGCGGGCCCTGATCAAGCAGAAGGAAAAGGGCGGCAAGGCCAAGGTGACGGCGCAGGAGCCGGAGACCACCAATGTCGTCGACCTGATGGAGGCCCTGCGCAAGAGCCTCGGCCGCAAGCCGGACGCGGGGGCCAAGCCCGCGGGCCGCAAGACCGCCGCCCGCAAGCCGGCGGCGCGGAAGAAGGCGTCCTAGCCAGATTTAGAACTCGCGCCGAACCGCTCGGCGCCGATCGGGGAAGGGGATCGCCGCGAAGCTGTGCGCCGTTCGCCGTTCCCGTCCCGGCCGAAGAGGGCGCCTTTTGGCCGCATGACGGCCCAGCCCAGGCCTAAAAGGGCGGTCAGCGTGAAGGCAAGGTTGGGGGAGACCTCCAGACACGGGAAACCGAATGCGCTTCATCTTGAAATTCGCCTCCGCCGCCGTCGCGCTCGCCGTCGCCGCGCCCGCCTTGGCTCAAACCACCGCTCCGGCCGACCAGACCACCCCGCCCGCCGCGCCGCCGGCCGGCGCCGCCGCTTCCACCACCACCCCCGGCGCTGCGCCGGGCGCCGCCGCGGCCACCGGGACGGCGACCAACGCCTCGGCCACCGTCGCCGCCGGCCAGCCGGTCAAGGACAGCACCGGCGCCGTCATCGGTTCGGTCGCCGAGGTCAAGCCCGACCCGACCGGCAAGCAGATGGCGACCATCAAGATGGGCGAGGACACCTTCGCGGTCGACACCGCCGCCCTGGCCGTCCGCGACGGCACGACCCTGATCAACGCCACCCAGGCCGAGATCAAGGCGATGATGAAGCGGTAATCGACGGCGGTCGCCCCGGCGCGAGCCGGGGCGGCGGCGTCACTCGTATTCCACCACATAGCGCACGGTCTTGCGGCCGCCGGCCGGCAGGACGAAGCGCCAGGCCAGGGCCCCGTCGCGGACGTCGTGCGGGCCCGGGCTCGAGACCAGCTTGAAGCCGTCGAAGTTGGACGGGCAGCGCAGTTCGACGGTGATCGGGGCGGTCTTGGCGTTGGCCAGGTCGACCTCGTAGGTGCGCCGGGTGCGGTCGCGCCGCACTTTCTCGTCCTGGACCAGCCGGGGCCGGACCTGGACGTCCATGGCCTGGCCGATCATCAGGTCGAAGGGCTGGCCGACGGCGACGTCGCGCATGGCCTGCTCGCCGGCGAAGGCGGGCCGGCCGCCGGCCGTCTCCATCACCGCCAGGGCCCCGGACGGCAGGGGCTTGCCCAGGCCCGAGCCCGGCTTGTTCTCCAGGCGCAACACCACCTCGGCGGCTTCGGGGCCGTCGGGTCCGTCGCTGTCGGTATAGTCGTCGCCGACGTCGAGCCGGGCGACATAGAGCCGCTGGAAGGCCACGGCCTTCTGGTCGAGGAAGGCCACCTGCTTGGTCTGGCGCGCCCCCACCGTCACCGGCTCGGGCAGAGTGTAGAGCTTGTAGTCGCCGAGGTCGGACTGCTCGGCCAGTTTGGCGCGGCGGGAGGTGACGACGGCCTCCTCGACGAATCCCCCTACGTCCATGGCCATAGGGGCCGGCAGCGCCAGCGGCGGCGGCGGTGGTGGCGGCGCTGGCGGCGGCGGCGGGCGGCCATGGGTGGTGGTGTCCATCGGCCAGCAGGCGCGGGTGATCGGCCGGCCCTGGCCCTTGCGGACGACGACCGTCTGCCGCGCCAGCCGGCCGGCCACCACCTGGGTCGGGGCGTCGGCGAAACGCGTTCCGCCGCTGTTGACCAGGGTCAGCCAGCCGGTCAGATCCAGGGTGCGGCCGTCGGGATTGATCCGAGCCACGTAGTCGGCCTGCCAGTTCACGCCGATCGCCAGGTAGGACAGGGTCAGGGTCGCCCGGGTCGGGGCGGGGATGTCGACCAGGGTCGACAGGGCCGGCTTGTCGGACAGGCCGGCGGGTACATGGTCGAAGACCAGCCGCTCGATCCCGCCGGAACAGCCCAGGGCCTCGACCCCGGCGGCGGTCTGCAGCACCACGCCGTTGGGCCCCTGGCGGACGACGGCCTCTTCGCGGCTCTGGCGGCCGGTCCTGCGATTGGTGCGGACGACGCCGACCGGCTGGTCCAGCGACCGCTCCAGCAGGGTCCCCGGGCTGAGCAGGGCGTAGTCGTAGTTGCGCTCCACCACCGGACCCGGCAGGCCCTCGACCGCGGCGCTCTGCGCGATCAGGGCGTCGGCGACGCCGTCGAAGCGCAGGGTGTGGCGGCCGGCCGGCAGAAACACAGTGCGGGTTTCGGTGACCAGGATCAGGCCCTTGATCATCGCCTGCTGGCGCTGCCAATCGTCCAGCGCCTGGAACGGCCCTTCGCCGCCGCGATAGAGGGTGACGGCCACCTTGTCGGGGGCCGGCGAGGCGATCACGTCGGCCAGGGCGGGGGACGAGAGGGCGAGCAGAAGCGCGAAGGCGAGGCCGATCTTCTCCTCCCCCGAGAAACGGGGGAGGTGGCGCGCTGCGAATACGCAGCGTGACGGAGGGGGCGTCGCGGCGGCCGGACGCGCCCACCGGGCGCGTCGGGGCCCCCGCCCCCGGGGGGCGGGGGGGGT
>NZ_JBIXJO010000017.1:0-81480 GCF_052871235.1 Caulobacter sp. LARHSG274 | reverse complement strand
CCCCTGTCTCGGGGGGTGGGGGGCGGGTTCTTTATCGGCTGGGGGCGGGCGGGGCCGGCGCGGCGGCCGGACGCCCCCTCCGTCCGCTTCGCGGCCACCTCCCCCGTTTCTCGGGGGAGGAGAAGGAGAAACTCCTCACCAGCCCGTCTCGACCGTGAAGGTCAGCGTCGTCTCGCCATTGGCGGGCACCGGCACGCTCCAGCCCAGGGTGCGGGCGTCGATGCGGCGGCTCTTGAGGCTCTCGGCCTTGACCTCGCCGTCGCGCCACAGACCGCCCTGGCGCAGCTCGACCGTCACCGGCTGGGGTCGGGCGTTGCGGACCAGGTATTTCATCGTGTAGCGCGAACGGGTCCGCGAGACCTTCTCGTCGCTGACCAGGGTGGCCTGGCTGGTGACGTCGAAGGCGTCGCCGGTCTTGATCGACAGCTCCGAGCCGGCCGGGGTGTGGTCGATGGCGTTCTCGCCGACGAACTTGGGATCGCCGGCCTGGTCGCGCATATAGACCCGCATCACCCCGGCCGGCAGCTGGTTGCCCAGGCCCGCCAGCCTGGCGTTGCTGAACTGGATGGCGACCGCGGCCGCTTCCGGATTTTCCTGGCTGGCGAACCAGGCTTCGCGGACCTCGTAGACCTTCTTGGCCGCCACGCCCTGGGCGCTGAGGAAGCCGACCTGCTTGTTCTGGTTGGCGGCGATCGTGGTGCGGTGGGGCAGGGGGTAGAGGTAATAGTCGGCGATGCGCTCGCCGGTCCCGCTCTCGGTCCCGGCCGCCTGGGTCGCCTGCGGCCGGGACCGCGGGCGGTAGCCGTTGTTGCTGTTGGCCAGGGTGTTGACCTGGCCGGCCACCAGCTGGGTCTCGGCGTCGGTGAAGGCGGTGCCCGACTGGTTGCCCAGGGTGATCCAGCCCTGCAGGTCCAGCGCCCCCTTTGCCTCGTCGAACAGGGCGACATAGTCGGCCTTCCACGACAGGCCGGTGGTCAGGTAGCTGAGGGTGGCCGGGACCGGCCCGGCCTTGTCGGCCTCGACCGTCACCGACAGGGTCGGGCGGGCGCGCAGGGTCTCGGGCACCTTGTCGAAGATCACCCGGGTGGGCACGCCGTCGTCGCGCAGCACCTCGATGCGGTCGCCGATCTTCAGCACCACGCCCTCGTTGGCGGCCAGGACCGTGGCGGTCTCTGTGGTCTCCTTGCCGTCGCCGGGATTGGTGCGGACGATCTTGACCTGCTGGCCGACCGCCTTTTCCATCAGCTTGTCGGGGGTCAGCAGGTCATAGTCGAAGTTCTGCTCGACCACCGAAACGCCCGGGGCCGACAGGCTGACGGTTTCGGGACGGATGGCGGCCGAGACGTCCTTGAACTCCAGCTTCTGGCGGCCGCCGGCCAGGGTCAGGTCGCGCTGGTCCTGCACCAGGGCCAGGTTGTCGTTGTAGATGGTCACCGACAGCCTGGGCGCGGTCTGGGCGTAGGCGGGGCCGGCGACGACGAGGGCGGCCGCGGCCAGCAGAGCGTGACGGAACATGTAAGAGCGCCTCCCGAGGTTGCGCTCAAGGTTTCATGTGATCGCGCGGAAGTCGAGTGGCCAAACCCTCCGCTCATCCCGGCGAATGCCGGGACCCAGATGGCATAGCGGTGAAGTGGGTTCCTAAGGCTCGGAGCTCTTTCAATCGGTCTCAAAGCTTTTGGATCTGGGTCCCGGCATTCGCCGGGATGAGCGGTGTCAGGAACTCGCGCCCTACCCGCCCCACACCTGCTTCAGCCGCAGGTCGCGGCCGCAGCCGGTGCGGTAGGCGTGGTATTCGAGGGCGTGGTTCTTGGCGTAGTCGCGGTGGTAGGACTCGGCCGGCCAGAAGGTCTGCAAGGGCAGGATCTGGGCTTTCATGGTCCCGGTCTTCAGGCGCTTGGCGGCCTCGGCGCGGGACTTTTCGGCGATCGGGCGCTGGTCCGGGGTGACGAACACCGCCGGGCGGTAGGACGGCCCGCGGTCGCAGAACTGGCCGCCGTCGTCGGTGGGATCGACCAGCTTCCAGTATTTGTAGAGCAGGAAGCCGTAGTCTAGCCGGGCCGGGTCGTAGGTGACGCGCACCGACTCGTAATGGCCGCTGGTCTCGCTGGTCACGTCGCGATAGCCGGGGTGGTCGACATGGCCGCCGGTGTAGCCGGACTCGACCTTCAGCACCCCGGGGATGCCGCGCATGTCGTTCTCCATGCACCAGAAGCAACCGCCGGCGAACACCGCGGTCTGGGGCGGGGCGGGCTTGCCGGCCGCGAGCACGTCGGCGGGCAGCACGATGGCGGCGAAACTGGCGAGCAGGACGAGCAGGCGGCGGATCATCGGAAACTCCTGGGCGCCGTGGGGCGTACTCCTGGATACGGACGGCGCCGGGGAAAGGTTACACCCTATCGCCAGCCGAACCCGACGCTGCGCACCGACGGGGCCGCCGCCAGGCGGGCGGCCAGGAACTGGGCCCGCTCGTCGCCCTGGTCGTCGATCTCCATGCGGATGGAAAGGCCCGCCCCGTCCGGCCGGGCGGTCAGCGAGCGCAGCCGGGTCTGCTGGACGCTGGCCACGCCCAGCACCCGCATCAGGGCGTCGGGCGTGTCGTCGGCGATCACCAGGAACAGCCGCAGTTTGTCGTCTTCCGCGTCTTTGGGCGGTTTGAGGTCCTCGCTCACGGCCGCACCCACTGATGCTCGACGCTGGCCGAGGTGACGCCCGGCCAGGCGGCCAGGTCGCGGGCCAGCAGGCGGGCGGCCTGGTCGCTGAGATGGCGCACCCGCAGGCTGCCCTCGACGATCTGGCCGACCGGCTTCATCGACAGGCCGCACAGCTCCGCGCCGCTGTCGGCCAGGCCCTGGCGAACGGCGTCCAGCGCCGAGGGGGCGTCCAGCGCCGCCAGCAGCAGCTGGTGGACGGTGACGCCCTCGGCGTCGGAATTGAAGGCGGGTGGGGAAGGCAGGTAGCTCATGGGTTCAAGGTCCTTGGGTTGGAAGGGAAGGACCGATGACCGCACAGCAAAAACCCCGCTCCTTTCGGAAGCGGGGCTTTTGCGGATCTTGCGATCTTCGGCGTTTTTGCGGGTCTAGTCCGCGCGCCTGTGCTGCCCCGTCCGAATGCGAACGGTTTTAATCTTGGCCTGCATCATAATGGCGCGCGCGCACGCGATCGCCAGGCCGGCGGTGAGGCCGGTGGCGGTCAGAACGGTCAGGGCCAGATGCGACGGCATTTGGGCGGGATGACTCCGTGTGCAAATCAACAGGTAGCGTGGGCGGGGGCCAATGGCAAGGCCTGCCCCCTTCCCCCTCTATGGGGGAAGGGTTGGGGATGGGGGTGAACGCGAAGCGTTCAGCAGGTGGTTAATTTCTGGGCGGGGGTCGAAGGATCAGCCCCGCAGCTTGCCGCCGGCCTTTTCCACCGCCGCCACCACCTTGGCCGACAGGGCCTCGATCTCGGCCTCGGTCAGGGTGTGGTCGCGCGGCTGCACGACCACCTCCAGGGCGACCGACTTGGCGCCGTCCGGCACGCCGGGGCCCTGATAGACGTCGAACACCCGGGCCGCGGTGATCAGGGCCTTGTCGGCCCCGGCCGCGGCCTTGACCAGGTCGCCGGCTGGCTTGGCCTGGTCGGCGACGAAGGCGAAGTCGCGGGTCAGGGGCATCAGCGGCGAGGGGCTGAAGGCCGGCTTGGTCTTGATCGCCTTCTTCTTCGGCTCGGGGATCGCCTCCAGGGTGATCTCGAAGCCATAGACCGGGCCGGCCACGTCCAGGGCCTTGAGGACGGCCGGATGCAGCTCGCCGAACTCGGCCAGCACCGCCTTGGGGCCCAGCTGCAGCCGCGCCGAGCGGCCCGGGTGCCACCAGGCCGAGGCCGCGCCCTGGGCGGTCTGCAGCGAGGCGACCGGCGCTCCCAGCTCTTCGAGCAGGGCCAGCAGGTCGGCCTTGACCGTGAACACGTCCTCGACCGGGGCCTTGTCCCAGCCGCGCGGGGCGCGGGGGGCCAGGATGGCGGCGACGGCGGTCTTCTGGTCCTGCGGACGATCGCCGAAGAACACCGGCCCGACCTCGAACAGGGCGGCGTCGGGGAAGCCCTGGCGGGCGTTGCGGCCGGCCGCCTCGATCAGGTTGGGCAGGATCGACGGCCGCATGCAGTCCAGTTCCGAGGCGATCGGATTGGCCAGCACCAGGTCCGCCGCGCCGCCGCCGAACAGGGCCGCGGTCTTCTGGCTGGTGAAGCTCCAGGTCACCGCCTCGCTGTAGCCGGCGGCCGCCAGGGCCCGGCGGGCGACGCGGGCCCGGGCCTGGCGCGGGGTCAGCACGCCGCCGACCGCCCGCGCCGTCTCCGGCAGGGGCGTGGAGGGCAGGGCGGCGTAGCCGGCGATGCGGGCCACTTCCTCGACCAGATCGGCCTTGCCCTGCACGTCGCGGCGGAAGGTCGGCGGGGTGACGCAGACCAGGCTCCCGGCGTGGGTGGTGAATTCGGTGGTGGAGACGTCGGTCGGCGGGCCGATCGCAAAGCCCAGGTCGGCCAGGATCGTCAGGCTGCGCTCGGGTTCGATGTCCAGGCCCGACAGCTGGCGCACATAGGCCGGGTCGAACAGGATCGGGCCGGGCGCGGCCGGGGCCTGGCCGGCGACCACGATGTCCGACGGCTCGCCGCCGCACAGCTCCAGGATCAGCCGGGTCGCCAGCTCCAGGCCGGGGACCAGCGAGCCGGTGTCGACGGTGCGGGCGAAGCGGTACTGGGCGTCGCTGTTGATGCCGGTGACGCGGCCGGTCTGGGCCGTGCGGATCGGGTCGAACCAGGCGCTTTCGACGAAGACGTCGACCGTGGCCTCCGAACAGCCGGTGCTCTCGCCGCCCATCACCCCGCCCAGGCCGATCGGCCGATTGCCGCCGGCGTCGGAGATCACGCTCATCTCCGGAGTGATGTCGTAGGTCTTGCCGTCCAGGGCGATCAGCTGCTCGTCATGGTGCTCGGCGGGCGAGGGCTGGTCGCCGGGGGTGACCTCGGCCTTGCCGTGGCCCAGGCGCGCCTCGATCACCGAGCCGACCAGCTTGGCGGCGTCATAGACGTGCAGCGGTCGGGCGCGGTCGTAGGAGATCAGGTTGGTGACGTCGACCAGGGCGTTGATCGGGCGCAGGCCGATGGCCTTGAGCCGGTCCTGCAGCCATTTCGGCGACGGACCGTTGCGCACGCCCTTGATCAGCCGGCCGGCGAACACCGGGCAGGCGTCGCCGTCGACCTTGACGGCGATCGGGCAGGGGAAGGTCCCCGGCACCGGTTCGACCGACAGGTCCTTCAGCGTCCCGACCCCGGCCGCGGCCAGGTCGCGGGCGATGCCGGCTACGCCCAGCCAGTCGGGGCGGTTGGGAGTGACCTCGAAGTCGATCACGGCTTCCAGGCCCAGGGCCTGGGAAGCCGGGGTCCCGACCGCCAGATCGTCCGGCAGCTCCAGGATGCCTTCCGAACCGTCGTCGGCCTCCAGCTCGGAACCCGAGCACAGCATGCCGTTGGAGATCACGCCGCGCACCGGCTTCTCGACCAGGGTGACCCCCAGGCCCGGCACATAGGCGCCGATCGGGGCGTAGACGGTGGTCAGGCCCGGGCGGGCGTTGGGCGCGCCGCAGACGATCTCCTTGCGGCCGTCGACGGTGTCGACCTGGCAGACCCGCAGGCGGTCGGCGTTCGGGTGCTGCACGGCCTCGACGACCTTGGCGACCGTGAAGGCGGCCAGCTTGGCGGCCGGATCGACGACATGCTCGACCTCGAGGCCGGCCATGGTCATGGCGGCGACGACTTGCGTGGCGGAGGCCTCGGTGTCGAGGTGATCCTTGAGCCAGGAGAGGGTGAATTTCATGGTCAGTCTACGATGAAAAGCTTGGCGCCGACCAAGGTCGACGAGCGGTGGGCGGGGTCGCCGAAGTCGGAGACGTGATAGCTCATGCCGGCGGTCAGGGTGGTGGTGCGGCCGTCCTTCAGCTCGCTGACCAGCTCGCCCTCCAGCACCAGGATCACGTGGCCGCGGTCGCACCAGTGATCGGCCAGGTAGCCGGGCGAATAGTCGACGCGGCGCAGGCGCATGTCGCCGACCTGGAGCGTGCGCCAGGTGGCCTCGCCCTGCTCGCCCGGATGGACGATGGGCTCGACCTGCGACCAGTCGACGGCCGTGAACGGGCTGGCGGGCAGTTGCATCAGCTGAGCCCGCTGGCCGGGTTCGGCGCGGCGAAGGCCGAGAAGCCGTAATGGGCCAGCCAGCGGCCGTCGCTCGAGAACATGTCGCGCAGGTCGGGCATGCCGTATTTCAGCATGCCCAGCCGGTCGACGCCCATGCCGAAGGCGAAGCCCTGATATTCGTCCGGATCGATGCCGCAGGCCCGCAGGACGTTGGGGTGGACCATGCCGCAGCCGAGGATCTCCAGCCAGCTCGTCCCCTGGCCGATCTTGATCTCGCCGCCGGAGCGGTCGCACTGAACGTCCATCTCGGCCGAGGGCTCGGTGAACGGGAAGTGGTGCGGGCGGAACTGGGTGGTCACCGCGTCGGTCTCGAAGAACCGGGCGATGAAGGTCTCCAGCGTCCACTTCAGGTGGCCCATGTGGACGCCCTTGTCGATCACCAGACCCTCGACCTGGTGGAACATCGGCGTGTGGGTGGCGTCGCTGTCGCAGCGATAGGTGCGGCCCGGGGCGATGATGCGGATCGGCGGCTTCTGCGACACCATGGTTCGCACCTGCACGGGGCTGGTGTGGGTGCGCAGCAGCATGCGCTCGCCGTCTTCCTTGGGATTGAAGAAGAAGGTGTCGTGCATCTCGCGGGCCGGGTGCTTCTCGGGGAAGTTCAGGGCCGTGAAGTTGTGGAAGTCGTCCTCGATGTCGGGGCCCTCGGCCACGGCGAAGCCCATCTCGGCGAAGATAGCGATCATCTCGTCCATGACCTGCATGGTCGGGTGGACGCCGCCCTTGCGCCGGTAGGGGGGCGGCAGGGTCAGGTCCAGGGTCTCGCTGGCCAGGCGGGCGTCGAGGGCGGCGGTCTCCAGCGCCGCCTTGCGGTCGGCGATGGCGGCCTGCACGCGGTCGCGCAGGAGGTTGATCGCAGCGCCGCGTTCCTTGCGCTCGTCGGGGCTCATCGCGCCCAGGGTCTTGAGCAGGCCCGAGATCGAGCCGGTCTTGCCCAGGGCCGACACGCGCACGGCGTCGAGGGCGGCGAGATCGCCGGCGGCGGCGACTTGCGCCAGCACGTCGGCTTCGAGGGAGGTGAGATCGGTCATGACGGGGTTCCGTCTAGGCGGTTTCGGTGATCGTTGGAACTGGCGACTGCCCCCAAACCGCTCATCCCCGCGAAGGCGGGGACCCAAGCTGCTTCGACGGCGCGAAGGCGAGCGACGGTTTTCTCGGCTTGGGTCCCCACCTTCGCGGGGATGAGCGGAGCAGAAAGCAGCAAAAAGCCCCCCGGCTCGCACCGGAGGGCTCTTCAGATCGCAATCGGGACGGACCCGAAAAAGACCTTAGGCGGCCAGGGCGGTGCGGACCTTGTCGGCGATGGCCTTGAACGCGACCGGGTCTTGACCCGCGATGTCCGAGAGGACCTTGCGGTCGATCACGATGCCCGCCACGTCCAGGCCGTGGATAAATTGCGAGTAGGTGAAACCCTCGGTGCGAGCGCCGGCGTTGATGCGTTGGATCCACAGCGAGCGGAAGGCGCGCTTGCGCACCTTGCGGTCGCGGTACGCGTATTGGCCGGCCTTGTCGACGGCGGCCTTGGCGGTGCGGATGGTGTTCTTGCGGCGGCCGTAGAAGCCCTTGGCCTGTTCAAGAACCTTCTTGTGCTTGGCGTGGGCGGTGACGCCCCGTTTGACGCGAGCCATGTGTCAGCGCTCCTTAAAGGCCGTAGGGCAGGTACGAACGGATGGTCTTGGCGTCGGATTCGCTCATGACCTTCGTGCCGCGGTTCTGGCGGATGTACTTGCCGTTGTGGCCGATCAGACGGTGACGCTTGCCGGCGACGCCGGCTTTCAGCAGGCCCGTGGCCGTGATCTTGAAGCGCTTCTTGGCGCCCGACTTGGTCTTCAACTTAGGCATTTCGCGTCGGAGCGTTTAACGGCCCCGTCCTCTAGAGAAGCATGACGAACCGCCATGGCATGCCATTAGCCAGGCGGTTCCGGAAAGGCGGGGTTAGTACGGGAAAGGGGCGCAGAAGGCAAGCGCCGTCTCCGTCCCTCCGGGTCTGTTCGAATGCGCTAGTTCGGCGGGTTGTATTTTTCGATGAAGGCCATGGCGGCCGTCAGCATCTGCTTGCGCGTCGCGCCGTTGGAAAGCCAGTGGTCCTCGGCGCTCAGGGTAACGAATTCATAGGGCTTGCCGGCGTCCTTGAGAGCCGAGGCCATCTTCTGGCTTTCGCTGAAGGGCACCACGGTGTCGTCCTTGCCGTGGATCAGCAACACGGGAGCCTCGACCTCCTGGGCGTGGAGGGCCGGCGAGATAGCCTTCAGCTTGGGATCGCTGGCGCTCTGCACGCCGTAAACCCGTTTGCGGTAGCGGATGAGATCGCTTTTGTCGCCGTATTTGAGAATCTCGTCATGCAGCCGCCCGGCCAGATCGCTGGGGCCGGCGAGAGAGACCGCGCAACGATAGACGCCCTTCTGAAGGGCCACGCCGGCCAGGGCGGCGTAACCCCCGTAGCTTCCACCGAAGATGCAGACGCGCTTGGGATCGATCACGCCGCCCTTGGCGAGGAAGGCGACGCCGTCGGAAAGGTCGGTTTGCATCTTGCCGCCCCATTCGCCGTTGCCGGCTTCCATGAAGGCGTGATCGACGTTGGTGGAGCCGCGGAAGTTCGGTTGCAGCACTGCATAGCCGCGCGAGGCCACGGCCTGGGCCCACCAGTCGAAGGTGACATCGTCTTGGCCTTGCGGGCCGCCGTGCGGCAGCACCACCAGCGGCAGGTTCGCTTCAGCCCGGCCCTTGGGCGTTGTGAGGATGGCCTGGATCGGCAGGCCATCGGCGGCCGGGTATTGGATTACTTTGACGTTGGCGACATCGGCCGGCGCGATCTTGGGATAGGGCGAACCGATCGGATCGACGCGCTTGGTCTTGGTGTCGGCGATATAGTAGATTCCAGCGGAGTTGCTGCTGGTCACGAAGAGAATCAGCTTCGTGAAGTCGGGCGTCCAGGATTCGAGCGAGACCTGCTGGCCCTTGAAGGCGTTGCGGTACGCTGGCCACAGCGCCTTCAGACGAGGTTCCACGAAATCATATTCGTCGAACCCGGCATTGCGATAGGTGAAGCCGAGGACGACGCCGTCCTCATCAATCAGTGGGTCCTGCTTGCGGGGCGGGCCGATATAGTCGCCGACCTTGCCGTCCGAAAGGGTGACGGAGGTCGGGCGCCATAGTTCGTTCTGCTTGTCCCAGGTGTCGATGATCACCGCCTGGCCGTCGGGCGACATCCCCCAGAGGCTGGGCGTGTTGCGCGCGTCGGTGGTTCTCTCGACATCCTGCCAAGACGACCCGCGACGCAGCGAGAGGGTCCAGGTCGCGTCGTTGGTTCGTTCGTTGTTCTCGTAGCTCGCCTTGGCCAGCACGGCGCCGTTCGGCTTGACGAGATAGTCCGCGGTCTGGTTGTCGCCCATCTGCACTCGGTTGGCCAAGCCGGTGTCGAGATCGATCTTGTAAAGATCCAGATGGCCGCTCTTGCTCTGCATGTTGCCGGCCACCGTGACGTAGAGCGGCGTATAGACGACCGCCTTCTTGCCGTCCGCGCCCGGCTGGAGGCGGCCCTGGACGACATTGAGGAGAGTGTCGAGCGCCTGATCCGGAAGCTGCTTGTAGCCCCCCGTCCGGACGTTCAGGGCGACGGCTTGCCAATGTTCGCCGACATAGGTCGTGTCCTCGATCGAGGTCGTGATCGACGCCTCGACCACGACATGGTCGGCACCGGCCCATTGGACATTGCGGACCTTGCGGTGGCCCACAACCGCCGAGGCCAGCACGGGGCCGTTCAAGGATTTGACGATGATCCGCCGTTCGTCGTCGACTGTGACGATCAGAGCCAACGCCGAGCCGTCGGGAGAGATCACCACACTTTCGATGGACGGAAGGCCGCCATAGGCCTCCAGCGGCGCGGCCGCCATCGCGACCGTCGGCGCGGTCAGTCCCACCAGCGCCGCCATGGCGGCGCCGACCAACAACTTCAACATGCAAAATCCCCCAACTCTACAGCCTAGGGGTAGCGCACATATAGTAAAGCTGTCGAGCCCTGAGCGAGCGCTCTGCCCGGTGTTCGGTCGTCTGGGAGAGGACGATCGCGACGGCATTTGCAGCGCGAAGGCCATGGACTTCGAGGGAAGGTTCGAGCGAATGTTGCGCCCTCCGATCACCCCAAGGGCCTATTGAGGCGGGTTGTTCTTCTCCAGGAAGCCCACCACCGAGGTCAGCATCTGCAGCCGGGTGGCGCCGCGCGACAGCCAGTGGTCTTCGCCGTCGAGGGTGACCAGTTCGACCGGCTTGCCGGCCTTCTTCATGGCGTCGGCCATGATCGTGCTCTGCACATAGGGCACCACGGTGTCGTCCTTGCCGTGGATCAGCAGCAGGGGGATGTCGACCTTGTCGGCCATCTTGGCCGGCGAGATGGCGGCCAGGTCGGGGTCCCGGACCCGGTCGGCGCCCATGAACCGCAGCCAGTAGCGCAGGGTCGAATTGTTGCTGGAGTTGAGGCTGTCGTTGCTGTCGATCAGCATGCGCTTGAGGTCGGCGGGGCCGGCCACCGAGGCGGCGCAGCGATAGACGCCGCGGTCCATCGTCGCCCCGGCCAGGGCGGCGTAACCGCCATAGCTGGCGCCGACGATGCAGACCCGCTTGGGATCGATCGTCCCCTGCTTGGCCAGGTGGCGCACGCCGTCTGACAGGTCGGTCTGCATGGCCTTGCCCCACTGGCCGAAGCCGGCCTGGACGAACTTCCAGCCGAAGCCCTCCGAGCCGCGGAAATTGGGCCGCAGCACCGCATAGCCGCGCGAGGCCAGGGCCTGGCTCCACCAGTCGAAGCCCAGGGTGTCGCGGCCCTCGGGACCGCCGTGCGGCAGCACCACCAGCGGCAGGTTCTTGGGATCCTTGCCCTTGGGCAGGGTCAGGTAGCCGGTGATCTCCAGGCCGTCGGCGGCCTTGTACTTGATCGGCCGGACCTCGGAGACGCCGTTTTCGGTCAGGTCGGCATAGACGTTGGCCAGGTAGCGGGCGTTGCCGGTGTCGAGATCGACCAGGGCGTAGGCGGGGCCCTCGGTCGGGGAATCGACCCAGACCACCAGCTTGCGCTTGTCGTCCGACCAGGACTCCAGGGCGATCTGGTCGCCGGGGAAGGCCTTGGCCACGGCGTTCCAGCTGGCCTGCAGCCTGGCGTCGAAGAAGGTGTAGCGGCGTTCGTCGCCCAGCAGGCTCTTGGCGCCGACCAGGCCCGAGCCGTCGGGGGCGTGGATCAGGCTGTCGAACGTCGCGCTTTCGGGAATCACGACATGGGCGCCGTCGAGGGCGTATTCGCGCAGCACCGTCTTGTCGGTGTCGTCCTCGTCGTCCATCCACACCAGCACCGAGCGGCCGTCGCGGCCAAGGCCGCCCAAGCGGCGCGAGCCCATCTTCGACTCGGTCTTCTCGGCGGTGACCCAGCCGTGGTCGGTCTTGAGCTTCAGCGACCAGGCGCCCTTCTGCTCGTCATAGAGCGATTGGGCCAGGGGCTGGCCGTCGGGCGAGACCAGCCAGTCGTCGGTGTCCTCCGACCCGCCGATGTCCAGCCTGCGCGTCTGGCCGGTCTTCAGATTGATCTTGTAGAGGGTGTCGGCGCCGTAGTTGTCGACGAAATGCACGCCCTCGACAAAGGCGTAGGGCACGCCGTCAAGCATCCGCACGGTCGGCACGGCCAGGACGACGTTCATCGCCTCTTCCTGGTTGTCCATCAGCAGGCGCTGCTTCTTGGTCGTCAGGTTGATGTCGATGGTCATCCAGTATTCGCGCTTTGGCCCCGTCAGGCCGTAGGGCTGGGCGGTGTTCGACTTGGTGACCAGCACGTGCTCGGGCCCGGCCCACCGCACGTCGCGCAGCTTGGTGCTCTCGAGGTTGACGGCGCTGAGCAGCTTGCTGCCCTCAGCCGCCTCGCGGATCGCGACCACGCGCTTTTCGCCGTCGGTGAGGGAGATGGCCAGTTTCAGACCATCAGGCGAGATGGCGATCTGGTCGACATTGGGCAGGCGGCCGTAGACGGTCAGCGGCGGGGCCTCCGCCGCAGCGGCCTCGGCGCCGATCGCGCCGCCCATGGCGATGCCGGCCGTGACGACGGCCAAGATGGTCTTCAACACGCATAGTCCCCCAAACTCGCCTTAACCTAGCAAAGCTTGGCCGTCTGTCGAGCTTGTTCGCGTCGTAGGGTTGCGTTTTTTTGGGGCGATCAAGGCCCGGCGGCAAAGAAAAACGCCCCGGCGTCAGCCGGGGCGTTCTGCATGTCGGAAGCGAAAAGAACCTAGCGCGGAGCCAGGATCATGATCATCTGGCGGCCTTCCATGCGCGGCTCGTACTCGACCTTGGCGATCTCGTCGAAGTCGGCCTTGACCTTCAGCAGCAGCTTCATGCCCAGTTCCGGGTGGGCCATTTCCCGGCCGCGGAAGCGCAGGGTCACCTTGACCTTGTCGCCCTCCTCGAAGAACCGGTGCATCGACTTGGCCTTCACGTCGTAGTCGTGAATGTCGATGTTGGGGCGCAGCTTGATTTCCTTGAGCTCGACGATCTTCTGCCGCTTGCGAGCCTCGTTCTTCTTCTTCTGCTCCTGGAACTTGAACTTGCCGTAGTCCAGGATCTTGCAGACCGGAGGGTTCGCGTTGGGAACGATCTCGACCAGGTCCAGGCCTGCTTCCTCGGCCGCTTCGAGGGCGGCGGAGATCGGCATCTCGCCTTGCTTCTCGCCGTTCTGGTCGATCAGCAGGACGCGAGGGACGCGGATGTCATCGTTGATACGCGGACCATCCTTGACGGGCGGCGTTTGCATAGGACGGCGAATAGGGCGGCTCCGGTGTTGTTAAAGGGCTTTAGGCTCGAAAGCAGAGCGTAGCGTTGTCATGAGTTCGCGCGGAGTCCAGCAGGACGCCGCGTTCGCAAGTGATATATGACGAAGGAGTCACGCGCTATCAAGGCGCATGCGCACAGACGCCCGCCTTTTCAGGCCGGGCGCGGCCCAGGAGCAACGAGGGCGCGCAACGGGGGAGGCGACGTTCGGGGCGGGTTCCCTCCTGGCTTCCTGATCGCGATGCTGTCCACGCCCCATGTCCGCCGCCCGCCATACCCCGCTCGAAGACGTCCACGCCCTGCTGATCGGCAGCAGCTTCATCGCCGTCGGCCTGACCCTGCTGAAGGCGGCCGGCCTGGTGACCGGGGGCGTGGCCGGGGTGGCGCTGATCGTCTCCTACCTGACCCACTGGCCGGTCGGCGTGGTGTTCCTGGCGCTCAACATCCCGTTCTACGTGCTGGCCCAGCGCACCCTGGGCTGGATGTTCACGGCCAAGACCCTGGCCACCAACCTGCTGCTGGCGGGCCTGGCCTGGGGCATGCCGCATTGGCTGAAGGTCACCGGCGTCGACCCGGTGTTCGCCGCGGTGTTCGGCGGCACCATCATCGGCATGGGCATCCTGGCCCTGGCCCGGCACAAGGCGAGCGTCGGCGGGGTGGGGGTGCTGGCCCTCTACCTGCAGGAACGGCGGGGGATCAGCGCGGGCAAGGTGCAGATGATCGCCGACTGCCTGGTGGTGGCCGCGGCCTTCACGGTGATCTCCCGCGAGCGGCTGCTGCTGTCGATCCTGTCGGCGGTGGCGCTGAGCGCGGTGATCATCGCCAACCACAAGCCGGGGCGGTATGAGGGCTATTAGTGCGGCAGCAGCGAGATCGCTGCACTGGCCACCGTGCTGACCGGCAGGGCCTGAAGGTCGGGCGAGCGGATCACCGCCACATGGCCGCGCGGGCCGCACAGGTCCGGGTTCGAGGCGTCGGAGAACAGGGCGATGGTCGGGGCGCCGGCGGCGGCCAGCAGGTGGGTCGGGCCGGTGTCGTTGCCGACGGCCAGGGCGGCCTTGGCGCCGAGCACGGCCAGCTGGGCGAAGTCGGTGCGGCCGGTCAGGTCGCGGGCCTGGCCCACGACCTTCTGGATCTGGCGGGCCATGCTGCTTTCCTGCGGCCCGCCGATGATCACCACGTCCAGGCCCCGCGCCTTCAGCAGGGCGGCCAGCTGGGCGTAGCTCTCGACCGGCCAGCGCTTCTCGGGCCGGTGGGCCGAGCCGCCGGGCACCAGCAGCACGTAGGGCCGGGGCGCGACGGCGCCGGCCACCGGGCGCGACTCCTTGTGGCGGCGCAGGATCCACGACAGGTCGGGCGGCGGAGCGCTGCCTGGGGCGGTCGGGGCGTCGGGCCAGATGCCCGCCTGCCGCAGCTGGTCGGCCTGGCGCTCCAGGGTGTGCATCCGGTAGCGGGCCTTGCCGCGCTGGGGCAGGGCGCAACCGGCGGCGATGCCCGACCACTGGGGCGCGAACGGCCGCAGGGCCTGGAAGTACCAGTTGGTGCGGCTGTTGGTCTGCAGGTCGTAGACTCGGTCGTAGCGCGCCTGGCGCAGGCGGCTGAGCATGGCGGTCAGGTCGCGGAAGTCGTCGGGCCGGCCGTCGGTCTCGACGCTGTTGAAATAGGGCGACAGCTTGGCCAGGGCCTCGAAGGGCGGGGTGGTCAGCAGGGTGATCTTGGCGCGCGGATGGGCTTCGCGGATCTTCTTCATCGCCGCCAGGGCCAGAACGAAATCGCCGAGGGCGCCCAGCTTGATCACCAGGACCTTCTTGATTTCCTTGCTCAACGCGACGTCTCCAGGATGCGTGCGTAGACCTTGAGCGTTGCTTCGACCATCGCGTCAACCGAATAGAGTTTGCGGGCCCGCGCCCGGGCGGCGATGCCCATGGCCCGGCGGCGCGCGGCCCCGATTTCGCAGGCGTTGGACAGGGCCTGCGCCCAGGCCTCCGGATCGCCGGGGGCGACCAGCCAGCCGGTCTCGCCGTTGATCACGGTCTCGCGCGCCGCGCCGTGGTCGGCGGCCATCACCGGCTTGCCCATCACCTGGGGCTCGACCGCGGTGCGGCCGAAGGCCTCGGGCTCCAGGGACGGGGCGATGGCCAGGTCGGCGATCAGATAGGCGGCCGGCATGTCGTCGCAATGGCCGACCAGCCGGACGCTGTCGCCCAGCCCGGCCTGGGCGACCATGTGCTCCAGCTCGGCGCGATAGGCCTTGCGGCCCTGGTCGTCGCCGACCAGCAGCAGCAGGATGCGCAGGTCGTCGACCGCCTTCAGCCGGGCCAGGGCCTCGATGACCAGGGCCTGGCCCTTCCAGCGGGTCAGGCGGCCGGCCAGCAGCACCTTCAGCCGGCGGTCCTCCGGGGACACCCCCCAGGCCTCGCGCAGGGCCCGGATCCGGTCGGCCGAGACTAGGCCAGGCTCGAACCGCGTCAGGTCGACGCCGCGGGGGATGGCCACCACCCGGTCTTCCGGGATCCCGTGCTCGGCGATGACATGGGCGCGGGTATATTCGGAATTGGCGATCACCAGGGCCCCCCTGGTCATCACCGCATTGTACCAGCGCTTCAGGCTGGACTTGGCGTTGTAGACCCCGTGATAGGTCGCCACGAACGGGGTGCCGGTGGCGTGGGCCGCCCACAGGGCGCTGAAGGCCGGGGCGCGCGAGCGGGCGTGGACGAGCGACACCTTCTCGCGGCGGATCAGGTCGACCAGCCGGGCGGCGTTGCCCAGCATGGTCAGCGGATTCTTCGACTGGGCCGGCATCTGGGCCAGGCGGCCGCCGTCGGCCTCGAGCCGCGCGGCCATCCGGCCGCCCTTGGTGGCGACCAGGGCCTTGCCCCCCTGGACGATCACGGCGTGGGCCACATCGATCGTCGTCTGCTCGGCCCCGCCGGTTTCGAGTTCGGGGGTCACCTGCAGGAGGGTGAAATCGTCGGGAAGGATGGACACGCGTTGCTCTAACGAGGTTTGAGGGTCGTAATTACCGAAATGAACAAGGCCGCGCCATGACCGAATCCCATCAGCACCTGGTTCGCATCAACAATCTGCGGTTGGCGTACCGCATCGTGCCCGGAACCCAGCCCACGGTTGTATGGCTGGGCGGATTCCATTCGGACATGGCCGGGACCAAGGCCCAGGTCCTGGCCGACCACGCCCAGGCGACCGGCGGCGGCTATCTGCGCTTCGACTATTTCGGCCACGGGGAGTCGGACGGCGATTTCGCCGACGGCACGATCAGCCATTGGCGCGAGGACGTGCTGGCGGTGATCGACGACCTGACCGAGGGGCCGGTGGTGCTGGTCGGCTCGTCGATGGGCGGCTGGCTCGCCTGCCTGGCGGCGATCGCCCGGCCCGAGCGGGTCAAGGCCCTGGTCCTGATCGCCCCCGCCGCCGACTTCACGGAAAAGCTGATGGCGCCGCGGCTGCCCGAGGCGGCCCGGGCGGCGATCGCCCGCGACGGGGCCTGGGTTCGGCCCTCCGACTATGACGAGGACGGCTATCCGATCACCCGGGCCCTGCTGGAGGACGGGGCGCGCTGGTCGATCCTGCCCGGGCCCGTGCCGATCGACGTCCCGGTCCGCGTCCTGCAGGGCGGCGCCGATCCCGACGTGCCCTGGACCCACGCCCTGGAACTGGCCAACGCCCTGAAGTCCGAGGACGTGGTCTTCACCCTGGTCAAGGACGGCGACCACCGTTTGTCGCGGCCGCAGGACCTGGAGCGGCTGGTCGCAGCGGTGGCCGAGGCGCGGGCCCTGGCCCAGACCGACGAGGCCGGCGGCGACCTCGTCGCCCGCCGCCTGGCCCGCGCGGCCCGCCTCCGCGGCGCCCCCAATCTGGAGGCGCTGGCGCCGGCGCCGTGGGCGAGCGCGCTGGAGGAGTAGGAGGGCGTTAATTTCTCGCGCACCCCTTCAACCGTCATTCCGGGCCTTGTGCCCGGAACACCTGGTTCAGCCGACGGTGAAGCGAAATGGCGCGCCAGCGCGCCACGTCTCCGCACTTGCGGCGGACAGAGGGGTTCCGGGCACAAGGCCCGGAATGACGGTTGTAAAAGGTGACCTAGCCCCCGCCCTTAAGGATCGCCGCCAGCCCCTCGCGATACGTCGGATACTTCGGCCGCCAGCCCAGTTCGGCCTTGGCCAGGGCGTTGGAGACGCGCTTGTTCTCGGCGTAGAAGCGGCGGGTGGCCGGCGACAGGCCCAGTTCGTTGAACGGCAGGTCGGGCGGCACGGCCACGCCCAGCAGCCGGGCGGCGTATTCCATCACGTCCTGCGGCGGGGCCGGCTCGTCGTCGCACAGGTTGTAGACTCCGCCGGCCCGAGGACGGTCCAGCGAGGCCAGCAGGCCGGCGACGATGTCGTCCAGGTGGATGCGGCTGAACACCTGGCCCGGCTTGACGATGCGGCGGCCTTCGCCGGCCCGCAGCCGGTCCAGGGCGCTGCGGCCGGGGCCGTAGATGCCCGGCAGGCGGAAGGTGGTCACCGTCAGGCCCATGCCGCGTCCCACCTGCCGCCAGTCGCGCTCGGCCCCGACCCGGCGGGCGCCCTCGACCGACTGGGCCTTCAGCGGCGAGCTCTCGAACACCCAGCGGCCGTCGAAGTCGCCATAGACGCCGGTGGTCGACAGATAGCCGATCCAGTCGGGGAAGGCCTCGGCCGCGGCCAGGGCCGGGATCACCGCTTCCAGGCCGGGGCAGCCCTCGGCGGTCGGCGGGGCGGTCACCAGCACGGCGTTGACCCCCGTCAGGGCCGCCGTCATCGCCGCCCTGTCGTCGGCGTCGACCGCCTCGATCCCCCGGGCGGCGAACGCCGCGGTCCGCTCGGCGCCGCGCGCGCTGGCCGCGACGCTCCAGCCCCTGGCGATCATGGCCTCGGCCAAGGCCTGGCCGACATAACCCAATCCGAACACGAACAGACGCAAGACGCTCAAGTCCCCGAAATGCAGGGGCGAATGAGCGGACAAAACGGCCGTTCGCGCAAGGGGGCTGCTGGTCGCGGGGCGGGGACGGCGACCTTGTCCACAAGGACTCGCCGGCCAGCCGCGTCAGACCGCTTGCCAACCGCGAGGCGCTCTGCCATAAGCCGCCTCCTCGTCGCGGGACGCTGTTTCAGCCCTCGCCGATGCGGGCGTAGCTCAGTGGTAGAGCACAACCTTGCCAAGGTTGGGGTCGAGAGTTCGAATCTCTTCGCCCGCTCCATTCTCCGGTCTTCCGGCGATGGAACGAGACCCGAAATATCCCGGATGCGGGCGTAGCTCAGTGGTAGAGCACAACCTTGCCAAGGTTGGGGTCGAGAGTTCGAATCTCTTCGCCCGCTCCAATTTTCTCCCTAGAATTTGAAGCGTGACGCATCCGGCGGGCTCGGGGTCGTCGTGGAACCTGTTGTGCAGCTTGCCGTTTCTGATCAGCCTTGCACTGGCGCGGAGCGAGTGAAGCGGCGGGATGTTGAAGACATGACGAGAACGGACCTTGGACCGGCGCGCGCGGTTGGCGTGGCGATGGCGGCGGCGGTGTTGGCCCTGACGGGTGCGATCCCGGCCCAGGCCCAGTTCAAGCCGGAATATCCGACCCGCAAACCCGCCGGCGAGGCCACGACGAGCCCGACCCAGGCCCAGACGCCCGACCAAAAGCCGGCCGAGACCGAGCCCCAGCCGGAAAACTGGCGGACCCAGGCGCGCAAGAAGTCGGTCGAGATCGGCACCCAGCCGGCCCGCGACGTCGGCGTCATGAAGCGCGAGATCCCGCCGATCCTGCAGGAGGCCCACGAGGATCCCTACAGCCTCAGGGGCCTGAAGACCTGCAAGCAGCTGGCCGCCGAGGTCGTCAAGCTGAACGAGGTGCTGGGGCCGGACTACAAGGTCGGCAACGAGGTCCGGGAGAACAAGGCGGGCAAGCTGGCCGAGGCCGGCGGCAAGAGCGTGATCAACGCCATCATCCCGTTCCGCGGCGTGGTGCGCGAACTGACCGGCGCCGCCCCCGCCGACCGCCGCCTCAACGCCGCCCTCGACGCCGGCTACGCCCGCCGGGGGTTCCTGCGCGGGGTGCATTCCCGGCAGGGCTGCAAGATGAAGTTCTAGGCGCGTATCGGCTTCATCGAAGGGCGCCTTGTCAGCGGACCTGCGCGGCGCCTCCTCATGTAAAAAGAATTTGACAGTCCTCCGGGATGTGTCAAAAGTCTTTTACAGCAAGAGGAGGCCGCCAATGCCGATAGGGCAGCGTCAAAAGAGAATTTGGGTCGCCGGGGGCGTCGCCCTTGCCGTCGCGATCGCCGTGGGCGTGGCCAGCGGCCTGCTCATCATCCAAGGTCGCGATCACATTCCGACGACCGCCATCCTTGTCCTCCTCGCCCTCCTGATCGGCGGGGCGCTTTTCGCCTGCGTTCCCTGGTGGCGCAGGCTCGACGACATGGCGCGGGATGCCCATCTCACCGCCTGGTACTGGGGCGGATCCTTCGGCGCGGGCATTGGGCTGCTGGGCATCGCGGCCTCGGCGGGCGTCAGGGGCGCCATCTTCCAGGGTGGAGCCTTGGTCGTCCTTGCCCAAGTGGCGGCCTATGTCGTGTTCTGGCTGGCATGGTGGGCGTTTCGTCGCCCCAAGGTCTCGTGAAGAACCGGTTGCGCGACGAGCGCGTCGCCCGCGGCTGGAGCCAGGGCGAACTGGCCGAACGGGTCGACGCCTCTCGTCAGACGATCAACGCGATCGAGGCCGACAAATATGACCCGTCGCTTCCACTGGCCTATCGCCTGGCGGCGCTGTTCGAGCGACCGGTGGAACAGATCTTCTTCAATCCGTTCTTGATCGAAACCCCGACGGACCATGAACGATCCTAGCGTCGGGCGAGCCGCGAGTTGGGACGCGCTTGGATTCCTGCTCTAACCACATCGTAGTCGTGGCGGAGCTTTCGATGTCCAAACGCGTCCTGCTGGGCTTGGCCCTGGCGATGGCCCTGAGCGGCGCCGCCACCGCCGCCACGCCGAGCGCGGCGGCCAGGCTGGCCCAGGCGGTGCAGGCCTACGAGGCCTCCGGGGCCGGCGAGGACGACGGCGAGGGCGGGGCCGATGGGGCGGAGCGCTTTCGCCTGCCGCTGGTCGGGCCCCAGGCCGACGCCGGCCGCAAGGCCCAGCTGACCGCGGCCCGTCAGGCCTTGAACGGCGTCGACCTGGCCGCCCTGACCCCCGACCAGCGCCTGACCTGCGCCATCCTCAGATGGAGCCTCGACGAGCGGCTGGAGGGCCTGTCGTTCGACGAGGCGCGGATGCCGTTCAGCAGCGACGGCGGCTTCGACGTGCTGCTGCTCTACCGCGCCAACGGCATGCACCTGCGGACCGAGGCCGAGGCCCGCCAGTGGATCGCCCTGCTGGCCCAGGCCCCGGCTTGGTACGCGGCCAATATCGCCAACGCCCGCCGCGGCGTGGCCGACGGCTTCGTCCAGGCGGTCCCCACCGCCCAGACTGTGCTCGACCGGGCCCGCCGCGCCGCCGCCACGCCGCCGGCCGACGAACCGCTGCTGGCTCCGCTGCGCGACCTGCCCGCCGCCATTCCGGCCGACCGCCGCGCGGCCCTGCTGGCCGAAGGCGAGCGGGTGCTGGCCGACAAGGTCGCCCCGGCCCGGGCCAGCTTCGTGACCTTCCTGCAGAGCGAATACCTGCCGCACGCCGCCGTCAGCCTGGCCGCCTCCGACCTGCCGGACGGCCGCCGCTACTACGCCTTCCTGGTCCGCCGCCACACCACCACCACCCTGACCCCCGACGAGATCCACGCCCTGGGCCTGTCGGAGGTGGCGCGCATCCGCGCCCGGATGGAGACGGTGATGAAACAGGCCGGCTTCGAAGGCGACCTGCCGGCCTTCATCGCCTATCTGCGCAAGGACCCGCGCTTCTACGCGACCAGCCGCCAGCAGCTGCTGGAAAAGGCCAGCGAGATCGCCAAGCGGGCCGACGACCAGCTGCCGGCCCATTTCGGCGTGCTGCCGCGCCTGACCTACGGCGTGCGGCCGGTGCCGGCCAGCATCGAGCAGGGCTACACCACCGGCCGCTATTTCGGCGGCGATCCCAAAACCGGCCGGGCCGGCGGGCTGATGATCAACACCTCGGCCCTGGACCAGCGGCCGCTCTACGAGCTGCCGGCCCTCGTGCTGCACGAGGGCGCCCCCGGCCACCACATCCAGACCTCGCTGGCCCAGGAACAGACCGGCGTCCCGGAGTTCCGCAAGACGCTCTATTTCAACGCCTATGGCGAGGGCTGGGGCCTCTATTCCGAATGGCTGGGCGAAGAGATGGGGCTCTATCGCGACCCCTACGAGCTGTTCGGCCGGCTGTCCTACGAGATGTGGCGGGCCTGCCGGCTGGTGGCCGACACCGGCATCCACTGGAAGCACTGGACCCTGGACCAGGCCCGCGCCTGCTTCACCGACAACACCGCCCTGTCGGCCACCAATATCGAGGTCGAGCTGGCCCGCTATGTCAGCTGGCCGGGCCAGGCCCTGGCCTACAAGGTCGGCGAGCTGAAGATCCTCGAATTGCGCAAGCGGGCCGAGACGGCCCTGGGCGACCGGTTCGACGAACGGGCCTTCCACGACGTGGTGCTGCTGAACGGCTCGCTGCCGCTGGCGGTGCTGGAGGCGAAGGTGGATGGGTGGATTGCGGCGCGGAAGAGGGATAAGTGAGCATGGCGCGGCTTTTGATGGTTTTACCTCAGCCACGAAGCCAGACTTCCTCCAATTTCCACATTCGTCATCCCGGGCCTTGTGCCCGGGACCCCTGGTTCAGCCGACGGTGAAGCGCTCTGGCGCGCTGGCGCGCCACCCCTCCGCACCTGCGGCGGACAAAGGGGTCCCGGGCACAAGGCCCGGGATGACGGTGCAAAGAGTTGCAATCAAAATTGGCGAGGAACCGGCGTCCACTCGAACGTGTCGGCGTAGAGATCGTCCCATCGAGGATTGTCGCGCTCGATGAGATTGATTTTCCACTGCCGTCGCCATTCCTTCAGCGACCGCTCGCGTTGGATGGCCTCGGTCATCACTTCGTGGCGCTCGTACCAGACCAGACGTGTGAGGCCATACCGTTTGGTGAAGCCGGGGAGCGCGCCTTCACGATGCTGAACGATCCGCGTATGAAACTCGCTGGTCACGCCGATGTAGATCGTTCCGCGATATCGATCGGCCATCATGTAGACGGCGATCCAGGCGTCGCGGCCGACCATCGCGCGTTCCCATAATTAAATTCTTCAGGTTGAGCTGTAGCCTTCTGCGCGTTGGCCGTCCATCGCAGGGCCGGCCGCGCCTGGAACCCGCCGCCAAAACCCCCTATCACCGCCGCAAACAGGGGAACCCACCAGATGGCGCGCATCACCGTCCTCGGCGAATGCATGGTCGAGCTGTCGCCGGAGGGCGAGGGGCTACACCGGATGGGGTATGCGGGGGACACCTTCAACACCGCCGTCTACCTGGCCCGGCTGGGCGAGGCGGTGGCCTATTGCACCGCCCTCGGCCAGGGCGATCCGTTCAGCGAAGGGGCGCTGGCGGCCATGCGGCGCGAGGGGCTGGACACCGCCCTGGTGCGCGAGGTCGAGAACCGCCTGCCGGGCCTCTACGCCATCGTGCTCGACGATGCCGGCGAACGGAAGTTCCACTACTGGCGCGAGCGGGCCCCGATCCGCGACCTGTTCTCGCAGCACACCGCCGACCAGCTGATCGCCGCGGCCAAGGCCAGCGACCTGGTCTATCTGTCGGGCGTCACCCTGGCGGTGATCGGCGACATCGGCCGGGCCCGGCTGAAGGACATCCTGGCCTATGTCCACTCGCTAGGCGTCGCCGTGGCCCTCGACTTCAACTACCGCCCGGCGTTGTGGGCCAACCCCGAGGCGGCGCGCGAGGCGCTGGACGGGGTGGTCCCCTCTTGCCGCTACGTGTCGCTGAGCAGCGAGGACAGCCGGCCGCTCTACGGCCGCGAGGCCGAGGATCTGGCCGCCCAATGGGCTGCGGCCGGGGCCGAGGTGGTGGCCCGCGACGAGAGCCACGCCGTCAACGTCCACACGCCTGAGGGCCGGGTCGCCACCCTCCCGCCGGGGCGGGTCAAGGCCCTGGACACCACCGGGGCCGGCGACAGCTTCAACGCCGCCTATCTGGCCTCGCGCCTGGCCGGTCTGCCGGTCGAGACCGCCGTGGCCCGCGGCCACCAGCTGGCCGCGGCCGTGGTGACCTGCAAGGGCGCGATCATCCCGACAGCCTCGATGCCCGTTTGGCCGCGGGGATAGACGGGGGTCGGGCTCAACACAATCAAAGGTTTATATTCCTACTAGACGCGCGTAATAGGAAAGTTATCCTCACCCCCGGAATATCGGCCTAGGCTGATGGTCAGAGGCGCCGCTGGGGCGCCGAACACTGGAGGGGCGGCATGATCGCTGAAGCTCTCGAGGATATCTGGGCGATCACGCCCGACCCGCGCCGCGACCGCTTGGCCGCGGCCTTCGTCACCCACACCGTGGCCCTGGCCACCGGCGTCTCGCCGAACGCCATCGCCTCGCACGGACGCACCAGCAAGGCGGCGGCCCGGGCCCGGCAGATCGCCATCTACCTGGCCCATGTCAACTTCAACTGGCCGCTGATCCGGGTGGCCTTCGCCTTCAATCGCGACCGCACCACCTGCGGCCACGCCTGCAGCCGTATTGAGGACCTGCGCGAGGACCAGGCCTTCGACGCGCGGATGGCGGCGCTGGAGGCCTGCGTCAAGCAGGCGCCGGACACCATTCCGGAGCTGGCGGGGGCGTTCCGATGACCGCACCGGCGAGCGTGCGGGCCTTTGAGCAGGCGCTGGAGGCCGAGCGCCTGGCCGGCCGGGCGGCGCGGCTGCTGCAACGCCCGGGGGCGCTGATCGAGGTCAAGGGCCTGGGCTATGTGGTCCGCTTCGGACCGCGCCGGCGGGCCATGCTGAGCGTGGACGAGGCGGCGTTCCGGGTCCTGCTGCGCGACGAGGCGCTGGCGCCGCGCCGCGAAGGCGGCTGGTGCGCCGTCGTCCGGCGGTCGGCGCCGCCCGCCCCGCCGCCGGGCCGTCCCGGGGTGATCGAGGGCGAGCGGGTGGTCATCGAGGGCAGCGGCCAGCACGTGGTGCTGAAGGCCAATCTCGGCGAGTCGCCCCTGGCCTGGCTGGCCCGGCGCGGCGGCCTGGAACCGGTCGAGGCCGCGGCCGGCGAGCGCCTGCGCGAGGACTTCCAGCGGGCCGGCTCGGTGGGCCGCCTGACCATGGACTGGGACGCCCAGCCGCGCTCGGCCGGCGGCGGT
This sequence comes from Caulobacter sp. LARHSG274, assembly GCF_052871235.1. Taxonomy (NCBI): domain Bacteria; kingdom Pseudomonadati; phylum Pseudomonadota; class Alphaproteobacteria; order Caulobacterales; family Caulobacteraceae; genus Caulobacter; species Caulobacter sp. LARHSG274. Next base: position 57,136 of record NZ_JBIXJO010000017.1, on the reverse strand, counting down.
CCGCGCCTCGATCCGGCGCTGCGGGCCCGGGCCGCCAAGGACCGCATCGCCGCCGCCCTGGAGGCGGTCGGGCCGGGCTTGCGGGAAATGCTGGAGCGGGTTTGCTTGGCCGAGACGGCGCTGCAGGTGGCCGAACGCGAACTGGGCCTGCCACGGCGGGCCGGCAAGACCGTGCTGAAGCTGGCGCTGCAGCGGCTGGCGATGCACTACCGGATGGGGTGAACATTGGAACCCCCGCCCCCTTGCGGGGCGGGGGCAGGGGGTGGGGGGTGTCGGCTCCGTATCGGCCGATGCAAGCGCCAACGCCCCCACCCCAACCCCTCCCCGCGAGGGGGAGGGGCTCAGCGTCAGTGTTTGAGCATATGCTTGATGCTGCTCATCTGGTCGTGGCCGGACTTCACCGAGGTCCAGGCCCGTTCGATCACCGCCCGGGTGCGGGTGTCGACGTCGGTGTCCTTCAGGGCCTTTTCGAACTTGGCCTTGATGAAGTCCTCGCCGGACTCGACCTCGTCGATCACCGCCTCGTCGCCCTTGGTCACGGCGTCCTTGAGATTGACGAAGGTGCGGTGGGCGGCGGCCAGGATGGTGCCGTCGTCCTTGGGCTCGCCGCCCAGGCGGCGGACCTCGTCCTGCAGTTCCGAGGCGATCGAGCGGCGTTCCTGGGCGCGCTGCTGGAACAGGGTCTTGTAGCGCACTGCGCTGGCGTCCTTGGCGGCCTCGGCATAGCCGTCGGCGCTGTCGATGGTGGTTTCGACCAGGCTGTTGACGAGTTTGATATGCTCTTCGTTGGTGTGGGGCATGTCGGTTCTCCTGTAGTCCAGGATGGGCCTAACGCGGCGCGCCGGGGGAAGGTTCGAACCGGCGCCGCAGGGGCGCGAACTTGTCGCCCAGGAAGGTCCAGGCCGTGGTGGCCGCCGCCAGGGCCGGGCCGCGGGTGCGGCGGTTGATCAGCAGGGCGGCGATCGCGCCGGCCCCGATCACGGCCAGGGCCAGCGGAACCTTGCGCCCGGCCAGGGTGATCCGGCCCTTGGCGTCTGGCTTCAGCGCGTAGTCGGCGGGGGCGAGGGGATCGACCGGCGCGGCCTTGGACAACAGGCCCGAGACCTTGTCGGAGATATTGGTCAGCAGGCCCTGCCGCGCGGCGGCGGGCGTGCCGTGGGCGTTGGCGGGCGTGCCGTAGGAAGCGTCATAGGCGGCCATGGGAAGGCTCCTTGGGAAGTGAGCCTCGATAACGCGGGGCTGGCGGGGTTGATCCCGCATGGCCCTCGTCGCCGGCTGAATACGGCGACGAGGGCGGCGTCAGTTGCTAGCGCAGGCCCCCGGAGACGACGATCACCTCGCCGGTCACCCAGCCGGCGTCGGCCGAGGCCAGGAAGGTCGCCACCGGGGCGATGTCGGTCGGCTGGCCCAGGCGGCCCAGCGGCGTCTGGGCGACCAGATGCTTCTCGAAGTCGGTCCCGATGATCCCGGCGTCATGCACCCCTTCGGTCTCGGTGCCGCCGGGGCTGATGGCGTTGACCCGGATGTTGCGCGGGCCCAGCTCCTTGGCCAGGATACGGGTGATGGCGTTCACCGAGGCCTTGGTGGCGGTGTAGACCGAGGCCGTCGGCAGGTTCAGCTCCACCGCGTTGGAGCTGATGTTGATGATGCTGCCGCCCTGCGGGCCGAACGCGCGGGCCGCCTCCTGGCTGGCCAGCAGCAGGCCCAGCACGTTGGTGTCGAACTGGCGGCGGAATTCGTCCTCGGTCACCTCGTCCAGCAGGGCGAAACTATAGACGCCGGCGTTGTTGACCAGCACGTCCACAGCGCCGAACGCGGCCTTGGTCTCGGCGAACAGACGGGTCACGTCGGCCGCCTTGGACACGTCGCCCTGCACCGCCACGGCCTTGCCGCCGGCGGCGACGATCTCGGCCACGACCTTGTCGGCGCCGTCGCGGCTGGTGGCGTAGTTGACCGCTACGGCCGCGCCCTCGGCGGCCAGCGCCTTGGCGACGCCGGCGCCGATGCCCTTGGATGCGCCGGTCACCACGGCGGTCTTGCCCTGCAGCTTGCTCACTTGAACTCTCTCCATCGCCCGAGGCCTGAGCGCCCGATCGGGTCGATTAGACATTTAGATAAGCATCTAATCGATTCAAGAGGCAGGGAGCGGCGGCGGCGGTCTTGCCGTCAGATCTCCGCGAGCTGGGCCAGATAGGCGTTGAGGACGTCGCGCTGCAGCACCAGGAAGGCGAACTTGCCTTCGCGGACGATGCGGATCAGGCCTGCGCCCTCCAGTTCCTTCATGTGGTGCGACAGGGTGGCGGCGGTGATGGGCAGGGTCTGGGCGATGCAGCCGCAGGCGGTCGGCGCGCTGTTGGCCCCGATCTCCTTGAGGATCTGCACCCGGCGCGGCTCGGCCAGGGCCTTGGCGATCAGGGTGACCTGTCGCTCGCTCAGCGGGGCGGCCGTCTGGGTGTCCATGATCGACATATGACGGCGGGAGGCCGCGGACGCAACGCCGAGGGCGGGAGGGGCGTCGTCAGTCTGGCGTCTCTCGCCCCATCACCGCCCCGACATGGGCGATGCCCAGTTCGCGGGCTCGGGCCGCCTGGCGGTGGCGCTCGGCGTAGCGGGCCTTGGCTTCGTCGTCGCGGGCCTCGAAGCAGGCCGGACAGGCGACGCCCTCGATGAAGTGCTCCGAGGCGCGGTCCTCGGGCCCGACCGGCATGCGGCAGCCCCGGCACAGGTCGTGGGTCCCCGGCGCCAGGCCGTGGCCGACGGCGACCCGCTCGTCGAACACGAAGCACTCGCCGCGCCACAGGCTGTCCTGCGCCGGGGTGGTCTCCAGGTAGTTGAGGATGCCGCCCTTCAGGTGGAAGACCTGTTTGATCCCCTCGCTTTTCAGGAAGGCGGTGGACTTCTCGCAGCGGATGCCGCCGGTGCAGAACATCGCCACCTTGGGCGGCGGGGCGGCCGGGTCCCAGGTCTGGCGGAAGGCCCGGAACCAGGCCGGGAAGTCGGAGAAGCTGGCGGTCTTGGGGTCGATCGCCCCCGCAAAGCTGCCGATCGCCGCCTCATAGGCGTTGCGGGTGTCGATCACCACCACGTCGTCCCGGGCGATCAGGGCGTTCCAGTCGTCCGGCTCGACATAGGTCCCGGCGTTGGCGGCGGGGTCGAGGTCGCCGGCCCCCAGGGTGACGATCTCGCGCTTGATCCGCACCTTCATGCGGTGGAAGGGCGGGGTCGGCGCCTGCGCGAACTTCAGTTCCAGCGTCCGGCAGCCGGGCAGGGCGCGGATGTGGTCCAGCACCCGGTCGACCGCCTCGGGCGTGCCGGCGATGGTGCCGTTGATCCCTTCGCGGGCCAGCAGCAGGGTGCCCTTGACGCCGAGGCCGCAGCACAGGGCGGCCAGCGGTCCCCGCAGGGCGGCGGGGTCCTCGAAGGTCGTGAAGCGGTAGAGGGCGGCGACGCGGAAGCTCATCGGCTGGCCAATAGGCCCAGAAGGCCGGCTTCTCAAGCCGCCCTGGAACCCTTGGCCAAACGCGGCCGTTGAATCGGCATGAGCATACTGATCGTCGTCCTCGTCGCCCTCATCCTGCTCGGCCTGGCGCTCTACGCCGTCCAGCGCAGCCCGATCCCGTCGCCGGTCAACTGGATGATCCAGCTGGTGCTGATCGTCATCGCCATCTGGTTCATCGGTTCCCGGGCCGGCTTCTTCTGACCCAAGCGACCCTCGCTAGCCGGCCGTGATCATCGTCCGACGATAGAGGTCCAGCAGCCCCTCGGCGTCGACCCCGACGGTGATCGCCTGGATCGGCTGGTCGTCCCAGGCGCTGGGGCCGAACAGTTCGCCCTCGACCTTCTGGCAGGTCTGGCCCAGGGCGATCCCCTCGGTGACGACCCGGATCGAACCGCGGCGGACCTGGAACAGCGACGGGTCGACGACATAGGCCACGGCGGCGGCGTCGTGCACGCAGCAGCCGACGATGCCGTCGCGCCCGCCATAGAAGGCGGAATAGGGCTTGGAGATGGCGTTGAGGAAGGCCCCGGCCGGGCCGGCGCCGGCCTCGAGCGCTTCCATATAGGCCGGGCTCATCACCACCTGGGTGGTGACGTCCAGGCTGACGGCGGTGACGAACCACGGGGCGGTGAACACCTGGTCGGCGGCCTCGGGGTCGTTCCAGATGTTGGCCTCGGCCACCGGGGTGACATTGCCGGGCTTGCCGGCCACGCCGAACGCCCCGCCCATGATCACCACGGCCTTGAGCAGGTGGGCGACCTCGGGATCAGCCTGCAGGGCCAGGGCGAGATTGGTCAGCGGGCCGACAGCGATCAGAGTGATCTCGCCGGGATGCTGGCGGGCCAGGTCGATGATCGCCTGGTGGGCCGGCTTGGCCTCGGGCTCGGCGGCGACCAGGCCGGTCAGTTCGACGTCGCCCAGGCCGTTCTCGCCGTGCACGAAGGTCGGCGAGGGGTTGCGCGGCCGGGTCAGCGGCTTGTCGGTTCCCTGGAACACCGGGGCCGTCAGGCCGAAGCGCTGCTTCAGATAGAGGGCGTTGCGGGTGGTGGTGTCGATGTCGGAATTGCCGAACACCGTGGTCACCGCCAGCAGGTCGAGGGCCGGGCTGGCCTTGATGAACAGCAGGGCCATGGCGTCGTCGATGCCGGGATCGGTGTCGAAGATGATCTTGGCGGTCGGGGTCGTCATCCGCGGGACTTTTCTCATCGTGGGGCGAGGGGGAAGGCCCCCTCAAACGAACCATGCTCCCGGCGCGAACCGGGAGCATGGCGGGACGATGGCAATCCTTCGGGGCCGCCCGGCCGCGAGGCCAGGCGGGTCTTCCAGATTACCGCTTGGCGCTGATCGAGACGCCGACGATCCGAGGCTCGTTGACGAAACCGGTGTTGTTGTTGAAGTCGATGCCGCCGCGCAGGTTCACCTCGTTGGTGAGGTTGCGGGCGAACACGGCCACCTCATAGGCGCCGTCCTGCTTGGCGTAGCCGAGCTTCAGGCCGCCTTCGAAGGAACCCCTGGAGTTGAACTCCCTGCTCTCGTACAGGAACAGGTTGGTGTAGCCCTGCTTGAACCAGTCGGTATAGGCGAACAGCTCGCCGTCGCCGATCGGATAGCTGTAGCGGGCGGTGAAGTTCAGCACATATTTCGGCGCGTTCGGGAACGGGTTGCCGTTGACCAGGGCCTGGCCGGACGCGTTGAGCGGATCGATCACGCTGCACTGGGCGCAGACCGCCACGGCCAGATCCTTGTCCTTGATCTTGGTGTGGTTGTAGCTGTAGCCGGCGGTCAGCAGCAGGTTCTGGGTGACCTTGAACTCGCCGTCGAACTCGACGCCGTAGGCCTGGCCCTTGTCGGCGTTGATCAGCAGGGTGTTGTTGCCGGCGCCGCCGATGGCGCTGAACTGCGGGTTCTTTTCCTCATAGGTGAAGGCCGCGCCGTTGAAGCGGATGCGGCGGTCGAGCAGTTCGCTCTTGAAGCCGACTTCGTACGACTGGATCGTCTCGGACTGCGCCACCGAGGCGGGGCTGAAGAAGACGATGTCGCGGCCCTGGATGGTCGGGCCGCGGAAGCCGCGGGCGGCGCGGGCGTAGACGCTGAAGTCGTCGGTCACGCCGTAGAAGGCCGACAGGTCCCACGAGACCTTGCCGTCCGACACCGAGACCTTCGGCGCGGTCGAGGCGACCACGGTCATGCTCTTGTCGTCGTCGGTGTAGCGCAGGCCGCCGGTGACCTTCAGCTTGGGGGTGATCTGGTAGGCGGCCTGGCCGAAGGCGGCCCAGGCGGTGTTCTTGTGGTTCAGCGTCGCCTTGTTGAAGCCGGCGTCGGTGGTGACCAGGAAGTCGGAGTGGAAATAGTAGCCGCCGACCTGCCAGGAGAACGGGCCGTCGGTATCGCTGGCCAGGCGGATTTCCTGGGTCAGCTGGTCCAGGTCGTCCAGGCCGTCCCGGGTGTCGGAATCGAACGGGATGAAGCCGGGGCCGACGCCGGCGACGCCGCCGTCGATGTCGCCGCGGCTGGAGCCGTGGGTGGTCTCGTAGGCGCTGATCGAGGTCAGCTTGGCGCCGCCGAAGTCGTGGTCGATCTTCATCGACAGGCCGGTGCCGTCATACGTCTGCGGGTTGTTGGCGCCGCCGTTGTAGAAGACCGAATCCCGGTCGAAGTTGCCGTTGATCTTGTTGCTGCCCTTGGTGAGGATGTTGGCGCGGAAGATCGCGGCCGTGCCGTCCAGCGAGCGGGTGTGGGCGTTCAGCAGGATGCTGGTGTCTTCGTCGGGCGTCAGCAGCACCTGCAGGCGGGCGGCCTTTTCGTCATAGCCGCCCATGGCGTCCTTCACGTGGGTGAAGGTGTTGTCGATGTAGTCGTCGCGGTGCTGGTAGAGCACCGAGGCGCGCACCGCGACCTTGTCGGGGATCAGCGCCCCGCCGACGCCGGCTTCGAAGGTCGCCGAGTTGTGCGTGCCGTAGGTGGCCGTGGCGTTGGCCTTGAAGGCCTGGCTCGGCTTGACGCTGTCGAACTTGACGATGCCGGCCGTGGTGTTGCGGCCAAACAGCGTGCCTTGCGGGCCGCGCAGCACTTCGACCTGCTCCACGTCGAAGATCGGCGTGCTCTTCAGCACGACGTTTTCCATGACCACGTCGTCGACGATCACCGAGACCGGCTGCGAGGCGGCCAGGTCGAAGTCGGCGTTGCCCAGGCCGCGAATGTAGAAGCGCGGCGCGGCGCGGCCGTTGGAGGATTCGATGTACAGGCCCGGGACGCGGCTCGACAGGGCCAGCACGTCCTCGCCGGCGGCGAACAGGGCGTCCAGCTTCTCGCCCGACACGGCGGCGACCGAGACCGGCACCTCCTGGATGTTTTCCGACCGCTTCTGGGCGGTGACGATCACGTCGTCGAGGGTGACGGAGGCTTCCTGGGCGAAGGCCGGGGCGGCGAGGCCGGCGACCAGGATCAGGGCGGCGAGGGCGCCGCCGTTGCGAAGGCGCAGCTTGGCGGAGGTGGTCATGTCATATCCCCTTCATGCGTCGGCGGCCCGACATCTGAGGGTGCAATGCACAATCATCGCGGTGATTCCAAAGCTTTGATGACGCGATGGTCGTCGCTTGATGAAGTTTTGCCACGGGATGTCACTATTTGACCACGCCGTGAGCCCGGCGCCCAAAAGCAGGTCATAAGTCAGAATTTTATTACTTATGGACACTGTCCGGGCGGCTTTTCGCTTAGGCTGAAGGGGTCCGACGAGGGGGCTGCGCTCGGTCACTTGACGTTTTTGGCGACAAAGTCGCCGGTCGCCGCGATCAGGTCGTCGACGGTCCTGGTCTCCTCGAAGATGTTGAACACGTGGTCCATCGGGCGCACCCACAGTTCGCCCGGCCCTCGATGATGGGTCAGCAGCAGCTGGCCGGATTGGGGTTGCGGATAGATGGTGGTGTCCTTGGTTCCCACCGCCACGAAGACCGGTCCCGGATAGGTGGCGAGTTCCGCGACCGGGTCGATGTCGAAGAGATCCTGGAAGTAGGTCGGCTTCAGCGCGGTTTCGACGCCCCAGGGCAGCTTGATCGCGATGACCTGGCTCCCGCCGGCCAGGCCCGCCTTGACTGCATCGACCCCGAAAACCAGTTCGATCGTGCCGGCGGGGGAAGACAGCGGATTCCACAGCGCGACCGCCTTGAGGGGATGCGTCGTCCTTCCGGCGGCGGTCGCGGCCACGGCCCCGCCCTGGCTCCAGCCGACCAGGGCGATCTTCGTCGGGTCGATGGATTTTTCCGTCTGCAGAAAGTCGATGGCCGCCAGCGCATCCTTGACCTGGCCGGAGATCGTCGTGTCTTCGAAGGCCCCGTCACTGTCGCCGCCGCCGCGGAAGTCGATCCGCAGGCTCGCCAGGCCCCTGGCCGCCCAGGCGTCGGCGGCGCGTTCATAGACGCCCTGCTTCAGCGAGGGGATCTGGACTTCGTTGCGGCTGCCCTTGAAGCCATGCAGCAGCAGGACCACCGGCGGCGCGGCGACGCCTTCGGGGAGCTCCAGCGTACCGACCACCTTCTGGCCGTCGACCTGGAACGAGACGATCTTCTGCACGGGCGCGGCTTGAGCCGCGCCCAGGGACGACAGCAGAAAGAGCGCTACGGCGAGGGTTTTGACGGGGCGCATCTGGGGTCCTGTTCGATCGCGGCGGGCATGGCGTTCAAAGGCGGTTCGCTTACGGCGCAAGGCGCTGGTCGACGCCGTCCTGCAGCAGCGAGACGTGGGCGCTGACGATCTTCCAGCCGGTCTCGGTGCGGACCCAGGCCTGGCTCTGGCGGCCGGGACGGCTGGCCCCCTCGCGCAGGAACTCGACATTGGCGACGGCGAAATCCTGGCCGAAGGTGGTGATTTCCGTGCGCAGGCGCTGGCGCTGCGGCGAGCCGCCGGAGCGGCCGACCCGGAAGGCGGCGATCGCCTCGAAGCCGTAGAGGTTCTCGGCCACGCCGTAGCGCACCGTCTGCGGCGCGTCGCGGAAGAAGCCGTCCAGGGCCTCGACGTCGTTGGTCATCAGCGCCGTCTCATAGGCGTCGACGGCGGCGGTCACCTGGGCCAGCACGGGCGGATCGTTGATCGTCATGCGGGCTCCGGGGCCAGGGGCGGCGGACGGTGGGCGGCGACGACGCCGGCCTGCTCCAGCCGCAGGGCCGCGGCCAGGGCCAGGTCCTCGCGCCAGGCCGGGGCGATGATTTGCACCCCGATCGGCGGCTTGCCCGGCCGGTTGACCGGGGCGGCCACCACCGGCAGGCCGATATAGCTGATCGGCTGGGTGTAGGCGCCCAGGTTCTTGCGCACCGACACCGCCTGGCCGTCCATGTCCATGGTCGCCTGGCCGATGCCGGGAGCCGGGCAGACCGAGGCCGGGGCCAGCAGGATATCGTAGTCCTCGAACACCCCGGCGACGGCGTCGCGGAACAGCGGGCGATAGCGGCGGGCGGTCTCGGCCACGCCGTCCGGCAGCAGGGCGCCGGCCAGCAGCCGGTCGCGAACGGCCGGGTCGTAGTCGAGGGCCCGGACCTTGAGGTCGTCCAGGTGCAGGTGGCCGCCCTCGGCGGCGGTCAGGCAGAAGGCGGCGGCGCGGGCCTGTTCGGCCCCCGGCAGCTCGACGCCGCGCCGGGCCTGCAGGGCGTCGGCGACGATCTCCAGGGCCTCCAGCACCTCCGGAAAGGCGCCCTGCGCGAACCAGCCGCCCAGCACGCCGACGCGAAGGGGCGCGTCGGCGACAGCTTGCAGGCGAGGGGCGCCCGGTTCGGCGGGCCGACGGCAGAGCGGGTCCAGCGGATCGGCGCCCTGCATCAGGTCGTAGGCGAGGGCCAGATCCGCGACCGACCGCGCGAACGGGCCGATGTGGTCCAGGCTCTCGACAAAGGGGAAGGCGCCCTGGCGCGACAGCCGGCCCAGGGTGGGTTTCATTCCGAACACCCCGCACAGGCTGGCGGGGATGCGGATCGAGCCATTGGTGTCCGAACCCAGGGTCAGCGGCACCAGGCCGGCGGCCACCGCGGCGGCCGAGCCGCCCGACGAGCCGCCGGCGATGCGGGTCAGGTCGTGCGGGTTGCGGGTCGGGCCGTCATGGGCGTTCTCGGTGACGAAGCCGTAGGCGAACTCGTCCATGTTCAGCGCCCCGACCAGCACCGCCCCGGCGGCGGTCAGGCGCTGGACGGCGGTGGCGTCGCGGGCCGCCGGCGGGGCGTCGCGGCGGATCTTGGAGCCGGCGACCGTGGTCACGCCCTCGACGTCGAACAGGTTCTTGACCGCGAACGGCGCGCCGGCCAGCGGGCCCGCCGGACGGCCGGCGGCGAGGTCGGCGTCGATCGCGTCGGCCTGGGCCAGGGCGCGCTCGGCGAACACGGCCGTGAAGGCGTTGAGGGCGCGGTTATGGGCCGTGATGCGGGCCAGGGCGGCCAGGGTCTCGGCCCGGGCGGTGGTCGCGCCGGCGCGGACCTCGGCGGCGATGGCCTGGGCCGAGCGGAAGCTGGCGGCGCTCATGGCTCGAAGGCCTCGGGGGCGGCCGACGTGTCGGAAGCGTCGGCGAAGGTCGCGGCCTGGCGGCGCAGCAGGGTCAGGTTCTCGACCACGCCCGGGCGGCAGGCGGCCGGCAGGGCCAGGCCCAGCGCCGCGGCCCGGGCGTCGGCATAGGCCGCGACGGCGTCGTCAGACAGGGCGAGAAAGGCTGCGAGCGCCGGATCGGCCGCCATGCGGGCGAGCTCCACAAGTAAGAAAAATCTTCATAACGGGAACCGGCCGCCGCTGCTAGGGTGCGGCGGTCCGAACGCCGCCGACGCCCAGGGGCGCGTCACCTGCGAAGCTTCGGCGCCCGCAGGATGGGCGCCGGAGGCCGTCGCGGGCGCTGGCGGCGGCCAGGGCTAGGGCCTGGGGGCGCAACGGCGCCAACTGCGCAACAGGTAATAGAAGGCTTACTTCATGCGGCATCATCTGGCCTCGACCCCGAACACCGTGCGCTTCGGGATCTTCGACGCCGCCTTCGACCCGGTCCTGACCGTCGATCCCGGCGACACGGTGGTGGTCGACTGCGTGTCGGGCGGTCCCGAGGTGATGCCGCCGCCGGAACTGGGCCTGGCGATCCCGCCGGCCCTGCAGGCGATCCACGACGCCCGGCTGGAGCGGATGGGGCCGCACATCCTGACCGGTCCGGTGGCGATCCGCGGCGCCGAGCCCGGCGACACCCTGGAGGTGCGGATCGAGGCGATCGAGCCCAATAACAGCTGGGGCTATTGCGCCGTCCGGCCGCTGGCCGGGACCTTGCCGGAGGACTTCCCCGACCGTTATGTCAGCCACATCGCCGTCGACGCCGCGGCCGGAACCTGCAAGCCCAGCTGGGGCCCGACCCTGCCGCTGCGGCCGTTCTTCGGCACCGCCGGCGTCGCCCCGCCGCCACGCTACGGCAAGATCTCCAGCCGCGAGCCGCGCGAGCACGGCGGCAACATGGACTGCAAGGAGCTGACCGCCGGTTCGACCCTGCTCCTGCCGGTCTGGGTCGCGGGCGCCAACTTCTCGGTCGGCGACGGCCACGGCCGCCAGGGCGACGGCGAGGTCTGCGTCAACGCCCTGGAGATGGGCCTGACCGGGACCTTCACCTTCGTGCTGCACAAGGCCGCCGAGGTCGGCGTCCGCGCCTGGCCGAGCGCCGAAACCCCGACTCACTTCATCACCCTGGGCTTCAACGAGGACCTCGACCTGGCCATGAAGCAGGCCCTGCGCGGCATGATCGACCTGATCGTCGCCCGCTCGGCCCTGACCCGCGTGCAGGCCTACCAGTTCTGCTCCCTGGCCGTGGACTTCCGCGTCACCCAGACGGTGAACGGCGAGAAGGGCGTGCACGGCATGCTGGAGAAGGGCGTGCTGTTTTAGGGGCTCCCGTCCCCTTCGATGGGCCGGACGGCCGCCGACGGTCCGATGGCGTCAGCGCGGCGCCTTGTCGGGTCGGTAGTCCTGCGGCAGGCCGAGAATCCGTTCGGCGACGGTGTTGAGCAGCATCTCGTCGGTGCCGCCGGCGATACGCAGGGTCGGCTGGTCCATCCACGACATGGCGAAGTCGGTCTTGGGCCGCGGATGGGCCGTGGCGTCGAAGCGCAGGCCCTGGGCGCCCAGCAGGTCCAGGGCGCAGATCGCCACATCGCGGCGGCCGCGGGAGCCGACCAGCTTGTGGATCGAGCCCTCGGGTCCCGGCTCGCGCCCGGCCGCCAACTCCATCACCGACTTCTCGTGGATCGACGACAGGGCCTGCTGGGTGGCGTAGGCCCGGGCGATGACGGCGCGCACCCGGCCGTCCTCTGTGGCCGGACGGCCATTGAGGCGGGCGGCGCGGGCCACGGCGACCAAGGCCTCCAGCGGCGGACCAAAACCCGTCTCGTCGGCGGCGGCGGTGTAGCGCTCGATCATCAGGGTCTCGACCGCCAGCCGGAAGCCGGCCCCGACCTCGCCCAGCCGCCAGGCGTCGGGGATGCGCACGTCGTCGAAGAAGACCTCGTTGAACTCCTCGGCTCCGTGCAGTTGCTTGATCGGGCGCACGGTGACGCCCGGGGCCTTCAGGTTGACGAAGAAATAGGTCAGGCCGCGATGCTTGGGGGCGTCGGGGTCGGAGCGGGCGACGATGACGCCGTAGTCCGAATATTGCGCGAAGGTGGTCCACACCTTCTGGCCCGACAGGATCCAGTCGTCGCCGTCGCGGACGGCGCGGGTGCGCACCGCGGCCAGGTCCGAGCCGGTCGAGGGTTCGGAAAACAGCTGCGACCACATCTCCTCGCCGCGCAGGGCCGGCGGCACGAAGCGGGCCTTCTGCTCGGGCGTGGCGTAGCGTAGCATCATCGGGATCGGCATCGACAGGCTGATGACGAAATAGGCCGAGGGGAAGCCGCGGGCGGCCTCTTCCTCGACGAACAGCACCTGCTCGATCTGGCTGAGGCCGGCCCCGCCGTATTCAGTGGGGAAGGTCAGGCCGGCGAAGCCCGCCGCCGCCTTGGTCGCCTGCCAGCGGCGGGCCAGGGCCACGTCGTCGTCCAGCGACAGGCCCAGGCGCGCGGCCTGGCCGAACCTGGCGACGTGCGGCTCCATGAAGGCGATCGCGCGGGCCCGGAAGGCCTCCAGGGCCGGAGACAGGGCGGTCATGCGGCGACCTCCTTGGCGGCGAGGGCGAGGACCCGTTCGGCCACGATGTCTTCCCAGGGACCCGTCGCGCCCAGTTCGAGCGCCAGGGCCCGGCCGCGGCGGTAGAACAGGTGCAGGTCGTGCTCCCAGGTCACGCCGATGGCGCCATGGGTCTGGATCGCCTCGCGGGCGGCCAGTTCGCTGGCCTCGATCGCCGACAGCCGCGCCGCCCCGGCCCGGAGCACCAGGTCGTCGGCGTCGTCGCGCAGGGCCAGGACGGCGCGCAGGGCGTTGCCGCGGGCCAGCTCGTTGGCGACATAGATCTCGGCGATGCGGTGCTTGACGGCCTGGAACTTGCCGATCGGCTGGCCGAAGGCTTGGCGCTCGTTGGCGAACGCCCGGGCCCGCTCCAGGCAGGCCTCGGCGACGCCCAGCTGTTCGAAGGCGACGACCACGGCGACCCGGGCCAGCAGGTCCAGGGCGGCGCCGGCCGGGTCCGCTGCGGCGAGCACCGTGGCCGGCGCGCCGTCGAAGCTCAGGTCGGCGTAGCCGCGGCTGTTGTCGAAGGTCTGCACCGCCGCGCGCCGGGTCCGCTCGCCGAGTTCGACCAGGACCAGGACGTCGCTTCCATTCGCCACATCGCGGGCCAGGGTGACCAGCAGCCCGGCCTGCAGGCCGGCGGCGACCGGGCCCAGGGCGCCGTGCAGTCCGCCGTCGCGCAGCACCGGCAGCTCGCCGCCCTCCAGAGCTGCCGACAAGTGGACGGCGCCGATCGTCTCGCCCGCGGCCAGGCCCGGCAGGTGGGTGACCCGGGCCAGCGACCCGCCGTAGCGGCGCAGGGCTTCGCTGACGCCGAAGCTGGTCGACAGGAACGGCGCGCCGGCGGCGAACCGGCCGGCGACCTGAACGGTCAGGCAAAGCTCGATGGGACCGAGGCCCAGGCCGCCATGCTCCTCGGCGACGGTGATCGCCGTCCAGCCCATCTCGCGGCAGCCGGTCCAGAACACCTCGTCATAGGCGCCGGTCCGCTCCAGCAGCGCGCGCAGCCGGTCGGGGGAAAAGCCGTCGCCGAGCCGGCGTTCGGCCTCCTGGACGATCTGGCGGTGGTCGTCGTCGAGCAGGAAGGCCATGGGCGGGTCCTAAAGGCCTTTCGCGATCAGGGCCGGGGCGTCTTTCCAGCCCTTGCCCTCGGCGACCAGGCGTTCCAGCAGCTTCGACGGTCCCCAGCGGGTCTGGCCGTTCTCGGCCCCCAGGATGCGGGCCGTCTCCAGCACCTTGTCCAGGCCGATCTGCTCGCCCCAGAACATCGGCCCGCCGGTGTGGATCGGGAAACCGTAGCCGTTGACCCAGGCGACGTCGATGTCGCTGGCGCGGATGGCGACGCCTTCCTCCAGCTCCTTGGCGCCTTCGTTGACCAGCGGGTGGAACAGCCGGGCAAGGATCTCCTCGTCGGTGAAGGCGCGCTGCTCAATGCCCTGGCGCTCGGCCTCGGCGGCGATGATCGCCACGGCCTCCGGGTCGGGCAGGCGGTCGCGGCCCTCGTAGCGGTAGAAGCCCGAGCCGGAGCGCTGGCCGATGCGGCCGGCCTCGACCATCCGCTCGACAAGTTCGGGCATGCGCTCGTCGGCGGGCAGGGTCTTCTTGCGCACGGCCCGGACATTGACGGCCTGGGCCATGCCGGCCAGGTCGCGCATGGCCAGCGGGCCCATGGCCATGCCGAAGGCCTCGGCGACACGGTCGATCTGTTCCGGCGTCGCCCCGCGCTCCAGCATGTATTCGGCGTTGACGGTATAGTACTGCAGCATGCGGTTGCCGATGAAGCCGTCGCAATTGCCGGCCAGCACCGGCGCCTTGCCGATCTGCTTGCCCAGGGCCATGACCGTGGCGATGGTCTCGGGACTCGTCGCCGAGCCGCGCACCGCCTCCAGCAGCTTCATCACATTGGCCGGGCTGAAGAAGTGGGCTCCGATCACCTTGTCGGGCCGGCTGGTGGCCGAGGCGATTTGGTCGATGTCCAGGGACGAGGTGTTGGTGCCGAGGATGGCGTGCGGCGACGTGGCCTGGTCGAGGAGGGCGAAGATCTTCTGCTTCAGCGCCATGTCCTCGAACACCGCTTCGATGGCCATGTCGACGTCGCCCAGGTCGTCATAGCCGCCGACCGGCTGGATGCGGCCCAGGCGTTCGTCCATCTGGGCCTGGGTGATCGAGCCGCGCGACAGCGAGGTCTCATAGGTCTTGCGCACCGCCGCCATGCCGCGGTCCAGCGCCTCGGCGTCGATGTCTAGCAGCTTGACGGCCAGGCCGGCGTTGGCCAGCGACATGGCGATGCCGCCGCCCATCAGCCCCGAGCCGATCACCACCACCTTGCGGATCGGCAGCGGCTTCACCCCGGCCGGAACGTCGGGGATCTTGCGGGCCTCGCGCTCGGCGAAGAAGTAGTGGATCAGGGCCTTGCGCTGGTCGCTGGCCATCAGTTCGGCGAAGGCCTGGTCCTCGAAAGCCTTGGCCTCGGCGAACGACCGGTTGGTGGCGGCCTCGATGACGTCGACGATGCGGGCGGGGGCGGTCTGGCCGCGCCATTTCTTGCGGTTCTGGGCGCGGAAGGTCTCGAACACCTTCGAATCGACGCCGGTGACCTTGTCGTTGCGATCGCGCACCGGCGGCGGCGCGCCCTCGGCCGCCAGCTTCAGGGCGTAGGCGACGGCCTCGGCGCGCAGGTCCTCGACGATGGCGTCGACAATGCCCAGGCGGACGGCTTCAACCGCGCCAATGTGGCGGCCGCTGGTGACCGCCTCCAGGGCGACCTCGACGCCGGTCAGGCGCGGCAGGCGGATCGTGCCGCCGGCGCCGGGCAGCAGGCCCAGCTTGACCTCCGGCAAGCCGACCTTGGCCGAGGCGACCGCGACCCGGGCATGGGCCGTCAGGGCCAGCTCCAGGCCGCCGCCCAGGGCGGTGCCGTGGAGAGCGGCGACGATCGGCTTGGCGCTGGCCTCGAACCGCGCCTGCACGGTCTGCAGCCGGGGCTCGGCGGCGCTGTTGGGGGTGCCGAACTCGCTGATGTCGGCCCCGGCGATGAAAGTGGTCCCGCCGCCGATCACCACGATCGCCTTGACCGCCGGATCGGCCAGGGCGCGGGCCACGCCGTCGGCCAGGCCGGTGCGGACCGCCAGGCTGAGGGCGTTGACCGGCGGGTAGGCGACGGTCAGCACCGCGACCTCGTTCTCGATGGCGTATTCGACGGCGGGCATGGGAACTCCGGTGGCTTGACGATTGTCTTACGCGCCGCGGGAAGGGCGCCTCAACCTCGCGGGTCTCCTTGATCGCGAATACGATAGGGCGGCCCCGCAAGCGCCTTGGCGCTCGCCGATCGGCCGCGGCTGGGGGAACAGTGGCGGCGAAACGCAGGGGAGGCCCACGATGGCGAAGTTCGATCTGAAGGCGGCGATCGCCCGGGCCGAGGCCCACGCCCTGGCGGCCGGCGCCCTGCTGCCGCTGGTCCTCGAGCAGCGGGTCATCGCGGACGCGGGCCTGACCTTCTCGGTCGAATGGCTTTCGACCCTGGCGATGAAGGACCTGGCGGGCAAGGTCCCGCGGGCCGGCGACCGGTCCTCGACCAACCCGTTCCTGCCGTTCGAGCAGGACCTGTTCGTCGCCGACCTGTCGGACAGCCATGTGGCCATCCTCAACAAGTTCCAGTCCTTCGCCGGGCACCTGGTGCTGATCACCCGCACCTTCGTCGAGCAGGCCGCGCCGCTGACCCGCGCCGACCTGGAGGCCTGCGCCCTGATGCTGGCCCAGTCGCCGGGACTGGTGTTCTTCAACAGCGGCAGCGCGGCCGGGGCCAGCCAAAGGCATCGCCACCTGCAGTTCATCCCCGACTACCACCCGCCGCTGGCCCCGGCGGTCCAGGCCCCGGCGACGCCGTGGACGGCGGGCCGTTCGCCCGCCCTGCCGTTCGCCCACCGGCTCTACGGGATCCCGGCCGGGACCTTCGATGACTTGGCGACGGCGAGCGAGCGGCTGCTGGCCGCCGTGGAGAACGCCTACGCCATGTTGGAGCCGCAGGACGGACCTGAGCTGGCGGCCTATAACCTGCTGATCACCCGCGACTGGCTGATGGTCGTGCCGCGCCGGACCGAGACGGCGGCCGGGGTGTCGCTTTCGGCCCTGGGCTTCGCCGGGCTGATCGGCCTGCGCTCGCCCGACCAGTTCGAGGCCGTCCAGGCGTTCGGCCCGATGGCGATGCTGGTCGAGGCGGCGGGAACGGCCGCCGCCCCGGATCAGTAGAGGCGGGCGAGCAGGGCCTTCTCGAACGGGATGCGCTCGTCCATCCGGCCGTCGCGGACCTTGTCGGCCCAGTCGGGGTCGGCCAGCAGGGCGCGGCCGACGGCGATGATGTCGAATTCTCCGGCCTCCATCAGCGCCTCGACGCGTTCGACGCCGTCAAGGCCGGCGTCGGCGAAGCTGACGGTGTCGCTGTTGATCTGTCCCGGGGCGGTCTTGGCGGTCGAGGCCACCCCCGCCAGGCCGACGCTGCCGACCGCGATCACCGGCTTGCCGGTGATGTCGCGGGTCCAGCCGGCCAGGCTGCGCGCGGACAGGTCCTTGAAGCCCGGCTCCCAGAAGCGGCGGGTCGAGGCGTGGAACAGGGTGACGCCGGCGTCCGACAGCGGGCCCAGCAGGGTTTCGAGCTCCTGCGGGGTCTGGGCCAGCTTGGCGCGGTAGTCCTGCTGCTTGAACTGCGACCAGCGGAACGACAGCGGGAAGTCGGGACCGACCGCCGCGCGGATGGCCTTGACCACCTCGATCCCGAACCGGGCCCGGGCGGCCAGGGTGGGGCCGCCCCACGGATCGTCGCGGCGGTTGGTCTCGTGCCAGAAGAAGGTGTCGATCAGGTAGCCGTGGGCGGCGTGCAGCTCGACGCCGTCGAAGCCCAGCGCCTGGGCGTTGGCCGCCGCCAGGGCGTAGGCGGCGATGACGTCGGCGATGTCCGTCTCGGTCATCGGCTTGGTCAGGTGGGCGGTGTTCTCGAAGGCGTTGAGGTTTTCGGAGGGGCCGAAGCCGGGCACCTCGCGGTCCGGCGCCATGCCGATCTCGCGGAAGCTGCCGGTGTGCCAAAGCTGCGGCATGATCTTGCCGCCCTCGGCGTGGACGGCGTCGGCCACGCGCTTCCAGCCGGCCAGCGAGGCCTCGCCGTAGAAGCGGGGCACGTTCTCGTAGCTGTGGGCCGAGGGGTGGCCGATATAGGTCGCCTCGGTGACGATCAGCCCGACCCCGCCGCGGGCCCGCCGGGCGTAGTACTGCACCATATCGTCGTGCGGGATCTCGTCGGGGCAGAAGTATCGCGACATCGGGGCCATCGCGATGCGGTTCTTCAAGGTCAGCGGACCCAGGGTGAGCGGCCGGAACAGCGGGCCTTTGTCGTCGCCGGAGCCGGCCGTCATGTGGTCTTCCCTGAAGCGGAACCTGGGGGCCGACTCTGACGTCGCGGTCCTGGGTTCGCCAGCGCGGCGGGGCGATCATCGCATTTCCGATCAACCGCGCGCCGGCTTCGGCCGCAGGCTTGGGCGATATATATCTCTGGGCGACAGCGCCGCACCAGACGGCGTTCCCCGGGACTAGGAAACACCGAGCATGCTCGACGACGCCTCCGATCCTTCCGACGCGATCGCCCTCAATCCGTCGGGCAACAGCGTCGCGTATCAGAGGGACAATGTCGCCAAATGGAGCGACCGGCCATTCCTGGACGCGGTGGAAACCGTCTCGCGGGCCGAGATCGACGCTCTGCAGGAGAAGAAGCTGCTGGAGCAGCTGGCCTGGGTGGCGACCCGGTCGGCGGTGGTGCGCGACGTCTGGAGCGCGGCCGGCGTCGACCCGCTGAGCATCACCTCCCTGGCCGACTTCAAGGCCCGCGCGCCGTTCATGGACAAGGACACCCTGCGGGCGTTCCGCGACCGCACCGGCGACCCGTTCGGCGGGGTGCTGTGCGTCGATCGGGCCGAGGTCCACAACATCGGCTCCAGCTCCGGCACCACCGGCGATCCGACCATCTTCGCCGAGCGCTGGAACCGGCCCTATGAGGGGCCGTTCACGCCGCGGGAATACTGGCACCTGGGCCTGCGTCCCGGCGACTATGTGCTGGAGCTGAGCACGGTGCTGCGGGGCGTGGCCCACCGCATCACCCGCGCCGCCGGGGCCATCCCGCTGATGCTCAACCACGATCCCAACGAGGTCGAGCAGGCGGTCGAATGGATCCTGAAATACCGGCCGACCATCTTCTTCATGCTGTCCTCGCCGGTGATCTATGGCCTGGAGCGGCTCGAGCGCGAGAAGGGCGTCGACATGGTCGACCTGTTCTCCAGCTTCAAGGCCTGCATCTATGGCGGCGAACCGATCGGGCCGCGCATGCAGCGCACCCTCGACCGCTGGGGCGTCAAGGTGTTCGAGTTCTCCAGCCTGGGCGATTCCGGCACGATCTGGGAATGCCAGGCCAAGGACGGCTTCCACGCCTGGGAGGACATCGCCATCGTCGAGGTGCTGGAGCCGGGCAGCGATCGCCCGGTGGCCGACGGCGAGGGCGGCGAGTTGGTGGTCACGGCCCTGCACAACCGCACCGACCCCCTGATCCGCTACCGCTCCGGCGACTTCGTCCGCTACACCAACGCGCCCTGCGCCTGTGGTCGCGAGCATGTCCGGCTGTGGCTGGCGGGACGGCTGGGCGACGAGGTGGTGGTCGACGGCGTCTCGGTCCTGCCGCGCGACATCTGGACGGCGGTCGAGGAGGTGCCGGAAACCGCCGCCGCCCTGTTCCAGATCATCCGCCCCCAGCGCGAACTGACCGAGCTGAAGCTGCGGGTCGGCTATGACGGCGAGCCCGACCTGGACGATGTCGCCCGCCGGGTCGCCGACCAGGTCGAGGCGCGCATCAAGGTCCGCCCCACGGTCGAACTGATCCCCAACAGCGAGCTGATCAAGCTGGGCCCGCCCCACAAGATCCCGCGCGTCGCAAAGGCCTGAGGATGTCCATCGCCACCCTGGAAAGCCCGCCCCTGACGTCGGCGGCCCTGACCTTCGATGATCCGGACGCGATCTGGGCGGTCGGCGGCGCGCCGACGGCCGGCGGCCTGGCCCATTATCCGCTGTCGAACCGCGACGTCCGCGCCGACGCCGCCTGGGCCCGCCGGCAGCTGGCCGCCCTGAGCGTCGGGTCCGGGTCGCTGATCGACCTGGTCCATAACTACAGCGAAAGCGGCCAGTTCTGGCCCTATTACCTGGCGGCGATCGAGCTGGGGGCCCAGGTGATGAACGGCATGGCCACGCCGTGGGACGTCGGCCGCATCGAGATGTACGTCCGGCGGTTCCCCCTGCAGGCCGTGCTCGGGGTCAGCCCGCAGACCATCGAGGGCATGGCCGCCTTCGGACTGGACGCCGCCCGGGTGCTGGGCGGGCTGCCGGTGGTCGGGGCGCGAGACGCGGCGGCCACGGCGCTGGAGGCGCTGGGGCTGCATCCGCAGCGGATGACGATCCTGGGGCCGATGATCCTGTTCACCGCGCCCGGCCAGGCCGACGCTCCTTATGACGCCGCCGAATGGCGCCTCGAGGCCGACGTCGAGGGCCGGATCCTGGTGAGTTCGGGACCCGAACGCGCGGCCCGCTTCGACCGGCTCGACACCGGCCTGCGGGGCAGCGTCGCCGACGGCAGGGTCCGCCTGGAGCCTGCGGCATGACGACCGACCCGGTGCTGGCCCGGCTGGACCGGATAGAATCCCACCTGGCCATCCAGCAACTGGCCGTCCGCTACGCCATGGCCGTCGACCGGCGCGATATCGACGAGTGGCTGGGGATGTTCGTCGAGGACATCGACTGCGGCCGGCGGGGCAGGGGACGCGAGGCGCTGCGCGGCTTCATCGAACCGGCGGTGCGCGACTTCTACCGCACGGTCCACACCATCACCGGCCACGCCATCGACCGCATCGACGGCGACGTCGCCGAGGGCCGGGTCTATTGCCGGGCCGAGCACGAGTTCGGCGACCGCTGGATCGTCCAGGCCATCTGCTATTTCGACACCTATGAGCGGCGCGACGGGACCTGGTACTTCGCCCGCCGGATCGAGGACTTCTTCTACAGCTGCGACGTCGCCGAACGGCCGCAGGAGGTCGATTTCGCCCGCTGGCCCGGGCCGGCGCCCAAGCACGCTCCGCCGATGATGCTGCCGCGCTTCCCGACCTGGAAATGCTTCTGGGCCGAGGCCGACGTCTCGGCGATCACCCGGCGTCCGGACCCCAGCTAGGCGTTTCACGCCAGACACGAGCGGCCCCGGCCTTGCACGCCGTCATCCAGGGCGTTGGAAACGGCGCCGTTGTGGGACGGGGCAGATGACCACCTGGATCGACATCGACGCCAAGACCCGGCGACCGCGCCGGACGGTGGGGCGAAAGGTCGCGCGGCCGGCGCGGCCGCCGAGACTGGCCCCCTGGCAGCGGCGCCCGTTCGCCTGGCTGCTGACCACCTGGGCCTTCTTCGCCCTGGTCCTGCTGGCGATCGTCGCCACCATCTAGAGTCCGCCCTTCGGCCCCGGTCCGGCCGGAAGCGGCGCGCCCCGAACCCGACATGAAAGCGAGTTAACGGGCGAATGCTTGCTCCCGTCGTAAACCCCGTCTAGCTAGGCGCGTCGGGGTTCGTCCGAGCCCATTCTGTCGAGAGCTCCTCCGCGCATGACCGAAACCGCCGAAACCGAAGTCCCGGAAGAGAAGACCGGGGCGGTCAAGGAGTTCATCGAGATCGTCAAGACGGTCGCCTACGCCCTGGGCATCGCCCTGGTGCTGCGGGTGCTGCTGTTCCAGCCGTTCACGATCCCGTCGGCGTCGATGGAGCCCAACCTCTACCAGGGCGACTACATCATCGTCAGCAAGTTCAGCTACGGCTGGTCCAAGCACTCGATCCCGTTCAGCCCGCCGCTGTTCGACGGCCGCATCCTGGGCAAGGCGCCCCGCCGCGGCGACATCGTGGTGTTCAAACTGCCGCGCGACCCCCATGTCGACTACATCAAGCGCCTGATCGGCCTGCCCGGCGACAAGGTGCAGGTGCGCGGCGGCGTGGTCTACATCAACGGCAAGATCCTGCCGCGCAAGGAAATGCCCTCGGCCCTGGTCGACACCGGCTACGGCACCATCCGCGCCGGCCGCTTCGAGGAGACCAATCCCGAGGGCCGCAAGTACCTGACCCAGGATTACGGCCCCGACGGCGAGAGCGACAACACCGGCGTCTACACCGTGCCGGAGGGCTGCTACTTCTTCATGGGCGACAACCGCGACAACAGCCTCGACAGCCGCTTCAACCCGGGCGTCTCGCCGTTCAAGACCGGTCCGGGCGTTTGCAAGTGGGACTACGCCAACGACCAGTACATCGGCATGCAGGAAGGGGTCGGCTTCGTGCCGGCCGAGAACCTGGTGGGCCGCGCCCAACTGATCCTGCTGTCGTGGAACGCCGACGCCCACCTGTTCAAGCCCTGGACCTGGTTCATGGACGCCCGGCCCAGCCGCTTCTTCCGCGTCCTGAAATGACCGCCAAGTGACTAAAGATCGGCGCGCCGTCGCCGTCGGCGACCTGGAGCGCCGGATCGGCCACAGCTTCCAGGACCGCAAGCTGCTGGAGCTGGCCCTGACCCACGCCAGCGTCGGCGACGGGGCCAAGAAGGCCGGCGACAACGAGGTGCTGGAGTTCATCGGCGACCGCGTGCTGGGCCTGCTGGCCGCCGAGGCCCTGGCCGAGCGGTTCCCCAAGGCCAAGGAAGGCGAGCTGGCCCCGCGCCTGAACGCCTTGGTCAGCCGCGAGACCTGCGCCCGGGTCGCCCGGGCGGCGCAGGTGGGGCCGGCGCTGCGGCTGTCGGCCTCGTCCAGCAAGATCGGCGGCCGCGAGACCGACTCGATCCTGGCCGGCGCCGCCGAGGCCTTGATGGCGGCCCTGTACCGCGACAGCGGACTGGAAACCGCCCGGCGGGTGTTCCTCGACCTGTGGGCCGACGAGTTCGACCGGGCCGGGCAGGACAAGCCGCGCGACCCCAAGACCGCCCTGCAGGAGTGGGCGCAAGGCCAGGGCAAGCCGCTGCCGACCTATGCGGTCAAGGACCGCAAGGGCCCCGACCACGCGCCGGTGTTCACCGTGCAGGTGACGGTGGTCGGCCTGGACCCGGTCTATGCCGAGGGCCGCTCGCGCCAGGAGGCCGAGAAGGCCGCCGCCAAGGCGCTGCTGGAGCGGGAAGGGGCGGGCGGGGCCTAGGTGCGCGTCCCCACTCGCCGCAACCGCAACATCGGAACGGCCAAGCAGGGTCACGGCGCCGACAATCGCCTGGTTGTCCCCTGGCCCTCTTCGGAAGAACGGGTCTGGTACGCCATGCTAGGCCCGCACCAGCGCTTCCGGATTCCTATAGCTGGCTATGAGATGCTGTTCGTCGTCGAGGAGAATCACGGCGGCTGCGTGCACGCCTGCTCGGCGGCCGACATCGCGCGGATGCTCGAGCACTTGCCGCGCTCCGACTGGGGAGGGTTGGCGGCGATCGTTCTGCGACAGCCCAAGCGCAAGGAGCGGATCCTCAGGCCGGCCTGGGGGCGGCTTTCCTACCATGCTGGCCTTGGCCGCCAGGGACGTCCCTCATTTTGCGAAGGTCCCATGGTGTTCATCGAGGCGGTGGACCTTTCCAGGCCCATCGAATGGTCGGCCTCGCTCGGACCCGAGAGCCAGGCCGAGCTGTCCCGGCTGAGCGCCGACGGCCACGATGTCCGGCAGGTCGGATCACGGTGGGTCGTGACGCCGAGCCTGGAAGCCGTGCGCGCCACCCAACTCTATCGCACTCTGCCGCATGAGATCGGCCACCATGTCGATTGGCTGGAGAAGGTCGAGCGCATTCCGGCCAGCGGGCCTGACGATTGGGATGCGCGCGAAGCGGCCTTCTTCGCCAGGCCCCGCGAAGAACGCGAAGCCTTCGCCCATCGTTACGCCGACGCCGCCAACGAGCGCCTCCGCCGTTTCGGCCTGATCCCGTTTGCGCCGCTGGTCTGAAAGGGGCTCCCCCAACGGGGGAGGCTTTTTCGGCCCATCGGTGCTACACGCACCCGCAATGACTGAAACCACCTCCCAAAACCAAACCACCCGCGCCGGCTTCGCCGCCATCATCGGCGCCCCGAACGCCGGCAAGTCCACCCTGGTCAACCGCATGGTCGGGGCCAAGGTCTCGATCGTCACCCAGAAGGTCCAGACCACCCGCTTCCCGGTGCGCGGCGTGGCCATGACCGGCGACACCCAGATCGTGCTGGTCGACACCCCCGGCATCTTCACCCCGCGCCGCCGCCTCGACCGGGCCATGGTCCGCTCGGCCTGGAGCGGGGCCGAGGACAGCGAGGTGGTCGTCCACCTGGTCGACGTCCAGGCCGAGCTGGCCGCCCGCGAGCGCCGCGCCACTCCCGGCGAGCACCGCTCGGTGCAGGACGTCCAGACCATCATCGAGGGCCTGAAGGCCGCCGGCCGCCAGGTGATCCTGGCGCTCAACAAGATCGACGGCGTCAAGCGCGAGACCCTGCTGGCCGTCGCCCACGACCTCTACGAGACCGGCGTCTATTCCGAGGTGTTCATGATCAGCGCCGGCACCGGGGCGGGGGTCGACGACCTGCTGGCCAAGCTGGCCTCGCTGATGCCGGAAGGTCCCTGGCTCTATCCGGAAGACCAGACCGCCGACCTGCCGGCCCGCCTGCTGGCCGCCGAGATCACCCGCGAGAAGATCTATCTGCGCGTCCACGAGGAGCTGCCCTACGCCGCCAGCGTCGAGACCACCGCCTTCGAGGAGCGCGCCGACGGCAGCGCCCGCATCGAGCAGACCATCTATGTCGAGCGCGACGGCCAGCGGGCCATCGTGCTGGGCAAGGGCGGCGAGGTGATCAAGTGGATCGGCAAGACCTCGCGCGAGGAGCTGGAAGAGATCCTCGACCGCAAGATCCACCTGTTCCTGCACGTCAAGGTCAAGGAGAACTGGGCCGAGGAGCGCGGGCTGTTCAACGACATGGGGCTGGATTTCGACGTCTAGGATCCCAACCTTCGGCGGACACGGATCTGATGAACAGCGGGACCCCATGACCAAGCTCGAAACCGCCTTCGCTCCTGTCGCGCCCGCGGTCGACCTCGACGCCTATTTCGCCCGTATCGGCTATGACGGCCCGCGCGAGCCGACCCTGGCCGTGCTGCGGGCCATCCACCAGAAGCACCCGGACGCCATCCCGTTCGAGAATATCGACGTGCTGCTGGGCCGACCGATCAGCCTCGACCCGGCCGCCATCGACGCCAAGCTGATCGGGGCCGGGCGCGGCGGTTACTGCTACGAGCAGAACGGCCTGCTCAAGCGGGTGCTGGCGGCGTTGGGCTTCCAGGTCGAGGGGCGGATGGCGCGGGTGCTGTGGATGGCCCCGGCGGGGGCCCCGCCGCGGCCGCGCTCGCACATGGTGCTGGCGGTGCGGGTCCCGGGGGACGACGCCGCCTGGCTGGCCGACGTCGGCTTCGGGGGCTGCGTGCTGACCGCGCCGCTGGCGCTGTTCTCCGACGACGTCCAGGCCACGCCCAACGGCGATTTCCGCATCCTGCCGATCGATGAACTGGGCGGCGAGCGCCAGGTCCAGGCCGACCTCTCGGGCCGCTGGTCGCCGACCTACCAGGTGGCCTCCGGCGCCTGGGCCGACGTCGACTACGAGCAGGCCAATTTCTACACCTACGCCCACCCCAGCTCGCACTTCACCTTCAGCCTGACGGCGGGCCGCACGACCCCGACCGCCCGCTACGCCCTGAAGAACAACCGCCTGACCCACCGCGACGCGACCGGCGCCCTGGTCGACCAGCGCGACCTCTCGGCCGCCGAACTGGAAGCGGTGCTGCGCGACGTGATCGGCCTGCCGGTCGAGCCCGACTGGCGGCCGCTGTTGGAAAAGATCGTGGCCTGGGGATCGGCGGCCTGAGGCTTTGACGCCGGACGGCCCACCTCCGATCACCCCGCGCGCTTTCCTTCTCCCGCAAGGGGAGAAGGAAAATGGTGCTCCATCCCCGCGGTTTGCGGGGATAGGCGCTGGTCAGGCCCAACGATTTCAAAGCCCTGCGATTTTCTCGCTTTTTTCCGTCCTCACCCTCCCAGACCAGCCCGATAATGCTCGCACCCAAGAGCACGGGGAGGGCGCACGTACGGCGACCGATGCGGCTTTTGGGGGTGGTCGAGCGGGGCGTGTCCGTCGGCCGGTTGCGCGGAGCCCTTCGGGCCGGCGCGGGTGGCGGGAGGATCCGGACGGACCTTCAGTCTTCCGGTCGGACGGCGGGAACACCTCCGCGGAGCCGAAAGACAGTCGCCACAGGCGCGGGCTGAAATCGCCCGCGCGGTCCGGACGGGGTTAGCCGCCCCTCCGCCCGTCGGGGGCCTCCATCGGAGCGGGTTAAAAATCCGCGACCCGAAGGCTTCCGGATAACGGTTCCACGCGAAGCGCCTGCACTTCGTCGAAACGGTAACAAACATCAAAGCTATTCCGGGCGAGGCCCGGGCGCTTCGCACCCTCCCCATCGACTCAGCGGGCGTCCGCGTGAGGCGGCGAAGCCGCGCACCTCAGAGCCCGATCCGCCGCGCCCCTTCGGCGACGGTGACCACGTCGAAGCCGGCCAGCACCGCCCCGTCGACCAGCCGCTCCAGCGCCGCCGTCGTGCAGCCCCAGGGCGACGGCTCGGGGGCCACGTCGTGGGTGTAGAGGATCAGCCAGGCCTTGCGGCGATGGGCCTTGTCCAGCCAGTCCAGGGCCACGGCCTCGCCGTCCTCGCCCTCGATGCCGACGGCCGGGGCCTGGTTGAGGTCGGCGCCGTCGGCGATCAGGCCGTGGTGCAGGGCCCGCAGGGTCTTGAAGCGGCCGGCCAGGGCGGTCTTGGCCGCGGCGGCGACGTCGCCATAGGGATAGGCGAAGCTGACCGGTTCGCCGGTTCCCCAGTCGGCCAGATGGCGGCCGTTGAGGTCGACGTCGTCGAGCGCGACCTGGCGCGAGGCCTGGCCGCAGTCGAGGTGGGAGAAGGTGTGGCAGGCGATCTCGTGGCCGGCGGCGTGCAGCCGGGCGGCGTCCTGGCCGGTGGCGAACCGGCCCATCGGCCCGTCGCGCCCCGCCAGGCCGGCGGCGAAATAATAGGTGCCGCGCAGGCCGCGCTGCTCCAGCACCCGGGCCCCGGCCTCGCAGGCGGTGACCGGCGCGTCGTCGAAGCTGAACGACACCATCGGCCGCTCCAGCCGCACCCGGGCCGGCCGCCGATGGGCCAGGCGGATCAGCCGCCGGCGCAACTTGCCCTTCAGCGAGCGGTCAGGCTCGTAGGCGTCGACCTTTTCATGCGAAGTCTGCATCAGACGGCGTCCGAATAGAGGGCGGCGCGGTAGAGCCGCAGGGCGAGGGCCCGCAGCGGCGTCGGCGCCGCCTCGGCCAGGGCGAGGGCCTTGAGCCACGGCCGCCAGACGCCGCGCAGCGGGAGCGGCTTGATGGCCTTGGCCACGCGATAGCTGGGATAGCGGCGGACCAGGTCGAGATGGCCGGCCACCACCCGGGCGAAATTGGCCGCCGACTGCTCGTACTTGGCCGCCAGGGCCGGGGCGGTGTCGAGGCCCAGATGGGTGGCCGAATTGTCGATGTGCAGGATCGGATGCAGGGCGACCACCCGCATGGCCCATTCGACGTCCTCCCAGCCCCAGCCGGCGAAGCCCTCGTCGAAGCGCACGGTCTCGAAGACGTCGCGGCGGACCAGCAGGTTGGAGGTGAAGACGTGCTTCTCCGGGGCCTTGGCCCGCTCCGGGGCCGGGGTGCAGTCGCTCTTCAGGGCCATGGCCCGGTGCAGTGCGTGCTCGGGCCGGCGGGGCGTCTGGTCGAGGGTGAAGCCGCCGAACGCCACGGCCGCGCCGGTCTCGGCCACCGCCGTCCAGCGGGCCAGGAAGCCCAGCGGGTCGGGCAGCATGTCGCTGTCGAGGAACAGCAGGTGGTCGGCGCGGGCGTGGCGGGCCAGGCGGTTGCGGCCCTTGGCGCGGCCCTCATTGTGCGACAGCTGCACCAGCCGGGCCGGCAGCTTCAGGCGCGACAGCCGCTCGGCCATGCGCCTGACCAGGGCAGCGTCGCCGCCGCCGTCGTCCAGCAACACGATCTCGGCGGAGACCCCCGGCTCGTCCAGGGCCTGGAGCAGGGCGCTCGGATCGTCGCGATAGGTCGGGATCAGCACCGACAGCCGCGGCCGGGCTCCGGCCCAGGCGGCGTTGTCGGTGAGGATTTCGCGGGCGGGACTGGTCATGTCGCTCATGCCGGCTTCAGGCGGCGCTGGACGAGGTCGGTCACTCGGCTGCGCAGGCCGTCGGCGTCGAGGGCCAGGACGACCAGGCCATAGACCAGGGCTCCCAGCGAGGCCTTGACCGCCAGCTCGACGATGCCGCCGAACGCCGGCACGGCCAGCACCGCGGCGGCCATCAGGGCGCAGGCCAGGCCGGCCTTGGCCAGGCTCGGCCAGGGCAGGGGCAGCGGGCAGGCCCGGCGGCCCAGGACGGCGGCGGCCAGGGCTCCGATCCCATAGCTGGCGGCGGTCGCCCACAGCGCTCCGTCCAGGCCGAAGCGCGGGATCAGCAGCAGGTTCAGCGCCACATTGGCCCCGGCCGGAACCGCCATGCAGGCGATCAGCAGCAGCGTCCGCCTGCCCAGGGTGAAGGCCTGCAGCAGGTAATAGGTGGTCACGCCCGACAGCCAGCCGGCCAGGGCGATCCACGGCACGACCGCGCCGGCCCCGGCGCTGAGCGCCGGCCCGACCATCAGCTGGGCCAGCGGCCGGCCGACCAGGGCCAGGCCGACGGCGGCCGGCAGGGTCAGCAGCACCATGAAACCGGCCTGCTCGCGGGCGGCGTCGCGCAGGGCGGGCTGGCCGCCGCGCTCCAGGGCCGCGACCATGGCCGGGCCGCCGGCCATGCCCAGCCAGATGAACACCACGTCCAGGGTGCGGCTGCCGAGCGAATAGCCGGCATGGTAGATCCCGACCGTCCGCTCGTTCAGGAAGGCGGCCAGCAGGAAGCGGTCGGTGGTCGACAGCACCAGGGCCAGGATCAGCGACAGGGCCACCGGCAGGCCGTAGGCGGCGTAGGTCCGGGCCAGGTCCGGGGCGAAGCGTCCGCCGCGGGCCCGGGCCAGGTCGGCGGGCAGCACGAAGACCAGGCACAGCAGCGAGATCGCGCCCATGCCCAGCAGCGGGGCCGCGCCGCCCAGGCCGGCCAGGGCCAGGCCGAGGCCGAGGGCGAAGCCGCCGACGGTCTGGACGATGTCGAGCAGGGCCGCGCCGGAGACCTCGCCGGCCGCCCGGCGGCGCTCCTGCGACAGCTTGGCCAGGCTCTTGACCACCACCGCGGCCAGGGCGGCGGCGACGGCGACCTTCAGCGGGGCGGGCAGGGGAGCCAGGCGCAGCACCCCGGCGGCGATGACCGGCACGGCCAGGGCCGGAACCAGCCACAGGCGGTAAAGGGTGGCGAAATGGTCGGCCAGCCGGCCGTCGGCCTCCTGGCGGGCGTGGAACCGGGCCATGGCCGCCTCGGTCCAGGTCAGCAGCAGGGTCTGGGTCAGGCTCAGCGCCGAGAAGCCCAGGGCGTAGACCCCGTACTGCTCGGGCGTCAGGACGCGGGTGAACAGGACGATGGTGAGCAGCCCCACCACCCCCTGGGCGATGTTGACCGGCAGATAGCCCAGGACGCCGCGCCAGAACATCGTCCCGCCCTCAGCGCGCCACCGACCGGTCGCCCAGCAGGCAGGGCAGGGTCATGGCGATGATGTAGAGGTCCAGCCAGAACGACTGGCGCTCGATATAGTCAATATCCAGGGCGACCCGCTCGCGCACCTGCTCTGGGGTGTGGACCGGCCCGCGCGAACCGTTGATCGCCGCCCAGCCGGTGACGCCGGGCTTCATGCGATGGCGATGGCCGTAGCAGGCGACCAGCTTGGCGGACTCCACGTCGCCGGTCTTCATGCCGACCGCGTGCGGTCGGGGACCGACCATCGACATCTCGCCCTTCAGCACGTTGAACAGCTGCGGCAGCTCGTCGAGGCTGGTGCGGCGGATGAACCGGCCGACCCGGGTGACGCGGTCGTCGTCGGCCGTGACCTGGCGGGCGGCGTGGGCGTCGGCCATCTCGTGGCGCAGGGAACGGAACTTCCAGACGAGGATCTCCTCGTTATTGAAGCCGTGGCGGCGCTGGCGGAAGAACACCGGCCCCGGGGTGTCCAGCTTGATGGCCGCGGCGGTGACCAGCATCACCGGCAGGGCCAGCATCAGACCCAGGCCGCCGATCACCAGGTCCTGGCCGCGCTTGAAGAAGGCGCGGCGGGCGTCGGTGGCGGCCCCCGACAGGTCGACGAAGCGGGCCAGGGCGGCGTTGCGCTCGGCCTCGCGGCCGACGTCGACGAACAGGCTGACCGGATTGGGCAGCACCTCGAGCCGGGCGACCAACTGGCGAATGCGGGCCTCGGCGGTCGAGGCGACCGCGATCACCACTCGGTCGACATAGGGTATGATGCGATGGTCGATCAGGGTCCCGGTGTCGCCCAGCACCGGCACGCCCAAAACGTGAGAAGGCGCGCGCTCGGCCCGGTCGTCGAACACGCCCAGCACATTGACGTCGCCGGTGGCCAGGGCCGAGCGGATGAAGCGCTCGGCATGGTCCGTGGCGCCGACCACCACGACATTGGGGGTCAGGCGGCCCTCGCGGCGGCCCCGGTCGACCATGCGCCACCAGGCCAGGTGCAGCAGGCCGATCATCAGGCCCAGGCCCAGGCCCCAGCCGGCGAGGATCGGCGGAGCGAACCCGGCGGCGCCGGAGGCCAGGGTCGACAGCGCTACGGTCAAGGCCGCAAAGCCGAGGGCGGCCAGCACCCGCAGGCCGTGGCGCTGGAAGGTCTCGCGGCGGCGGAAGGCGTAGGCCTCCAGCGTGTGAAGGGCGAGCGGCAGGGCCAGGGCCCCGAGCACCAGCGGCGCGAAGGCGGCGGGCGTCAGCCGGGCCGCGACGATGGTCGTGGCGGTGGCCGCGACCGCGACGACCGCGTCGGCCAGGTGGAAAAACCGCGAAAGGCCCTGCACCTGCATTCGGGCCCTGGCCGGCACCAGCCGGCCCGGCCGGAACGGCCCGCGTCGGCCCAGGGCGGCGGCGTCCTCGACCTCGATCACCGGACGCGCCGGCGGCGGCGCGAAAGCCTCCGTCACCGCGGTTTGCTCAGTCTCCAACGGATGTGTGATGACGGACGACATGAGCCTCAGGTGCGCTGCAGAACAAGGTTCAACCTAGTCGCGCGATCTAAGCGGCGCGTTAACGTGGATTTTTCCCGCGCGCTCGATTGTCATGCCGTCGCGAACAGGCTATCGAACCGCTCCCTCTCAGGAGGAGACGTGGCCGAGAGGCTGAAGGCACCGCTTTGCTAAAGCGGCATACCCCAAAAGGGTATCGAGGGTTCGAATCCCTCCGTCTCCGCCAACCTTTCTCAATGAAATCAAGTCGCCTTCTCTTTCCGGAGGCCATTCGGGGACAATTCGGGGACAATTGGGCGCCGACGACGGCGTTCGCCTTGGCGGCCTCAACCCCCTTGTCGGCTCGGTTGATCCATTTCGCGTAGACCTTGAACACCATGGCCAACGATGCGTGGCCTAGCTGCTTGGCGGCCAGCCCGATCTATTTGCCGACCGCCACTTCACAATGTGCCTCGGGGCCCTGGGAGTGCATCGGCTCATGACTGGAGGTCAAGACCACCACCAGCTACCAGGCGGGCAGCTCTGGGGTGGCGAGCAACCTCTTGCCGCTGACGGTGACCAGCGGGGCTGGCGACGGCTCGCTGAGCGCCACGACAGCAATGACCTATGACCAGTATGACAATCTGGAAACGGTCAACGGGCCGTTGGCCGGTTCGGCCGACACCACCCGCACCTATTGTGACGCCATGCGCCAGGTGCTCGGAGTGATTGGCCCCGATCCGGACGGGGCGGGAGGACTTCTCTATCGGGCAACCCGCACGACCTACAATCCTAGCGGCCAGGTGACGTCAGTGAAGGCCGGAACGGCCACCGGGCAGGCCGAAGGCTCAATGTCGAGCTTCGTAGCCCTGGATCAGACGGCGACCAACTACGACGCCATCGGCTGGAAGAGCCAGGCCAGCCAGATCGCTGGCGGCGCCACCCAGGCGGTGACCCAGTACGCCTATGACACGGCCAATCGCCCGATCTGCACGGCGGTAAGGATGAACACAGCAGCGTTCGGCGCGCTGCCAGCCTCGGCCTGCACCTTGGATTCGGCCAGGACTGATGGCGCTGACCGCATCACCTACACCACCTACGACAACGCAGACCGTGCCACCCAGATAACCAGTGGCTATGGAACCAGCGCGCCGCGGGTCGAGCAAGCCGTCACCTACACAACCAATGGCCAGTACGCGAGGGACGCCGACGGCAAGGGCAATCTGACCACCCACGAGTACGACGGCTTCGATCGTCTGGTGAAGACCCGCTACCCGACCGCTACCAGCGGCTCGACCAGTTCGACGAGCGACTATGAACAGTACGGTTATGACGCGGCCGGCAACGTACTCAGTGATCGCCGCCGCGACGGTCAGGTGGTGACCTTCACTTGAACCTCGACATCAAGGAGGACATCTATCCCGAGGTCATCGCCGCCGCCCGCGCCGCCGGCATGGGCGACGATGTGCTGGTCAAGAAGCTGGTGACCGACGAGCGGCCGCCCCTGGCCGACCAGGCCCCTTCGACGGCGCGCCCTTCATGCCCATCATCGGTCGCTGGGTGGACTCGCCGCTCCCCGCCGACGTGGCCCGGGTCATCGCCGCCCAGGCCGCCGGACGCCATCGGCTGGTGGGCGTGGAGATGGTCTATCTGACGCCCAGGGAAGCCGAAGACGCCGTCGAAGTCGCCCGCCGTCTGAAGATTCGGCGCTGGGCCAACACGCTCACCGCCGTGGGCGTGGTCAGCGTCGTCGGCGTCGGCGGCGACATCGAAAGCCTCAGGGGCGGCGGCTCGGCCTGGCGCGAACTGATCGCTCAGGGCTTCGACACCTTCCAGACCGACGAGCCCGGCGCCCTCATCGACTTTCTTCGCGCCACCGGCCGCCGGCGATGATCCTCTGACCCGACCTGGCGCGCGTCGCGATTTGGCGCCTGTTTCCCCAACGCCCGCCTGGCGTTCAGGCCAGGGCCTTGAGAATGCTCAGCATGACTTCGATGTCGGGCATCGGGGCGACGGCGGCGATCTGGGCCGGCATGCGACCGGCGATCATCGGGTCGGTCTCTGCTCCAACCGCGCCGAGCGGCCCGCGGAAGCCATGGTCGCGCCAGCCGATCTCCTGCAGCGGCCGCGACATCAGGGTGTCGATCAGCGGCAGGGCGTGCGGGTCCAGGGCGATCAGCGGGTGGGCGGAATAGACCGTCGGCTTGGGATAGAGGGCCACCGGCTTGGCCGGCCCGGCGGCGGCGGCGATGCGCTTCCAGCGCTCCTTGTCGGCCAGGATCCATTCGACCAGCTGATTCTCGTAGCCGACCACCATCGGCTGGGCGCCGGGGCCTCCGGCCACGTAGTCGTCGAACACCTTGCCGGAGGAACTGGACTTGAAGCCCATGCCCCGGAACAGGTCGACCAGCCTGGGCAGAACCGCCGGCAGGGTGTCGAGGGTGGCGACGTCGCCGGCCAGCAGGTTGGCGGCCAGGCCCGCGAACATGAAGCCGGAATTGGACTTGTTGGGGTCCGACGCGATCAGCCGCATCCGGCCGTAAAGGTCGGGCTGGCCCAGCTCGCTCCAGGATCGACGGGCCAGGACGGCGTCGATCAGGCCGCGGGCGTCGATATAGTAGTGGGCGCCTTCCTTGGTCGCCAGGCCGGCGCGGACCAGGCCTTCGGCGATCGGGGCCCAGGAATAGATGACGATGGGCGAGTTGAAGATCACCTCGTCCTTGAGGATCTTGACGCTGCGCCGGGCCAGGTCGACCAGCGGGCTGGAACTGGGCCACAGGAACTGCGGCTTGGTGGCCAGCAAGGTCGGGTCGCGGACCTGCTCCACCGAACCGGCCCGCTCGGCCGCCAGGGCCAGGCCGTGCTGCTTGAGGGCGGCGATCGTGCGGGGATTTTCGACGAAGCCGATCTTCTCGCCGCCGGCATAGCCCTTGATCAGGTCGACGTCGCCCAAGGCCCCGCGGACTTCGGGCCGGTCGCGAAACAGCACCACCCCGCCCGTGACCGCCGCACTGAGCCCCAGGACCCCCAGCCCCGCCACCGCCCGCCTGCTCATGGCCATGCTTCAGCTCTCCATCAGGGGGTGTTGCTCAGATCGGCCTTGAGGGCGTCCTTCAACACCTTCAGGTCCAGGTCGAGCGTCTGCAGTTCGGGTTCGGCGACGTCGTCGGCATATTTGGCGAAGGCCTGGGACAGTCCGCCCATCACCTCGCGAGTCTGGGTCATGCGGGCGGTCGAGGGGACGGAGCGGGCCTCCAGCGTGCGCCAGCCGTCGGCGACGCTGGCGGCGTTGGGCAGGTAGAAGGTCAGCAGGCGGCGCACGGCCATGGCGCGGCTGGGGTCCTCGCGCACCTCGCGCACCACCTTGTCGCCGACCTCCAGCAGGTGGGCGATCTCGGCGCGCATCGGCGGGTCCTGGATTTCGCGACGAACCTTGCGCAGACGGTCCATGGCGGTCGTCGCTTCGAGCAGCAAGCCTTGAGCCGTGGCGCTCCGGGCGTCCAGCACAGCCTCATCGGTGAGTCCGGGTCCCGGATCGCCGCTCGGCTTCAGCACCAGCCAGACCCCGCCGAACACCGCCAGGGCGAGGGCCAGCGCCAGCCACCACGGCAGGCTCAGACCCAAGGCCAGCAGCGGCAGGGTCACGGCGGCAGCCACGGCCGCCAGCAAGGTCGCGGCGCCGCGCCCCATCAGCGGGCCCTCAACGGGAGGCAAGGCCGCTCAAACAATCGCCCATCAACCCGCAAGATCGCCGCGCCCCTCATCGAACCCGGCTCAGTTGTAGCCCCTGGCGGACCGGAAGGCTTCCGTCAGATTCTTGCCGCCGTCGAACACCCGCGCCCGGGTCAGTTTCGCCACGGTGTCCAACTGGTCCTTGTCGGCCTCGCCGAAGGTCACGCCGAACACCGGCAATTCATGGCCGCCCTGTCGCCAGGCGGTGTCGAAGCCGTCGGCGTTTTCCGACTCGCCGTCGGTCATCAGCACCACGGCCGGCAGATAGCCCTTGTCCAGATAGGGCCCCATGGCGGCGAAGGCGGCATTGGCGCAGGCGTACATGTCGGTGCCGCCGCCGGAGCTTTCGGCCTCGACGGCGGCGAGCAGCCGGGCCTGGGAGGCGGGGGCGCCGTCGCCCTGCAAGGTCGTTCGCGGACCGTCGTCGAAGGGGATGATGATGATCCGATCGGCGGGAGACCATTGGATCAGCGCCTTGGACGCCTCGGCGGGGGTGAGCAGGGTGCGCATGGCGGACTTCAACTGCGCCTCGCCGTCGCCCTGCATCGACCCGGAGAAGTCCAGGCACAGGGCGGTGAGGGAGGGGCGGCGCAGTACCTCCTGATAGAGTGTCAGGGCCCGCGAGATCACCGCCGGCTCCGGCAGGGCGATGGAGGTTACAACGCGCGACGGGTCGAAGTTCCAATCCGGTTCGGCCCGAGTCGGCGGGGCCATCCCGGGGGCGGTGCGACGTCCGTCGGCGGCGATGCGGGTCTGGGCCTCGCCGCTCAGCAGATAGGTTTGCAGGGCGTCGAAGAAAGCCCGGGTCTTCTTGTCCTGGCCGCGCTCGACATAGCCCAGCGGCGCGTCGGCATAGGCGGCGCCCTCGGCCGGATAGACGGCGTACAGCAGCTCGCCGCCGTTCTGGCGCAGGGCGTCGTTGGTCTCCTTCAGCACCGCCTCGTAGTTCCACATGGCGTCGTACGGGCGGCCAGCCTGGGCGGTTTCCAGATAGAGGTCCTTCAGCCATCCCGAGGAACCGGAGGAGCGCGCCACGCCCTTCAGCAGGGCCTTGACCTTGGCGCGCGCCGCATTGTCGTCGAGCGCCGCCGGATCCAGCCGCGAACCGTCGCCGAACGCCGCCGCCAGCATGGCCAGGTAGGCGGCCGCGCCGGAATTGGACTGGGTGGCCGAGGTCATCAGGAACGACAGCTTGCCGGCCTGCACCGCCCGGAGGATGTCGTCCATCCGCACCGGCTTGCCGACCCAGCCGAGCTCGCGGGCCTTGCTGGTCCGCACCCCGAGGATCACCGGCGTGGTGTCGATGGACTTCAGGTCCTTGACTCGGCGGCGGGTGTCGTAGAGCTCAATCCACAGGCTGGAGGCCGGCCAGACCGCATCCACCTCGGGCGGCGCATCATTGGCCAGCATCAGGCCGATATCCAGCGAGCCCTTGTAGTCGATCTGGCATTTGACATGCTGGCGTTTGCAGAACGCCTGGACCAGGGGCTCCAGGGACTTCTGCTCCGAGCCGGCGACGATGCGAAAATCGGGGGCCCGCGACCCGCAGCCGGCCAGCACCCCAGCCAGGACGGCGACCGCCAGAACGGCCAGCCGCCTCACCGGCCGGGGCCCTGGGACAGCGCCTTCTTCAGGGCGTCGGTCTGGCGATCCATCTCGATCTCGACCATTTCGCGCTTCTTGCGGCCCTCGGCCTGGACCTGCAGCACGCCGGAAATGGTGTCGATCAGGTCCTGGTTGGTCTTCTGCAGGGTCTCGATATCGACGATGCCGCGCTGGGACTGGGTTTCGATGTCGATGGCCTGGGTCTTCATCATCTCCGAGGCCTGGCGCAGCATCTCATTGGTGGTGTCGGTGACGGTCTTCTGCAGGGCCAGGGCTTCGCGCTGGCGGGTCAGGCCCAGCAGCAGCACCATCTTCTGCTTCCAGGCCGGAACGGTGAGGTTGATCGAGGCCGCCAGGCTCTCGATCAGGGTGGCGTCGCCGTTCTGGACGATGCGGATCTGCGGCAGCTGCTGGATGGCGATCTGCCGCGCCTGCTGCAGGTAGAGCACGCGCTTTTCCAGCCGGTCCAGCGACTGGACGGCGTCCTGATAGGTCTGGGCGGCCATCAGGTCCTGGCTGCCGCTGTCGGAGCCGGTGGCCTTGGCCTTGGATTCCAGCTCGGCCAGCGGGCCCGCCTGGAACGCCTGGGCGAAGCTCTTGCCGGCCGCGATGTAGGCGTCGAGCTCGCCGATCGAGTCGCGGGTCTGGTCGTGCAGGCCGTCGAGCATGGCGACGTCGCGGCGCAGGCGGTCGATCCGCTTTTCCAGCTCGACGGTGATGCGGTCGATCTGGGCGGCCACCGTCTCGAACTTGGAGGTGAAGCGGTGCAGGCGCCGGCGCAGGCCGCCGAACAGCTTGGTGACAAAGCCGGCGTTCTGCAGGTCGGCCGGGTCGAGGCCCTTGGCCTTGGCGATGATGTCGCTGAGCAGTTCGCCCGTATCGCCCAGTTCGCGATTGCGGGTCTGTTCCAGAATCCGGTCGGCGAACCCCGCCACCTGTTGCTGGGCCCGCTCGCCGAAGGCGGTGATCTGGGCGGTATCGGCGATGTCGATCGTCGCCTGGATCGTCGCCACCTTGCCGCCGTCGGCCGGGGCAATGACCGGCGCCGTCGCCTGCGCCGTCTTGTCGATCTCGCTCATTCCTGCCTCCCGAACCCAAAGGCGAGTATGCGGAGCGTTGGACGCAAGACGAGTGACAGTTTTATTACGGTCGGGCGGTTGATCGGTTCGCCTGCATCAGCATGCACCTGGCGGATCGAACCCCGCCCGGGCGAGATCGCCTGGGCGGGGCCGCCTTCCGCGCCCACGGCCGCACTCGAAACGTCTCCGTGGAGCTGTCTTCGCCGAGGGCATTATGGCCAGCGGTCATGCGTATCGCACCAACAGGTCGAACACATGGCCGCACCGACCAAGTCTAACAGAACGTCAGATCACCCCTTGCCAACGGGGAGCCGTCCATACATGGCGCAGAGGCGGCTACACTGGAGGCGAGCCACGACCAGGTCGGAAACCTTTGGGATTGCGCGCCGCGCAACGCTGTTGCGGCCTTTGCGTTCGCGCCGCCGTGTGGCCTCGGACTAAACGCCTCGTCACGAGACGGGGAGAGGGTCATGACGGTGTTCAAGGGTTTGGCGGCGGGCGCGGCGCTGACGATATCGTTCGGCGCGACAGGGGCGCTGGCGCAGTCGGCAGCGCCAGCGGAGTCGGTGATCGATGAAGTCCTGGTGGTCGGATCGCGGGCGCCCGGGCGCCTGGCGACCGAGACCGCCGCGCCGGTCGATGTGTTCAGCGGCGAGGCGCTAGCCGAGAGGGGCTTCACCGACCTCGGCAAAATCCTGGGTTTCCTGGCCCCGTCGCTCAACTATCCGCGTTCGCAAACCTCGCCGTCGTCCAGCAGCACGCGCGGCTTCTCGTTGCGCGGGCTGGGGCCGGACCAGGTGCTGATCCTGGTCAATGGCCATCGCCGCCACGCCTCGTCGGTGCTGAACTTCAACAACGGCGTCGGCCGCGGCACGGTGGGGGGGATCGATCTCTTCGCGCGTGAGCGAAATGATCCCGCCGGCGTAGTCGACGAGGGCGATTTCGAAAACGCCCTGATGCACCGTCGCGCCGACGGCGTAACCACCCGCCGCCGCGATGCGGAGCGGCGTCATGGGGCGTCCGCGGCCCTGGGGATCCGGCGACTCCACAGCCTCGATCAGCCCAAGGGCGA
This sequence comes from Caulobacter sp. LARHSG274, assembly GCF_052871235.1. NCBI lineage: Bacteria > Pseudomonadati > Pseudomonadota > Alphaproteobacteria > Caulobacterales > Caulobacteraceae > Caulobacter > Caulobacter sp. LARHSG274. Next base: position 18,741 of record NZ_JBIXJO010000017.1, on the reverse strand, counting down.
GCAGGCCGTGGGAAAGCTTGGTGAGCGTGGCGTTGCTCACCTGCAGCGCCGCCGCCAGTTCGGTCCGCGCGGCCGAGCCGTGGGTCCGCAGCCGCCAGAGCAGCCGCTTTTCTTCCTCGGACAGGTTGAAAGGCGCGGAACTCATCAGGCCTCCCTAGCGGGTCGGGCTGTGGAGAGCCCCCCCAACTCGATTTATTTTACAAGTAATAAATAAATATGTCGCAGCAGGCCGCCATACGCCACCCCAACCGAAAATCCGATGGGGGTTACCGATGACCAAGACCATGCTTGCCCAAGGTTGCGCCTTGGCCGCCTTGTGCGCCGTCGCTTTCCCGGTCGCGGCCCAGACCAGCGCGGCGACGGAAGCCCCGGCCCAGGTCGATGAGCTCATCGTCACCGGTTCGGCCCGGGCCGAGCGTCGCTTCGACGTGTCCTACGCGGTGAACGCCCTGTCCCAGAACGACATCCAGAAGTTGGCGCCGCTGAACATGGCCGACCTGCTCGGAAAGCTTCCGGGCATCCAGGTCGAGCCGACCGGCGGCGAGGTGCAGAACATCACCCGTGTCCGCGGCATTCCCACCGACGGCGGCTATGCCTATTTCCAGCAGGACGGGCTGCCGCTTTTCCACGAGATCGACGGCTTCTTCTTTCGCGCCGCCGACCTTCAGCGCTACGACCTGATGGTCGATCGCATGGAAGTGGTGCGCGGCGGCCCCGCGCCGATCTACGCCAGCCAGGCGGCTGCGATCGTCAACAACGTCACGGTCTCGGGCAGCGACACGACCCGGGGCAAGGCGCAGCTGACGCTGGGGACCACCGGCCTCTATCGCCTGGACGCCTACCAGGCCGGGCCGATCAGCGACAAGACCTACTATGCCGTCGGCGGCTTCCTCCGGCAGGACGACGGCCATCGCGACAACGGCTTCGCCAACGATCGCGGCGGCCAGATCCGGGCCAACATCAAGCACGATCTCGACAACGGTTCGATCCGCGTCAGCGTCAACTATCTCGACGACCACAACCTCTTCTATCTGCCGATCCCGACCGCCGATCCGAGGAACCCGTCGGTCTCGCTCGACAAGTACATCGACTATTTCGACGGCACGATGAACTCGCCGGCGCTCCGCAATGTCAACCAGAAGTACCGGAACGGCGCCGGCATGACGCAGTACGACACGCGCGATCTCGCGGACGGTCGACACATGCGCTACGGCAACATCGGCCTGCAGTACGAAGGCGAGTTCGACGGCTGGCTGGTCTCGGCGAAAGGGGGCTTCACCAAGGGGAGCCTGGATTTCGACGCCTTCTATTCGACCTCGAACCCGGCCGACGCGACGACCTTCGCGGCCGGCTTCATGAGCGCGGCAACCACGGCCTTCGGCGCGGTGAGCCGGCTGGGCTATGCGATCGCCGGAACCAATGGCGCGACGGTCTACGATCCGTCGTCGGCGTCGGGCCTGGTCATGCAAGGCCAGTATCGGGCCGTCAGCTCGGACTTCTACTCGACCCAGGGCGACCTGAGCGTCACTCGAAAGTTCGAAACCGGTCTCGGCTCCCACGACATCAAGGCCGGCCTCTATGGCAGCGTCTACGGCCAAACCAGCAAGTCGGTCTATCAGGACCATCTGATCGAGGTCGCCGGCAAGCCGCGGACATTGGATCTGGTCGCCTATTCCTCGACCGGCGCGGTCCTCGGCTACGTCACCGACAAGGGGGTCCTGCGCTACACCACCACCCTGAACCAGGGGGACGCCGACGCCAAGATGGTCGCGCTCTACGCCAATGACACGTGGGACCTCACCGACAAGCTTCGTCTGGACGCCGGCGTCCGTCACGAGCGCTACAGCTTCGACGGCTACGCCCTGCTCACCGAGCAGGTGAACCTCGGCGACGCCACTACCCTGGCCGACGATGCGACCCGCGCCTTCACCGGCGCCGTCCAGTCGCACAAGCTCGAGCCGTCGGTGACCAACTGGACGTTCGGCGCGAACTACGACTTCACCAGCGACCTGGGCGTCTATGCGCGGGCCTCGCACCTGGAAGTGCCGCCCAGCCTGCAGGTCACCGCCTCGGTCAACCCGACCATCGTCAAGACCAAGGCCGACCAGTTCGAAGTCGGCTTCAAGGCCGTCTACCGCGGCTCCTACCTATACGTGACAGGCTTCTACACCAAGTTCGATCCGCTCAACGCCTCGTTTCTGGCCTTCAATCCGGTGACCGGCCGCAATGACCAGACGGTCCCGTTCGTTGGCACGGCGGTGGTCGAGGGCGCCGAAATGGACGGCGCGCTGCGCCTGGCGAACTGGTTCTCGATCAATGGCTCGCTGACGGTTCAAGATCCACAATACAAGAGCCTCGTCAACGCCGCCGGCGCAGACCCCAGCCAGGTCGAAGGCAACCAGATCATCCGGGAGGCCAAGCTCTTCGGCAATATCCGCCCCAACTTCACCTTCGAAACGGGGATGGGCAGCGTCGAACTCTATGGCCGGTACGAATATACGGGCAAGCGCTACGTCGACTTCTTCAACAACACCGCCCTGCCAAGCTATGGCGCCTACAGCGCCGGGGTGACTTTGACGAACGGTGACTGGCGCGTCCAGGTCGTTGGCGACAACCTCACCAACGCCCACGGCCTGACCGAGGGCAACACTCGCACTGACACCCTGTTGGGGCAGGGCAGCCGGGAGGCGATCTATGGCCGGCCGATCTTTGGCCGCAGCTTCCGGTTCGTGGTCAGCAAGTCATGGTGAGGGCGCGGGTGAGGGTGGGGCTGACCTCGGCCCTGGTCCTGGCGACGCTGCTGCTGGCGCCGCCAAGTCGCGCCGACCCGGTCGTAGACCAGCAGTGGTCGGTGCTCGCGGCGCGGCTCTTCCCCGCCCTGACCGCCCTGGGGCGGGGCCAGGCCGCCGACGGAGCGAAACCGTCGAGCCGGAACGCGGCGCTGGTCGAGCGCCGCGGGCGAATGGACGCCTGCCAGCAGGCGCCAGGTTGTCTTTTTCGCGCCGGCCTCTGGAGCGATGCGGAAATCGCGGAGGTCGCCGCGCTCGCCGACCGCACGCTGCAGGGACCCGCGCGTCAGGCCGTCTCCGCCGACGACGGGCTCCAGGCCCAGGTCGCTCGCGAACTGAAGGGCCTCAACGGCGTCCTGCAGGTCTACGGCCTCGGCGCGCCGCCGCGCTATCCCCAGATCGACGGTCCGATCGACCCTCCGGGCACGGCCCTGTTCGCCGCGACCCTGGCCGACGCCGTGAGCTTGGCGGACGGCGGCAAGCAGGACGCCAGTGCGGTGCTCGATCCAAGCCTCGCCCTGGTCCTGGCGCTGCTGGACGTGAACGATCGCAAGACGGCGTCGGCGTTCGAGCCGCTGGACGAGCGCTACAACGCAGGCGCCCTGGCCCACGCGCGCACCGTCGATTGGCGGCGTTACCGGTTCACGGCGATCATCGTGCCCGGCGTCGGACCCGAGAATCCGGCGCTGACGCTCAGCGCCCGGGGCAAACTGAACGTCCGCATGGCGGCCCAACGCTTCGCCGACGGTGCCGCGCCCTTCATCATCCTCAGCGGCGGCGCCGTGCACCCGCGCCAATCGCCCAATGTCGAGGCCCTGGAAATGCGAAGGGCGCTGATCGAGCGTTTCGCCGTTCCGCCCGAGAGCATCGTGGTCGAGCCCTATGCCCGGCACACCACGACCAATCTGCGCAACGTCTCGCGCCGGCTTTTCGCCTTGGGGGCGCCGGTCGATCAAGAGGCTCTGATCGTCACGAACGCCGAGCAGAGCAAGTACATCGAGAGCGCCTTGTTCAGCGAGCGCAACCGGATCGAGCTGGGCTATCAGCCCGGCGAGATCGAAAGGCGGCTCTCGCCCGTCGAGCTGACCTTCCGACCCGCGGCGTCCTCGCTGCGGATCGACCCCCTGGACCCGCTCGATCCCTGATCGGCACGGATCCTCCGCGCGTGCAGCGCGCGGAGGACTCTGGCGTGCGCCAGATGCCCGACCGAGAGGCGCGAGAGCACCAGGATGGCGACCAGCCCGCCAAGAAACGGGACACCGCACGCCAGCGCCTTCATCCCCAGCAGCACCGTCCCGGTTTGTTGGGCGCCGGGCGTGTAGCCCAGTCGGCCCAGCGTCCAGCCGATGACGCCCGCCGAGGCGGCCGCTCCGGCCTTGAGGATCACCAGAACCAGGGCGAATGTCGCCGTCTCGCGCCGCTCCCGGTGGCGAAACTCCGCGAAGTCCACCACGTCGGCCAGGATGCACCATCCGGCCAAGAGGTCGAAGATCAGGTCGCCGGCGAGCATCAGCAGCATCAGCAGGCTGACGAATGTTGGCGCCACGCCGAGCAGGTCGGTGAGCATGAAGACAAGCGTTACATCGACGCTGGACAGCAGAAGGTTCGGGGCTGACACGATGTTTGGGGCGCGACGCTTCGAGCCTGGGGGCTTGGCCTCGCAGTCTCCGCCCTTATTCACGCGCTGTTCCTATTGATCCGCGCCCTCGTCAAACCGGGTGGAAAGCCTACGCTTTGGGGGTAGGGGCGCTGTTTGCAGCCGTGCCAGCCGCCGAGCGCGACACGCTGGCCGCGCGGCTCATAGGCAGGACGCGCGGAGGGGGGCGAAAGGTCTGGCTCGGCTATAGGCCAATGTCCCTTGATGGCGCAACATTGACGCTCGGGCTCTGAGATCAGGCCGCGAGACGATCCTCGAGCATGCGCAAGGTGGCGATCACTCCGTGACTGGGCCAGTCATAGGTGCTCGGGTCCGCCCGGTTGGGCCAACCTGCCTCAGACGACCATCTCGCTGCCGAACCCCTGGAACCTTCCGGCGGGTTGACCGTCGGGCCGCCACGTTCGACCCAAACCACCAACGATGGTCTTGGGCGGTGCAGGAACACCCAGCCGCGGTGGGACCGACAGCGGCCTGGTCCTGCAGCGGCGGTCACGCTGCTGCAGGACGGGCCAGGGACTACCTATCCCGATACTCGGCGGGCTCGAAATCGAGGGTCCGGCCCTGCTCGCACCACCACGCCCCTTGCCGCGTAATGATGCTGTCTTTCGAGCGGTCGTAACGCTCCAGCGGATGGCGCCAACGGGCAAGCATTTCGCGCTTGCCTGACCTGACCAGGACCAGACGGCTCAGGTGAAACGGACGGCTCACGGAGATATCGCTCTTGATATTGGTGTCGATCGGACGCCAAGAGACGGTAGGTTCGTATATGGTCTTCCCTTCAGAGGTCGTCATTTGGGCGGGCGACGCCTCGGCGACGTTCGAACCTGGGCGACGATCCCTTGATTGGGCGCCGAAACGCCCCTGGGAGAGCCGTACCGGATCGGTCAAGGCTTCGTGCCCCGCAGGGCGTCAGGGTCGATGGGGCGCGGCCTGATCGGCTGGCTTCCGGTCGAGCGAGGATCGTTGAGGCCCTTCGGACCTGACGGGCGCGTACCTGGATAGGTTTTCATGAAACGGGGCCTTTCGTCGGACACGCCGTGCTGCGGCGCTCAGTCGTCGAAGGCGGGAAGGCTATTTCTTGCGGACGGCGAGGGTCTGCGTCGCCATGGCGGGCGCCGCGGCGATCACCTTGGGCTTGGCGGTCTTGGGTTTGCGGATTTCGCGATTGCCTTTGGACAATGGGCTTCCTTTTTCTGGTGAGACTGCTCACGAGCGCCGGCCATCGCCTGGCGCGAGCCAGATGATGCGGTGGATAGACTCATGAAAAGGTCGAGCGCCCCGGCTTCGGAGCAGAAGATCTCTCGCCGGAGAGCGAGTCGATCTGATTGGCGTGACTGAGCGCCTCGGCGGGAAACCTATCACGTCCGCCCAGGCGGCGGGAAAATCATATTGCAGGCGTGAGGAACTGAGGAGTTGAGCGCCGCTGCCTTGCGGCGTGGGCTCGTGTTCGCGGCGGGGCGGTTTAGGCCGCGGCCTTGGCCATGAGCAACGTGAGCTGGCCTTCCGCATAGGGCTTGCCGATGAAATAGCCGCGATCGGGCATCTGCGCGGCGGTCGGCCGCTCGCGACCCGACGTCAGGACCACGCGCATCAGCGGCCGGCGCGCCCGGACCTCGGCGGCCAGGGCGAAGCCGTCCATGCCTGGCATGTTGATGTCGGTGAACAGCACGCTGATCTCAGGGTTCTCATCGAGGAAGGACAGCGCCTCGACGCCGTCGTCGGCCTCGAAGATCAGGTAGCCCGCGTCCCGAAGATACTCGGCGGCGACTCCGCGAATGAACGGCTCGTCGTCGACCACCAGGATCGTCGTTCGGTTCACCAGCTTTGCCATCACAGTTCCAACACCTGCGTCACCCGCAGGTTCCGCTTAACTTAGTTAAGTCATTGCGGCGCGCAGGCCGTTTCAGCGCGCGAGGCGCGCCTGCGAAAAGCGCAGATTCGTCTGCAGCCCCGTGGCGGTCCATTCGCGCGACCATTGTCCGCGAAGCTGCCGCACGATGGCGTTCTCCAGGAGGGTGCTGCCGAAGCCGCCGCCCTGTATCCCCTCCGTCGCGGTCATGGCCGCCGGGACATGTTCGCGCCAGGTGAGCGCCACGTCGTCCCCCTCCCGGGTCATCTCGATCCTGACCGTACCGCCCGCGTGACCCAGGGCCCCGTACTTCAGCGCGTTAGTCGCCAGCTCGTTGATGATCAGGGCCATCGAGGTGGTGGCGGCGCGGCCTATGCGAACGTCGTCGCCCGACACGGTGACCCGTCGGTCGGCGGTATCCAGGTCGCCATAGGGCTCCAGCAGGACGTGCAGCAGGACCAGTAGGGTCTGCGGTGCGATCTCCGAGCTGCCCACCACCTCGGGCGGGGTCACATAGGCCATCGCGCGGCCCAGGCCGAACAGTCGCGTCCGCAGGGCGTCGGCGAACGGCCGGGCCGCCGCGTCGGCCCTGGCGGACAGCGAGATCACGCCGTCGACGACGGCGAACATGTTCTTGATGCGGTGGGCGAGCTCCCGCAGCAGCAAGGACTTTTCTTCATTGGCCTTCAGGCGCTCGGAAATGTCCATGGAAACGCCGACCAGGCGCAGGGGCGCGCCGTCGACGCCCCGGATGATGTCGGCGCGCATCTGGATGAAGCCGATGGCCGCGTCGGCGCGAACGATCTGGAACTCGATCGCGAAGTCGCCGTCGACGTCCAGGCTCGTGAACGCTTCCCGCACCCGGCGACGATCGTCGGCATGGACGGCGTCCAGCAGCTGCGGCCAGTCGAACGCCTCCGAGGCCAGGCGTCCGAAGTTCTCCCGGAACACCGAGGAGGCCGTCAGTTCGCCCGAGACCAGGTTCAGGTCCCACAGGCCCATGTGGCCGGCCCCCGTGGCGAAGCGAAGTCGCTGTTCGCTGTCGTGCTGCGCCTGCAGCCGCCGCGCCGACTCGGTAGCCAGGTCGGCGTTGTGGCGTTCGAGGTCTTCCAGCCTCTGCAGTTCGGCCGTGACGTCGAACTGACTGGCGATGAAGTAGCTCAGCTCGCCGTCGGCGTCATGGACCGGCGCCATCTGCAGGCGGTTCCAGAAAGCCGAACCATCCTTGCGATGGTTGCGCACGTCGATGGCGATCGCCCGCCCCAGTCTCACGGCGGCGCGGATGGCCTCGACCACCACCGGGTCGGATTGGGGCCCCTGAAGGAAGCGGCAATTTCGCCCGATGACCTCTTCGCGGTCATAGCCGGTGAGCTGACAGAAGGCGTCGTTGACGAACACCAGCGGATTGTCGGCCAGGCGCGGATTGGTGATGATCATCGGCGTTCCGGTCGCCCGGACGGCGGCGGCGAACGGATCGCTATCGCCGCCGAACCCGGCGAACGTCCCGCTACGGCCGGGCGTCAACACGGCGGGGTCTGCAAGGACGGTCGGGCGCGGCGCTTGGGGCATAGTCGCTCCGGCGCGCGACAAGACCACGATGAATAGAAGTCGTCCCTGTCGATCGCGTCCTAGCCGTAGCGGCTCGCGGGACCGCGCGCCAGCGAGAATGGCAAGTCGGGTCTCGACGTCGCGATCCGCGTCCCGTCCTCGCGCGTCAGGCGGCGGAAGGAAGGAGGCGAGTTCCCGCGAAAAGCCCCGCCAGGACCTTGGCCAATTCCGAAGGATGGAAGGGTTTCTGCAGCATGGCGAAGGACCTGTAGCCGTCCCTCAGCCTGTCTCTGTCGTAGCCTGTCGAGAACAGGAAGGGAATGCCTCGGGCGACAAGCGCGTCGGCGACGGGATAGCTCAGTTGCTGGTCGAGCGAGACGTCGAGAATGACGGCGTCGATGGCCTCGCCGGCCACCAGCCGCAACGCCTGGTCGACCCCTGAGGCCGGGCCGATCAGCATGCAGCCGAGGTCTTCAAGCATGTCCTCCAACAGACAGGAGATGAGCAATTCGTCCTCCACCAGGAGGATGCGGCGGCCGATCAGTTCGGGGATCATGGTCCCACCGGGGGCTTCAACGGCATGGCGATCTGGCAGATGAGACCGGATTGTTCGTAGGTGACACGAACCTCGCCACCGATATCCTGCGCCAGTCCGCGTTCGATCAAGCGCGAGCCGAAGCCCTTGCGACTTGGCGAAGTGACCAAGGGGCCGTCGCTCTCCTGCCAACGAAGGTGCAGCCTGGTCTCGCCGGGCGTGGTTTCGATGCGCCAGCCGATGCCGACTTGGCCTTCGGCGGCCGACAGGGCGCCGTGGGCCGAGGCGTTCGCCGCCAGTTCATGGAACACCAGGGCCAAGGACAGGGCGGCCTTGGCGTGCAGCCGAACGTCTTCGCCCTCCAGCGTGATACGAGGCGGAGCGTCGCCGCCCAGCCCGTACGGCTGCAGGATGCGGTCCAGGACATCGCGCAGCGGCACTGCATCCCAACTTTCCCGGCCAAGCAGGCCATGGGCTTTGGCCAACGCCAGGACGCGGCCTTCGAAAGCCTGCACTACGGTGCGATCCTGGGATCGGAGGGTTTGAGCGGCGATCGCCAGCACCGTGGCCAGCGTGTTCTGGGTGCGATGATTCAGTTCGTCCAGGAGGAAGCGGAGGCGTTCGGCTTCCCGCTTGGTTCCGGTGACGTCCACGAACGACGAGAAGTGCTGCACGACCAGGCCCTCCGCGTCCCAGACCGGGTTGATCGACAGCGAAACCCAGAGCGTGCCGCCGTCCCGGCGCTGGTCGCAGATCTCCAGCTGTTCGTGGAACTCGCCGGCGAACGCCGCCTCGATCCGGGCCAACGCCTCAAGGTTGTTGCCGCGGGCCAGCAGGAAATCGAACGGCTGGCCGAGCACCTCTTCCCGATCATAGCCGGTCAAGGCGAGAAAGGCATCGTTGGCGAAGATGATCGGATTGCCGGCTTCGGCGGCGTTCGTGAACACCATCGCCGATCGGGTCGTCTCCGCCGCGACAACGAACGGGCCGAGGTTTTTTCGGAATCCGTCGACCTCGTCTTCCGCGATCTTCTGACGCGTAACCCTGGTGGCGCGCGGCACGGTGGCCCCCGATCTCTTCGGCCGGGGGCGGGACGGGCACGTCGCTCTGCGCTCGAAACGACGACTGCCGGAACGGAAAGATTCCATTCCCAAGGTTAATAATGCTTGGCCTCACGCTTTGGTTGCGTGCCCGATCGCGCGGGCGTCCCTCTCAGGCGGCGAGACGACCCTTGTGCATCCGCAGAGTGGCGATGACGCCATGGTCGGGCCAGTCGTAGGCGATCGATCCGCCCAACTGCGCAGACATCCCTCTGGTGACAAGCTTGCTCCCAAACCCGCCAGGACCCTGTGGAGCCGTAACCGGCGGGCCTCCGCGCTCGGTCCAGACCAGGACGACATCCTGGTCATGCATGGTGCAAGAAACATCAAGCGTGCCCGCCGCGACCGAGAGCGCCCCATACTTCAGGGAATTGGTCGCCAGTTCGTGGATGACCAGGGCCAGGGTGGTCGCCGCAGCCTCTCCTACGCCCATCCGAGGGACGGATACTCGAATGCGGCCGCTGAATGCGCCCAAGTCGTCGTACGGCGCAAGCAGAACGGAAATCAGATCACCAAGCAGCGCCGCCTTGCCGTCCTGGCCGGGGACAGGACGCACAAGGTCGTGCGCGCGTCCCAGGGAGGTCAGGCGCTCGGTCAGTTCGCGAGCCATGTCCGTCGTGGTTTCGGTGGAGCGCGACGTGATCGCGGTGAGGGCCGAGGCGATTGTCAGAAGATTTTTGACCCGGTGACTCATCTCGCCAGCCAACAGCTCATTGGCCTCTTCGGCATGCTTGCGGCCAGTTACGTCGAGAAAAACCCCGACCATGACCCGGCCGATAATGCCGGCGTCGTCGCCCTGGCCACGTGCGGAAATCCACCGGACGTCATCTTGGACCAAGACGCGAAAATCGATTTCATAGGCCCCGAGAATCCCGCGCGTGGCCGCGAAGGCGGCGCGGACCCGATCGCGATCCGCCGGGTGGATGTGAGCGGACAGATCTTCGAAGCGAACGGCCGCCGCGGTCGATACGCCCCATAGACCGTAGCCCAGTTCGTCCATGATCAATTGATCAGTGTCGACGTTCCACGACCAGAGCGCGACGCCTGCCGCCTCCAGAGCCCGTCGGAGCTGCTTTGTGTCCCAGACCTGCGGGATAGACTCTGAATCGGGCAAGGACGGCTCTCGGACCATGTGAGCTCGATCAGTATCATGCGGGGGGCTGGCGGCCCTATTCGGATTGAGCGTGCTCCACCTTTGCATGACGCCCTGAATGTCGTGTCCTGGACCAGGACCAGAGGCTGCTTCTGGCGCGGCTTCGACATCTCGGAGCGACAGACATCGTGAGCCCAGGGGATTTGATCGCTAGCGACTGCCGGCCAACAGCCATAGAAGGGTCGTGGCGAGCCGATCGATCGCCGGCGATGTGAAGGCCCGTGACTTGATCGAGCAATACGGCTGGTCCGACACGCTGCGGCGGGCTTTCGAGCCGCACGCACGCGAGGGCCATAGCCCTGGCCGTATCGTCGCCCAGCACCGTGACAGCTATCAGGTGGTCACCTGTGAGGGCGAATTGCGCGCCAAGCTCGCCGGCCGCCTGCTGCACGAGGCGCGCGAGGCGGGACATCCGGCCGTCGGCGACTGGGTGGCGCTGTCGCTGAGCCCAGCCGAAGGCGCCGCCACCGTCCACGCCGTCCTGCCGCGCCGCACCGCCTTCGTGCGCCGGGCAGCCGACAGCGTGCAGACCCTGCAAGTCATCGCCGCCAATATCGACGTCGCCTTCGTCGTCACCTCTCTGAACGCCGACCTCAATCCGCGCCGGATCGAGCGCTATCTGGCCGCTGCCTGGCAGAGCGGGGCGCGGCCCGTGGTGGTGCTGACCAAGTCCGACCTCGCCGACGACGCACGGGGCCAGGCCGACACGATCGCCGCCTTGGCGGCTGGCTGTCCGGTGCTGACGGTGTCGGCGCGGCGAGGACTAGGCCTGGACGCTCTCCTGGCCCAGGTGGCGCCGGGCGAGACCTGCGTGCTGATCGGCTCGTCCGGCGTCGGCAAGTCCACCCTGGTCAACGCCTTTCTGGGCGAGGACCGCATGGCGACCCGGGCGATCCGCGAGTCCGACGACCAGGGCCGCCACACCACCAGCCATCGCCAACTGGTCCTGCTGCCGGGCGGCGGGCTGATCCTCGACACCCCCGGCATCCGGGAAGTGGGCCTGATCGACGCCGAGGAGGGCCTGAGCGTGGTGTTCGAGGACATCGAGCGCCTGATCGAAACGTGCAAGTTCAATGACTGCGGCCACGCCAAGGAGCCCGGCTGCGCGGTGCGCGAGGCGCTGGCGAACGGCGCGCTCGATCCCGCCCGCTGGGCTCACTTCCAGAAGCTGGGCGCCGAACTGGCCGAGGTCGAAGACAGAGCCGACCGTATCGCCAAGGACATCGAACGTCGCCGCTTGGCCGGGCTGCAGAAAACCTACCGCGCCACGAAGAGAGACGCCCGAGGCGGCGACTGATCGACCCGGTTCTAATGCAAGGATTTTGCAGAATGTGGCCCTCGACTCGGACGAACGGGGCTAGGTGAGGATTCCCGCCTTACGAGAGATGCCCATGCCCGCGTTCACCATCGTCACGACCAGCGCCACCCAGGGCAGCGATGCGGTGGAAGTGAGCACCTTGAGCGACGACTTCATCAACGAAAGCGAGGCCTTGGGGTATTCGCGCCGCATGGCCGAGGAGATGGTGGGCATGGCCCATCAACTTTCGCTGGACTTCGATTTCAGCACTGTCGGCCTCTATGACGGCGACCTGATCGACGAGGAGATCGATCCTGGGCATGCCGCCTTCCTGGGCGCCTGGGTCCTGGACGAAGAGGGCGTCGCCTTTGTTGGAGCGGATGAATTTCGCGAAGGCCCAACCGAGTCCGACGTCCTTTAGCGGAAGTCGGGCATCCGCTTTCTGGCGCCGCACCAAACAGCGTGCGCGTCCGTTTGGGTGAATTCCCGTTCGGCGCCCCGGACCAAGAGTCGTGTTTCTGGAACGGTGCTTGGGTCCGTTCATGGCGCGACCCGGCCGGTTATGCAGACCTCGGGATCGGCAGGGCAGGGTGGTGGGAGGCCGCCAGTCGGCTATTCTGGCGCGAGGCACGTAGGGGCGGCGCCGAGCAACGGAGAGTCGGAACGAGCGGTCAGGCGGCGGCTGGATATCTCCTCAGCATCAAGGCGCCAGCCGGCGACGACGATCTGCACACGCCGCAGCCGCTTGGCGAAGTCAGCGGCGGTTGGAGGGCTCCGATCTCGCAATCTCGGCGCGATAGTGTTCTAGGTAGTTGTCGAGCATCCGCTCCTTCGCCTCATCCCACGCACCGTTCATCCGTTTGGGCGGCCGGTAGGAGAATTCGAAACGGAACGCGCCATCATTGTCGATGCGCAGCTCGAAACCGCTGAACAGCTCGCCGGCAATATCCTTACGCTGGCGGTAGAGGTCGACGATCGCGCGGCGCATCGGTTCGCTGACGCTGAACGACGGGTCACTGAGCGCGCCATCGGCGCCCTTCAACACCGCGAGCGCCACGGTGTCGAAATGGTAGCTGTCCGCCACCTCCTGGATCTCGACATCGGCGACGAGGCGTAGCCAGTTTGGGCCGGGCGCATCGGCAGCCAGCGCCTGAACGACGGCGACCTGGGCATCGGTGAAAGCTGTCGTCACGCGGACATCGTTACTTGTTGGTCATCGTCTGCTTAGGCCAGCGGCTTCCGTCAACCCGGTAACTCGCCACAATCCCCCGATCCGACTAAGCCTATGGTTGTGGCGATTTAGGGACCTGGCGGGGATCAGTTGGCCAGCCCGCGACAGCTGCGATAACGCATATAATCCTCACGGCTGAGCGACCCGATCCGGCTTTGCAGGCTGGCCATGTCGCCACAACTGGCCGTGGTCGCAGTGCTGCGCGAGCGCACGGTGTTGCGGTACGGCGTCGTCGCCCGATTGCGGGCATTGTCGTTGCGCGAGACGCGGCTCACCGTCGTGTTGTTGAGATTGTTGACGCCGATCGACGTCGACCAGTCGCCATAGCTTTGCGCGGCGGCCGGCAAGGTGGTCAGTCCACCGGCGACGAACACCGCGGCGACCGCCAATATCGCCCGTTTCGAACCCAGTATGTTCAGCATCCTGACTCTCCTGGTCTCCGGTTTGAAATTTAAACCCTGATCCGGAATTCGGGCCAAGCGTTATTGTTTTCGCGCCATGTCGCCGAGCGCTTGGCCAATCGTCTTGATCGCGTTGCTGCTGGCGTTCATCAGCATCGAGCAGCCGGTAGTCTTTGACAGAGGGCGTGAGAATCTCAAGGTTTGGAGTCTTCGACATAAATGGCGGCTACAACAATTGTCCAGCGCCGCCCAAGAAAAAGTCCGGCGCCCGATCACCAGCCCGAACCTCAGACCCTCAAGAGCGCAAATCCGGCTATGCACCCACCGCGCTGCCGGGCGACGTCCTTTAACGGACCTTCGCAAGGTCGCAGAAGGGGTGGAAAGCTGCCATTAGGCGCCTCCCGAGTGCGCACGCTAATTTATCAGACAATTGATAACATGACGATCCCTAGCACTTTTGTGATGCTGAGACTGCACCCATCGCGCACCGCAGGGTGTCCGTCGCCTATACGCCTGTAAATTGTCTGAGTAATGTTGAAAAGTCAGGCGCTTTGCTCTAGAATGCTCCGCTTCGGCGAAGCGCGCGGCGCAAGAACGGTTAGTGGCCGACCTGTTGGGGGCGATGAAATGGAATTCTGTGGGCGAGCGCATCGTCGGGTGCGAGGTTTGTTGGGAAGAGCAATTTTGGTGGCGGCGGCGTGCCTGTTCGTCACGCAGAATGCCTGGGCGGGGGAAACGACCCAAAAGGTCGTCAACAAGGCGCCCAACGGCCTCGCGCAAACGCCTCCCATGGGGTGGAACAGTTGGAACAAGTTCGCCTGCAACGTTGACGAGAAGACCGTCCGGGCAGCCGCCGATGCAATGGTGACGTCGGGCATGAAGGACGCCGGTTATCAATATGTCGTCATCGACGATTGCTGGCAGGGACCACGCGACGCCAACGGCTTCATTACCGCCAACCCGGTAAAATTCTCTTCCGGGATCAAGGCGCTAGCCGATTACGTCCACTCAAAAGGACTGAAGTTCGGAATCTATTCGGATGCGGGGCGGGAGACCTGCGACGGGTTTTCGGGCAGCCAGGGCCATGAATATCAGGACGCGATGACTTATGCCCGCTGGGGCGTCGATTATCTGAAATATGACTGGTGCGAGACGGGCTCGCGCAACGCAGAGGAAGCCTATGCGGTGATGGCCGACGCGCTGCGCTCGACCGGGCGGCCGATCGTCTTCTCGATGTGCGAGTGGGGAGGGTCCAAGCCGTGGCTATGGGCGCGGAATGTGGGCAATCTCTGGCGGACCACCGGCGACATCCGCGACAGTTTCGACAAGTGGGACCCGAAGAACCAATGGGTCCATCCTCTGCTCCAGATCCTCGATGATAACGAGCCTTTGTGGTCGTTTGCCGGTCCCGGCCACTGGAACGATCCCGACATGCTTGAGGTCGGCAACGGCGGCATGACCACGGCCGAATATCGCTCTCACTTCTCTTTGTGGGCGATCATGGCCGCCCCGCTGATGGCCGGCAACGACATTTCCACCATGGACGAAAGCGCGCGCTCGATCCTTACCAACAAGGACGTGATCGCCGTCGATCAGGACCGGCTGGGGGTACAGGGCCATCGTGTGTCGAAGGACGGCGACAAGGAAATCTGGATGAAGCCGCTCGCTGGCGGCGGCCGCGCTGTCCTTCTGTTCAACCGCGGCGCGACGCCCGTGAAGATCACGGTCGACAACGGCGATCTCGGTGATGCGTCCACCATGCGCGCCAGGGTCCGTGACCTCTGGACGCACAAGGAGGTGGGCGATTGGAAGGGCTCGTACAGCGCCACTGTTGAGCCCCATGGCGTCGTGATGCTGCGGCTGAATCCGTAGGTATCAAGACGGCCTCAATCGGACCAAGCCGACGCTTCTGAAAATCCGGTTGGGCATCGTTCACTGACATTGGCGCGGTTGGCGGTATGGCGCCTTTTCGAAGGGCCCATGCGACAGGCGGACGTTTGCTTGAGGGCCACCTCAACGCTGGTCGGACGGACGCTTCAACACGAACGGGAGAAAGAATTGCGAAAAGCTACGATTCTGGCGGCTCTGACAGGGATTGCTCTGACTGTCCCGGCGAGTGCGGGATCATCGCCCACGCGCCAACCCCATCTCGGCACGCGTACGATCCCGATCCTGCATGCCCAAGGACTCGCGTTTCGCGACCTCAACCGCGACGGCCAAGTTGAACCCTATGAGGATTGGCGGCTGCCGCCCCGCAGACGCGCCGCCGACCTCCTGTCGCGCATGAGGCCGGACGAAAAGATCGGTCAAATGGTGCACGGCTCGCTCTACACGAGCGGCGACGACTACATTGTCGCCAACGCCTCCCAAGAGATCCTCGACAAGCATGTCACTGCGATGATCACACGCTTGGCGGCTACGCCCGCTAAGCTCGCGGCCGCCAACAATGGGCTACAGGCGATCGCAGAGAAGGGCCGGCTCGGCATCCCCCTCAGCTTGAGTTCGGACCCGCGCAACCAGCTCGAGGGCGTAGCAGGGGCCAGCGTTGCCGCGGGCGGCTTCACCGCTTTCCCCGATCCGCTCGGCTTCGCCGCAATCGGAGACGCCAGGCTCACCCGGCGCAGCGCCGATATTGTCCGCCAGGAATATAAGGCGGTGGGCATCCGCATCGCGCTCTCGCCGCAGGCCGACATCGCCACCGAGCCACGCTGGCCGCGCATCGACGGCACCTTCGGATCCAACCCCGCACTCGCCGCGCAGATGGTCGGCGCTTACGTCGCCGGTATTCAGGGCGGCGCCGACGGCATTGGCCCTGACAGCGTCGCCGCCGTCGTCAAACATTGGGTGGGCTATGGCGCCGCTGCCGATCAGGGCTTCGACAGCCACAACTACTATGGTCGCTTCTCTGCGGTGACCCAGACGGCTTTGCCCAGGCACGTCATCCCCTTCCAGGCCGCCTTCGCCGCGCATGTGGCCGCAGTCATGCCGATGTACTCGCAGCCCGAGCAGTTGCACGACGCGGAACGGCACTCGATCGGGACCGCCGCCGGCTTCAGTCGTTATCTCCTGACCGATCTGCTGCGCCATCGCTACCATTTCACCGGCCTCGTTCTGTCCGATTGGGGCATCACCAACGATTGCCACGAAACTTGCCGCGTCGGCGCAAAACCCGGGGCTGAGCCAAACTGGTCCGACTTCAGCCCCGCCTGGGGTGTGGAAGATCTGGCCGAGGAAGACCGCTTCGCCAAGGGCGTCGATGCGGGCATCGAGCAGTTTGGCGGCACGACCCGCGTCGACGCCCTTATGGCGGCATTGCGCGACGGGAAAATTGCGCAGGCCCAGGTCGATCGCGCAGTGCTCAAGGTCCTGACCCAGACCTTCGCCCTGGGCTTGTTCGAAGACCCGTATGTCGATCCCGACACGGCGGCGAAACTGGTCGGCAATGCCGACTTCCTCGCCGAAGCGCAGCGCACGCAGGCGCGCTCGATCGTTCTGCTTCAGGCTAATCACGGCCTGTTCCCGCTCTCGAGGGCGACTCACCGCCGATTGTTCCTACGCGGCCTCGCACCCCAGCCTTTCGCCGCGCTTGGTTTTACCATCGTCGACCGCCCCAATCAGGCGGACGCTGCGATCGTGCGCCTCGCCGCACCTCACCAGTTGCTTCATCCCAATTTCGCTGCAGGCCGCGTCCAGCACGAAGGCGCTCTCGACTTCCAGCCTGGCGACCCCGATCTGGAAGCCGTCCGCAAGATTGCCAGCACAACGCCGGTGATCGCGATCGTCCACCTCGATCGCCCGGCTATCCTCACCAGCCTTCGCCCCTACACCGCGATGCTTGCCGGCGATTTCGGCGCAACCGATGCGGCCGTCGCCGACGCGCTTACCGGCATTGTCCGCCCAGAGGGCCGTCTGCCCTTCGAACTGCCCTCCTCGATGGCGGCGGTGGAGAAACAGCGCCCCGATTTGCCCGACGATAGCGTTGCACCGCTTTATCCCGTCGGCTTCCGCGCCGTCGTTCCTACCCCGAAAATCAATCGGAGAGCGTCACGATGATCAAGTCGGCCATATTCTACCCCTTTCGAAAGGGCGCACGCTTGAGGGCACGGGCTGCTAATGCCTGGAATGGGTCGTTCATCGCCTTTGGGGTGCCGGGCTGAACGTCGTGTTTCTGGAGCGACGCCAGAGTCCGGTAGTGGCGCGGGGCCGCCGCTAGAACACCGCCATTGTGCGTGCGAGTGAGAGGCGGCGGCGACACCGCAGGTCTGCGCCAAAATGGCGCATCACGATCTGGGACTGGCAAGCCGGCGGTTAATTCGGAGTTCAGCGGTCGGGGCGATGGTCGAGCGGCCGAGCCTTTTTGCCGGCGCAAAAGTTTTGAGTACCGTCATGCGTCTCGACGATCTGAAGATTTCCGCCAAAGTCATGCTGCCGGCCATCGTCCTGGCGCTCGTCGCGCTGGCGAGCATCGGCATGGGAACCTGGCAAGCCAGCAGGATCGAAAGATCCCAGGAACTCCTGGTGGAACGGCGCGCGCCGACGGAACTGGCGGTGGCCCGTTTCAGTCGGCAGGTCGCCACGATCGGCTATTCGGCCTATCGCGCCGTCGCCAACGACGGCGCCTCGCAGAACGCCCATCAAGCTTCGGATGCGCTCGATGAAGCCTTCCACAAAGGCAACGGCTATCTCGACAAGGCGATGGCCGCCGATCCCTCGGGCGTCCCCGAAATCATGGGCCTCAAGACACGCTTCAAGACGATCCACGACAGCGCGCGCCAGGGCGCGGACATGGGCCTGCAGAATGTCGACGAAGCGGCCGTGGCGATGATGGACTCGATCGATCCGCAGATGGTGGCGCTGACCAAGGACACCGCCGCCTGGATCGATCGGCACAACGCCGAAACCGAGGTCTTGGTCACCCAATCCAAGCGCGAGGCGGCGAAAAGTTCGATGATCAGCATCGCCTTTGGCCTGTTGTCAGCCGCCGCGGCTCTGGCCTACGCCCTGTGGATCGGTTCACGAAAGATCGCCCAGCCTCTGGTTGGTCTTTCCAAGACCATGGAAACCCTGGCCCAGGGTTCGGTGGAGGTCGAGGTGACCGGCGTCGCGCGCAAGGACGAGGTCGGCGCCATGGCCCGCTCGGTCCAGGTGTTCAAGGACAACGCCGTGGCCCTGCGCACCGCC
>NZ_JBIXJO010000016.1:5000-112398 GCF_052871235.1 Caulobacter sp. LARHSG274 | reverse complement strand
ACAGGCCCGAGCCGCCGACGTCCTCCTGCACATAGACCCCGGCGAATCCCAGGGCCGCGGCCTCGCGCAGCGCCTCGACGGGGAAATGCTTGGTCTCGTCCCAATGGGCCGCATGCGGGGCAAGGCGGTCGGCGGCGAACTCGCCGGCCATGGCCTGGATCGCGTTCTGGTCTTCGGTCAGGGCGAAAGGCATGGTGGGACCCATAAAGGGGCGGTTCGGGACCCAGATCCCGAACCGCCAGTTGGACGCCGCCTCCGGGAGGACATGCGGCGCACCGAGGCCTATTTCATCGTCGGGATGACGAAGGCTGAGTCCTCGACGGCGCCTTCGGGCCAGCGGGCGGTGACGGTCTTGAGCTTGGTGTAGAACTTGACGCCCTCGGTGCCGTACTGGTTGGTGTCGCCAAAGCCCGAGCGCTTCCAGCCGCCGAAGCTGTGATAGGCCACCGGCACGGGGATGGGCACGTTGATGCCGACCATGCCGACATTGACGCGGGATGCGAACTCGCGGGCGGCGCGGCCGTTGCGGGTGAAGATCGCCACGCCGTTGCCGTAGGGGTGGTCGCTGGGCAGGGCGATGGCTTCCTCGAAGCTCTCGGCCCGGACGATCTGCAGCACCGGGCCGAAGATCTCCTCCTGGTAGGTCTTCATGGTCCGGGTGACGCCGTCGAACAGCGACGGGCCGATGAAGAAGCCCTGCTCGAAGCCCTGCAGACTGAAGTCGCGGCCGTCGACCACCAGCTCCGCCCCCTCGTCGATCCCGACCTGGATGTAGTCGGCGATCTTGCTGCGATGGGCGGCGCTGACCACCGGGCCGTAATGGGCCGCGGCGTCGGTGGAGATTCCCACCTTCAGGGTCTCGATCTCGGCCACCAGCCGCTCGCGCAGGTCGTCGGCGGTCTTGCGGCCGACCGGCACCACCACCGGCAGGGCCATGCAGCGCTCGCCGGCCGAGCCGAAGGCCGCCCCCGACAGGTCCTTGACCACCTGGTCAAGATCCGCGTCCGGCAGCACGATCCCGTGGTTCTTGGCCCCGCCCATGGCCTGGACGCGTTTGCCGTGCGCCGTGCCCGTTTGATAGACGTATTGGGCGATGTCGGAGCTGCCCACGAAGCTGACGGCCTTGATCAGCGGATGGGCCAGGATGGCGTCGACGCAGGCCTTGTCGCCATGCACGACATTGAGCACCCCGGCGGGCGCGCCGGCCTCCATGAACAGCTGGGCCAGCATCACCGGCACGGTCGGGTCCTTCTCCGACGGCTTGAGGATGAAGCTGTTGCCCACCGCGATCGCAATCCCGAACATCCACATCGGGATCATGGCCGGGAAGTTGAACGGGGTGATGCCCGCGCAGACCCCCAGGGGCTGGCGCATCGAATAGACGTCGATGCCCGGGCCGGCGCTTTCGGTGTAGTCGCCCTTCAGCACATGCGGGATCCCGCAGGCGAACTCGATGACTTCCAGGCCGCGCTGGATGTCGCCCTTGCTGTCGGCGATGACCTTGCCGTGCTCGGACGACAGCACCTCGGCCAGGGCGTTCATGTCGCGCTCGATCAGCCGCTTGAACTCGAACATCACCCGCGCCCGGCGCTGGGGATTGGTCGCCGCCCAGCCGAGCTGGGCCCGGGCCGCGACCTGCACCGCCGCATCCAGCTCCTCGACGGTGGCCAGCTGCACGCGGGCCTGCACCTGGCCGGTGTTGGGGTTGAAGACCTCGCCGAAACGGCCGGAGGCGCCGGGCAGGATCTCTCCGTTCACGAAATGGTCGATGGTCCGCATGACGCCGTCCCTGTTCCTAAGCGCCCGGACTATTCCGAAAAGGTGCAACATCGCCATTGCATATATGCAAGGCATCGGGGCAAATTCTCACAGCCATGTTCGATTGGGACGATCTTCGCTACTTCCTGGCCGCCGCCCGGGCCGGCTCGTTCAGCGCCGCCGCCCAGACGACAGGCGTGGACACCGCCACCGTCAGTCGACGTGTCGCAAGGCTGGAAACGGCGCTGAAGGCGACGCTGTTCGTCCGCTCGGCCGCGGGCCTGCAGGTCACCAGCACCGGGTCACGCTTGCTCGAGACGGGTTTGCAGGCCGAGACCGCCATGCACGCCGCCGCGCGCTCGGGCGATCCAGAGGCCGGGGGCGGGACCGTGCGGATCAGCGTCGCCGAAGGGTTCGGCGCCCACGTCCTGGCTCCGGCCTTGCCCGCCTTCCGGCGGGGGCGGCCGACCTTGCGGATCGAACTGGCGGCCAATGCCGGCTTCCTGTCGCCGACCCGGCGCGAGGTGGACCTGGCCGTGACCCTCAGCGCGCCGACCGACGGCCGCCTGCTGGTCGAGCCGCTGACGGACTACCAGCTGGCCGTCTACACCTCGTCACGGTACCTGGCCGACAGCGGTCCGCTGGACGACGCCGAGGATCTGCGGCGATGCCAGGTCGTCGGCTATGTCGACGACCTGCTGTATTCGCCGGAACTGCGCTATCTGGACGAGGTCGCGCCCGGGCTGGAGACGGCGCTGTCGAGCTCGTCGATCCGCGCCCAGTGCGAGATCATTCTGGCCGGCGGCGGGGTCGGGGTGCTGCCCTGCTTCCTGGCCGAGGGCCTGGTGCGGGTGGCGCCGCGCGTGCTGCTGCAGCGCCGCTTCTGGGTCAGCACCCTGCGCGAGGTCGCCGCAAGCGCCCGGGTGCGAGCTGTCCGGGCCTGGCTGCAGGACCTTGCCGTCGCCCGCAGCCGCGATCTTCGCCCTTTCGACTGAGGTGCGAGGCCTGCTTCTAAATGTCTGGAAACTGGAGCAGCGCCAAGGTCTCCTTCTGGCGCTGTGCGGGCGCGAAGACCTTACAGGCGCAGACGTAGTAATCTGAAACTCACCTCGTTGGATTTCGACGCGGCGGTGGTTGGCGAGCTTCAAGGCGCTCAAGTTCGAGATCATCATCACCGACCAGCACCGCCCTGGCTGAACCCCATCGGGCCTGGACTGCGTTCCCGCCTCGGTCGGTCGCCACGGAACCGTCCATGGCGACCAGGTCTTGTCTCTAACGCTGATCCTCGGTTGCCGCGATCGCCGCCTTGGCCGCGAGGATGTAGGCGGTGGTGGTGCTCACCGTGTATTCGCTCTCGAACCACAGGAACGGCCAGTCGGTCATCATTTCAGGGAAGTCAGGCTTGATGATCAGCACGCCCGGCGCCATCCCGCCGGGAATGAACCCGTAGTCAGCGCGATTATGGCCATAGCCGTTCAGCTTCGAGCGCGTGCCGACGGTCGAGACCAGGGACAGGTTGTTGGCCGGGTGGCGGCCGAGCATGTAGTCCAGCGCGTGCAAGGTGTATTCCGGTCCGATCAGGTCCGGAAACGCCTTGTGCGCCAGGTACATGTTGACGCCGAAATTGGCGACTTCCCCCGATCCCGCCCATGAGCCCATCGCGATCGGGACGCCGAACGGATTATTGGTCAGCTCGGCGTCGACCCGCGGCTTGGCGGCGGCCACCAGGGCCTTGATCCGCGCCCGATAGTCCGCGTCCATATAGGGGAGCGCGCGCACGGCGACGCCGCTGACGCGGTCGAAATTCGTTTCGATCGCCGGCGTCAGGGTGCGCAGCCTCGCGGTGTAGACCGCGTCGCCCTTGGTGGTGATGATCAGTTCCACGGTCGCAGAGACCTTGGCTAGGTCAAGGAACCGGGACATGAAGCCGCTGTCGTCGCGGCCGTCGCTGCCATTGGCCGTCTTGCTTTCCTGGGCCGACCACAGCGCCTCGGCGGCGGACAGGGCTTCGGCCGAGGTCGCCGGGTCGAAGTCCTTGAGCGCGCGGCTGGCGGCCGCGAGGCTGCCGGCCACCATCAGGTCGTTGGCCGGATAGTCGGTGGTGAACGCCCAGCGGTCGTCGGGCGCGCCCGAGCGGTCGCCTCGGGTCTCGTTCGGCCCGAGCGAGGAATCGTAGAGCTTGCCGTCGGTTTGCGATCCGGCATCGCCGAGATGAGCGTATTGGCGAAGCTTCGGGTCGATGATGCCGACGATGGCGTGCCCGAAGACCTTGTACTGCGCGAGCAACTGCAGCGTGCCGTGGCGGATCTGCTGGAGCGCGTCGGGCGCGCCGTCCGGCTTGCGGATCTCGACCTCACGCGCCTTCTCGTCGATGCTGGTTTCATCCCAGTCGAGTCCGAAAAGCTCGCGCGTCCAGACGAGGTCGCGCACCACCTGCGCGTTCTGCGGGGTCTGGATGTCGTAGTCGCCGGCGTCCTGGAAACCGCCGACCGCCAGCCCGGGAATATGCTCCCCCGGCTTGAACGGCGAATCCAGGTTCGGCCCCATGCGATATCCATCGAAATGGACGTGATTGGGCGGGGCCTGAACCGCATCGTCCAGGTGCGAGGCGCGCTGCCACACTCGGTACTGCTCCCGCACGGTCATGTGGTCCATCTGCACGGGAAGATAGGTGTCGAGCGACGGCTGCCAGATCCGCGCATAGGCGTCGGCGGCGATCGGGAAGGGGTTGGTCGTCTGCCCGGCATAGGAGATGGCGTAGACGCCCGGTTCGCGCACGCTCGAGAAATCGAACGCGGCGTATTTGTAGCGTAGCCATTTGCCGCGCTGCTGAACCGCCGCGCTGAACACAGGCTTTGCGCCGCTGTCGGTGATTTTGACCAGAGTGGCCTCTCCAGGCCCGTCGGATGCTGGATCCAGCTCGATCAGCGCCACCTTGCTGCGCTGCGGCGTGTAGCCGGCCTGGTTGAAGGAGACGACCGGCGCTCGCTTCCAGCCCGCGATCACGTGGGGTCGTACGTGCCAGACGACGGCGTCTTGCTTTGCGCCCGCGGCGATCAGGGAACGGACGACGAACCAGCCGTTCTGCGCCCGATTGCGCGCGTCATATAGTGCGAGCGGCGTATTGGCGGTGATGGTGACGCGGGTATTGGGGTCTTCCGGCGAAAGGGTCACGCTCCGAGCGCCAGACGCCATCGGCTGAGGATCGCCCGAACCGTCGGTCTCCATCGGCCCGTTGGGATTGCGCGGAAACAGGCCGGGCTGGTCGCCCATCAGATAGGTCTTGCCGAAATAGGCGGTCGGCAGGAAATCCAGGTTGAAGCCGGCCTTGCCGACGAGCTCCGGCGGGAGCGGGGCGTCGAGATCCACCGCGATGCGGAAGCCACCATCCTCGGGGGTCACCTTCACCCGATAGTTCAGATTCGCCTTCGGATAGCTCGAGCGCACGACGACCTGGCCCGGCGTCTCGCCGAGCGTGCGCTCGCCGAACGTCGGCACCGGATCCCATTGCTCGGGCGTCGGATTGAGCCGGACCTCGCCGTCGGTCGCAATGCGTTCGCCATGCAGGACGATCTGGATGCCGGCGTTCTTCTCATCGAAGAAGATCGGGCTGAAATGATTCTGCTCGACGATCACGCTCAGGCCCGGCGCCTCGAGCGTCTGGTCCGGACTCAGTTGCAGGGTTTGGGCCTGCGCGGCCGTGATCGCAAACATCGAACACGCGGCCATGGACAGCTGGCTGGCGATGATCCTTCGCATTTCGATTCCTCTCCTGTTAGCGGTAACATTTTTATATCATCGCTCGGTCGTGATCCTCACATCGCCAATTTGGGAGCGGTGCGTTTGCTGACCCTCGCTTTCGCGGCCAGCAACCTTGAGCTTCGCGTCAGGTCGTCATCGGGATCGCTGAAGCCAGCGCGATCCGGATTTCAGCGTAACCCTCTTTTGTATGACTATTGGGAAAGCTGAACTAGGGGGAATAGACCATAGATGGAGCGAATTTATAGATATGCCATCATGCCGAGCAAGCTTCATTTGTCAGCTTAATTCTCATCGGAGCGGAGGGGGCGCTGTGGTGGCGAGGAGCTTCATCGCCGCGTCCGTGGGAGAGCGAAGAGCGCCGCGGCCGGCGACACGGACGAAAAGTCGCCGACCGCAAAGCGGATGTCGGATTTTCAGAATGAGGCGAAGGTCGGCTCCTGGCGCTGCCAGGTCCCCTTCCGGACTGCAGGGCGGGGCAGGGTGGTGAACGAACCGCAACCTGGCCTCCCATGGGCAAGCTGTGGCACGCTACGCCTATGGAGGTCGGCTGGCGTCCGCGAGGGCGCGGGAGCAGTCATCCGCTTTATGGCTTTGCGACCTAGGGAGATCTGCGATGAAGACAATGGCTAGAGCCTCCACGATCGGCGCGACCTTATTGGTGTTCGCCGTTTCGTCGGGCATCGGCCCCGCTTCCGCGCAGATGCGGCGCGCTCAGGCATCCGAACCGTCCGGTTTCGCGAGTGGCGCAGATGTCCAAACTCAACTCCGCGAAATGCTCGCCGAGATGAAACCCGATCAAGGATTCATGTGGCGACCCTTGGTCCGCGACGGTGCGACCGTGGCGGCGATCGAAATATGGAAGAAGCCGGGCCGCCCGGCTGTTCACCCCGCCGAAGCGGAATATGCAATCGTCTTAGAAGGCTCGGGCACGCTTGTTTCCGGCGGCGCCATGGCCGATCCAAAGGTCAGCAACGCCAACTTGGTTGAGGGAAGCCGAATCGAGGGCGGCACGACGCGGCCACTCGGGCCCGGCGATGTCATCTTGATCCCCGCAGGCGCACCTCATTGGTTCGGGATTGCCGGTGACCGACTGGTCCTGCTGGGAATCAAATTACCCGGATCGAAATGACCGATCCGGCGGGAGCGCGTGACGCCCGTTACGCGGAAGTTTTCGAACGCTGCCAGAGTTTCTCGCTGGCGCGGAAGCGGACTCCGCAAAGCTGGGAGGAGGTGGTGCTCGCCCAGCCGCCCAGCCGCCGAATGCCGCCATTCTGGAAGTGATCCAAAGGCCGCGATTGGTGCGGCCTCGCCGCTGGAGCAGACCATTCGGGGCGCATATGCTGCTGCCGCTGGTCGCGCGGGAGCGGATGGGCGAGCCGCGGGAGGTCGCGAACCTGGTCAGCTATCTGGCTCGCGAGGAGGCGGGCTTCATCACCGGCGTCAGCCTGACGATCGACGGCGGCTATTCGGTATAGTCCGTCGAGGCGCTGAGTTCGCGCCAGGCCTCCAGCATCGCCAGTCGCCCACGATCGGCGGCGGCGATCGCGGCCAGGGCGTCGCCGCCCAGGGGCAAGCGAAGCGGCGGCTGGTCCTCGGCGGCGATGCGCAGGATGGCCTGGGCCGCTTTCCGGGGATCGCCGGGCTGGCGGCCGTCGTATTCGGCCTGCCGACGGGCGGCGGCGCCCACGACGGCGTCGTATTCCGGCCGGCCGGGTTTCAGAGCGGTGGAGGCGCCGGCGAAATCGGTGCGGAAGCCGCCCGGCTCGATGATCGTCACCTTGACGCCGACCAGGGCCATCTCCTGCGCCAGGACCTCGGAAAAGCCCTCGACTCCCCACTTGGCCGCCGAATAGGCGGCGCGTCCCGGCGCGCCGAGCCGGCCGCCCACCGACGAGACCTGGATGATGTGGCCTCGGCCCTGCTCGCGCATCACCGGAATGGCCGCCTTGGTGACGATGACCGTCCCGAACAGATTGACCTCGATCTGCCGCCGGAAGTCGTCGAGCGAGGTGTCCTCCACCGAGCCGACATCGCCATAGCCGGCGTTGTTGACCACGACGTCGAGGCCGCCGAAGCGCTCGACCGCCAGGCGCACCGCCGCCTCGGCCGCCACCGGATCGGTGACGTCGAGGGCGGCGGCGGCCACCGCCGGGCCATGGCGCTGTTCGAGAGGCGCCAGGCTGGCCGGATCGCGCGCCGTGGCGATCAGTTGGTCGCCCGCCTCGAGGACGGCTTCGGCGAGAGCGCGGCCCAGGCCGCGCGAGGCGCCGGTGATCAGCCAGGTCTTGGACATGGGATTTCCTTTCCAGCGTTCCCCCGGGGGCGTCGCGAGAGGGGTGGGGGTGGCGTCCGTCAACCTTCCGCGGGCTCAGACGATGTTGATGGCGATGTCGATATTGCCCGCCAGCGCCTTGGAATAGGGGCAGGTGCGGTGGGCGGCCTCGACGATCGCCTGGGCCATGTCCCTCGGCAGGCCGGGCAGGACGACGTTGAGGCGGGCGGCGAGGCCGTAGCCGTCGTCATCGACATTGAGATCGATCTCGGCGTCGATCGCCGGGGCCTCGGGCAGGGCGAGCTTCATCTGCTTGGCCGCGATGGCGATCGCGCCCTCGAAACAGGCCGACCAGCCGGCGGCCAGCAGTTGCTCGGGGTTCGTGCCCGTTCCGGGGCCGCCGGGCGTGGAGAGCCTGATGTCCAGGCGTCCGTCTGCGCTGCGGGCGACGCCTTCGCGGCCGCCGGCGACATGGACCTTGCCGGTATAGAGGGTGCGGGGAGCGGTGGTCATGGTGTCGGTTCCTTTGCGAGAAGGGGGATCAGCGCAGCGAACGGAAGGCGGCGCGGACTTCCTGGGCGAACAGCGCCGGCTGCTTCCAGGCGGCGAAGTGGCCGCCGTTCGAGGCTTCGTTGAAATAGATCAGGTCGCGATAGCAGCGCTCGGCCCAGGTCCTGGGCGCGCGGAAGATCTCGCCGGGAAAGACGCTGACGGCGACGGGCAGGTCGATGACGCCGCGGGCGTTGAAGTTGTTGGTGTGGTCTTCCCAATAGATCCGGGCGGCCGAGGCGCCGGTGGCCGTCAGCCAGTAAAGCGAGAGGTCGTCGAGGATCTCGTCGCGGGTCAGGACCTTCAGGGGATCGCCGCCGCTATAGGTCCACTGGGCGATCTTTTCGTACATCCAGGCGGCCATGCCGACGGGCGAGTCGACCAGGGCGTAGCCGATGGTCTGGGGCCGGGTGTTCATCATCGCCGCATAGGCGGCGTTGTCGCGATAGAAGGCCTCCAACTGGTCGAAGGCCGCGCGCTCGTTGGCCGACAGGCCGGCCGGGGCCGGATCGCCGGCGGCGAGGGTCCTGGCGATGTCGGCCGGGACCACGGCGGGCATATTGAGATGGATGCCGAGCAGCCCCTCTACCTTCTGAAGCGCCATGCGCTGGGAGATCACCGAGCCGCAGTCGCCGCCCTGCGAGACGTAGCGGTCGTAGCCGAGGCGCAGCATCAGCGCCGACCAGGCCCGGCCGATATGGTCCGAGCCCCAGCCCAAGGTCTTCGGCTTGGCCGAGAAGCCGAAGCCGGGGATCGACGGGATGACCAGGTGGAAGGCGTCTTCGGCCCTGCCCCCATGGGCGGTAGGGTTGGTCAAGGGATCGATGGCCTTCAGGAACTCCAGGATCGAGCCCGGCCAGCCGTGGGTCATGATCATCGGCAGGGCCTGCTCGTGGCGCGAGCGGACGTGGATGAACTGGATGTCCAGACCGTCGATCTCAGTCACGAACATCGGCAGGGCGTTCAGCCGCGCCTCGACCTTGCGCCAGTCGTAGCCGGTCGCCCAGTAGCGCATCAGCGGCTCCAGGGTCTGGCGGCGGACGCCCTGGCTGTCGTCGCCGGCCGGCTCGGCGTCGGCCCAGCGGGTGGCGGCGATGCGGCGTTTCATCGTCGTGACGTCGGCCTGCGGGATGGCGACCTTGAAGGGGCGAACGGCGAGCGATGCGGCCTTGGCCAAGTGCGGCGTGAGCGCCGTCGCGCCGGCCGCGGCGAGGCCGCCCACCACCGTGCGACGGGTGGCCGGAAGGAAGAGATCGTTCACTGGGGAACTCCGTGGAGCTTGGAGAGAAGGGCGCGCCTCAGGGCGCGTAGCGGGTGAAGACGTAGTCGCGGTCCTGCACGCGGGCGGCGTGGCAGGCGAAGCAGGTCTGGTGCTCGGCCCGGTCGACGGGCTTGCCGTCGACGAACCGGCCAAAGCCCCATCCCCCGGTCGCGGCGTAGCGCGCGGAGTCCTTGACCATGACCTGGACGGTCGTCGCCGGGCCCGGGATCGAGGCCGGCGGGAAGTCGGGCGAGGGGGTGTGCTTCCAGGCCAGCTTCACCAGCACCGTGCCGTCCGGAAAGGGTCGGGTTCCGGCGCGGTAGGCGTCCAGCGCCTTGCGGTTGCCGACGACCGCCCGCAGCTCGTCCAGCGGCGCGGCCTCCTGGGCGGGGGCGACCAGGGTCCAGTCGCGATAGCCCTTCGGGAGGGTCACGCCATAGAGCGGCGACGCCGCCGACGGGGCCTGGACCGGGGCGCAGGCCCAGCACAGGCCGGCGACCACGGCGACGCCGCCGCCGATCGCCAGCATGGAGGAGGGGGAGGACATGGCGCGCCCCCGTCTCAGAAGCGATCGACGTCGATCACGGCCTGGGCGAAGGCGGCCGGGGCCTCCTGCGGCAGGTTGTGACCGATGCCGCCGGCGATCAGGCGATGGGCGTATTTGCCGGTGAATTTCCTGGCGTAGGTCACCGGTTCGGGATGCGGCGCGCCATTGGCGTCGCCCTCCAGGGTGATGGTCGGCACGGCGATGGTGGGGCCGGTCGCCAGCTGGCGCTCAAGGTCGTCGTACTGGCGCTCGCCATCGGCCAGGCCCAGCCGCCAGCGGTAGTTGTGGATGGTGATGTCGACATGGTCGGGATTGTCGAGCGAGGCGGCGCTACGATCGAACACCGCGTCGTCGAACGTCCATTGCGGCGAGGCCAGTTGCCAGATCAGCCTGGCGAAGGCGTGGGTGTTGGCCGCATAGCCGGCCCGGCCGCGGTCGGTGGCGAAGTAGAACTGGTACCACCAGGCCAGCTCCGCCTTGGGGGGCAGGGGCGCCTTGTTGGCCTGCTGGCTGCCGATCAGGTAGCCGCTGACGCTGACCAGCGCCTTGCAGCGTTCCGGCCAGAGGGCGGCCATGATGTCGGCGGTCCGCGCGCCCCAGTCGAAGCCGGCGACGATCGCCTGCTTCAGGTTCAGGGCGTCCATCAGGGCCAGGCCGTCGGCCGCCAAGGCCATCTGCTGGCCGTTGCGCGGCGTGTCGACCGACCGGAACCGCGTCGTCCCGTAACCGCGCAAATGCGGGACGATCACGCGATAACCCGCCGCCGCCAGCTGCGGGGCGACCTCGGCGAAGGCGTGGATGTCGTAGGGCCAGCCGTGCAGCAGCAGCACCGGCGTCCCGCTGATCGGCCCCAGTTCGACATAGCCGACGCTGAGCACGCCGGCGTCGATCTGTTTGAGCGCGCCGAACGGCAGGGCGTTGGCCGGCGTCGCGGCCTCGGCGCGGCGGGTTCCGGCCAAGGCCGCGGTCGCGGCGGTCAGGGTCATCGCGCCGATCAGGCGCCGGCGGCGCGCGTCGACGGCGAGGGCGGGGAGGTCATCGGCCATGGTGGATCGCCTTCCTGTTGAAGCCGTATTGAGACTAGGCGCGAGGCGATCCGTCTTGTCGTTAGGCGTCGTGAGCGCGTGTGAGCTCTTGCGCGGCCGACGGGCGAAGGACCGCCGTCGGCGAGGCTAGGGCTGGGCTGCCGCTGCGGCCTCGATCAGTTCGGCCACCGCCTTGGGGTGCGAGACCATGACGACGTGCGAGGCGCCTTCGATCACGACCGTCTTTTTGGACCCCGCCCGCGTGGCCATGAAGCCGAGCGCGGCGGGCGGGATGTTCCTGTCGCCGGTTCCATAGACGAACCACGAGGGCAGCCGCCGCCAGCTGGGGGCGCCGGAGGCCTCGGTCAGGGCTGCGTCGCGGACCGGGCGCTGGGTGGCGGCCATCAGCGCGGCCTCGGCCGGCGCGACATCGGCGGCGAACTGGGGCCCGAACCTGTCCTGGTCGATATAGAGATCCTTGCTGCCGTCGGGCAGCATGACGGGCGGCGCCAGGGCCTGGCCCAGGGAGCCGCCCGGGAAGCGTCCGGTGAGCTCCAGGGCGTTCTCGCCGGCGTCGGGGGCGAAGGCGGCCACGAAGACCAGGGCCTTGACGTTGGCCGGCGTCGCGCCGGCGTCGCTGATCACTGCGCCGCCGTAGGAGTGGCCGACCAGGACGACCGGTCCCTGGACGGCGGCGGCGACCCGCCCCACCGAAGCGGCGTCGTCCTTGACGCCGCGCAGCGGGTTGGCGGCGGCGATCACTCGGTAGCCGTCGGCCTTCAACAGGGCGGCGACCTGGTTCCAGCTGGCCGATTCCGCGAAGGCGCCGTGGACCAGGACGATGGTGACCGGCTTGTGGGACGGCGCGGCGAGCGCGCCAGATCCGCTGAGCGCCAGGACCACGGCGAGCGCGGTGAGCAGTTTGGGCATGGACAGGTTCCCGGGACGGATGACGAAGGTGGACGAGTGCGCCGCGTCCTCGATCCTGTCCGAACCCGACCGACTTTGCGTGTTAGGCGTCGCGAGATGCTGTGAGTTCTCGTGGCGCTGCCGATTGATCGGCTGGGGCGAATTCCCCTAGTCAGGACGAACCGGGTCGGCGGGCAAGCCGCGCGGGAAGGCGATGAGAGGGTCGGGTCTTGGAGCACGCATATCCCGACATGGGGGTCGACGGGCTCGCGTTCGGACCGTTCGAGTTGCGGCCCCGGCAGCGACTGCTGATCCGGAACGGCGCGCCGGTCGACATCGGCGGCCGGGCGCTGGACCTGCTGGTCGCCCTGGTCGAACAGCCCGGGCGCGTGGTGTCCAAGCGTGAACTCTTCGATCGGGTCTGGCCTGGGCGGACGGTCGAGGACGCAAGCCTGCGTTTCCACATGACCAGCCTGCGCAAGCTGCTGGGCGACGGGGAGGGGGACGAGCGCTACATCGCCACCCAGGTCGGCGTCGGCTATGCGTTCGTCGGCACGCTGAAGGCGGCCGCGATGGTCGATCCGCCGCCGCCTGCTGGAAGCAGCGTTGCGACGCTGTCGCTGAGGGCGGCCGGCGCGCTGCCGACCCGGACGCGGCTGATCGGCCGGGAAGCGGATGTCGAGCGCCTGCTGGAGGGCGTGGCTCAGCCCCGCCTGCTCACCGTGGTGGGCCCCGGCGGCATGGGCAAGACCACCCTGGCGGTCGAGGCGGGCTACCGGCTGGCCGGCGAACATGGCCGCCACGTGCGGTTCGTCGACCTGGCGGCCCTGGCCAATGGCGCGCTGATCCCGTCAGCCCTGGCCGGCGCGCTGGGCATTCCCGTGCAGACCGAGGACCCGATGACCGTCCTGCTGGGCCACATCCGCGCCCAGAACATCGTGCTGATCCTCGACAATTGCGAACATCTGGTCGACGCCGCCTGCGCCGTCGCCGAACGCATAAGGGAGACCGCCCCCAGGGTCAGCGTGCTGGCCACCAGCCGCGAACCGTTGCGGGCGCGCGATGAGCATGTCCACTGGCTGGGGGCCCTGCCGTTTCCGAGCGACACAGCGAGCCTGTCGTTGCAGGACATTCTGGCTTTCCCGGCCGTCCAGCTGTTCGTCGAGCGGGCCTGCGCCGCCAATAGCGGTCTGGCGGTGGGCGTCGAGGCGGCGCGGACGATCGCCCAGATGTGCCAGCGGCTCGACGGCATGGCCCTGGCCATCGAACTGACCGCGGTGCGGGCGGCCGCCCACGGCCTTGAGACCACCAGCGCCATGCTGGGCGAGCGCTTCGCCCTGGGCTGGACGGGACGACGCACCGCCCAGCCCCGGCAGCAGACCCTGCAGGCCACGCTGGACTGGAGTTATGGGCTCCTGAGCCAGACCGAACGGCGCACGCTGGAAAGACTGTCGGTCTTTCGCGGGCCGTTCTCGCTTAGGGCCGCCTTGCCGGTCGTCTCGGATGACCAATTGGACGAGGCGCAGGTCGTCGCCGCCTTCGAGGAACTGACGTCCAAATGCCTGGTCACGCCGGATCGGACCCACTGCCCCGAGGCCTACCGGCTGCTCGAAACCACCCGGGCTTATGGCAAGGCCAAGCTGGACGAACGCGGGCAGGCCGAGTTGGACGCCGTCCGCCGACGCCATGCGCGCTTCTTCCGCGACACGTTGGCCGGACTGGGCGAGACGCCCGAGGCGGTCTTCGCCGGCGCGGCCATGATGTCGGGGCAGATGGGCAATGTCCGCGACGCCCTGGACTGGAGCTTCGGGCCCAAAGGCGATTTGGCCGTGGCCACGTCGCTGGTGGCCGCCAGCGTTCCGCTGTTCGCCTTTCTGTCGCTGTTCGTGGAGTGCCGCACCTGGTGCGAGCGGGCGGTGCAGCGACTGGACGGTCAATTCCGCGACACCAGTGAGGAGATGGAGCTGCAGGCCGCGCTCGGCCTGACGATCATGTTCACCCGCGGCAACGCCCCGGAAGCCGGAGTCGCCCTGCGTCGGGCGCTCGACATCGCCATCGCCCTGGAGGATCGCTGGAACCAGCTGCGGCTGCTGGGCCGGCTGCACATCTTCCATGAGCGGGTGGGCGAGTTCGAGCAGGCCCTGGCGTGGGCGGAGCAGGCCGTGGAGGTCGCCGCGCAGGTCGGCGACCCCGAGGCGATCGGCTTGGCCGCTTCGCTGGCCGGCGTATCGCACCACCTGTCCGGAGACCAGGCGAGAGCGCGGCGTGAACTGGAGCTCTCGCTCTGGAAGAGTGCGCCGTCCGAGCGAAGCCGCACGCTTTACTACGGCTTCGATCATCGCAACCGATCCGGCATCGCGCTGGCGCGCGTCCTGTGGCTGCAAGGTCTGCCCGACCAGGCGCGGCGGCTGGCGGTGCAGACCGAGATCGAAGCCATGGCGCTCGATCATCCGGTGACGCGCTGCATCGCCCTGATCTGGAGCCATTCGATCTATGTCTGGACGGGCGACGAGGCCCAGGCGCAGGCCAGCCTCGAGGCCTTCGCCGAGATCGCCGAGGTCAACGGCTTTGCGCCCTACATCGCCGTCGCCCTTGGCCAGAGGGGCGCGCGGGCCGTCGAAACGGGCCGGGCCGGCGAGGGCGTGACCCGAATCGAAGAGAGCCTGGCGCGCCTGCACGCCGCCCGATACGAACTGCTGACCACGACCTTCGAGCTTGCCCTGGCCCAGGGCCTGCTGCTCAGCGGCCGACCCGACGACGCCCTGCGGACGGTGGACGCCACTCTGGCGCGGTGCCGCGCGAACGGAGAAGCTCTCGCATTGCCGGAACTGCTCCGTCTGCGCGCGCGCATCGTCGCGCAACACCGCGTCGAACAGGACGGCGAAGCCGAACGGCTGCTGGGCGAGGCCTTGGACGTCAGCCGCCGACAGGGCGCGCGCGCCTGGGAACTGCGGGCCGCGCACGACCTGGCGCAGCTTTGGCTGGCGCAGGGAAGGGCGGCCGAGGCGCTCGCGCTCTTGGGCCTGTTCCGCGACGCCTTTGTTGAGGGGCTGGACACGGTCGATTTTCGCGGTCTCGAAAGTCTTTGGAGTTCGATCCAGAAGGCCGAGGTTTCGTCCCAAGGACTGTGACTGACCTTCCCCACACCGATTGGTGGCGCCGCTCGATAGAAAAGCGTCCAGACCGACATTCGCTCCTCCTTCAGGCGGCTCAGCGCGAAGCCTTTGGGCATGCGGGCCCGCCGTCGTTGGCCGAACGCAGAGCCCATCTCGCCGCCCTGAAGGGGGCGCTCGTCGCCTGGCGCGAGCGGATCGAGGCGGCGATCGACAGCGATTTCGGCCACCGTTCGCGGTACGAAACGGCGATCCTGGAGGTGACACAGCCCCTGTCCGATCGCGCCGGCTACGAATCTGGGGGGGCGGACGTTCGAATCGTTCCGGGCGCACCTACGCTATTTTACGCCAGGGTTTCCCAGAGCTACCCCGGAGCCGCCGAAAGTACGCTAACGGTTTGCGAAGCGCCCGAGGCGTTTGTGCTTTGCCAAGCACAATTAAAGCGCGGAAGAACCGCGCGTTAAGGTTGCGCCCCTAGAAAAGGGGCATGTCACCGCTCCTTAAACCGACGTTCGACAATCGACCCGACCTCGCGGCGAGCGATCTGCTGCCGCTGTCGGAGGCGAGCCTGGCGTTGCTAGATGCGGCCTCGGCGTTTGAGCCGATCGATGACCGCCTGCTGGCGACGACCCCAGCCAGGGATCTGTCGAATTGCATTTCAGGGCTCGTCACCTCGCTTCGCGCTTTGGACGTCAACGCCGTGGTTAAGCGAAAGAGCTGGTGGCACCAATTCACCGGCGCCGATCTGGAAGCGCGGCTCAAGTTCGATCTGGCCTGCAAGACCTTGCGTGGCGCGTGCGAAGAAGGCCGCGCGCGGGCCACAGCCGCTCGGGACGCTGGCAGCTTGCTCTGGCGCACGGCGCGCAGGACGGAAGCCGAACAGGAGCGGCTCGCCTTGGTGGTCCGTGAAGCGAGGGCGGCGCTGAGCGCCCCCGGCGCGCGTGAGGCGCCTCCTGAAATCCGCGCCCGCTTTGAACGCCGGATCGCTAACCTGATGACGCTCGAGGCCGCCAACGCACTGACGCTGAAGCAAATCGAGCTTTCGATTTCCACCCTCAAGGGACTGCTTGACCGCTTCATGGAGGTCGAGCGCCTCCTGTTGCCGCTCTGGCAGCGCGCCGGCCTAGCAGCAGCCCAGGCTGTCTCCCCTGACCCAAGAGCGCCTCACCCTTTCCTGGACTTGCCTCAGCTGCACGCCAGCCTGGTTGCCGGCCTCGACAACCTTCTTGACGGAAAAGCCAATGCCTGAGACCCAAGCGCGCGCGCGCGCGCAAAACACGTCCCTTCTCCAGGAACCTAGCGACGACGCCGTCGCCGCCCTTGCCGCATCCATCGACGTGCGCTCGCCGCTGTCGATCGCCCAGTTCGGCAAGGATGTGGGGGCCAAGACGGCGCACTACGCCGACGCCCTCCTGAGCAAAGCGCGCAGTGGCGATCTGGACGAGGCCGGCGCCCGACTGAACGAGATCATCTTGTCGACCCAGGCCTTCGACCTCGCGTCTTTGGATGGAACCTGGAGTCGCACACCGATCATCGGCCGCCTCCTGCGCCAGGGCGCAGCCATGAAGGAAAAGGCCATGGCGAAGTTTGCCTCGGTGAAAACCCAGGTGGACAAGGTCGCGGCCGATATCGACGCGACGGCCAATAGGCTGATGGCGCGCGCACAAGACTTCGACGCCATGTATGAAGGCGTCAAGGAAGAGCACGCCAGCCTGACTCTGCACGTCCGCGCTGCGGAGCGCCGCCTTGCTCACCTGGAGAAAGAGTTCGCGGACCTGGCCTCTGAACCGCAGAACACCGCCACGCTTGAGGTGGGTCAAGCGATGGAGGCCAGTCGCCAAGCCCTAGGCAAGCGCGTCGCCGACCTGTCCATGCTCGCGCACAGCAGCTTGCAGACCCTGCCGATGATCCGGGTCATGCAAGGCAACAACCTGCTGCTGATCGACAAGTTTCAAACGATCCAGCGCCTGACCCTGCCGGCGTGGAAGCGTAGCTTTACTCTGGCCCTCGCGCTCGACGAGCAACGCAACGCGGCGCAGCTGGCTAACGACATTGACGACGCGACCAACCTGTTCATGCGTCGTAACGCCGAACTGCTTCACGAGAACGCGGTGGCCACGGCCAAGACGAACCAAAGGCTGGTAATCGACATCGACACGTTGCGCCACGTCCATGACACGTTGATCCAGACCTTCGTCGATGTCCGGACCGTGCACGCCGAGGGCGAGAAATCACGCGCCGAAGCGCTGGAGGACCTGAGCAGACTTCGTGATGAAATGGTTCGCGGCCTATCGCACGAGCCCCAGCCGCAGCCCTTAGCGCGCTAAGCCCTTTCACATGCACCAGAGCGTCTCAGCGTTGGAGGGCCGGGACAGGGTCGTGCGGCTGGGCGCGGGCCTAATCACGCTGCTCGGTCTGACGATGTTTTGCCTGGGCTTAGCCTGGCACCGTACGCCCCTGCATATCCCCGACGGGTTCGATCAGAGACTGGACATTCCCGCCAGCCTGAGAGCGACTCTCGAGGCCCAAGGTGTGACGCTGGACAAACGCCCCGGATGGGTGGCGAGTCAGTTCTGGATATATACGGCGCTCTTCACATTTCGGGCCGGCCTGGTCTGGTCGCTTGTCGGCGATCTGATCCGTCGTCGTCGAATACTGGCTGGCGTCGCCGCCGTCTTGCTCGCGGTGTCGTTCATACCGCTTAAGCCGGCGCCGGACATCTGGTTCACCTTCAGCAACCGTGTGGTCGAAGCCGGAACCTCGCGCTGGGATCCGGAGCGTGTCGCTGAAGCCGACGGCGCGGCGCGCCCAAATCTGAAAATCGCAACCCTGGACCCAGGACGTCTTCGCCCTCAGGAGCAGCGAGCGGCGCACTACGTCTTGGCTCAGAGCGCCTATATCGCCAAGAAGCCTCGGGAATTGGCCAGGCATCTCGCCGGCATGGGGGCAGACTACGTTCCAGGCAGCCTCAGCGCGCGCGACCGGATCATCGCAATGTCCGGCTACGCGCGGGCCCAAGGCCAAGCTGTCGCGCCGTTTCGGGATCGGACCCTAACACCGCCAGGGCCGCTACCCGCCATAATGAGCCGCCTGACGATCTGGCTGGGTGGTTGCCTCGTGGTCGTGGCCATGCTCGTGGAGCTCCTCGCGGCTCGACTCGCCGCGCGCCTACGTCGCGTTCATGGGCTGATGCGAAGCCTCGCGTCGGACGCGGGTTTAGCGGAAAACGACTCCGTCGCCGCCCGTCCCCTTCCGCTGGCGCAGCACACCGCCACCCTCGAAGCGCGCGGCGTGAGACTCGAGCGCTTGGCGCCCTATGGTTTTGGCGTAGGCCTGTTCCTGATCCTGTTTGCGTGGCTCTGCGGATTGCCCCCCGTTTTTCCCGCAAAGGCGTTCAGTACGATCCACGTCCCTCTGCCCGGTACGGATTTCATCTTGGCGCAGGGCGCTGTCTTGCAAAGTAGCGGGAACCGCGCCTTCGTGTTCGGCGTCTCCACGGAGGTGGTCCAGATCACCTTGAATTTCCTTAAATTCGGGGCGGTCCTGGCGGGCCTGTACTGCTTCTTTGCTCGCAAATGGAAAGGTTTGGCTGCATTGGTCGCTGTCGTTGTTTTGATGGCGACAGCGGATTCCGCGATCAACGACCGTAGCGGCGCCACTGTTTCAGAGCCTGTCATCGCGGCCCTTGAAGCGCGGCTTGCAAGTCCATTTGCCGAGAAGCTCAAAGCCATCGAGATCGCCTCACTGCGCTACGAGGCTGCCCAGCGTGCCTATCTCCGTGATGATCCCGTTCGCGCCGCACAGCTGTTGAACGCGATGTCTGCGTCTGACCTAGAACCAACCTGGGCTGTGACCTGGCGAATGAAGGCGATGGCCGATTGGTGCCGTCGTCACGGACAATCCTTCTCCTCGCACTCGATCGCCGCTAAGGCGCCGAACATGGAGGGAGAGAGAATCCGGGCGATTGCGATCGGCGCGGCCGGCCTGATATTTGTGATCCTTTCGGGCCTGAGCATGATGCTGGCAGGTGTCATCGCTGGACGGCTCGGCCGCCTCTCTGGCTCGGTAGCGCTTATGCCACTCGCTCCTGCGAAGATGCCGTAAGGCAGGCTAATGCGCAGCGACGCTTGCTGACTGTCGTTCGGTTCGCTTAGATCGCCAGCGGCCACTCATAGTTCTCCGCAGCATCCGTATCTGCGCGCCATCTTTCCTGACATCGTTGAAAACGTTGCGGTTCACCGTCTGGGCGACCATTTTTCGACGATTGCTACACAGGCAATCTACGCAATCCCGACCACGATCGGGATCTAAGTGTCTCTGAACGCGCGGGGCTTCTGCGCAACCGATCTACACAATGGATCAAGCGGACGGGCCGGTGTCAGTTGCCCAAGAACCGCTTGGTGCGCTCCTGAGCCTCGATCCTGATGATTGCCTCCTCGGCCGTGGCGCATTCGCCGCCCCGCACCGAGCCGTCTCGGCATCCGGCGACAACCTGACGCGCCTCGTCAACATGCGCGACGAAATATTGCGCGCCCCGCGCTTGGCTTGGCGCCGCAGCGATGGGGGACGAGATGGCGCCGGGGGCTGTCTGCTGCGTCGGCGCAATGACCGGCCGCAGGACAAATCCACCCGTGAAACTAACAAGCGAAGCGACGAGCACTATAATGATTGCCTTGCTTCGCCACATGGCGGCAACTCCAGAACCGGTCACTAATTTACTGCACGTTCTGCGAGAAATCGAAAGAGGGTGCATGAGGCGCCTTGGGGCGCGCGCCCCGGTCGAACCCTCGCAAACGACGCTTCGTCCGAGTCGTCGCCAAGCTGTCCCCGCACCTTGCCCGCTCGCAACATCGAGAACGACGATGGTTATCGTCATCGCCGAAGCCGTGCCTTGTTCCCTTGGCTACGGCGGCCCAAACCGGCCGATGATCTCGGAGCCGCGATCATGATCGTTAAGGTCGAGTCCGCCGGCGTTTCTTAGCGGCGCATTAACCCTAATGCCGGCGTTATCGGCCTCGATTTCCAACCGATGCGAGCCTTCCATGTCCGGCCTGCCGACCCCTCCGAACGCCGGCCAGGACCTGACCGCCGCCAAGGCCTTGCTGATGGCCGGCGACGCCGCCGGGGCGCTCCCGCTGATGCGGGCGCTGGTTGCGGCCGAACCGTCCAAGCACGAGCTGCGCTACTGGCTGGCCTCGGCCGCCCTCGGCGCCGGCCAGGCCGAGGAGGCCGACGGGGCGCTGAACGACGCGCGACTGCTGCACGCCTTCGCCCTGATCCGCGGCTTCGGCGGCGACGTCCAGCGCCTGACCAAGGACCCGGAATACGCCGTCGCCGTGGCGCAGATGCTCTATGACGCCAATGCGATCGCCACCGCCGGCGTGGCGCTGAGCCTGGCCATCAGCGCCGGCCATCCGGACATGCAGGCGCTGTTCACCTACGGCCTGTGCCTGCACCACCAGGGCCGGGCCGAGGAAGCCGCCCTGGTCTTCCGCGCGGTGACCGAGAGCGACCGCACCACCGCCCAGGCGCACGAGTTCCTGCTGTTCTCGCTGTTCTTCGTGAACGACGGGGTCCGGCGCCACGCCGCCGAGGCGCGCGAATGGGGCCGGCTTTACGAGGACAAGGGCCCGGCGCCGGCCTTGAAGAACAGCCGCGAGCCGGGCCGCAAGCTGCGGATCGGCTATGTCTCGCCCAGCTTCGTCCAGCTCCAGGCTCGCCAGTTCGTCGTGCCGCTGATCGAGAGCCACGATCGCCAGCAGGTCGAGGTCTTCCTCTATCCGGCCGAGGCGGCAGGCGAGACCGAGTGGGCCCAGCCGGTGACCGTGCGCGCCATCGGCGCGCTGTCGGACCAGGACGCCGCCGCCCTGATCCGCAAGGATCGCATCGACGTGCTGGTCGACGTCTGGGGGCACAATCCGGGCAATCGCCTGCCGGTGTTCGGCCGCCGCGCCGCGCCCGTCCAGGTCACCTGGCTGAACTACCAGCAAACCACCGGCCTTTCGAACATGGACTATGCGCTGCACGCCGATTCCGTGCCGACGCCCGGAATGGCCGAGCTGTTCACCGAGACGGTCTGGACCGTGCCGCGGATCTCCGCGCCGTTCCGGCCCGATCCGCAGGCCCGCGTCTCGCCCGCCCCATCCCTGGCCAGCGGCCAGGTCACCTTCGGCAGCTTCACCAATCCGGCCAAGATCAGCGACGAAACCGTGGCCGCCTGGGCGCGGATCCTGAAGGGCCGGCCCGGATCGCGGCTGCTGCTCAAGTACCGTTATTACGAGGACCACGTGCTGGCCCGGGTCATGGCGGCGCGCTTCGCCGCCCACGGCGTCGACATGGATCGCCTGGTCTTCGACGGCCACACCAAGGGCGAGGCCTATGAGAACGCCTTCGGCCTGGTCGACCTGGCGCTCGACACCTCGCCCTGCCAGGGCGGCACCACCTCGCTGGAGGCCCTGTCGCGCGGCGTGCCGGTCCTGGCTCTGCGCGGCGAGACCTTCTACAGCCGCACGGGCGTGGCGATCGTCACGGAGGCGGGCCTGCCCGACCTGGTGACCGACAGCTGGGACGACTATGTCGCCAAGGCGATCGAGGTCTCGGCCTCGCCGGCCGGCCTGCAGGCCCTGCGCGACCGCGCCGCCGCCGGCTTCGCCGCCGCGCCCTACCGCGACGAGGCGGGCGTGGCGCGGATGATGGAGCAGGCCTATCGCGAGATGTTCGAACTCTGGCGGGTGAAGGCCTAGCTGGCCAGCGCCGTCAGAATGGCGTGCAACCGCCGGACCCGTTCCTCGGACCGCGCGAACACCCGGCCGGGCCGCGTCATGTCGTAGCTGGGGCTGACCCGCGCGCAGATCGCGTGGTCCTCCTCGAAGATCCGGCGATTGACCTGGGCGCTGGACTCGAAGAACCCCTCGACCGCCGTCTCGGCCCCGGGCTTGACGCGGGAGGTCAGCAGCCGGCTGCAGAAATGCGCCTGGTTGGGGAGCGCCGACGGGAAATAGGTCTGCAGGGCGTAGGAGTAGCCGAAGGTCGAGGAGACCATGGCGAACGGAAAGACGTACAGCGACCAATAGCCTTCATAGGCCTCGTCGACCTCGAAGAACCGCTTCATCACCGACAGGCCCTTGGCGGTGCGAGCCTGGCCGATGCGGGCCAGGTAGCCGATGTTGCGGCCCTGGTAGTCGATGCGGTCGTCGATCAGGCCCAGCGGGGCCAGGGTCTGCGGATGGATCGGATTGACGTGGTAGCCCTCCAGCGCGTTCTCGACCCCGACCCGCCAGTGGGCTTGGAAGGGGAAGGCGTTGAAGTCGCGGCGGGCCGTGATGCGCCGCGAGGCGCGCTCAAGGTCGGCGAAGGCCTCGCCCAGCTGGGCGTCGAGGCTTTCCACCGGGGCCAGGCCGACGAACAGGAAGTCGCCGCACCAGGCGGTGCGGAAGGTGCGCAGCCCAATCCCGGCCAGCTCGGCCTCGTCGAAACTGGCGCGCTGGGCCACCCGCAGTTGGCCGGCGCGATAGGCCCAGCCATGATAGGGGCAGACTACACGCCCGACCCCATGATCGCCGGTGAAATAGCGGGCGCCGCGGTGCGGGCAGACATTGTCGAAGGCCAGGATCTCGCCCTCGTCGTTGAACAGGGCCAGGTCGCCGCCGGGCCAGTCCAGGCGCAGCCAGGCGCCGGGCTCGGCCAGTTCGGCGCGATGGGCGACCAGGTGCCAGAAGTCGGTCAGCAGCCGGTCGTCCAGGCGGGGCAGGGCGGGCGTCACAGTCGGCGGGCCGGGGCGGCGTAGAGCGTGGCGCCGTCGGGGGCCTTGCGCACCACCACCGCGCCGGCGCCGATCATGCAGCCGTCGCCGACCGACACCCCCGGCAGGACCCGCGCCCCGGAGCCGAGGAAGGCGACGCGACCGACCTTGACCCCGCCCATCAGGTCGACATAGCCGCTGAGCGTCGAGAAGTCGCCGACCTGGGCGTCGTGGCCGATGCTGGCATAGGCGTTGAGGGTGACGTAGTCGCCGCCGCGCGCGTCGGCCGAGACGTCGGCGAACGGTCCCACCACCACCCCCTGGCCGAGCCGGGCCGAGGCCGAGATCCAGGCGCGGGGGTGCAGCAGGGTGGCGAAGCGTCCGCCCTGGGCGGTCAGGCGCTCGGCCAGGGTCTGCTTGCCGTCGGGGTCGCCGACCGCCATCACCAGCAGGGTTTCGGGACCGGGCTTGAAGCCATGGGTGTCGCCCAGCTGGGGCAGGTCGCGGCCGAAGGCCCTGAACGGCTGGTCGCCGTCGTCGAGATAGCCGCTGAAGCGGTCGCCGGCCTCCAGGCCCGGGGCGAACCAGTCGAAGATCTCGCGGGCGAAGGCCCCGCCGCCCACCAGCACATAGTCGGTCATGGCGTCCCCCTTCAGCTGGCCAGATAGCCGCCGTCCACCGTCCAGACCGCGCCGGTCACCCAGCGGCTGGCGGGCGACAGCAGGAACACCGCCGCGTTGGCCACGTCGGCCGGCGCGCCGAAGCCCAGCAGGTGCTGGCGTTCATAGTCCGCCATGCCGGCTTCCGACAGTCCTCGGGCCAGGCGGCCGTGCATCTCGGTCTCGACCCCGCCGGCGGCGATGGCGTTCACGCGAACCGACTTGGGGGCCAGCTCGCAGGCCAGGGATCGGGTCAGGCCCTCGACCGCCGCCTTGGCCGCCGAATAGGCCACCATGCCCGGACGGCCGCGCGAGGCGGCGGCCGACGACATGAAGACGATCGAGGCGCCGGGCTTGAGGGTCCCGGTCTTGCCGGCGGCGCGGGCCAGGCCCATGGCGCCGTTGACCGCCGCCCCGAACACCTCGTCGAGATTGCGGGTCTTGGTCAGGCGGACCGGCAGGATCAGCTCGACCCCGGCGGCGTGGAAGGCGCCGTCCAGGCCGCCGGCCTCGGCCGCGGCGGTCGAGATCGCGTCGGCGGTCTCGTCGGCGTCGGACAGCACCGCCGCGAAGGCCCGATGGCCGTCTCCGGCCAGGTCGGCGATGGTGGCCTCCAGGCGCGCGGCGTCCCGGCCCGTGGCGATCACCCGGGCGCCGCAGCGCGCCGCCAGCTGGGCGGTGGCGCGGCCCAGGCCCGAGGAGGCGCCGGTGACGAGGATGGTCCGCCCGGCCAGGGCGTCGGGGGCGAAGATCATGCG
The DNA here is from genome assembly GCF_052871235.1 of Caulobacter sp. LARHSG274. NCBI lineage: Bacteria > Pseudomonadati > Pseudomonadota > Alphaproteobacteria > Caulobacterales > Caulobacteraceae > Caulobacter > Caulobacter sp. LARHSG274. The sequence goes on along the minus strand of NZ_JBIXJO010000016.1, from coordinate 88,044 downwards.
ACGATGGTCTCCGCGCAGGTCAGCGGTTCCAACTCCATCAGGGCCGAGCCCCAGGACAGGCCGACCCCGAAGCCGACCAGCATCATCCGGCTGGATGCGCGGGTGACGCGCTCGGCCAGGTCGGTGGTCAGCAGCAGGGGCAGGGTGGCCGAGCTGGTGTTGCCGTAGCGGTCGATGTTGATCGGGGTCTGGGCCTCGGTGGCGCCGATCTTCTTGGCGATGTGGCGCAGCATGAAGCGGTTGGCCTGGTGCAGCAGATAGGCGTCGACGCTGTCGCCCTCGACGCCGGCGTCGGCCAGGGTGTCCTTGATCAGCCTGGGCACGGCCCGCAGCGTGAAGGTGAACACCTCGCCGCCGTCCATGTGGAGGCGCGTGGGGTCGAGGCCCTCCGGCCGGTCGGGATCGGGGACGGGCGTGCGGAAGCCGCCCTCGGGCACGATCAGGGCGCCGGCCCCCGAGCCGTCCGTGCCCAGTCGGAAATGGATCGGCGGCGCGCCGGGCGCGGCCTCCAGGCCCGAGGCGGTGCCGGCGTCGCCGAACAGGATGGCGGTGCCGCGGTCGGACGGGTCGACCAGCCGGCTGCTGGTCTCGCCGGCCAGCAGCAGCACGCGCCGGCAGCCGGCGTTGATCATCGCCGCGGCCAGCCACAGGCCGTAGGTGTAGCCCGAGCAGCCCAGGCTCACGTCGAAGGCCTGGCAGCCGGGCGCCAGCCCCAGGCGGCCGTGCAGGATGCAGGCGGTGGCGGGCAGGCGGTGGTCGGGGGTCTGGGAGACGAAGACCAGGGCGTCGACGCTTTCGGCCGCCCAGTCCAGCCGCTCCAGCAGCACTCGGGCTGCGTCCAGGCACAGGTCGGCGGTCGTCTGGCCGGGACGCGCCCAGTGCCGCGCCTCGACCCCGATCATCTTGACGACGTCGTTCACCGCCTGCTCGCCGAAGCGCTCGACGAAACGCGCATTGTCGATGGGCTGGCCGGGAACGGCCGAGACCACGCCGCGCAGGGCTACGCCGCCGACGGCGAAGCCGCCCTGCCCGGCCGCTGAACCGACCGCCGCGCTCATCACGCCGCCTGGGCGGCGGGGATGAGGGCCTGGATGTCGCTGACCACCACGCACTTGGCCAGGGCCGCGCCGTCGACCAGCTCGCCATAGACCTCGTCGATCAGGGCGATGGTCGAGACGACGGCCAGCGAATCCCAGTTGTAGGCCGCCAGTTCGAGGTCGGGGGTGATCTCGGCCGTGTCGATCTCGAAGATCTCGGCCAGACCGGCATAGAAGGCGCTCATGATGGTTCTCCGTCAGAGGACGACGCTGGTCGCCGCCCAGGAATAGCCGACCCCGAAGCCGACCAGCAGAGCGCGGCGCGGCGGAGCGGCCGCGTTCAGCAGGGGTTCGAGGGCGATGGGAATGGTGGAGGAAACGGTGTTGCCGCAGGCCTCCATGCGGATCACGAACCGGTCGGCCGGGATCGCCAGTTTCTGGCGCAGCCGTTCCAGCATGAAGGCGTTGGCCTGGTGGAAGACGAAGAGGTCGTGGTCCTCCATCGTCCGCCCGCTGCGGTCCAGGACCTGGGCGATGGCGGCCGGCACGGTCTTCAGGGTGAAGGTCATGATCGCCGGGCCGTTCATGTAGAGGTGCTCGGCCGAGCGGACATTGCCGGAGGCGTCGATCGTCTCGGCCGCGCTGGCCGCGTCGCGCGGGCGGCGGAAGCCCCCGGCCGGCACGATCAGGTTCTCGGCCCCCGCCCCATCGGTGCCGAACACCACCGGATCGATGGCCGGCGCGTCCGCCTCCACGGCCTCGACCAGGGTGGCGGCAGCCCCGTCGCCGAACAGGGTGCGCACGCTCTTGTCCATCGGATGGATGAACTTCGAATAGGTGTCGGCGGTCAGCAGCAGCACGCGCCGGGCCTGGCCGCTCTCGATCAGGGCCTTGGCCAGGGACAGGCCGTAGACGAAACCCGAGCAGCCGAGATTGAAGTCCAGCGCCCCGGCGGTGGTCGGCAGGCCCAGCCGCTGCTGCAGCACGCAGGCGGTGGTCGGCAGCACGTAGTCCGGCGCCTGGGTGCAGAGCAGCAGGAAGTCGAGGCTGGCCGGGTCGATCCCCTCGCGGTCTAACAGCGCGCGGGCGGCGGCGAAGGCCAGGTCGCCGGCCGTCTCGCCGGGCGCGGCGATCCGTCGCTCCCGGATGCCGGTCTTTTCGAGGATCTTGCTCGCCGGCCAGTCGGGATACAGGCGCGCCAGGTCGTCGTTGGAGAGCCGCCCCTCCGGCAGATGACTGGCTATCGCCCTGATTTTGGCCGTCCGCACCCGGTTTCGCCCCGATCCGACCCGTCGAACCAGGCCTGTCCGAGAGGGTGGCCAACTATGCTTAAAGCCGAATTAACCATGGCGTCCGAGCCCGCCGCCGCGGCTCAGTCGGCGATCGAAAACCCCTTGGCCCGCAGCCGCTCGGCCAGGGCCGGACGCAGGGCCGGCCAGTCGGCCGCCAGCAGGCCCAGGCCGACCACGTCCAGCGGGACGCCGCCCTTGATCACATGGTGGCGGAACAGGGCCTCGCGCTGGAAGCCGTAGGTCATGTGCAGCTTCCACACCGCTTCGTTCGACAGCAAAACCTCGCACCACAGCTTTTCCAGGCCCAGCCCGCCGAAGACGTGCTCGATCATCCAGAACTCGACATAGGAGCCCACGCCCAGGCCGCGCACCGAAGGGCTGGCCAGATAATAGGCCCAGGCGCAGCGCCGGTTCTTGCGGTCGATATCGGCCAGGTTGGCCAGGCCCACCGGCGCGCCGTCGACCTCGATCACCCAGTAGGCCGCGCGGTCCGAGCCGGCCATGCCGTCGAACCAGCGGTCGTGCTCGTCCTGGCCGATGACGTGGTCGCCGTACATATAGGCCGACACCGCCGGATCATTGCGCCAGGCCAGCAGCCTGGCCCGATCGTCTTCCCGCACCGCCCTCAGCGACACCTGGGTCATTGCACCGCCCCTAAGCCTTGTTGACGCTGTTGGCCTTGATCACCGCCGCGCCGCGCGCGTCCAGGTCCTTGCGGGTGGCGTCCAGGCTGAGCGGACCGTTCAGGGCGGCGTTGACCACGTCGATCCCCCCGCCCTGGCGGCCCGGCTTGCGGGCGATCAGGTAGCGCAGCGACAGGCGCTCGTTGTCGGCGGCGTCCGGTTGGGTGCCGTGCAGGGTGCAGGCGTGCCACATGGCCGCATAGCCGGCCGGGCCGGTCAGCAGGTGCTGGCGGGTCTCGACCTGGCCGCCCCGGCCGTCGCGATAGGTCCAGCCGTCGGCGGTGCGCGTCAGGTCGTGCGGGAACAGGGTCCCGCCCAGCCTGTGGCTGTCCTCCAGCAGGAACAGCGGGGCGTCGTGCGCGCCCACGTCGTGCAGGTAGATGTAGAGGGTGATGAAGTCGGCTTCGCGGTCCTTGTAGTCGATCAGGTCCTGGTGGAAGTCGATGCCGTAGAAATAGGTGATGTCGCGGTACGGGGCCTTCACATAGGCGCCCAGATTGTTGACGGGATTGCCGTGGATGCGCGCCTTCAGCCAGTCGGGCACGATGCTGGCGGGCACGCCGCAGACCAGCTTCTTGAGCAGGATCTCGTAGTCGTCGCCCAGCAGGCTGCTGACGGCCGCGACGATCGCCGGGTCCTTCTCGACGAAGGCCAGGTCGTCCTCGAAGCGTTCCAGCAGGTTGCGGCCGGGGGCGGGATTGACGCCGACATAGCGCGGATCGGCGTCGAACTCGGCCTCGGACAGGAAGAGATCGGCGTCGAAGGTCCGCAGGGCCCGGATCCTGGCCAGCAGCTCGCCCGCCGCCCCAGCGTCCACCCCGCCGTCGAACACGTGGTAGCCGTGCGCGATGAAGTCGCCGACCGCGGGATGACCAGCCGGCTCGCGTTGCGGGGCGCTCATGCGGAACCTTTCGAATCGTTCGTCCAGGACACGGGCCGACTCTAAAGCGCGACACGCTTAACGAAAGCCGACGCCGACCGCGGCCGACGCACGGGACAATAGGTCGCAATTTGGCGCAACACCCTTGTTGGTCAAGGCTTCCGCCCGTCCGGGCCCGGAACGTTAAGGATTGTGTTAACCCTATTGGCGACAGGCTCCGCTTTCGTCGGAGGGGGAAGTCGGTTGACTCGCACTAGCGCCATTCGCACGCCCTTGGCCGAAACGGCCGCGCGGCGGACCGTCCAGGTGGCCCGTCCGCGCCTGCCGACGGCCGAGGCGATCCTGCCCTATCTGCAGCGCATCGACGCGGCGCGCTGGTACTCGAACTTCGGGCCGCTGCTGATGGAACTGGAGGCGCGCCTGGCGCATCGCTTCGGCGACGGCGCCCAGGTGGTCACCACCGTCAACGCCACCCAGGCCCTGACCCTGGCCCTGAAGGCCATGGACCTGCCGGCCGGCTCGCTGTGCGCGACGCCGTCCTGGACCTTCGTGGCCACCGCCCACGCCGTGCGCCAGGCTGGGCTCATCCCCTGGTTCGTCGATGTCGACGCCGAGACCTGGATGCTCGACCCCGCCGCCGTCCGCGAGCGGCTGGCCCATGCGCCAGGACCGGTTTCGGCGGTCATTCCCGTCGCGGCGTTCGGCCATATGCCCGACCTGGACGCCTGGCGGGCCTTCCAGGACGACACGGCCGTGCGGGTGCTGGTCGACGCCGCCGCCGCCTTCGACGCCGCCAGCGACGCCAGCCTGCCGATCGTGGTCAGCCTGCACGCCACCAAGGTCATGGGCCTGGGCGAAGGCGGCTTCCTGGCCACCCGCGACCCCGACCTGGCCAGGCAGGTGCGGCGGCTCACCAGCTTCGGCTTCGACGGGACCCGTGAGGCGCTGTGCGTGGCCACCAACGCCAAGCTCAGCGAATACGCCGCCGCCGTTGGCCTGGCCGCCCTGGACGGCTGGCCGGCCGACCGCCTGCGTTGGTTCATGGCCGCCCAGGCTCTGCGGGGGGCCGTGGCCGCGGTTCCGCAGGTGCGTTTCCAGTCCGGCTGGGGCGCGCGATGGACGACCAGCGTCTGCGTCGTCGGCCTGCCCGACGGAACGGCCGACACGGTCGAGACGGTCCTGCGGGCCGAAGGCGTCGACACCCGCCGCTGGTGGGGCGAGGGCTGTCACCTCGGCGCGGTCTTCGCCGACTGCCCGCGCGACCGCCTGCCCAACACCGAGCGCCTGGCCCGCTCGACGATCGGCCTGCCCTTCGCGATCGATCTCACGGCCGCCCAGGTCGGCCGGGTCGCCGAGGCTCTGGCGCTGGCCTTGCCGGGCCAGACCTAAGCGGACGAAAATCCGCCCGCGGTTCGGCGGCTAGCTAGCGGGCGGCGGACCGCAGTCCGTGCGCCAGGGCCTGGGCGGCGATGGCGGCCTGGGTGCGGTTGTGAACATTGAGTTTGCGCATCAAGGCGGTCATGTGGGCCTTGACCGTGGCCTCGGCGATGCCGAGGTCGAAGGCGATCTGCTTGTTGAGCCGCCCCGAATTGACGCCTTCCAGGACCTTCATCTGGGTCGGCGTGAGCTCCTCAAACGCCGCCTTCAGATCGCGGTCGATAACCCGGCCTTCCGTCGTGGTCATGGCTGAACCCCTCTGCTTCGTCCCTGCGCGCCCGTCGTTCGACGATGCGGCGTCCGTTCGTTTTGTCCGCCGATGCTGGTCGGCCGATCCGGTTAGACATGTTAGCGCTATCTGTTGGACAAGTTCAAGTGATTTGGACGATGTGAGCGTGAACATTGCGCCGCTCGGAACTCCGTGTCAAAACCTGTCATACAGGTTTGGCGGCGTCGGCATGTCTTGTGGACAGGTCGGCGGCCGCTTTCTATCCGGCGCGAACGGCGCGATGGTGACGCCCGTCGAAGGGGAGACCGGGAATGAGCGAAGGCCGCCTGGCCGACCGGGCCTATACCGGCATCGTCGAGATGATCAACGCCGACGGCCTGGCGGTCGGCGATCGCCTGCCGTCCGAGGCCCGCCTGGCCGAGATCTTCGGGATGTCGCGCACCGTGGTCCGCGAGGCGCTGGTCCGGCTGGCGGCGGACGGCATCACCGAGGCGCGGCGCGGGGCGGGGTCGTTCGTCAAGAACCGCCCGTCGGACAAGCTGAGCGCCTACATGCCCCTGTCGGACCTGCCGTCCACGCTCGGAAGCTACGAGGTGCGTTTCGTGCTCGAGGCCGAGGCGGCGCGGCTGGCGGCGGCGCGGCGGTCGGCCGAGGAGATGGCCAGCATCGAGGAGGGCCTGCTACAACTGCGTGCGGCTCTGCTGTCCAACGCCCCGGCCCATGTCGAGGACATGGAGCTCCATCGCCGCATCGTGCAGGCCACAGCCAATCCCGCCTTCCTGGTCGCCTTCGATGCGCTGCAGGCGGACGTCGACCGGATCATGCGGGCGGGCGTGGGCATTTCGCGCTCGAGGCCGCCGGACGCCATCGGCGAGATGATGCGCGAGCACGAGATGATCGTCGAAGCGATCCGCGCCCAGGACGGGGACGGCGCCGCCCTGGCCATGCGCTGGCACCTGTCGCAGGGGCGAAAGCGGCTGATGCCCTGACCCCAGGCGACGGCGGCCGGGCAACGGAAAAGGCCGCGACAACTACGACCTTGGTCGCGGATGGCGACGCGCTTTCCGCGCCTTATCCGTAGTTGAATAAGCGCAGGGAAACGGCATGAGAGTAGTCCTCCTGGCGGCGGTGATCCTGGCGTCCGCGTCCGCATCCATGTCTGCGGCGATGGCCGCCAGTCCATCGGTTCTTCTCACCGCCCCCGATGATCCGCGCGCCGTCCGCGTGCAGGGCGTCGGCGACGGCCGGGCGGACGACACCGAGGCCGTCCAGCGCGCCATCGACGACGCCCGCGACAAAACCGGTCATGGTCTGGTGTTCCTGCCGTCGGGCCGCTATCGCCTGACCCGCAGTCTCCTGGTGCCGCCCGGCGTGCGCATTTTCGGGGTCGGCGCCCAGCGGCCGGTCTTCGTGCTCGGCCCGAACACCCCCGGGTTCCAGAAGGGCGTGGGCACGATGATCGTGTTCACCGGCGGCGACCAATATAACGTCGGCCGCATTCCCGTGCCGGTGCCGACCGTGGTGCCCGCCACCAACAGCGTGCGCGACGCCAATTCCGGAACCTTCTATTCGGCGCTGAGCAATGTCGACGTCGAGATCGGGGCCGGCAATCCGGCCGCGGCGGCGGTGCGGTTCCGCATGGCCCAGCACGCCTTCCTCAGCCACATGGACTTCCGCCTGGGCTCAGCCTTCGCCGGGGTCTACCAGGCCGGCAACGTCATGGAGGACGTCCACTTCCACGGCGGCCGCTATGGGATCGTCACCGAAAAGACCTCGCCGGCCTGGCAGTTCACCCTGCTGGACTCCAGCTTCGACGGCCAGAGCGACGCGGCGATCCGCGAGCACGAGGTCGACCTAACCCTGGTCAATGTGGCCATGCGCAATACGCCGGTCGGCATCGAGATCGATCGCGGCTACAGCGACTCGCTGTGGGGCAAGAACGTGCGCTTCGAGAACGTCTCGAAGGCCGCCGTCGTCATCTCCAACGAGGACAATGTCTTCACCCAGATGGGCTTCGACAACGCCGTGGCCTCCAACACGCCGGTGTTCGCCCGCTTCCGCGACAGCGGCAAGACCGTGCCGGGCAAGGGCCGCGACTACCGGGTGGCCTCCTTCACCTACGGGCTGACGCTGCCCGGCCAGGGCCAGATCGGCGTCTATGAGACCAAGGCCGACATCACCGCGCTGCCCCGGCCGCCGGCGGCCGGGGCGCCGGCCATCCGCCCGCTGCCGCCGGTCAGCGGCTGGACCAATGTCAAGACGCTCGGCGTCAAGGGCGACGGCGAGACCGACGACACCGCCGCGCTGCAGGCGGCGATCGACAGCCACCGCGTGCTCTACCTGCCGATCGGCTTCTACAAGGTCACCGACACGCTGCGGCTGAAGCCTGACACCGTGCTGCTGGGCCTGCACCCGGCCCTGACCCAGTTGGTCCTGCCCGACAACAATCCCCGCCACGCCGGGGTCGGCGCGGTCGCGCCGATCATCGAGACGCCGCGGGGCGGCGACAACATCCTGTCGGGGATCGGGCTGTTCACCGGCCGCATCAATCCCCGCGCCGCGGCCGTGCTCTGGCGGTCGGGCGAGGGTTCGCTGATGGAGGACGTCAAGATCATGGGCGGCGGCGGCACGCCGACCATGGACGGCAAGCCGCTGGGCGCGGCCAGCGTCCGAAGCGGCGACCCGGTGGCCGACAACCGCTGGGACGCCCAGTATCCCAGCCTCTGGGTGACCGACGGCGGCGGCGGCACCTTCGCCAATGTCTGGAGCCCCAACACCTTCGCCCAGGCCGGCTTCTACGTCACCGACACCCGCACCCCGGGCTATGTCTACGAGATGTCGGTCGAGCACCACGTGCGCAACGAGTTCGTGCTCGACAATGTCGAGAACTGGGAATTCCTGGCCCCGCAGACCGAGCAGGAGGTCGGCGACGGTCCGGACGCGGTGTCGCTGGAGGTGCGGAACTCGCGCAACATCCTGTTCGCCAACTATCACGCCTATCGGGTGACGCGCAGCTACCATCCGGCCAGGACGGCGGTGCGGCTGTTCAATTCGTCCGACATCCGGTTCCGCAACGTCCACGTCAACGCCGAAAGCGGCTACGCCACCTGCGACGCCAAGGGCTGCGGCACCTTCCTGCGGGCCAGCAAGTTCCCGTTCGAGAACGCCATCGTCGACGAGACCCGGCGGCTGGAGACCCGCGAGCGCGAGTTCGCCGTGCTCGACATCCCGGCCAAGGCGGCGCCGGTTCCCCCGTCGCCGACGGCGGCCAGGATCGAGGCGCTGGCCGGCGGCTTCTGGTCGATTTCGGGCGCGGCGGTGGGGGCGGACGGCGCGCTCTACTTCGTCGAGCGTCGCTTCCAGCGGATCTATCGCTGGACGTCGGCGCGCGGGCTGGAAGTGGTGCGCGATAACGCGCTGGATCCCGTCAACCTGGCGGTCGACCGCTCCGGCAAGCTCCTGGTGCTGTCCTCCTTCGGTCCGGAGGGAACGGTCTATTCGATCGATCCGGACGGGCCCAAAGATCAGCTGACGACCATCGCGGCGACCCCGTCGGCGCCGCATCCGGGCGCCAGGACTCTGCTGCCGGTCAACTGGTGGAACAACGGCGAGTTCAGGGATCAGTACGATCCGTCGACCGACCACTTCACCACCCTGGCCGAAATGTTCGCCCGCGACGCCGGCGCGCCCAAGGCCATGGAATACGCCTCGCCGGACGGCAGTCTCGTCCTGCCGGCCTTCCGGGTGTTTCAGCAGGGCCCCCCCGACCATGTCGGCTGGCGCTGGTCCGACACCCTGCAGGCCCATGGCCTGATCGGGGCCGGGCTCGGCGAGCGGGTGTTCGTCAGCAACGGGTCCGAGGGCAAGACCTACAGCGGCAAGGTCGGTCCCGGCGGCGCCTTGACCGACCTGCAGGTGTTCGCCAACCGGGGCGGAGAGAGCGTCGCGGTCGACAGCCAGGGACAGGTGTTCGTCGCTAACGGCCAGATCTTCAAGTACGGCGCCGACGGCCAGCCGGCCGGGCGCATCGACCTGCCTGAGCGACCGCTGCAACTGATCTTCGGCGGCCCGGACCGGCGCACGCTGTTCGCCCTGACCCACCACACGCTCTATGCGGTGACGCCGTGAGGCGCCGGTCGGCGATCGACGTACGACCATGGTCGTAATGGTTCGTCGCGCCCGGGTCTGACAACTTCGCGCCAGGCCATCGCCGATGGACTCAACGAAAAGCGGGAGGATGCAGGATGAGTGCTTCAGGTCGGACGCGAGCGGGATCGCCCTTTTTGAGCGTGTTGTTCGCGACCAGTGCGGTGGCGATGATCGTGTCGGCGGGAGCGGCCAGCGCCCAGACGACGCCAGCCCCCGCCCCGGCGCCGGCGTCGGAGCCCCCGACCGTGTCCGAGGTCGTGGTCACCGGCTCGCGGATCCGGTCCGTCGGATTCACTGCGCCCACGCCGACCCAAGCTCTGAGCCAGGCCGACCTGGAGCGAGCCGCCCAGCCGAACATCTTCACCGCCATCACCCAGCTGCCGTCGCTGCAGGGCTCGAGCGGCGCCACCACGGGCACGTTCAGCACCTCAAGCGGCCAGCAGGGCCTCAGCTCGTTCTCGCTGCGCGGCCTGGGCACCATTCGGACCCTGACCCTGCTGGACGGCCAGCGGGTCGTCCCGGCCAACGTCACGGGCGTTCCCGACATCAGCATGTTCCCGCAGCTGCTGGTCGAACGGGTCGACGTGGTGACGGGCGGCGCCTCGGCCTCGTACGGCTCCGACGCGGTCGGCGGCGTCGTCAACTTCATCACCAACAAGCGGTTCGTGGGCCTGAAGACCAACGTCCTGGCCGGCGTCACGACCTATGGCGACAACCACCAGTGGCTGGGCCAGATCGCGGCCGGCAAGAACTTCATGGACGACCGCCTGCACGTGCAGGTCAGCGGCGAATACGACTGGGAAGAAGGCGTTCCCGCCGGCGGCTTCGGCGAGGATGCGCCCGGCAGCCGCGACTGGTACACCACCGCGACCCTGATCAATCGCGGCGTCACCAACGACGGCTCGCCGCAGTACCTCTACCGCGAGCACGCCCAGGCCTATCAGTACACCAAGTACGGCCTGATCAGCGCCGGCCCGCTGCAAGGCACCGCCTTCGACCAGGCCGGCAACCCGTTCCAATTCCAGTACGGTTCCAACGGCGTGCCGTCCAAGGCCGCCAACGGCGCGGTGATCGGCTGCTATTCGAACGGCGGCTTCTGCGTCGGCGGCGACCTGTCGGGCAATGTCGGCGTCGGCACCTCGTTGCAGTCCAGGATCAAGCGGATGGGCAGCTACGGCCGCATCGGCTACGACCTGAACGCTGACAACGAGATCTACGCGACCTTCAACGCCGCCCGTGTCGAGAGCTCCAACCAGCCCAATCCGGGCGCGGCCACCACCGGCCTGACGATGTCATGCTCGAACCCGTTCCTGCCGGCCTCGGTCGTCGCGGCCTGCGCCGCCAATGGCATCACCAGCTTCACCTTCGGCACCAGCAACGCCCTGCTGCCGCGCAACATCTCGGTGCACCCGAGGCGGACCCAGTACCGCGGCGTGATCGGCGCCGACGGCAAGTTCAACGCCCTGGGCAAGGAATGGCGCTACGACGCCTATTACGAGCACGGCGAGAACACGACGGACATCCACGTTCGCGACATCCTGCTGACGCCGCGCTATCGGGCGGCCGTCCAGGCGACGACGGTGAACGGCCAGATCGTCTGCGCCGATCCCGTGGCGCGCGCCAACGGCTGCGTGCCGATCAACATCTTCGGCGGCCAGGTCCCTAGTGATGCGGCGCTCGCCTACATCACGCCCGAGCACGGCCCCTATCAGCACTCGGTGCAGAAGCAGGACGTCGCCAGCATCAACTTCAGCGGCGAGCCCCTCTCGCTGTGGGCCGGTCCGGTGTCGCTGGCGTTCGGCGGCGAGTGGCGCAAGGAGCAGTACCACGTCAAGGGCGACCCCTACGGCGACGGCAATACGGAGTCGCCCAACACCGCCGACTACCCGGCCGATCCGGTCCTGAACGCTTCGGGCGCCAACTGGTTCGCGGGCAACTATCACTCCGGCGCCGGCAAGTACTCGGTGAAGGAAGCCTATGCCGAAGTGAACCTGCCGCTGATCAACTCCGACGCGGCGGGCAAGGCCAACCTCAACATGGCCGGCCGCTGGACCGACTACAGCACCTCCGGCACCGTCTATACCTGGAAAGTCGGGGCTACCTGGGACACGCCGATCGATGGCGTCCGCCTGCGGGCCGTCACTTCGCGTGACGTCCGCGCGCCGAACCTGTCCGAACTGTTCGCCGCCCCGGTGACGACCACGCTGCCGAACTTCACCGTTCCCTCGAACGGCACGCCCCCAGCCGGCCAGCCCTCCAGCGGCTCGCTGACGGTTCTGCAGAACGTGGTGGGGAACCCGGACCTGAAGCCGGAAATCGCCAAGAACGTGACCATCGGCGCGGTCCTATCTAACCCGAAATGGCTGCCGGGTTTCAGCGTTTCGGTCGACTGGTACAACATCGTCCTCAATGGCGGCATCTCCAGCCTGGGCGCTCAGCAGATCGTCAACTTCTGCTACCAGGGCCTCACCCAGTTCTGCGGCGCTTTCAATCTCAACCCGCCGTCGGCCTTCGTGAACGCCCAGACGTTCAACCTGGCTTCGATCAAGACCAGCGGCTTCGACATCGAGAGCAGCTACCGCTTCGAGCTGCCCAGCGTGCCCGGCCGCTTCACCGTCCGGGGCCTGGCCACCAACGTCCACAAGTACGTCACCAACCCCGGCATTCCCGGGGCGGTGGCCGTCGACTCGGCCGGCCAGAACTCCGGCGCCACGCCGGACTGGAAGGTCCTGGCCATCCAGTCCTGGGACACCGACCGCATCGCCTTCAGCGTACAGGAGCGCTGGTTCAGCGACGGCACCTTCGGCGGCACCACCACCCAGTATGTCGAATGCAAGGCCGGCAGCTGCCCTGTCTCGACCGCCAGCCGGCCGACCATCGACTACAACCACATGAGCGGCGCGACCTATGTCGACGTCAGCGCCTCATACAAGTTCGGCAATGGCCTGCAGCTCTACGGCAAGGTCGACAACCTGCTGAACCGCGATCCGACCCCGTCGCCGCAGACCAATACCGGCCTGGACGCCAATCCGGCGCTCTATGACCTGCTGGGACGGTTCTACCACGTCGGCCTGCGCTACAGTTTCTAGCGCCGCCCTGGCGCCCCCGCGGCGGTTCGGCTCAAATGCCGGGCCGCGGCGGGGACGATCGGCCAACACGCCCCCGCCGCGCTTTCGGCGGACGCAAGAAGGTTATCCATTGAGCAGGCCAGACCGCGCCCGAGGCGCCACCATTGTCGATGTCGCCCGCCTGGCGGGCGTCTCGCGCATGACGGTGTCGCGGGTGATCCATGATCGCGCCAAGGTGCGGGAAGAGACACGCACCGCGGTGCTGGCGGCGATCCGCGACCTGAACTACGAGCCCAACCTGGCGGCCCGCAACCTGGTCATGGCCGGGGAATTGCGGATCGGGGTGATCTATTCCAACCCCAGCGCCGCCTTCATGAGCGACTTCCTGATCGGCGTGTTCGAGGAAGCCACCAGCGCCGGGGCGCGGCTGATCCTGGTGCGGGGCGAAGACGGCCAGGCCCCGGCGCCGGAGGACCTGCGGCGGTTGCTGGGGACCGGCGTCCAGGGCGTGGTCCTGGCGCCGCCCCTGGGCGAATCCGCGATCGTGCTCGACCTGCTCCGCGCCGCCGACCTGCCCGTCGCAGTGGTCGCCGCGGGCCGGCCGCCGGCCGACGCGATCAGCGTCCGCATCGACGACCGCCTGGCCAGCGAGGCCATGGCCCGGCGCCTGCTGGATCTGGGCCATCGGCGCATCGGCTTCATCGCCGGCAATCCCGACCAGACCGCCAGCGCCGAGCGCCTGGCGGGGGCGCGCGCGGCGATCGCCGCGGTCCCGGGGGCGGAACTCGTCCTGGCCCAGGGAACCTTCACCTACGAATCGGGCCTGGGGGCCGCCGAGCAGCTGCTCGATTCCGACCCGCCGCCCACCGCGATCTTCGCCAGCAACGACGACATGGCCGCCGCGGCCGTGTCGGTCGCCCATCGCCGACATCTCGACGTGCCGCGCGACCTCACCGTGGTCGGGTTCGACGACACGACCGTGGCCACCACGCTCTGGCCGCCGCTGACCACGGTGCGCCAGCCGGTGCGGCAGATGGCGGCCGTGGCCCTCGATCGGCTGATGCGCGCCTTGCGCTCGGCCGAGCCTTCCGAAGCCTCCGCCGACTATGTCCTGGGTCACGTTCTGATCGAGCGCGAGTCCACCGCTCCGCCCCGGCGCGCCGCCACGAGCGCGAAAGCCCCCGAGAGGTCCTCGCATGTCTGATCCGTCCCCCGACATGGAACGCGCGACGGTCGGGCGGGTGACCCGGCGGCTGATGCCGCTGTTCTGCCTGATGTACCTGATCGCCTATATCGATCGGCAGAACGTGTCCTACGCCAAGCTCGACATGGTTCATGCCCTGGGCCTCACCGAGGCGGCCTACGGCCTGGGCGCTTCGTTGTTCTTCATCGGCTATTTCCTGTTCGAGGCGCCGTCGAACCTGATCCTGGCCCGGGTGGGCGCGCGGGTCTGGTTCGCGCGGATCATGTTCACCTGGGGCCTGGTCACCCTGGCCCTGGGCTTCACCCAGAACGCCACGATGTTCTACATCCTGCGTTTCCTGCTCGGCGTCACCGAGGCCGGGTTCTTTCCCGGCGTGCTCTATGTCCTGACCCTCTGGTACCCGCAACATCACCGCGCGCGGATGGTGGGCCTGTTCATGATCGCCAGCGCCGTGGCCAACGCCGTCGGCGCGGCCGTGGGCGGCCTGCTGCTGGACCTGGACGGAACCCTGGGCCTGGCGGGCTGGCAATGGGTGTTCCTGGTCACCGGCGTCCCGGCCGTGCTGCTGGCCCCCTATGTGCTGTGGCGGCTGCCGGACGGCCCGGCCCAGGCCCGCTGGCTGCCGCAGGACGAAAGAACCTGGCTGGCCGCGGTGCTGGATGCGGAGCGGGGCGGGGCGGTCGACGACCATCGCGGCGCCTGGAAGGCGATCTTCGACCCGCGCGTGCTGCTGCTGGCGGGGCTCTATATCGGCATGCCGCTGGGCGCCTATGGCCTCAGCTACTGGCTGCCGACCATCGTCAAGTCGTTCGGGGTCTCCAACACCGTCAACGGGCTGATCAATGTCATCCCCTGGCTTCTGGTCGGCGTGGCCCTGTGGCTGGTGCCGCGCCACGCCGCCCGCCATGGCGCCAGCGCCTGGCACATCGCCGGACCGGTCATGGTGGGCGCGGCCGCCCTGACCCTGAGCGTGGTCGTGCCGGGCGCGGCCCTGAAGTTCGCCATGCTGTGCATCGCCGCGCCGGCCATCTTCTCGGCCCAGCCGGTGTTCTGGAGCCTGCCGCCCAGCTTCCTCAGCGGACCGCGGGCGGCGGCCGGCATCGCGGCGATCAACGCGATCGGCAATCTGGGCGGCTTCATCGCCCAGAACCTGGTGCCGCTGGTGCGCGACGCCACAGGCAGCAACCTGGCGCCGATGCTGGCCCTGGCGGCCGTGCTGCTGGTGACCAGCCTGCTAATCTTCTACGCCATGGCCCGGCTGGACCGGGCGCGGGCGAACGCCGGATGAGCCTCCGGTCTGGACCCCTGCCATGAGCCGCAAGATCCCGAACCTTCGCTGGTGGATGATCGGCCTGGTGATGCTGGGCGCGGTGATCAACTACCTGACCCGCAGCACCCTGGGGGTCGCCGCCCCGACGGTGCTGGCCGACCTGCAGATCGGCCCGCG
Organism: Caulobacter sp. LARHSG274; assembly: GCF_052871235.1. NCBI lineage: Bacteria > Pseudomonadati > Pseudomonadota > Alphaproteobacteria > Caulobacterales > Caulobacteraceae > Caulobacter > Caulobacter sp. LARHSG274. The sequence goes on along the minus strand of NZ_JBIXJO010000016.1, from coordinate 72,618 downwards.
GGAATATTCCTGGATCACCGGCGCCTTCCAGCTGGGGGTGATGCTGCAGCCGTTCTGCGGCTATGTGCTGGACTCCATCGGCCTGAAGCTGGGCTTCGCCCTGTTCGCCACCGCCTGGTCGCTGATCACCATGGCCCACGGACTGGCCGGCAGCTGGCAGGTCCTGCTGGGCTTGCGCGGGGCCCTGGGCGTGGCCGAGGGCTGCGCGCATCCGGCGGGCATGAAGGCGGTGTCGACCTGGTTCCCGGCCCGCGAGCGCGGCCTGGCCGGCGGGGCCTACAACATCGGCGCCTCGATGGGCTCGGTGCTGGCGCCGCCGCTGGTGGCCTGGTCGATCCTGGTCTGGAACTGGCGGGCCGCCTTCGTGGTGGCCGGCGCCCTGGGCTTGGCCTGGGTGCTGCTGTGGCTCTTCGCCTACCAGTCGCCCGACCGCCACAAGGCCCTGTCCGACAGCGAGCGCGAGCTGATCGCTTCAGGACAGGAGGCGCATCTGGAGGACGCCGGGACCCGGCCCTCGATGCTCGGCCTGCTGGCGCGGCGCAATTTCTGGGGCATCGCCGTGCCCAGGTTCCTGGCCGACCCCACCTGGGGCACGCTGTCGTTCTGGATCCCGCTGTACCTGACCACCGTCCGCCATTTCGAGCTGAAGCAGATCGCCCTGTTCGCCTGGCTGCCGTTCGTGGCGGCCGACGTCGGCTGCCTGTTCGGCCCGGCGGTCGTGCTGTTCCTGCAAAGGCGCGGCGTCAGCCTGATCAACGCCCGGCGCGGCGCCTTCACCCTGGGCGCCCTGCTGATGACCGGCATGATGTTCGTCGGCCGGGTCGAGAGCCCCTATGTCGCCATCGCCCTGCTGTGCCTGGGCGGCTTCGCTCACCAGACCCTGTCGGTGACAGTGATCACCATGTCGTCGGACCTGTTCCGCCGCAACGAGGTGGCGACGGTGGCCGGCATGGCCGGGTTCTTCGCCAATCTGGGGGTGCTGGTCTTCTCGCTGCTGATCGGCGGCCTGGTGGCCAGCGTCGGCTACAGTCCGTTCTTCGTCGCCCTGGGCGTGCTCGACCTGGCGGGGGCGGCGCTGCTGTGGATCCTGGTCCGCGACCCAGCCTCCGCCAAGCCCGTCACTGTTCCGACCCTGTAGAGCGTTCCATGTCGCAAGCCACGATCCACAATCCGATCCTGCGAGGCTTCAACCCCGATCCGTCGATCGTCCGGGTCGGCGAGGACTATTACATCGCCACCTCGACCTTCGAGTGGTTCCCGGGCGTCCAGATCCACCATTCGCGCGATCTGGTGAACTGGCGGCTGCTGACCAGGCCCCTGGCCCGGGCGAGCCAACTGAACATGCTGGGGGCGCCCGACGGCTGCGGGGTCTGGGCCCCGTGCCTGACCCATGCCGACGGCAGGTTCTGGCTGATCTATACCGACGTGAAGCGCTATGGGCGCACCACGGTGGGCGGCGCGTCCGGCGCCTCCCTGCGCGACTTCCACAACTACCTGGTCACCGCCGACCACATCGAAGGTCCGTGGTCGGAGCCGGTGTTCCTCAACAGCAGCGGCTTTGATCCGTCGCTGTTCCATGACGACGACGGCCGAAAATGGCTGCTGAACCAGCTGTGGGACCACCGGCCGGGCCGCAATCGCTTCGCCGGCATCGTGGCCCAGGAATACGACCCGTCGGCGGCCGCCCTGGTCGGCGCCCGCAAGCTGATCTTCCCCGGCACGTCCCTGGGCCTGACCGAAGGGCCGCATCTCTACAAGCGGGAAGGGTGGTACCACCTGATCACCGCCGAGGGCGGCACGGGCTTTGACCACGCGGTGACCATGGCCCGCGCGCGCACCCTGGAAGGGCCCTACGAACTGCACCCCGACGGTCCGGTCCTGACCGCCCGCAACCGACCGGATGTCGCGCTGCAGCGCGCCGGCCATGCCGACCTCGTCGACACCCCCGACGGCCAGACCTGGATGGTCTATCTGTGCGGGCGGCCGCTGCCGGACCTCGGCCGTTGCGTGCTGGGCCGGGAGACGGCGATCCAGCCCATGGTGTGGGGCGGCGACGGCTGGCTGCGCACCCGCGACGGGTCGGGCGACCCGGAACTGAACCCGCCGTCGCCGGGCCTGCCGCCCGCGCCGTTCCCGCCCGGGCCGGCCTGGGAGGATTTCGACGGTCGGGATCTGCCCATCGATTTCCAGTGGCTGCGCTCGCCGTTCCCGGACGCGCTGTTCAGCCTGACGGCGCGCCCTGGCTGGCTGCGGCTGTTCGGTCGCGAGACGATCGGCAGCCAGTACCGCCAGGCCCTGGTCGCCCGCCGCCAGCAGGCCCACAGCTACGCCGCCTGGACGGTGATGGATTTCGCGCCCGAGCATTTCCAGCAGGCGGCGGGCCTGGTCTGCTATTACGGGGCCAGCAAGTTCCACTACCTGTTCGTGTCGCGCGACGATGAGCACGGCCGCCACATCCAGGTGATGTCGGCCCTGCCCGACGGCCCCGAAGGCGACGCCTTCACGCGGCCGATCCCGCTGCCCGACGCCGGCCTGGTCCACCTGCGGGTCGAGGTCGATTTCGAGCGCCTGCGCTTCGCCTTCAGCCTGGACGGCCAGGCCTGGACCTGGCTGCCGGAGGTGTTCGACGCCTCGATCCTGTCGGACGAGGCCACGACGCCCGGCGCGCCCAATTTCACCGGCGCTTTCGTCGGCATGGCCTGCCAGGACCTGTCGGGCGCGGCCCGGCCGGCCGATTTCGATGGCTTCGGCTATGTGGAGCGCGTCCATCAGCCTTAGGCGGGCGATGCGACGTCATCAGGCCGATCCCGGCGCCGGTCGGTATCTGAAGCTGTAATACCCCTCCCAATCACCACCAATGCGCGTAAGCTTGGTCATGGCGCGCCGGCGGGCGAAGCGGCCGAGGGGGAGCATGAGCCAGACCCATACCGAACTGCCCCTGCCTCGGGCCGCGGCGATCGTCCTGGTCGCCGTCGCGCTCACGGGCGGCGTCCTTTTGGTGGCGGGCCCTGGCGACTATCCGGACCTCCACACCATTCTGGACACTAGCCTGGCCCTGCTGTTGGGGGTGATGGCGCTGTTGCTCTGGGACATGGGCCAGCACGCGGGAAGCTCGTTTCCGAAATGGCTCGCCGTCACCTGCGCCGCCGCCTTCGTCCTGGCGGTCATCCACGTGCTGGTGACCGTCGAGTGGTCGGGGTCGCTGGCGGTGATCGCGCGGTCGAAGGCGGTGCTGCGTCCCGCCACCTGGCCGCCGGCCACCCACCTGTTGCCGATCGGCGTCGGCTGGGCGCTGTGGCGCCTGCGACGGGGCATGACGGGCGGGATGGCTCGATATGCCCTGGTCATCACTATCTTGGGCGCCGGGCTGTTCGTGGCCTTTCAGCACCTGCCGACCTATCTGCCGCCCGGCCTGCTGGGCGTCACTCGCCCGGCCCTGGTCCTGGCGCCGTTGCTATGGGCGGGCGTCGGGGTGGCGGCATGGCGGCTGCGCGCCCTCGACCGTCTGGCCGCGCCCATCGCCTGGATGGCCGGGACGCTGGCGGCGGCCAATATCGTGATGCTCTATTCGCGCGCGCCGGCCGACGGACCGGCGATGGTCGCCCACTTGGGCCGGGCCGGCGGTTTCCTGGTCCTGCTGCTTTCGGCCATCCAGGTGGCCTCGCGCGACATGTTCGAGCGCATCGGCGCCGAGGCGGCGCTGTCGCGGCTGAACACCGAACTGGACCAGCGCGTGGTCGAGCGAACCGCCCAGCTCGAAGCCGCGAACGCCGCCCTGGAAACCGAGATGCGGGCGCGCCGCCAAGGCCAGCGGCTGCTCGACGCCATCATCGAGAGTTCCCCGGCCGTGATCTACGTCAAGGACCTGGAGGGCCGCTATCTGATGGTCAACCGCCGCTATGCCGACATCTTCCATATCGACCGCGACGCGATGATCGGCAGCACGGACCACGATATCTTCTCCAAGGAGGTCGCCGACGCCTTCCGGGCCATGGACGTGCGCGTCGCCGCCGCCGACCTGCCGCTCACCGAGGAGGAGGAGGCGCCGCACGACGACGGTCCGCACGCCTATATTTCAGTGAAATCTCCGCTGCGGGACGAGGCGGGCCAAGCCTATGCGGTGTTCGGCATCTCGACCGACATCACCGAGCGCAAACGGGCGGAAACCCGCCTGCGCACGCAATTCGAGCGCCTGAGCCTGCTGGACGAGATCACCCGCGCCATCGGCCAGCGGCAGGATATCCAGAGCATCTTCCAGGTCGTCGTGCGCAGCGTCGAGGACCAGCTGCCGGCCGACTTCGCCTGCCTGTGCCTCTATGACGACGTCGAGCGGGCGCTCACGGTCGCCGCCGTCGGGGCCAACAGCCAGGCCCTGGCGTTCGAGTTGGCCATGCCCGAACGAGCCCGCGTCGACATCGACCAGAACGGCCTTTCGCAATGCGTCGGTGGTCGCCTGGTCTATGAGCCGGACATCGCCAAGGTGCGTTTTCCCTTTCCGCAGCGGCTTGCCGGCGGCGGCCTCGGATCGATGGTCTGCGCGCCGCTGCAGATCGAGAGCAAGGTGTTCGGCGTGCTGGTGGTGGCCCGTTTCCAGGCCGAAGCCTTCGTCAGCGGCGAATGCGAGTTCCTCCGCCAGCTGAGCGAGCATGTCGCCCTGGCGGCGCACCAGGCCCGGTTGCACGGCGCGTTGCAGGCGGCCTATGACGACCTTCGCCAGTCCCAGCAGGCGATCATGCAGCAGGAACGGTTGAAGGCCCTGGGCCAGATGGCCAGCGGCATCGCCCACGACATCAACAACGCCCTGTCGCCGGTCGCCCTTTACACCGAATCCATGCTGGAGACCGAAACGGGGCTCAGCCCGAACGGCCGGGGGCGGCTGGAGGTCATCCGGCGCGCCGTCGAGGACGTGTCGCAGACCATCGCGCGCATGAAGGAATTCTACCGCCAGCGTGAACCGCAACTGGCCCTGGCCGCGGTGACGCTGAACGATCTGGTGCAGCAGGTGGTCGATCTGACCCGGGCGCGGTGGAGCGACATGGCCATGGAGCGCGGCGTGGTCATCGAGGTCCGGGTCGAGCAGGCCGTCGACCTACCCGCGGTGCTCGGCGTGGAAAGCGAGATCCGCGAGGCCCTGATCAATCTGGTGCTGAACGCCGTCGACGCCGTTCCGGACGGCGGCCTGCTGACGTTGCGCACCCGGCTGGCCGGCGACGCCGTCGTGGTCGAGGTCCAGGACAACGGCGTGGGCATGGACGAGGAGACGCGCCGGCGCTGCCTGGAGCCGTTCTTCACCACCAAGGGCGAACGCGGGACGGGGCTGGGCCTGGCCATGGTCTATGGCGTGGTCCAGCGTCATGGCGCGGAGATGGACATTCGCCCGGCGTCCGGCGGCGGTACGCTGGTCAGCTTGAGTTTCCCCGTTCCGGCCCATCTGGCGGCCCAGGCCGGCGAGGCGGCCGCGCCGGTCCCCCCTAGCCGGCTGCGCCTGCTGCTGATCGACGACGACCCGGTGCTGCTCAAGGCTCTGGGCGACACTCTGGAGGCCGACGGTCATCAGCTGACGATCGCCAATGACGGCCAGGCCGGCATCGACGCCTTCAGCGCCGCCCACCATCGCGGGGAGGCGTTCGCCGCGGTGATCACCGACCTGGGCATGCCCTATGTCGACGGCCGCAAGGTGGCGGCGGCGATCAAGGCGCTGTCGCCGTCCATGCCGGTGCTGTTGCTCACCGGCTGGGGTCAGGGGCTCGCGGCCGATGCGGAGATCTCGCCGCATGTCGATCGGGTCCTCAGCAAGCCGCCCAAGCTGCGCGAACTGCGCGCGGCCCTGGCGCAACATTGTCCGGCGGGGGAAGGCTGATGGAAGGCGGCGGCGGGGAAACGACGGGCATGGCGGGTTCGCGGCGGCCCCGGATCTTGATCGTCGACGATGAGCCGGCGATCGTCGAGGCGCTGCGCGACACCCTGAGCGATCGCGGCTACGACCCCGTCGGGTTCACCGACGGGACGGCGGCGCTGGCGGGCCTGGAGGCCGGTCAGTTCGACCTGCTGCTCGCCGACCTGTCGATGCCGCGGATCGGCGGGGTCGACCTGTTGCGCGAAGCGCAACGGCGCGATCCGGATCTGGTCGGGGTGATCATGACCGGCGACGGCACGATCGCCACGGCGGTCGAGGCGATGAAGACCGGCGCGCTGGACTACATTCTCAAGCCGCTGAAGATGAGCGTCATCCTGCCGGTCCTGGCGCGGGCCCTGACCGTGCGCCGGCTGCGAACCGAGAACGCGGCGCTGGAACGCAGCGTGCGCGAACGCACCGTCCAGCTCGAAGCGGCGCTGCGCGACCTCGAAGCCCAGACCGCCGAACGGCTGCGGGCTGAACAGGCGCTGATGCAGGCCCAGAAGCTGGAGGCGGTCGGGCGGCTGACGGGCGGCGTCGCCCACAACTTCAACAACCTGCTGATGGCCATCGACGGGGCGCTGCAGCTGCTCGACAAGCGGCTGGACCCCGAGCATGTCGGCCGCAAATATGTCGACTGCGCCCGGCAGGCGACCGAACGGGGCGCCAAGGTCACGGGCGAGCTCCTGGCCTTTTCACGCACCCAGCGGTTCGATCTGCGGCCCACGGAGATAGGCGGCGCGCTCCGGGCGGGCCAGTCGATCTTCGCCCAGGCCGCGGGACCCACGGTCCGCTTCAGTCTTGAGCTGGGGGACGACGAGGTCTGGGCCATGACCGATCCGGACCAGCTCGAACTGGCCGTCGTCAATCTTGCGATCAATGCGCGCGACGCCTTGCCGGACGGCGGGGATGTCACCCTGGGCCTGACCGTCGAAGACGCCGCTGCGCCGACCGTGGCGGTCTGGCTGCGCGACACTGGGACCGGCATGTCGAGCGAGGTCGCCGCCCGGGCCTTGGAGCCGTTCTTCACCACCAAGGAGCGGGGCAAGGGCACGGGCCTGGGCCTGGCCCAGGTCTACGGCTTCGCCCGCCAATGCGGCGGCGAGGTGAGGATCGACAGCGCGCCGGGGCTGGGCACGACGGTCACCATGGCGTTGCCGCGCGCGGCGGCGCCGGCCGTCCTGGATGCGCCGCCCAAGGCCGCCGCGTCCAGGACCCTGGAAGGCGAGGCGGAGGGCGTTCGGCTGCTGGTCGTGGACGATGACGACGCCGTGCGCCAGATCCTGGTCGACGGCCTGCGCCTGGAGGGCTTCGAGGTGGCCGAGGCCGCGGACGGCGAAGCCGGTCTCCAGGCGCTGCGCCGCGAACCGCCCGACGCCCTGGTGGTGGACTACGCCATGCCCGGCATGAACGGGGCGGAGGTCGCCAAGCAGGCCCGGGCCCTGCGGCCGGGTCTGCCGGTGGTGTTCTGCAGCGGCTACGCCGACACCCTGGCCTTGGACGACATCGAGGACGCGCCCCTGGTGCGCAAGCCGGTGGTGGTCTCGGCGCTGGGACGCATGGTGGTCGACCTGATCGCACGGCAGGGTGGGTGACGGCGGGCAACGCGGCGCATGGCCATTCGCCTATTGGGCGGTTGGTTTGGGCCGCACCTCCGCGATCGCGCCGTCGGCTTCGTAGTGCAACGGTTCGATGGCGATCGAGCGGCGGTGGTCGCCGCCGCCGGGCAGCAGGGCGTCATGGTAGAAGAACCAGGTCTTGCCCTTGTCCTGCAGGATGGCCTGGTGGTTGGTCGAGATCTTCAGATAGTCGAGGATCACGCCCCGATAGGCGTAGGGGCCCATCGGGGTCTTGGCGGTGGCGTAAACGATCTGGCCCGGCCAGCCGGTGGAGAAGCTGAAGTAGTAGAGGCCCTTGCGCTTGTGCAGGAACGGCGCTTCCCCATACTTCTTCTTTGGATCGGCGGCCGGGAAGCCGGTGACGGCGATGTCCTGGATCGGGCCGGCCAGGCTGATCATGTCCGCGCCCAGCTTGACGATCTTGGGCACGCGGGTGCCGAACACCATGTAGGCTTGGCCGTCGTCGTCGATCAGGACCTGGGGGTCGATCGGTTCGGCGCCGGCGTTGGCGTCGCGCGCCTTGTCGACCAGCGGCGCGCCGATGGCGTCGCGGAACGGACCCTCGGGACGGTCGGCCACGGCCACGCCGATCTTGTCGCCGCCGACCGGGGCGTAGAAATAGTACTTGCCGTTGCGATAGGCCGCCTCGGGGGCCCAGGCCTTGGCGTCGGGCTTGGCCCATTTGAACACCGAGACGCCGAGGAAGGCGCCGGCGTCGGTCCAGGTCTTCAGGTCCTTGGAGGTGTAGAGCCGCCAGGTGGTGGAGTCCCAGTAGGTCCCCGAATTGGACGCATCGTCGGTGGTGTACAGGTAGTAGCCGCCCTTGAAGGCGTGTGGCGACGGGTCGGCGTTGAAGCGCGGACTGATCGGCTCGCCGGCCAGGGCCGGGCCCGCGAGCAGGGCGGCCAGGAGGAGGGCGAAGCGCTTCATGACGGGAACTCCTTGAATACAGGCCCTGGCGAGCCTGTCTCGAAAGGCCGCCGGGAAGCGATGGCGAGGATGGACGATTATTCCGGCGGCGTCGCCTGGGCTGGGCGGGCCTTTTCAGGCGTGGTCCCGTCGCCGGTGAACGGCTCGAAGCGGAAACTCACGCGCGTGGGCGTCAGGGTGGTTCGGTACTTCATGTGCGGCAGGCCGAAGGCGTTCCAGGCGGTGTCGCCGCCAATGCCCCACTGGGCGGCGTCGACCAGCAGGGTTCCGTCGCCGTGGGGCACGACGTCGGTTGATTTCCAGGTCCCGGGCGGACGGCGATAGAGGTCTTCATAGGGGAAGGCCAGGGCGGTCATCATCAGCGGCCGCTCGCCGGTGATCCGCACGCCGCGTCCCTGGCCGCTCAGCTCCATCCAGCGGACGTCGATCTTGTTGCCGGTGTCCTGCGGGCGGATGTAGTCGTGGTTCTGGTCCGCCACCGCCCCGCGCCACAGCCCGATCGGCGCCGAGGTGTAGCGGTCGACATAGGTCTCCTGCGGCCCGCGGCCCAACCATTCGACCGTCTTCAGGTCCGGAGGCGTCGTGTACCAGAGGCCCACGCGCACGGGCGGCGGCAGGTCGTCCTTCAGCGGCGTGAGTTCGCCGGCCACCGCCACGCTCCCGTCGCCGCTCATGGTGTAGGTGGTGACAAAGCGGGCCGCGCCCGCGCCCAGCGCGTGCTCGACGACGACCTGGCCGCCGCCGGCCGCCGCACGGGCGGTCACCGAACGCACCTGGCGATGTTCGGTCATCGCCTGCCAGGCGCGTTGCTGGAGGGCCAGGCCGGTGCCGGTGTCGTTGTCGGTCTCGGCCCGGAAGAAGTTGGGCTGTCCGCCGCGCGCGAGGACGACGCCGTCCTTGGCGTAGCCGTCGACCAGGCCGCTTGCACGATCGATCGTCAGCACCGCGCCGGCGGCCGACAGGGACACGACGTCCTTGCCGTCCGCGACCCTTACCGATCCGGCGCGGGCCGGCTCGACCCCGGGCGTCGACTTGAGCGCGAACTGCTCCCAGCCGACCACATAGCCTTCCGGCGTCAGCGGCACGGACCCGGTCTTGGCCTTGGCGCGGATCGTCACGAAATACTCAGCCCCTGGTTTGCGCGGCAGGGTCGGCAGCGGCAGGGCGATCGTCTGGCGTCCGCGCGCCCGGGTCGCCAGATCGGGAAGCGGACCGGAAGCGACCGCCACCCCGTTCTCCTCCAGCACCCACTCGAAGGCGAAGCCGGACAGGTCGCGGAAGTCGTGGCGATTGATCACGGTCACGCGGGCGCCGGCTTCGTCGAAGCCCTCGAACTGGATGGGCGAGAGGACCTTCCGGGCTTCGTAGAGCTGGGGATTGGGCGTGCGGTCCGACTGGTTCAGGCCGTCGCCGAACTCGATCTCGCCGCCGGGATTGGGCCCGTACTCGCCGCCGTCGCCCCAGTAGCGGCGACCGTCCTTGGCGTAGCGGTACATCGACTGGTCGACCCAGTCCCAGATGAAGCCGCCCTGCAGCTTGTCGTACTTGTAGATGGTGTCCCAGTAGTCCTTCAGATTGCCGCCGGAATTGCCCTGCATGTGGGCGTATTCGCACTGGATCATCGGCTGGGTGCGGGTGGGGTCGGTGGCCCAGTCGACCATCTTGGTCACGTCGTCATACATTGGGGCGTAGATGTCGACATAGGTGTTGGGCACGTGCTCCCAGGGCCGCGCGCCCCAGCCGAGATAGGAAATCAACCGACCAGGGTCGCGCTGGCGGGCGGCCGCCGCGGCCTTCGCGAAGTTCTGGCCGATCCCGGCTTCGTTGCCCAGCGACCAGAAGATCACCGAGGGATGGTTCTTGTCGCGCTCGACCATGTTGAGCACGCGGCTGACATGCGCGCCTTCCCAGGCCGGGTCGAAGCCGATCTGCCGCTTGGCGCGCTGGGCGGGATCGGCGTTGCCGTAGCCCATATAGGCGTGGCTCTCCACGTCGGCCTCGTCCATAACATAGAGGCCGTATTCGTCGGCCAGGGCGTACCAGAGCTCGGCGTTGGGGTAGTGCGAGGTGCGCACGGCGTTGAAGTTGTTGCGCTTCATCAGCTCGATGTCGCGTCGCATCGACGCCTCCGACATCACGTGGAAGGTCTCTGGATCATGCTCGTGGCGATTGACGCCGCGGATGACGATCGGCCGGCCGTTGACCGCCACCCGGCCGTCCTTGATCTCGACGGTGCGGAAGCCGATCCGCTGGGGCGTGGCCTGGATAACCTGGTCCTTGGCGTCCAGCACCTCGACCAGCAGGGTGTAAAGGTTGGGCGTTTCGGCGGTCCATGGGCGCACGCCGGGAACAGATGCGGAGAGAGTCTGGGTGCTGGCCGCGCCGGCGGCGACCTTGATCTCCTTCGTCAGCACCGCCTTGTCGCCGTCGAACAGGCTCATGCGGACGGTGACCGGCCGGTCGCGCGGCGCCATGGCGAGGTCGGCCGACAGCACGCCGTCACGATAGGCCTTGTCGAGGCCGGCATGGACGAAGAGGTCGGTCAGGCGGGCCTTCGGGGCGGCGACCAGATAGACCGAGCGCTCGATGCCGCTGACGCGCCAGAAGTCCTGGTCCTCGAGATAGCTGCCGTCCGACCAGCGGTGGATCTGGATGGCCACCACGTTCCGGCCGGGGCGCAGCAGCCGGGTGACGTCGAAGTCGCTGGGCAGCTTGGAGTCCTCGGAATAGCCGGCCTCCGCGCCATTGACCCAGACCTGGTAGGCCGAACCGGCCGCGCCGATGTGCAGGATGACGTCCTGGCCTGACCAGTTGGCGGGGATCTCGAAGGTCCGGCGGTAGGAGCCGACCGGGTTGGTGGCGTGGGGGATCAGCGGGCGGTTGGCCGGGAACGGATAGGTGATGTTGTTGTAGCGCGCCTGGTCGTAGCCTTCGGTCTGCCACATGGCCGGGACCTTGATGGTCTTCCAGCCGGAGACGTCGTAGCCGGGCTTCTCGAAGCCTTCCGGCGTCGCGTCCGACGACGGCGAGAAGTTGAACGACCATTGGCCGTCCAGCGACTGATAGCGCTGGGACCTGGTCTGGTCGCCGACCAGCGCGGCTTCGCGGGTTTCGAATGGGAAGTGGGTGGCGGTGGCCGGCAGCTTGCCGCGTGCGAACACCGCCGGGTTCTCCCAGTCGGGGCGCGACGGGTCGACTTGGACGGGTTGGATCTGCACGACGTCTTCCGCCTGGGCGGCGAAGGCGAGCACCAGCCAGGCCGCGCCGGCCATGAAACCCTGCCGCATTCGATTCTCCCTTTTCCTCAGGCCGGGGCCTGCGTCTGTTTCGGTCTTGTTAAAGCCAGACAAAACGCGCCGCCGCCATGTGGCACTACTCTACGTCGAAAGCAATATTTTGGCCTGACCAATTTTCTCACATCTGAAAAACATTTCTCTGGTGAATAATACAAAACAAGATAATTAAAGGAAACTTCATTAAAATAGCCATGTAAATCAATATGTTATGGACATCAGTTGCAAAACTGCACCACAAATTCTCCGTTACCGGTAACATCGCCAAGGCAAATTGAAGGCCTTCATGTGACCTGTTATCGCTAAAGAGGTCAGGCCAATAAGTCGTCATCGAAGGCGGCGAGTCAGAATTATGAAGGAGGGAATAATTTGAACCCGAAAATCCGCGCGACGCGCGCCCTGAAGATCGCGCTCTTGTCAGCCACGATCATCGGCGGTCTGCCGGCGGTCGCCGCAGCTCAGGACGCCGCCGCATCGGCCGCCTCCGCCGCGCCCGTCGCGGATGCGATCGACACCGTCATCGTCACCGGCTTCAAGAAAAGCTACGCCGATGCGGTCCGCACCAAGAAGAACACCATCGAGATCACCGACGGCATTTCGTCGGACGGCCTGGGCCGTTTCCCCGACCTGAACGTCGGTGAGGCGCTGCAACGCATCCCGGGCGTGCAGATCAATCGCGAGGCCGAGGGTCGCGACGCCACCATCAACCTGCGCGGCATGCCGGGCGAGTACGCCCGCACCACGCTGAACGGCCAGTCCTTCGCCTATCCGCCGCTATTGCGCGACAACCAGGGCACGCCGCTGGGCGCGTTCAACTCCGACATCTTCTCGGCCTTCGTGATCCAGAAGTCGCCGATGGCCAGCACCGTGTCCGGGGGCCTCAGCGGCAATGTCGACATGCAGATCGCCCCGGCGCTGTCGCGCAAGGACGGCGGCTTCCTGAAGGCCGCTTACGAGCACAACACCCTGGGCGACCTGAACGCCCCGGCCGCCACCGTCGGCTACAACAAGCACCTGACCGACGACTTCGCCGTGTTCGGGACGATCGCCTACAAGAAGGAAAACTTCCGCCGCGATACGGTCCGCCTCAACAGCTACGACTATCTGACCTCGGCGATGACTGGCCTCTCGCCCAGCCAGTTCAACAGCACCTACGGCCAGTATTTCTCGCCGACCGCGTGCCCCACCAGCGCGACCTCGTACTGCCGCTCGCTGGGCCAGGCCCTGGGCCTGTCGCAGGCGGCGGCGACGCCGTTCGTCACCAGCAACACCGGTTCGACCAGCACCAACGGCGTCTGGGCCAACAGCCAGATCCGCCAGTACACCCGCATGAACGTCGGCAAGGTCTGGTCAGGCTCGGCGGGCGTCGAATGGAAGCCGAACGACAACACCAAGATCGGCCTGATCGGCTTCTCGACCGACCGCAACCTGCCCGACACGACCCAGTACTTCCTGATCAACACCGTCCTGCCGTCCTCGACGGCCGGCGCCGGCACGGTGATCACCCCGAGCGGCACGCCGATCAAGACCAATGACGGCCGCTATCTGTACGAAAACTACTCGTTCAACAACATGAACGCGCTTTCCTCGACCCGCCTCTATTCGCAGCACCAGAAGTCGAAAGGGCTGATCGGCAATATCGACTGGAGCAATGACGACTGGCGGCTGGCCGGTGTTCTGAACCTGTCGTCGGGCGCCAACTCGTCGGTCGAGACCGAGGTCGACGTCGCCAACTACACCCGGGCCGGCGGCAACGGCATCTCGGGGGCGCTGACCACCGGCCTGGGCGACATCGGCGCTTTCAGCTACACGACCACCCCTTCGCCGCAGAACTCGATCACCAACGGCCAGACCTGGACCTGGGGCGGCCGCAACGACCCGACGGCGTTCTACAACAACGGCACCAAGGCCAACTCGACCAACCAGATCCAGATCCAGGGCACCGAGAGCTTCGCCAAGACCGACCAGAGCAGCGCCGCCTTCGATGTCGAGCGCTTCGTCAAGTTCGGCCCGATCAACAGCCTCCAGGCCGGCGTGCGCCTCGAGCGCGAGAAGTATGTGTCGACCGGCTACCGGATCTACGCCTACGGCGCCCAGATGGACAAGGTCACCTCAAGCATGATGGTCACGGCGCCGTTCGTCGATGACTTCATGGGCGGCACGGCCGGCGACTACAATCGCAACTGGCAGGTGCTGAACATCCACCAGTTCCTGGACGCTGTCCGTCCGGTTGCGGTCTATCCGGGCGGCGGCCTGTCGAGCCAGGGCTTCAACGTCCAGTACGCCGACAGCAGCTATTACGACAAGAACTTCACCAACGAGAACGACGTCAATCAGTTCTATATCCAGGCGAAGTACGACACTCAGATCTTCGGTCACGGCGTGCGCGGCAACTTCGGCGGCCGCTACGAAGACACCGACAACACCATCACGACCCTGGACCGCACCACGCCGCCGACCGACTCGATCGGCTCGCCCACGGCGTTCAAGACCGACGAGTACAAGAACAAATACCACTACTTCCTGCCGTCGGCGATCTTCGTGGCCGACGTCACCGACGACCTGATCCTGCGCGGCGCCTACTATAAGACCTATGTCCGCCCCCACCCGCGCCAGTATTCGCCGTCGACCAAGGTCAGCCCGGCTGCGATCTTCAACAGCAGTCTGAGCTCGGGTTCGACCAGCGTCTATGACGTCTCGGTCGCCATCGGCAACAACAGCCTCAAGCCGTATCTGGCCGAGTCGTTCGACCTGTCGCTGGAGTGGTACAACCGTCCCAACGGCCTGATCTCGCTGGCCTATTTCCATAAGAAGATCACCGACCGCATCGCCGCGACCACCGATCCGTCGATCATCTGCCCGTCGGACGGCTCGACCTGGGGCTTCGGCGCCCTGTCGTGGGACGGCACCTACTGCAACGCCACCAGCCTGAGCAGCGGCGCCACCCAGGTGCACGTCAACGCCACCGGCTTCTACAACCTCGACAAGCCAACCACAGTCGAGGGCGTCGAGTTCAACATCCAGCAGAACCTCGACTTCCTGCCGGGCTTCTGGAAGAACTTCGGCGGCAGCTTCAACTACGCCTACACGACCTCCAAGAGCCCGGCGATCGCCCCGTTCCCCGGCATCTCCAAGCACAATGTCAACGTCATCGGCTATTACGAGACGCCGAAGTACGGCGTGCGCATGGTCTACAACTACCGTTCCGACTACCCGCTGAACGCCAACGGCACCTATACCGGCGGCGCCCGTTCGGTGAAGCCGCGCGGCCAGCTGGACCTGTCGGCGTCTTACAACGTCAACGATCAGCTTTCGCTGTCGCTGGACGCCTATAACCTGACCGACTCCAAGCGTTTCGAATACGAGAACGACACCAAGGTCTCGCGTTGGGTCGACTACGATGGCCGCACCTACACGTTGACGGCGCGCGCCACCTTCTGATCTTCACGTCTCCCGTGAAGCCCCGGATAGCCGGCCCATGCGTGGGCCGGCTATCCTTTCTCCCTGTAAAGAAGACCGAGGGGGCGCCGGTCGTTTCCGCCCTCGGACGCGTGACTGGAAGGACGTTGCCATGCCGGGACTTCGTGCGAAGCTGTCGCCCCTGGTCGTTCTGATCGCCTTGGCCGCCTTCACGGCCGCCAAGGCCGCGCCCGACCGGCCGCTCTACAAGCTTCCCGCGCTCACCGTCGGCCTCGGCAACGACAACGAGGGCGACACGATCCCCGGTCCCGCGCGTCCCAACGGATCCATCCATCCCTCGCCCGAAACCCCCAACCCCAGCAACGCCGGCTATAACGCCGCCGAGCCGATCAGCGGCTTCGCCCAGTTGCATTCGCAAGGCTCGGGCGGCGTCACCACCTACGGCACGTTCCTGTTGTCTCCCCAGGTCGGCCAGGCCGCCTTCGACGAGGCGGCCCATCTGTCGCCCAAGGCCGAGGAGGTCCTGGCCGCCGACGCCTATTCCGTCCGCCTGACGCGCTACGACACCCGGGTCGAGGTCACGCCGGCGCACTATGCGGCGATCTACCGCCTGAGCTATCCGACCACCGACCAGGCGCAGCTGGTCTTCGACGTCACGCGCAAGGTCGGCGGCCTGGTCGCCTCCGACCAGGCGGACGTGAAGCTCTATCCCGAGGCCGGCAAGATCGTCGGCCACGTCAAGGCCAAGGGTTACTGGAACCCGGCCCTGATCGACATCTGGTTCGTCGCCAAGTTCGACCAGAAGCCCACGGCCTGGGGCGTCTTCGACAAGCAGGACCGCCTGTCCGGCGCCGTCGAGGGCAAGACTGGGCGCGATGAGCGGCTGGGCGCCTGGCAGACCTTCAAGACCACGGCCGACAAGCCGCTGCTGGTCAAGATCGCCGTGTCCTTCACCAGCGCCGAGACGGCCGAGGCCTTGCTGGATCGCGAAATCCCGGACTGGAGCTTCGACCGCGTGCGCCAGGACACGCAGGCCGCCTGGAACGATCGGTTGGACGAGATCGAGGTGTGGGGCCTGTCCGAAGCCCAGACCCGGCGGTTCTACACCGCCCTCTATCACGCCTCGATCCAGCCGCGAGACCGCACGCTGGATCAGCCGGCCAAGGAACTTGGCCGCCCCAACTGGGATGACCACTATACCCTGTGGGACACCTACCGGACCCTGTTCCCGCTGATGTCGGTGCTGCGGCCCGGCGACTACACGGCCAATCTCAATTCGCTGATCCACACCTTCGACAAGTTCGGCGCCGCCGACACCGCCATCATCGGCGGCCAGAACTATCATGTCGGCCAGGGCGGGGACGAGGTCGACAACGTGCTGGGCGAGGCGCTGCTGCGCGGCGCCAAGGGCGTGGACTGGAACGACGCCTGGCGGGTGACCCATTTCAACGCCTTCGAGCGCCGTCGGCCCCGCTATCTCAAGGCCGGCTATTTCGGCGTCGGCGACCTCAGCCCGGAACCAAACAACCAGCGCGCCAAGTCGGGCTCGTCGACGCCGAGCTTCGCGCTCAACGACTATTTCGCCGCCCAGGTCGCCCGGCGCGCCGGCCATGCCGAAGAAGCCGAGCTTCTGCTCAAGCGATCGCAGAACTGGCGCAAGGTCTGGAACCCCGACGCCGAGAGCGACGGCTTCAAGGGCTTCGTGATGCCCCGCTATCCCGATGGCCGCTTCCAGGACATCGACCCCAAGATCGGCTGGGACGGCAAGGTCCACAACAATGTCGGCTTCTACGAGGGCACCGCATGGATCTATTCCTACGACGTGCTGCAGGACCTGGACGGCCTGGTCGAGGCGATGGGCGGCCGCGTCCGGTTCAATGAGCGCCTCAACCACGCCCTCGACGCCGGACTGATCGACATCACCAACGAGCCGTCCTTCTCGACCCCGTGGCTGTTCCACAATCTGGGCCGCGCGGACCTGTCGTCCTACTGGGCGGGGCAGGTGTTCAAGCACTTCACCGACACCGCCTATCCGGGCGACGAGGACGCCGGCGCCATGAGCTCCAACTATGTCTTCAACCGCCTGGGTCTGTTCCCGAAACTGGGCGGCGACCTCTTCTACCTGCACGGCCCGCGTCACCCCCGCAGCCTGATCCATCTGGAAGGCGGCAAGAGGCTGGAGATCCTCGCCGCCAACGCGGGGGCGGACCACCCGTACATCGCCGCCGCCAGCTTCAACGGAAAGCCGCTGCCTACGCCCTTCGTCTCCCAGGCGCAGCTGCTGGCGGGCGGGCTGCTGAGCTTCGTGATGAGCGGCAAGCCGGGCCAGTGGGCCTATGACGGCGCGGTGCTCGCGGTGGAAACCGACGCCCCCGCCCTGACCGACGGCAAGACCTCGACCGTCTGGACCGCCTCGGCCGGCCAGTCGGCGCAGTTCACCCGGCCGGCGCCGGCCTGCCTGAAGGCCTACACGGTGAGCGTCGGCGCGGGGCAGGCCGATCCGTCCGCCTGGCGCTTCAGCGGCTTCGACGGCCGGCGCTGGGTGACGCTGGACGAACGCCGCGACGAGCGCTTCGAGCACCGGCACGCCACCCGCACCTTCGCGCTCAAGGCCCGGGCCTATGCCCGCTATCGCTTGTCGCTCACTGCAGGCAAGTCTGTCGAGGTCGCCGAGGTGGAACTGATCGCCGGCCCGGCCTGCCGCTGATCCCGCGTCGTTCTGGAGTCGCATGATGCGTCTGTTCGTCCGCGCCGTCCTGACCGCGCTCGCGCTGCTGTCGGCGGGTTCCGCCTGCGCCGCGGCCCCGGGAGATCGGCTCGAAAAGGTCGTGATCCTCAGCCGACACGGCGTGCGAGCGGCGATGTCGAGCCCGGAACAGCTAGAACAGACCTCCGCCCGGCCCTGGCCGCGGTTCGCGGTTCCGCCGGGCCATCTCACCGCGCGCGGCGAGGCCTTGGCCGCCCAGATGGGCGGTTACTTCCGCCAGCTCTATGTCGCGGAGGGCCTGCTGGCGGCGGGCGATTGCGGCGCGACCGCCTACTGGGCCAACGTCACCCAGCGCACGATCGCCACGGCCAAGGCCGTGTCCCGGACCCTTTCGCCCGGCTGCACGGTGGCGGTGGGAACGGTGGGCGAGGGCCATGTCGATCCGATGTTCGAGCCGATCAAGGCCGGGTTGGTCGTCGCCGACGCCGATCTGGCCCGCGCGGCGGTCGCCGGTCGGGTCGGCGGCGACCTGGCGGCCTGGAGCGCCAGCCATCGCGACGGGGCCGAGCGCCTGGACGCGCTGCTGATGCAGTGTCCGGCCGGCCCCTGTCCGCCGGCGCCCGGCAAGCGGCGGATCTTCGACGCCAAGCCCGGCTTCGCCCAGAGCGAAGACCTGGTGTCGCTGTCCGGCCCCGAAGCCTTCGCCTCGGGCGTGACCGAGAGCCTGCTGATGGCCTGGGCCGACGGCCAGGACTTCGCGGCCCTGGGCTGGCGGGGACTGGACGAGGACGCCCTGACGCGGGTCTTCGCCCTGCATCAGGCGGAATTCGATCTCAGACTGCGGACGCCCTATGTCGCCAGAACCCTGGGCGGTCACCTGGCGCGACGGATCCTGGCCACGCTGGAAGCGGGCGCCGGACCGGAACGCGCCACGCCGGGCGAGGCGATCGGTCCGCCCGACGCCCGCATCGTCTTCGTGGTCGGCCATGACGGCACGCTGGCGGTGCTGGGCGGCCTGCTGCGGATCGAATGGGCCGTCGCCGGCTACCAGCCCAACCAGATCGGCCCCGGCGGCGCCCTGGTGTTCGAACGCTGGCGCCGGGCCGACGGCCTTCGCGTGATCCGGGCCCGCTTCACCAGCCAGAGCCTGAGCCAATTGCGCCAGGCGACGCGGTTGACGCCGGCGACGCCGCCGCTGTCCGCCCCGGTGTTCATTCCGGACTGCAGCCTGGCGGCCCCGGAATTCGACTGCCCCCTGGACCGGTTCGAGACCCTGGTGTCAAAAGCCTCGGAGCTGTGACCGGCGGCTTGGTCGTGCATGATCTCCACAACAAGACTCGCGTAGGGAGGGCCGAGCCCATGAACAGACTCAAGTCGATCTGGCGCGGCGTCCTGGCCCTCCTGCTGTGCCTGGGAGCCGCCCAGGCCGTTCAGGCAAAGGGGCGGGGCGAGACCGAGACGATCTTCGCCGACACGCTGGCCCGGGGCGGTTTCGTGCTCGTCGAGCCCGGCCGCGCGCCGACGATCGTCGTCGATCCCGCCGATGCGGCGGTCGTGCGCCACGCCGCCGACGACCTGGCGGCGGACATCCAGACCGTCACCTCGCAGCAGCCGGCCGTCTCGGCTGAGCCGGGCGGAAAGACCGCGATCCTGGTCGGCACCCTGGGCCACAGCAAGCTGATCGACCAACTGGTCGCGTCGAAGAAGGTCGACGTCTCGCGCCTGGCCGGCAGCTGGGAAAGCTTCGTGATCGCTTCGCTCAATCGCCCGCTCCCCGGCGTCGACAAGGCCCTGGTGGTGATCGGCAGCGACCGCCGCGGGACGGCGTTCGGCGTCTACGAGGTGGCGCAGGCGATGGGCGTCTCTCCCTGGGCGTGGTGGGCCGACGTCACGCCGCCGCATCGCGACCGGCTGTTCGTCCGCGCCGGCGTCCACCGCTTCGGCCCGCCGTCCGTCCGCTATCGCGGCGTCTTCGTCAATGACGAGGACTGGGGCCTCTATCCGTGGGCCGCAAAGACCTTCGATCCGGCCCGCGGCGACATCGGTCCCAAGACCTACCAGCGGATCTTCACCCTGCTGCTGCGCCTGAAGGCCAACACGCTGTGGCCCGCCATGCATCACACCACGGCGCCGTTCAATTCCGACCCGGCCAACGCCAAGCTGGCGGACGAGTACGGCATCGTCATGGGCTCGTCCCACGCCGAGGCCATGCTGCGCAACAATGTCGGCGAGTGGAAGGACGCGCCGGAGAAGTTCAACTATGCGACCAATCCGGACGGCGTGAAGGCCTATTGGGCGGAGCGCGCCAAGCTCAATGCGAGCTATGAGAGCCTGTGGACCGTCGGCATGCGCGGCATCCACGACACCGGCATGGTCGGCCCCAAGACCCTGCCGGAGAAGGTCGCCCTGCTGGACAAGATCATCGCCGACCAGCGGCAGATCCTCAGCCAGAACGTCTCGCCCGACCTGGCCAAGGTTCCGCAGATCTTCGTGCCCTACAAGGAGGTGCTGGAGATCTATCGGGCGGGGGTGAAGGTCCCGGACGACGTCACCATCGTCTGGCCCGACGACAATTTCGGCTATATCCGCCAGTTCGCCAGCCCCGAGGAGGCCGGCCGCGCGGGCGGATCGGGCGTCTACTACCACCTGTCCTATCTGGGTTATCCGCTGGCCTATCTGTGGCTCGGCACAACGCCGCCGGCGCTGGTGCAGGAGGAGATGGTCCACGCCTGGGACAAGGGCGCGCGCAATGTCTGGATCGCCAATGTCGGCGACATCAAGCCGGCCGAGATCGGCATGACCCACTTTCTGGACATGGCCTGGGACATCGACCGCTGGCGCGGCAAGACCCAGCGCCAGTACCTGGAAGACTGGAGCGGCCGCGCCTTCGGCCCCGCCCTGGCCGGCAAGGCGGCCGACCTGATGGACAGCTATTATCGCCTGAACTTCGAGCGCCGCCCCGAGCACCTCGAATGGCAGCCGCGCGCCGAGGGCCGCCATCTCAGCAGCTACACGCCCGACGAGGTCAATGACCGGCTTCGCAAGTTCCGCCAGCTGGTTGAGGCGACCAAGGCGACCGGGGCGTCGGTCCCGCCGCCGCTGGCCGACGCCTGGTTCGAGCTGGTCGAGTTCCCGATCCGGATCTCGGCCGCCGCCAACATGCGGTTCTTTGCGGCGGAGCGGTATAACGAGCTGATCGAAACTGATCCGGCGATGGCCCGCTCGGCCGGCGGCGCGGCCGTCGACGCCCAGGCCGAGATCTCCGCCCTGACGGATCGGTTCAACAACAAGGTCGCCGGCGGCAAGTGGCGCTGGCTGATGCCCGAGGAGCCGGCCGACAGCCAATGGCGCATCTATCGCGCTCGTTCCATCCCCTTGCCGGGCGGGGGCCTGACCGCCGATCCGGCCAAGTTCCTCGCCGTCGTCGACGGCTCTGCGCTCGCCGCCTCACCGGTGGTGGAGGCCGAGGCCTTCGCCGCCAACAGCGGCTGGCGTTTGGTCGAGGGTGTCGGGCGCGGGCGCGGCGTGATGCTGGCCGACGCGGCGGGGGCGAGCCTGACCCTGAACGTCGATGTGGGGACTGCGGAGGACCGTCGCGCGCAGCTGGGCGTGCTACCGATCTTCCCCGACGGCCAGGCGCGCGAGATCGAACTGGACGTCAGCATCGACGGCGCGGCGGCCGAGCGGGTCCGCCTGCCGCGCGCCGTCGGCTCGCCGGCCTGGGCGCAGGGCGTGCTGGACAATCAGCTGAAGGCCACGGCCGGTCCGACGCTCGCGCCGGGCCGCCATACGATCACCGTCGTCTCGCGCGTGGGCCGCGTCGCCGTTGATCAGGTCCGCCTGGTCGCGCCGGAGCAGATTCCGACGCATGAGAACCACTGAGGAGCGGTGCGCCGAACCTATCCGGCCAGGACCCTGCGCCCGCGTTCGACATGCAGGCGATGGGAGCCGGCAAGCTCGGTGTTGCGGGCCTTGATCGTCTGCATGAACCGCCATTCGCCGGTGACGCGCTGCGGGGTGATGTCGATCATCATGTAGCCGCGCTGGCTGGTGTCCGCCCACTTCAGCTCGGGATTGGCGGCGACGAAGCCCTGGGCGACGATCCGGGGATCGGCCGCGAAGTCGTTCTCGAGGCCATTCGAGGTGACGCTTTGGCCGGCGAACTCGACGCCGGCGGGGCGCCCATCTTCGCTCAACGCATAGGCCCAGGCGTTGTGGCTGTCGCCCGACAGCATGACGAGGTCGGCGTCGGCGGCCTGGGCCGATTTCAGCAGGCGCGAGCGGGCGGCGGGATAGCCGTCCCAGCGATCCATCCACATCGGCAGGCCCGCTCGAGCGGCGCGGATGTTGTTGCGGTAGCCGGCGGCCTTCTTCTCGGAGGTCTCGGGGCGCAGCCAGTCCACGGCGCCCTCGGGCATCATGGTGCGGCCGATGATCGTGCCCATGCCGATCAGCTGCCAGGCCCCGGCCTGGGCCTTCATCGAATGGGCCAGCCAGCTCTCCTGGGTCGTGCCCAGCATGGTGGCGGCGGGATCGCGCCAGACGCCGTCGCGGAACGCCCTGAGCGCGGCGTCGGGATCGGCGGCCATGAAGCTGGCGCCGATGTCGGCCGGCTTGGTGCGGGCCAGCAGCCGCGACTCCGTGCGGTAGAGGGTGGCCAGCGTCCCGATCGGATAGGCCTTCCACGGCTCCTCGGAGACCGGCATCCACTCGCGATAGGCCTGCATGGCGGCGGCGCGGCGGACGGTCCAGTCGCCCTCGGTGGCCGGCTGGTGGTTCTGCGCGCCGCCCTCCCAGCTGTCGTTGGCCGACTCGTGGTCGTCCCACAGGGCCACCATCGGGGCCATCTGGTGCAGGCGCTGCAGGTCTGGATCGGCGCGGTAGCTGGCGTAGCGCAGGCGGTAGTCGGCGATGGCCAGGATCTCGGTCGCCGGCAGCAGCTGTTCCTTGCGGCCCGGCGCCCAGTCGGCCTCACGGGTCGAGGCGACGCCGTATTCGTAGATGTAGTCGCCGGTGTGCAGCCACAGGTCCAGGTCGGTGCGCGCCGCCGCGTGGGCATAGGCGTTGAAGAAGCCCTGGGGCAGGTTCGAGCAGGAGAACACCGCCAGGCCGAAGCGGGCGACGGGTCCCACCGGCAGGCTCTTGGTGCGGCCGATCGGAGACTTGCTCCCGTCGGGCGCCACGAACCGGTACCAGTAGACGGTGCCCGGCTTCAGGCCATCGACCGTGATCTTGGCGGTCCAGTCGCGATAGGCGCCGGTGCGCACGACGCCGCCGGAGACCACCCTGGTGAACGCCGGGTCGAGCGCCACCTCGACCTCCAGGCGGACCGTGTCGTCGCCCGCGACCGGGACGTAGCGCGTCCACAGCAGCATGGAGTCCGGCCCGGGTTCGCCGCTGGCCACATTGTGGGTGAAGCCGGTCGCGCCGAGCATTCCGGCGGCGAGCGCGCGGCCCGCCGGAAGCACGAGGGCGCCCAGTCCGAGTCCGCCGCCCAGAACGACGCCGCGACGATCGATGTTCAGGACCACGACGGGCCTCCGCGATATGAAATTTTGAGGGAAAGCGGCCGCGGGGGGGGGCGCGGGGGGGGGCGGGCGGGGGGGGGGGGGGGGGGGGGGGGGGGGGGGGCGGGGGGCGCGCCGGCGGGGCGGGGGGTTGGTCGCGCCCGCGCGCCGCCCGGCGGCGCCGGGGCGCGGGGTGGGCGGGGGGGGGGGGGCGGCCCGCGCCCCCCCACGTCTCGGACCTAGAAAGTGCCCTTGACGCCGATGTTCCACATCGAGCCGTAGATGCTGTACTGCTGAACCCGGCTGCGAACGTTGGAATAGATGACGTCGGGCGCATTGAAGATGTTTCGGCCCGCCAGCATCACCTCGAACTGCTTGGAGATCTTGTAGCTGGCGCTGACGTTCCAGAGCTCGCGCGAGGCGTGGTAGAGGATGCCGTTGTTGGGCGTGGTCGGCGTGTTGCTCAGAGCGCTGGTGCGATACTTGCCTTGGGCGTTGCCGGTGAGCTGGAGATCGAGCTTGCCGTAGCTGTAGCGCAGGCCCCAGTTGGCCGCCGTCTTGGGCATGTTCACGCGCACGCCGTCGGGGTCGATCTTGGTGAGCGAGCCGCGCAGGCCCAGGCCGCGCAGCGCGCCCGGCAGGAAGGTCAGCTGCTGGTCGTATTCCAGCGTCAGGCCCCGGTTGATGCTGACGCCCGGCAGGTTCTGGGCGCTGCGGAAGGTGTAGCCGGCGTAGTCGCCCGGATTGTAGCCGACATCCTCCGGGTCGACCGTGATGCCGGTAACCTGCATGTCCTTCACCTCCAGCTGATAGGCGGACAGGCCGATGATCCCCGAGGGTTCCAGGAAGTACTGCAAGCCGGCGAAGTACTTGGTCGAGTGCTCGGGCTTCAGCAACGGATTCGGCACGGTGACGATCTGGTTGTTGTCGTCCACGGAGACCACGCCGCCGAGATTGCCGTAGTCGGGGCGCAGGATGGACTGGCTGAAAGCCAGTTGGCCGACCAGCTTCTTGCTGAAGTCGTACTTGGCCCCGCCGCTGAGGAACCAGTCGTCATATTCGCCGTGACGCGTGGTGTAGGCCCCGTTTTCGGCGACCCGGGCCTCCGTCTTGGTGTTCTCGTAGCGCAGGCCCAGGTCGAACTGCGCCTTGCCCACGCGGGGCTGGACCTCGAAATAGGCGGCGGCGATCTCCTCGCCGACCTTCTTGTTGTTGGCGAACTGGCGCTGCAAGTTGCCCACCGTGTCGGGCACGAAATACTCAGGGTGTTCCTTGTAGATGTCGTAGACGGCGTAGTTGCTGTCGGCGCGCCAGTTCTGGTCGTTCATGTTGCCGGCGTCGAAGCCGTGGATCTGGAACTGGTATTTCTGTGTCCACGGAATGAAGGCCTCGGGAGCCTTCTGGGTCAGGTCGCCGGTCGGGCCGACATACTGGAACTGCTTGTAGGACCCCTCGTTGGTCTTCCACACGTTGGTGCGCATGCCCGCCCCGGCCAGAACCTTGACCTGGACCGGTCCGACGTTGAGCCGCTGCTTCAGGTCCAGATAGGCGCTATACATCTGGTTGTTGGCGTTGGACTGCGACGTGCGGACGTTGTTGCCGATGTCGTCGTCGCGGTTAAAGTTCGAAGGAACGCTCCAGGAGCGGCCAGCGGTCTGTTTCAGCGTCCAGGCGTTGGAGTCTTCTGACGCGCGGTCCAGCGTGAAGCCGATGCGGGTCAGGTAACTATCCGTACGCTGAAAGAAGCCCTTGTCGTTGTCCCGGAAGTTGAACTCCGAACTGGAATAGCTGGTTCGCAGCACGGCCTCCGTGGTGTCGCCCCGGTATTCCAGCTTGGGGGCGAACAGCACCGAGGGGGTGCCGGCGTAGCGGTGCGAATACTGGGTGTGAAGCCGGGTGTTGGCGCCGTTCGGATTGACCACGATGTGGGTGGGCGTGGAGTCCGCCGTAGCCCGCGAGGTCGCCGTCGTGCCGAAGATCAGGAATGTGTACTGATTGAAGTATTCGACGTCGTAGAACGAGTAGGTGCTGCGCAGCGACAGGGCCAGCTTGTCGGTCAGCTTGTAGTCGACGCTCAGATTGGCGGCCTTGCGGGAGGTCAGCTTCGGACCCGGACGCCACATCACCTGGTAGGGAATGATCCGGCCGTTGGCGAGATAGGACCAGTCGGTCTGGATGCGGTCCTGCTGGACGTAGTTGGCGTTGTAGCTGGCGTTGAACGCGATCCCCAGGCGGCCGTCCAGGAACACGTCGGCATAGCCGATCTGGGCCGAGGGAAAGATGCGCGGGTGCTTCTTGTCGTCGGGGAAATAGGCCTTCGACAGGCCGGAGTCGGAGGTGCCGACGCCGCCGAGCTGGAAGCGCAGCAGGCGCTTGTTGCGCTGGAAGGCGTACTTGCTGCGCAGGTTGATGGCCCCGCCGGGGGAGTCGGCGTCCATGCTGGCCTGCAGCGTGTTGTTCAGCTCGATGGAGTCGACGCCGGTGATCGACATCTGCTCGAAGGAGTTCTGGCGGCCGTTGTTGTTGTTGGACGTGGCCGTGGCCATGCGGGCGCCATCGGTGGTGAAGGTCGAGTATTTCGGATCCAGCCCGCCGATGCGCACGGCCGTGGCGTCCACCTCGGTATAGTCGATCGAAATGCCGGGCATGTTCTTCATGAACTCGCCGACATCGCCCATGGTCAGGGCCCCGAAATTGTCGGCGGCGACGACGTTCTTGGCGTTGGTCGAGGCGCGGCGTTCCATGATGGCGCCGGCTTGGCCGTCGCGCTTGGCGGTGATCGTCACCGCCTCGACCTGGTCGAGACTGGACAGCGGGCTCAGCGCGACGTCCAGCGCCGCGACCTGGTTCGCGCCGACGGTGACGACCGCGGCGGAGTCCTGCAGGCCGGCATATTTGACCCTGACGGTGACCTCGCCGGCCGGCACGCCGGTGAGGCGAAAGTCGCCGCCGTCCTCGGAATAGGCGACGATGGTCGTGCCCTCGACGCGGATTTCGGCGTTGCGCACATATTCGCCGGTCGCGGTGTTGAGGACGCGGCCGCGCACGACCCCGGCGCCGACGACCGACCCCTCCTGGACGGTCGATCGCAAGGTGATGATCTGGCCGTCATCGGAGTCGATCCGCAGCGGCGTGCCGGCGATGAGCAGGCGCAGGGCGGCCCGGACGTCCATCCGGCCCTTGACCGCGGGCGTGCGAACGCCCTCCAGGTTCCGGGCCGAGGCCACGATCTGCACCTGGCCCTGGCGCGCGAGCTCGGGAATGGCGCGCACCGCGGGCTGGGCCGGAATGTCGAAGACACGCTCCTGCGCGCAGGCCGGCGCCGCGACCGCCAGGGCCACGACGGCGGCCCCACAGGAGAGGATGGAAGAACGAGAACGCATTGGCTGACAGCCCCCAAGATCGTCGCATCGATCGCGACGTTCACGGTTGAGAGGCGTCAGCCGGCGGCTTCCGCTAGCGGTAACAAAAACTTCTTATTGCGCGCCCGTGGCCCGAGGGGCGCTGCGGGTCAGGACGACCGCGTCGCCCTGCTGCTCGAGCCTGGCGTTGAACACATGGGCGACGGCGCGGCTGAAGCCGGCGGGGTCGTTGGCGGCGAACAGGCCGGTCACCGGCTCGCGCGCCAGGCCGGAATCCCGGATCTCGATCCGCGTGTCGCTGTAGCGCGCGAAGGCGTCCGCCGCCTGCTGCAGGGTTTCGCCCTCGAAGGCCAGCTTTCCCTCGCGCCAGGCCAGTTCGCGGGTGACCGCCTCCGGCGTCAGCGGCTGCGGACGCTCGGCGGCGGATCGGCCGTCGACGGCGTCGGGCAGGATCAGCCGCGTATTGGCCGGGAGCGCCAGGCCGTTGGTGGGAGCCATCGGACCGGAGGACGAAACCTCGACCTGTCCCTGACTGACCAGGACGTCGACCGGATCCCTGTCGAGCTTGCGCACCCGGAAGCCCGCCTGCGCCGTGCGCAGGCGTCGTCCGTTCACCGCGACGACGAAGGGACGCTTCTCGTCCCGCGCCACCGAGAAATAGGCCTCGCCCTGGAGCAGGGTCACCAGGCGCTGGCCCGCGTCGTACCTGACCCTGATGCTGCTCTGGGTGTTCAGGAGCACGGTGGAGCCGTCCTTCAGCGGGACCAGGCGGATTTCGCCCCGCTCGGTGCGGATCACCGCCCCGGCGGCGGGCAGGCCGATCGCCAGAGCCGTCAAGCCGGCGGCGGCCGCCGCGCCCCCGGTCCAGGCCAGCGCCTGGCGACGGGACAGGGGCGCAGGCCGCGGCCGCTTGGGCGCTGCGAAGGCGACCGGATCGAAGCCTGCCCCCAGCGCCTGGGCGGACTCGCTCATCATCGACAGCGCCTGGGCGCGCAGCAAAGCGCCCTTGCAGCGCGGATCGCCGGCCGCCCAGGCCTGGAAGGCGTCTTCTTCGTCGGGAGTCAGCAGCCCGCGATCCAGCCGCGCCGTCCAGTCGGACGCCGCCTGATCAATGTCTCGACTGGTTTCTGACTCGGCCATCTCGCGAGGCGATCTCCGCTTCCATATCCCTAGAGGTTTGGCGCCGCTTGTTTCCGCCACGACCGAACCAATCAATCAAGAAATGGATGCCTCGCGAAATGTGAGTCTCGACCGTATTCTCCGAAATGCGCATCCGCGCCGCGATCTCGCGCTGCGGCAGGCCCTCGACCCGGCGCAGGACGAAGGCCTCGCGGGTCTTGGCCGGCATGGCCGCGATCGCGTGGGCCAGTTGGCGCAGTTCATCGCGCTCGATCGCCTGCTGCTCGGGCGAGGCGGCGTCATCGGGATGTTCAAGCCGCTCAAGGTCGTCGACGCCATGGATCGGCACGATGCGCGCGCGCCGCACATGGCGCACGATGACCGAGCGCGCGACCTGGAACAGGTAGGCGCGCGGATGACGGATGGCCTCCACGCTCTCGAGTTCGGCCAGGATCGTATAGGCTTCCTGGATGATGTCGCCGGGGTCGACGCCCGGCAAGGCGCTGCGTGACAGCCAGCCGCGAAGCGCCGGCTCGTGCGGCAGGATGTTCCGCAGAAACCATCGCGTCCTTTGCCTGTCGACGCCGCTCATCCCCCACCCGCTGGCTGGAACCGTTGCCGCGGCGCGATCCGGTGTCGGGAATGACAGGACGGCGCCGCCTCAATTCGGGGCCCTGCCTAGACGCGAATTGTGACAGTCAGACCGGCCTCAGGGCGCGACCACGACCGTCGTGCGGCGGAAGAGCTCGGCATAGGGCGGTTCGAGCGGCTGGTCGGTGACCAGGATGTCGACGTCGTCCGGCTCGGCGGTGCGGATCAGGCCCAGGCGCCCGAACTTGCCGTGTTCGACGACCAGCAGCACCCGGTCGGCCCGGGCGTAGGCGATCTGGGCGATGGCCGCTTCACGCGCGTTTCGATCCATCAGGCCGTGATCGGCATGGATGGCGCCCACCGTCAGTATGGCCAGGTGCGGCGTGAACTGGGCGATGTAGGCCTGGGCCGTGTGGTCGGAGAACGCCTTGTAGTCGTAGTCCAGCTCGCCGCCGGCCAGGAACAGGGTGTTGCCGTTTCGCCCCCCCAGGGTCTGGGCCACCGTCAGGGCGTTGGTGATCACCGTCAGCTTCTGACGCCCGACCAGAGCCTGGGCGACGAAGCAGGCCGTGCTGCCCGCATCGATGAAGATCGTGTCGCCATCGCCGACGAAGCGGACCGCGGCCGCCGCGATGCGCTTTTTCACGTCGACATTTTCCTGCATGCGGCGCTCGAACGGGCCTTCCGGGGCCGGCGTGGCCAGGCTCACCGCGCCATGGGTGCGGACCACCGATCCGCTCTGTTCGAGCAGCTTCAGCTCCCGGCGCACGGTCTCTTCCGAGACGTTCAAGGCGCGCGCGATGTCGATGAGCGCGTGGCTCTCGCCCGGGCGGAGCATGTTCAGAATATCGCGTCGCCGGCTTTCGCGCTTGATCATCTGAGAGGCTCCCCACCGTTAAATTGCGGTATTGTTGTTGATATCATGTCCACATGACGCGGACCCAGGTTTTTTGTGTGGTAGTTTTGTGAATTTGAGTCGGTAATGTCACAGAACCGTGTTGCGCGCTGGCTATAGCGCGGATCGTTCTCAGGAGGGGGCAGATGCAACGATTTACCGATATCGACGCGGCTTCGGCGCGCGCGCACCGGGCTGGAACCCGAAAGCGCGCGCTGATGGCGGGGGTCATGGCGACGGCGGCCTTCGCGGCGGGGCAAGCCTGGGCGGCTGAACCGGCGGCCAAGGCCAGCGACGCAACGACCGTCGACTCCCTGATCATCGTCGCCAAGCGCAACGACGCCGCCAAGGCCCAGATGAACGCCCTGACGCCCGTCGCGGTGCTGTCGGCCGAGGATCTGGAGCACACCGCCGTCCACAACGTCGCCGAAGCCCTGGGCATGATGCCCAGCGTCAATGTGATGAACACCGGCTCGTCGTTCTTCGGCGGCATCGACGGCGCCTCGCGTGGCGAGGGCATGTTCGTGTCGATCCGCGGCCTGAACGCCGAGTTCAACGTCAACATGATCAACGGCGTGACCGTGGCCCAGGGCATGCCCTACAGCCGGCAGGTCCAGCTGAGCCTGCTGCCGCCGTCGGGCCTGCACACCATCCTGCTGAACAAAACCTCGACCGCCGACATGGACGGCGATGCGATCGGCGGCACGGTCGATTTCCGCACCCCCTCGGCCTTCGACTATCGCGACGACTTCCATGGGACGATCACCGCTTCTGGCCGGGTCGAGAGCCGGGCCCGCGACTATGGCGACAAGGGTCTGGGCGGCGGCCTCTCGGGCGAATGGACCCATAAGTTCGGCGTGAACGAGACCTTCGGCGTCTATACCAGCGCGTTCTACGACAAGCGCAACTACGCCAACAGCGAGATGGCCGGCGTCATGGCCGCCCGCAACGACGGCGGCTGGGGCTATCTGGTCAAGGACGCCGCCACGAACGGCAATAGCTATCCCGGTCTGGACCCCGAGCAGAACATCACCCAGACCGGCGTCAACTTCGGGGTCTCCAACGGCTACACCGCCCGTTGGGGCGGCAATTTCACCGTCGACTGGCGTCCGGACGACACGCTGGCCGTCTATCTGCGCGGCTCCTACGCTTCGGCCAAGACCCACCAGAACTCCACGCTCAGCCAGTATGTCAGCGCCAGCAAGAGCTATAAGGAGACCGTCGCCGGCACAGGGCGCTACAACCTCAGCGTTGACGCGATCTCGACCCGCGTCTGGTACGAAACCAATCCCGAAAAAGCCGATCTCGGCACCCTCCAGTTCGGCGCGGACAAGACCGTCGGCGCCTGGACCCTGTCGCCGCAGCTGTTCTACAGCGAGGGCGACAATGATCGCCCCAACCATATCGAGGCCTCGGCCCGCATCAACCAGAGCGACCATTTCAACCACGGCTCGAACCGGCCGCTGGGCGGCCTGTCGATCGGCTATACCGACGACCTGCCCCGGCCGCTGTTCACCCCCGACATCTATAACGACCTGAACAATTCCGCGTCGGCCCTGCTGGCGCGGCGCGCCGGCCAGCTGACCGAGCAGTTCAGCGGCCAGCAGAAATACGGCTTCAAGTTCGACGCCAAGCGGGTCTTCGAGGACGGCGCGCTGCAATGGATCAAGCTGGGCGGAAAATATGTCGACAGCCACCGCCGGGTCACCAACCGCGACTGGACCAACGACCATTTCGCCAACCTGATCGGCCAGGGCGGCCTGACCTGGGAGAGCCTGGGCCTGACCACCGGCTATTATGATCACATCTATCCGGGCGAGTACGACTGGCGGATTCCCAAGGTCAGCCAGGCCAAGCTGTTCGAGTACTTCTACAAGTACAAGACCGACGCCAGCTTCGACACCTGCGGCTCGCTCGCGGTCAACAACTACAACTGCAACACCCAGAAGGGCGACGAGGCGGTGGCCTCGCTCTACGCCATGGCCGACTACAAGTTCGGCGACGTCGAGATCATCCCCGGCCTGCGCTACGAGCACACCAAGATCGACAACACCTATTGGGTGATCCCGACCAAAAAGGGGGTCGAGGAGCCCGGCGACTGGGCTCAAAGCAACACCACCTATGACGAAATCCTGCCCAGCCTGTTCCTGACCTGGCGGCCCAACGGCGTGACGGTCTATCGCGGCTCGGTCTGGACCTCCTACACCCGCCCGGCCTTCATCCAGTTGGCCGGCGGCGAGCGTCGCCAGGTGAGCGACGACGGCAATGAAACGATCACCAAGGGCAATCCCGACCTGAAGCCGATCAAGGCGATCAATCTGGATCTGTCGGGCGAATGGAGCAACAGCCAGGGCGGCTACGCCATGGTCGGCGGCTTCTACAAGCACCTGTCGGACTATCTCTACGACAACGGCTCCAGCCCGGTGAACTCCGATACCCTGACTGATGGCAAGGTCACCACCATCCAGCCCACCAACGGCGGCGACGGCGACGTCTATGGCCTGGAGCTTCAGCTGCGGCAGAAGTTCTCGCAGCTGCCGGGCCTGCTCAGCGGCCTGGGAGCGGGGCTCAATGTCACCCGCCAGTGGACCAGCGTCGACCTGGGCGACGGCGTCGACAACCGCATCCAGAACGCGCCGGACTGGCTGGCCGACGCCCAGCTCTTCTACCAGAAGGGCGGTCTCAGCTTCGACGTGATCTACCACTACACTGGCGCCTATGTGTCCGACTACGACGTGCTGGACCAGCCGGGCGAGTGGGACAATCTCTGGGTTCGCCCCATGCGCAGCGTCGACCTGCATGTCGGCTATGCCTTCGACAACGGGGTGAAGCTGGACCTGTCGGTGGCCAACCTGCTGAAGGGCGAGAGCTACTGGTCGCACATCGGCGAGCACAGCCTGGCGCTTTCCGACGTGGTGGACTCGGGCCGGACCAGCCTGCTGACCCTGAAATACGCCTATTGATCTTGCGGATCCCGGCCGCTTGCGGCTGGGATCCGTGGCTCCGGCGCGGGCAGCGCGCTGACTCCACGACAGGCGCGCCTGATGAAGTCCATTCTTCCGATCCTCGCCGTGGCGGCGCTGCTGGCCCTGGGCGGCGGAGCCGAGGCCCAGACGCCGGCATCGCGCGGTCCGCTCAAGGTCGAGCGCACCGTGATGCTGTATCGCCACGGCATTCGCGCGCCCTTACCGGGCGAGGCGGCGGTCGACGCCTACGCCCATCCGCCCTGGCCGGTCTGGAGCACGCCGCCCAGCCTGCTGACGCCGCATGGCCGCGAGGCGGCGCGGCTGATGGGCGCCTATGATCTCCAGCGCCTGTCCAGCTTGGGGCTGACCGCCGCCCAGGGGTGTCCCGCGCCCGGCGCGATCGCGATCTGGACCAACAGCGCCCAGCGCACCATCGCCAGCGGCGAGGCCTTCGCCGACGGCTTCGCGCCTGGCTGCGGGCTGACCGTGGGTCACCAGCCGCTCGACACCGAGGACCCGCTGTTCCACCCGATCGAGGCCAAGGCGGTGGAGTTCAGCGGCGTCGACGCCGCCGCGGCGATCACGGCCGAGAACGGCGGTCCCGCCGCCCTGGTCGCCCCCTACGCCGGCAAGATCCGCGAAATGGAGCGTGTGCTGGGCTGCGACAGGGTGAAGCCCACCTGCGACATCGGCGCGGCCAGGAGCCGCCTGGCGGCGACCCCGACGGGCGACGGCCTGATCCTGGAGGGGCCGATCGCCATCCTCTCCGGCACGGCCCAGGTGTTCATGCTGCAATATGCCGAGGGCCTGCCCTTCGATCAGGTCGGCTGGGGGCGCGCCTCGCCGAAGACCTTGGAAGACGTCTCGCGCCTGCACGCCCTGCTGTTCGACGTCCATGCCCGGCCGCGATACATGGCCCGGCGCATCGGCGGGCCGATGGCCCGGCGGATCTCCGAGATCCTGGCCGCCAAGGACGCGCCCGCCGTGAACGTCTTCGTCGGGCACGACAACAACATCGCCGCCCTGGCCAGCCTGATCGGCGCCCATTTCAAGATGGACGGCTACGGCCAGGACGACCCGCCGATCGGCGGCGCCCTGGAGCTGCAGGTTCTGGTCGACCGCCAGGGACGCCGGTTCGTCGAGGCCTATTACGAGGCGCAGACGCCCGACCAGATGCGGCGGCTGGTTCCCCTGTCCCTCGCCAACCCGCCGGTCCGGCGCGCGCTCAAGCTGGCGTGTCATCCCGCGCCGGGGGAAAGGCTTTGCCGCCTGGACGCCTTTCTGGCCGAGCTGAAATCAGCGCTGATGAAGTAGAAGGCCGGCCAAGCCTCCTGAACTAACCGGCGTTCATCGAGCCCAGGAACGGCGGATCGCGGCCCTCGGCGAAGGCCCGCAGGCAGGCGTCGATGAAGGCGTGGGTTTCGGCGTGGCCGCTGCTCACCTCGATGGCCGCTTCCAGGGCGAGCACCTGGGCCAGGCCGCTCAGCAGCACGGTCGCGACGATGGGCTGCATGGCCGGGACGATGCCGCGCCGCTCGAGAAGCTCGGTCAGCAGGGCGGTCTGCAGGGCGCGCAGCTCATGGGTGGACTGCGCCACCTGCGCCCTGACGGCGGGGCGGCGGTTGGCCAGGGCGTTGGACTCCATGGCCAGAATCGCCTGTTCGGGATCGCGATTGACCGCTTCGAGGGCGCGGAGCGGTTCGCTCGACGCCATGGCCTCGTGCAGTCGGACTTTCACCGCCTCGGTGTTCTTCTGGATGACCGCGATGAAGATGTCGTCCATCGACTTGAAGTAATAGTGGACGATCTGGCGCTTGAGATTGACCTTCTCGGCGAGATTGCGGGCAGTGACGGCGGGATAGCCGCCTTCGCGGATCAAGCCTTCGGCGGCGTCGATCAAGGCGGCGCGCACCGCCGAGCTTTCACCCCCTCTGCGCCGGTTCGAAACCATCCCTGCTCCCATGGCTGAGCGGCCCGACCGGGCCGCCTCTCGTCGATTCATCCTGCCATGCCGGCGCAGTGAAGTCCCGCCGGCGCCACGATGCCTCGCGCCGGCGATCCAGCCTTCGGGCCGTTCTATATGTACATGCCGCCGTTGACGTTGATTTCCTGGCCGGTGACGTAGCTGGCCTTGTCCGAGCAGAGATATTCGCAGGCGAAGGCGATGTCCTCGGGGGTGCCCGGCCGGGCGATCGGAATGGCCTGGGAAATGATGTCCAGCGAGGGGAACTGGCCGGTGCGGACGCTTTCCTGCGCCAGCGGGGTGTCGACCACCGACGGCGGGATGGTGTTGACGGTGATGCCGAGCGCGGCCAGCTCGCGGGCCAACGAGCGGGTCAGGCCGATGACGCCGCCCTTGGACGCGGCGTAGTGCGCCCGGTCCTGGGCCCCGGATTGGGCGGCCTGGGACGAGATCGTGACGATGCGCCCCCATTTGGCCGCCACCATGTCCGGCAGCGCTGGCTGGATCGTATGGAAGACGCCGGTCAGATTGACGTCGATCATCCGCTGCCAGGTCTCGACCGGCAGGGTCTGGAAATCGGCCGCGTGCGAGATGCCGGCGTTGGCGATGACGATGGCGATCGGGCCGAGATTGTCGCGGACGGCCGCGTAGGCGGCTTCGACTTGGGCGCGGTCGGTGACGTCGACGCGATGGGTCAGCACCTTGGCTCCCTGGTCGCGCAGCGCCGCGCTCTCGCGGGCCAGGGCGCCTTCCTGGACGTCGAGCATGGCGACCGGATGTCCGTTGCGGGCGAACAGCTGGCTGACGCCAAGCCCGATCCCCGAGGCGCCGCCAGTGACGACGACCACGCGCTGGCTGTTCATCTTGGTCTCTCCTAATGCCGGGGCGGACGCTCCGCCCTCGATGATGTTTTTGAAGGTCCGGCGGGCAGATCGGGTTAGCCGATGACGGCCAGCTGGGTGGACATCGCGCCGTCCAGGCGGATGACCTGGCCGTTCAGGAACGGGTTGCGGACGATCGCCTCGACCAGCAGGCCGTACTCCTCGGGGCGTCCCAGCCGCTTGGGGAAGGCGACGTCGGCGATCAGGCGCTGTTGCAGGGCCGGGGGCGCGCCGCTGAGCCGGGGCGTCATGATCGGGCCAGGGGCGATCGCGCAGGCCCGCACGCCGATCGCCGCCAGGTCGCGGGCCATCGACGTGGTCAGGCCGACGATCGCCCCCTTGGAGGCGGCGTAGGCCGCCTGGCGGGCCTGGCCGTCATAGGCCGCCGTCGAGGCGGTGTTGACGATGACGCCGCGCTGGCCGTCGGCGTCCGGGGCGTTGCCGGCGAAGGCCGCGGCGCTCAGGCGCGACACGTTGAACGGCCCGAACAGATGGTTGCGGACCATCTCCTCGAACAGGCCCATCGGATGCGGCGCGCCGTCGGCGTCGGCGACCGGCGGGGTGACGAACACTGCGCCCGCCGCGTTGACGCAGATGGAGAAGATCCCGAGCGTCCGGGCCGCCGCGATCGCTGCCTCGACGTCGGCGTCGACATTCTGGTCGCCGACGACGGCGATCGCCCGTTCCCCCAACGCCTCCGCCAGCGAGCGGGCGCGATCGCCGTCCGGGTCGAACACCACGACCCCAACGCCGAGCTCGACCAGGCGCCGGGCCGTGGCCCCGCCCAGGCCGCCCGCGCCGCCATTGATCAGCGCCGAACATTTGGCCAGTTCCATGCGAAACGTCCTGTTTGAACCTGTGGGGATCGAATCCGGCTAGGCGCCCAGTTGCGCCAGGTCGGCGTCCAGGGCGTCGAGCGCCTCGGCGGAGAACTGGCCCGGGGCGAATTTCTGGATGGCGCGCAAGGTCATGGCCTTGGCCATGCCCATGCGCTTGTCGGTGCTGATCCCGGGGAAGTGCTTGTCGACCAGGGCCTTGGCGGCCGGATCGGCGAGCAGGGCGCCCATCTTGGTTTCGGCCGTCGTGTAGCGCGCGCCGGACGACGCCGCGGCCGGCTGGGCGGCGGGCTTCTGAGCTTGCGGCCTTTCCTTGGCCGGCGCGGCGACGAAGCCCGGGGCCGGGGTCAGTTTCAGGTGCAGATTGGCCAGGCCGCGAATGATGAAGCTGGGCTCGTAGTCGAGATTGCGGGCGCCGCGCGGGCCGTGATGGGCTTCGTCCAGGTCGATGTCCGAGGTCTGTTCGAGGAACTTCTCCAGGATGACGCGGACCTCCACGCGGGCCAGCGGCGCGCCGGCGCACACGTGCTTGCCGCGACCGAAGGCGACGTGTTCCTTGATCCTCGGACGGTCCAGGACCAGGTCCCGCGGGCATTCCCAGCGCCGGGGGTCGCGATTGGCCGCCGACAGCGCCACGAGCACCTTCGTCCCGGCCGGAATCGGCACGTCGCCAAGCGTGGTGTCCTTGCGGGCCAGCCGGGCGGTCTGCTTGGTCGAGCCTTCCAGCCGCAGAACCTCTTCCAGCAATTGCGGGATCAGCGAAGGGGCCTTGCGCAACTGGTCCTGCAGGCCGGGCTGGTCGACGATGTAGCGCATGGTGTTGCCCAGCAGCTTGGCGCTGGTGTCCTGGCCGGCGCCGAACAGGAAGGTCGCGATCCGGACGATCTCCATGGCGTCCGGGGTCGAGCCGTCGGGATAGGCGGCGTTGGCCAGTTCCGACAGGATGTCGCCGGAGGGATTGGCCCGCCGCTCATGCACATAGCCGGCGAAATAGGTCCCCATCACCACCAGGGGGTGGTCGGCGGCGCTGAAGTCGTTTTCCCCCGCTTCGAGGCTGCCGGGTGGCGGGGCCGCCTCGATGGCGTCCATGAAGATCTTGCGGTCTTCCATCGGCACGCCGAGCAGGTCGGCGATCACCATGGTCACGAAGGGGGTGGAAATCTCCTTGATCAGTTCGCAACCGCCGCGCGCCACCGCATCGTTGACGAGCTCATTGGAATAGTCGGTGATGAACCGCTCGTTAGCCCGCAGGCGCGACGGCGTGAACAGCGGGCCGAGCAGGGCGCGGGAAAAGGTGTGCTGCCGGTCGTCGTAATTGACCAGCAGATCGCCGCCGAGAAAGTCTGGACGGTGGGCCTCCACCTGGGCGGTGATGTCCGAGCCTTCCGGCGTGAAGGGCAGCGGCGCGGCCGCGCCCTGGACGCCGATGATGGCGGAGAATTCCTCGGTCTTCTTGAGAACTTCCAGGGTCTCGTCATAACCCGTGACGATGACGTAGTCTCGATCGGGCAGCTTGTAGACCGGCCCCTTGGCGCGGATGGCCTCGAAATAGGCATAGGGATCCTTGAGGATCTCGTAGTCGGTGAAGTAGTCGCGCTCTTCCAGGGGCTGCATGTCTTTTCCTCCGCGGTCTTTTCTCGACGTCCGCTCTGCGGCGGCGTCACGTCATGGGGCAGGTGTTGGATCAGTCCTCGGCGGCGATCCGGACGCGAAGGCCCGACAGCTTGTCGGTCATCCGCACCTGGCAAGAGAGGCGCGAGGTTCCGTCGCGATGGCTGGAGCTGTCGAGAAGGTCGTTTTCGTCATCGCTCATGGTCGGCAGCGCCGCGGCGAATTCCGGATCGACATGCACATGGCAGGTCGCGCAGGAGCAGACGCCGCCGCATAGAGCCAGCAACTCGTCGACGCCGGCGTCGCGAATGATCTCCATGAGGCTGAGCCCGGCTTCGGCCTTGAGCGTCTGCGTCTCGCCTTCCCGGGTCGTGACGATCAATTGGGACATGTCTTGAACGGCTCTTCTGTTGGGGTCGGCCCGGATCGTCGGGCCCGTCTGTCGATATGCTAGACAGGTGCTAGCGTGCTAGACATGAGCTAGCGCCGGCGATCCAGATCGGTCAAGCCGGCGAACGGCGGGCGCGATCGAACGCCGCGGGGGCGATGAATCCCGGCGCACGCGGTCCGCGGCGACCCCGCGGCGGCGCGCCTGAGGACGTCTCGCCTCGGGCGTAGGGGTTTGAAGGAGGGGTCATGGGCGCGTCGCCTTCCGCAAGGTGGTCGATCTGCGGGTCAATCCGGCGATTGACTTGTGAGATTTGATGTCTCACAAAGTGCGCGTTGTCAAATTTCGCTCGCCGCCCTTCGCGATCGAGCCTGTTGCGAGCCTCCGTAGCCGCCAGCGCTTTTCACGGGCGCATCCCCGGCGGCTACGTCACCTGAACCCCATCCGTTCATGCGGATGGGGTTTCTTTTGATATGGGTTTCGGCTGCGGGGCCGGGCGGGTCGCAGGCGTCAGTCGTCGACGCCGTATTCGCTGGCGACGGCCGGACGCACGACCAGGCGATCGAGGTAGGACGCAACGATCTCGGCCGGGACAGGCTGCTCCTGCCTTAGCCACCAGGCCAGAATCTCGAAGGTCCCGGCGACCCCCCAGCTGGCGCCGAGATCGAGCGGAATGTTCCGCTTCGACATATCGACCTGCTTGGGGCCCCGTTCCATCGTCAGGCGGCGATAGATGTCACGCATGGCGCCGGCCGCGCCGCCCGTCAGCAGCGCCGACCATAGGGCCCGGTGACGATCGACATAGCGGCAGACGGCCAGGCAGCTGGCGCGCGTGTCGGTGTCGCTCAGAAGCGGCAGCGCGATGTCCACCAGATGTTCGATTTCGGTGACGCCGACGTGCTCGAGCAGCGCCTCCTTGGTGGGGTAGTGTCGATAATAGGTGGCGCGGCTGACCTGGGAGCGCTCGAGGATGTCGTCGATCAGGATCTTGCTGAAGTCCTTCTCGGCGATCAGCGACAGCAATCCGCGATGGAGCGCCTGCTTGGTCTTGAAGGCTCGGCGATCCTTGAGATCGGCCGCCGCCGCGCGCCGCGCCGAATTGCCGCCTTTGCCTGAACGTGCTGGCGCGGATGACTTGGGCTCCACGGCCTGGACCGCCTCTTGGCCAATGTCGGTGTTAATGTCGGAGTCGTGCGCTGACGGGCTCATGCTTCACGGTTACTCATTTTGGCGCCCTGATGCAGCCCCTCTTTCGTCCGGCCACGTGCGCGTCTGGAGCGGGGACGCTGAGGCCGGCCTCATTCTGACGAACTTTGAAAAACATCGCCGGGGCGGCGTTTTAGCGGACCTTGAGACCAAGATTGTCTTCGATCGAGGTTGACCTATAGAAAATCAATTGTGAGACTCAATGTCTCGTAATGGTGCTCGAGAACCCGTCATAACGGGCCGGGTGCAGGCGCTTCAGCGTCAAGATTTACAGCAAGGCAACCTTGCGGTTGGTCCGACACAGGACCGGGGGAGGAAACAGTCATGAAGCGTCGCCTATGGAAGATTCTGGCGGGGTCCAGCTTGCTGGTGCTGGCGACCGCCGCCAGCGCCGCCGCCCAGGTCGAAACGCCGGTCCCGGCGACGGCCGCCAAGCCGGAAGCCGCCCCGGCCAGCGAGGTCGAAGTCGTCGTGGTGACCGCACGTCGCCGCGACGAAAGCATCCAGGACGTGCCGGCGGTGGTCAACGCGGTGACGCCCGACGAGCTGGTCAAGCTGAACATCCGCGACTTCACCGAGGTCCAGAACGTGGTCCCGGGCCTCAGCCTGACCAACAACGCCAATGGCATCGGCGGCAGCGCCCAGGTCCGCGGCGTCAATTTCGAGGTCAACGCCAGCGGCAACAACGCCACGGTGGAGTTCTACCAGAACGATGCGCCGATCACGGCCGGCGTCGTGCTGCAGCAGATGTACGACATCGGCCAGATCGAGGTTCTGCGGGGACCGCAAGGCACGCTGCGGGGCCGCGCCTCGCCGTCCGGCTCCATCACCGTCACGACCCGCAAACCCGATCTCTATCGCTCCGGCGGCTATGGCAGCGTCACCGCCACCGACACCGGGACCACCAATTTCAACGGCGCGGTCAATATCCCGATCCTTGAAGGCGTCGCCGCGATCCGCGTGGCCGGGGTGTTCAACGGCGACAAGGCCAACCGCGTCCATCCCATCAGCGAGGCGCTCGACAGCCGCGGGCCCGACAGCAAGTCCCAGAGCGGCCGCATCACCGCGCTGTTGCGCCCGGTCGACGCCCTCACGATCGAGGGCTCCTACCAGCAGATCGTCACCCACAGCCGTTTCTTCGACCAGGTGGAATCCTTCAACCAGGTCAACCCTTCCGCCCCCGCCAGTCCGGTGACGATCCGGGCGAAGGACCGGCTGAGCAACCGCGAGACCCCTCGGGAAAACCGCCAGGAGTTCAAGATCTACAATGGGCGGGTGGAATATGCCTTCGCCGGCCAGCGCTTGATCTACCAGTTCCAGAAATACACCCAGGACATCCAGTCGCGGGCCAACCAGGACCTGGCCAATGCGCTGCCGAATTTCGACTATTATCAGTTCAACAATACGCGCAGCGACTCCACCTCGCACGAACTGCGGCTGCAGAACGAGGAGCGGGTCTTCGGACGCTTCGACTATGTCCTGGGCCTGTTCGACGACAAGAACGTTCCGCCGTCCGACCTGATGGTCCAGACCCCGGTCACCCTGCCCGCCTTTCTCGGAGGCGGAGTGGCGACGGTCGCCTTGACGCCGATTCAGCGCATCGGCCGCACGCACGAACAGTCGGCCTTCGGGAACCTCACCCTCCATCTGGGCGAGGCGACCGAGATCGCCGGCGGCGCGCGCTATATCCAGTACAACTCGACCTCGGCCCTGATCGTTTCGGGCGCGCGGTTCGACGACCCGCCCACCGACGTCAACAAGGTGATCTACAGCCTGTCGGCCAAGCATTCGTTCTCGCGCGACTTCATGGTCTACGCCACGACCGGGACCTCGTTCCGGCCCGGCGTCGACGTGGTCGGCAACTTCAGCGTCGCGCAATCGGCGCTGGAGCGCTCGTTCATCCACCTGCGGGCCGAAACCTCGCAATCCTATGAGGTCGGTTTCAAGAGCACCTTGCTGGGCGGCAAGGCGCGGGTGAACGTCAGCGCCTTCCACCAGACCTTCGAGAACTACCCGTACCGGGCCCCCAACAACGGCGTCTACTATGTCAACTACGCCGCCACCGTGACGGGCGGCGTCGTGACCGTGACGCCCCAGGTCTCGCTGTTCAATTTCGTCGCGGCGGTGCCGGTGACCGTCAACGGCGTCGAGGCGGAGGTCAGCTATAATCCGACCGAGCGCCTGAAGTTGAACCTGGTCTCCAGCTATGCGCTGGGCAAGATCAAGAACGCGGTCATTCCCTGCAACGACTTCAACAATGACGGCGTCCCCGACGCGGTGACGGGCGCGCCCACCCTTGCGCAGCTGCAGGCGGCGGTGGGCGCCGACAATGTCGGCTCCTGCACCGTCAGCCAGCGCTCGGCGTCCCAGCCGCCGTTCAGCTCCACGCTGCAGGCCGACTACACCGTTCCGGTCACCGGCAAGGTCGACGGCTATGTGCGCGGCATGCTGTCGTACTTCGGCAAGTCGCAGGGCGATCCTGGCAATGTCTATGACGACGTCGACCGCTACGGCCTGCTGAACCTGTTCGCCGGCGTGCGGGAGTCCGGCGGCGCCTGGGAGCTGAGCCTCTACGCCAAGAACGTCTTCGACACGACCAAGGTGCTCAGCCGCACCACGCCGCTGAGCTCGACCTACCAGGTCCTGCAGCCGCCGACCTTCAGGACGGCGGCCGCCACGACCGTGACCAGCACCTATACCGACATCACCACCACCCAGCCCCGGGAGTTCGGTCTAACCCTTCGCATCGCCCTGGGCTCGCGCTAGGGCGAGCGCCTTATGGAGGTCTAGGCGGGGCGGCCTCGGCCGCCCCGCCTTTCAGGTTACGGCGCTTCGCCCACCCCCACGAGCCGGACCGGGCCCAGCAGGCCCGAGGGCAGCAGCGGCGAGTTGGCGGTGTAGGGCGAGGTCGGGGCGAAGCCGACCGGCGTGGCGCCCGGCTGCTTGTCGCCGATCAGGCGGTTGGGCCACAGGTTCACGACCTCGATGGCCACGGCGTTCCGGCCCGGCTTCAGGGCGCCGGTGACGTCGACCCTGTAGGGGGCGTGCCAGGCGGTCGCTACGGCCTTTCCGTTCACCGACACCGAGGCCAGTTCCCTGACCTCGCCCAGGTCCAACTCAAGGCGATCGCCGGACTTCAGCCAGGCCCGCTTGACCTGGACGTCCCTGGAATAGACGGCTGCGCCCGAGAAATACTTGATGCCCGGATCGGCGACGTCTGGCCAGGAGGTCAGGGTGTCGAACCGCGCCGTCGCGGGCGCGCCGCGGCCCGGCTGGAAGGCCACGCGCCAGGGGCCCTCGACCGCGGCGAGCGTGCGACGCCGGCGCGCCGGGGCGGCCCAGGCGGTCTGGGCGGCGGCCTTGCGGAAGACCACGAAGAACGCCTCGTGCGGATCGAGCTCCAGGGGCGTGCGAACGCCCGCAGGGGTCCGTTCGTAGCTGAGCGGCTGCGTCTGGCCGGACTCCGCGCGCCATATTTCCGGCGCTCGTCCCGGCACCCGGAAGGTCGCCGTGAGCGACCGGGGCAGGGCGCTCTGGTTGGAGATGAAATAGATGTCCGCCTCAGGCGTGCAGCGGTGCAGAGTCAGGAGGTCGCCGACGGCCGCGGGCGGGTCGAAGGCCACGTCGGGCGTGATCTTCTCGGCGGTCAGCGCCGCTTTCAGCTCCGTATAGACGCGCCCCGCCCCCAGGCGACGGCCCGCCGTCCCGTCACCCCAGATCTCGTCCGCCAGCTTGGCGATTTCCGGGTCGGCGTCGCCCATGCCTAGGCCGCCCTGCGGCCGCTTGGCGACCAGCACCGCGCCGCCGGCGACCAGATCGCGGATCCTGCGCAGCGCCGGCAGGCTGAGGCGGCGAACGGTGTCGGGCAGGAACAGGACCCGATAGCTCATGCCGCTCGGCGTCACCAGACGCCCGTCTCGCACCGACAGCAGGGTCAGCAGGGCTTCGGGGTTGATGTAGTCGTAGGGGTAGCCCTGGGGCACGTCGGTGTTGACGCGATCCTTGAACAGCTCGGTGAGATTGTGTTCCTCGCCGTAGAAATAGGCCACGTCGGCGACGTACCGGCCCTGCTGCAAAAGGTATGACGAGCGGCTCAGATAGCGGATCCAGGGCGCGGCCTGCTCGGCCCAGGTTTCGTTGCGGTTGAAGGACTGGCCGAAGATGTAGAGGCCCAGGCCCGGCTTGGCGTCGGCGAGCGGCTGCAGGTGCGATTCATGCAGCAGGATCCGGTTGATGCCGCGGGCGAAGATCTCGTCGGCCACGGGCTTGAGCATGGCCGGCGAAAAGGACCAGGGATCGAGCGGGGCCGCCACGGTGAGCGACTCGGCCGCCGCCAGGGGCTTGCCGTAGACGTGGGCGGCGGAGGCGGCCTCCTCCAGATCGGCCTTCAGCGCCGGCTGTCCGGCAAGGGTGGAGAATGGCCGGTACCAGAACTCCGCGGTCGGAATGTCGGACCGGGCCTTGACGGTCATGCCGTCGGCGATGGCCCTGGGATAGTCGCCCTGCAGTTCGGTGTAGTAGCCCATGCCCCGGGCCTTCAGCTCCTGGGCCAGGACGCCGTAGTGGTTGTCGGCCACCAGGTCCTTGAGGGTCTGGCGATAGTCGAAGAGGAAGCGCTCGGAGGCGTCGGCGCTCCGGACCACCCGTCCGGTCAGCACCGGCAGCCAGGGCGCGGGGTCATAGCCGCGCCGCGTGCGAAATTCCGCCAACATGGCCGGCGTCCAGTTCTGGACGCCGGCCTCCCAGCTGTCGGTCAGCAGGGTCTGGACGCCCTTGGGACCGAGGGCGTCGCCGCTGGCTTGGCGATAGAGCTCCAGATAGTGGTCGAGGTAGCGGCGCACCGCCGTCGCGTCGAGCTTGTCGACCTCCAGGCCGGTGGCGTCGGGTTCGGCCGGGGCGTTGACGGCGCCCGTCAGCGACCAGCCCAGCCGGACGATCGTCCAGCGGCCGGGCGGCGGCGTCCAGTCCAGGGTCCCATCGGGACGCAGCCTTGAGGTCAGGTCGACGACCTTGCCGGGATCGATCAACGCGCCCGTCGGCGGCTCGGGCGTGACCGCGTGGTCGTCGACGCTGGGCTGGAAGCCGGCCTTGGCCTCGAAGCCGTTGATGCGGGCGCCGCCATGCAGCTGAAGCCGGCTGACGGCGTAGGTGATCGTCCTCGGCGGCGGCAGCATCTGGGCGACAGGCGGCAGCGGGACCGGCGGCAGGGGCTGGAAGCGCAGGCGCAGGCGCCGGGTGGTCACCGGCGTGAACGCCAGGGTCTGCTGGGGCGCCCCATGCGCCAGGGGCCCCGCGGTCGCCTCGATCGCGCCCTGGCCGACGACCGTGAAGGCGCCGGAGGCGTCCTCGGCCTCCACCGTCAGGATGGCGCCGAACTGCACGTTCAAGGACACCGCGCCGATCGCCGCCGGCGCGGCGAATTGAGCCTCCAGCCAGGCGGCCTGTCCCGCGTCGTCGGGCGTCAGACGGATGCTCGCGCCCTCGGCGGGCGCGCCGGGCACGGTTTCCGTCAGGACCGCGGGTCCGCTGCTGCGAAGCCATTGTTGCGTGG
Source organism: Caulobacter sp. LARHSG274 (assembly GCF_052871235.1). Lineage (NCBI taxonomy): Bacteria > Pseudomonadati > Pseudomonadota > Alphaproteobacteria > Caulobacterales > Caulobacteraceae > Caulobacter > Caulobacter sp. LARHSG274. Next base: position 27,877 of record NZ_JBIXJO010000016.1, on the reverse strand, counting down.
CCAGCGGGCGCTCCAGCGCTGGCGTCGGGAAGGCGAAGACCGCCGCGTCGCCATAGGCCTGGACGCTCGACTTGCCGGTCCGGGCCCCCTGGAAGCCGCCGCTGGTGCGGGGCGGGAGGGCGAGGGGGGCGGCCAGGGGGCGACCGTCCTCGACCGTCGTTTCGCTCCAGACGTATTTCTTCATCGCGTCAGCGGGCGCCACCCACGGTCCGCCGGTTTCGCTCCAGCCGGGAGAGCCGGCAATGCCCAGCTCCAGGCCGGCGGCGCGGGCTTGGTCCAGGGACTGGCGGAAAATCGCCCGCCATTCGGGCGACATGAACGGGATGGGCTTGGGCACGACGATCGGTTCGGGCAGCTTGCCGCCGGAGAAGGCGTGGACGCCGCCGACGCCGATGCGGCTCATCCAGTCCAGGTCCATCCGGGCCCCTTGGGCCGAGATGTTGCCGCTCATCCAGTGCCACCAGACCCGTGGTTTTGCGGCGTTCGGCGGATTGACGAAGCCAGCCTCAAGGGCGTCCTCGCCAGCCGCGCTGGCGACGCCCGCCTCCAGGGCCAGAACCGAGGCGCAGAGCAACGCCATCGCCCAGCCTCGGCGACTGGCGACCTTGATGCCCGCCGTTTCCTGAGCCAAGCCGATCTCCATCCCTTTGGTGCGCGGCGGGCGCGCTCGCCCAGCTTGGGTTCGCCTGCGCAGCGTTCGCGACGCTCCGCGAGCCGACGAGCCCGGGCCGGTTTGTCATTATCGAACGTATCTGTACGATAATGGGGGTGTCGACGTCAATTTATGGGGGCCGACTTGCTTGAGGATCGAGGTGAGTGGGCCGCGCTTGACGGCGTGAACGCCGTTTGGGGGTAAGTCGGCCCCCGGGTCCCGAAAAACTATAAACTGATCGATATCGTTCAATTTATCTTGCCATGATCCCGGTCGCCCCCGATGATCTTGCCGCCGGTCATCGACGCCCCACGCCTGAGCAGGCGTGCGCGCGGCGCCAAGCGGCCGCAAGAAAACACGGCCGAGGACGCAGGATCCCGGCTCGATGAGGTGGAGGAAACATGTTGAATCGGCGCGACCTCGTCGCCACGGCCGGCTCATGGGTGGCCGCCTCGACCCTGGCTGGAGCCGCTCGGGCCCAGGCCTCGGGCCTGGTCACCGAAACCGTCGACGTCGATCTCACCGCCGATGACGGCCCGCTCGAACATATCTGGTCCGAATGCGTGGGCTCCGACCGCGCCGGCCTGACCTTGCGCGAGGAGTGGCGCCGGGACGCCGCCCGCGCCCAGAAGGAGGCTGGCTTTAAGCGCGTGCGCTTTCACGGCGTCTTCAACGACGACGAAATGGGGGTCCGGCCGAAGATCTCGTTCGGCCCCGGCGCCAACAGCAGCAATTTCCAGAACGTCGACACCGTCTATGACGGGCTGCTCGACCTTGGTCTGAAGCCCTTCGTCGAGCTCAGCTTCATGCCCGGCAAGCTGGCCAGCGGTTCGGCGGTCTTTGGAACCTATCGCGGCAACATCACCCCGCCGGCCTCGATGCCCGATTGGCAGGCGTTCATCGCCGAGTTCGTCCGCCACCTGATCGACCGCTACGGCGCGGCCGAGGTGCGCCAATGGTACTTCGAGGTCTGGAACGAGCCCGACCTCGGATTCTTCTGGAGCGGGACCCAGCAGCAGTATTTCGAGCTGTACAAGGCGACGGCGCAGGCGGTCAAAGGCGTCGATCCGGCGCTGAAGGTCGGCGGGCCCGCCACCTCGAAGGCGCAGTGGATCCCCGCCTTCCTGGACTATTGCGCCCAGAACGACGCGCCCGTCGATTTCGTCTCCACCCACCTCTATGCCGGCGACAACCAGGCCAAGGTGTTCGGCCAGGCCGGCAAGTACACGCAGAACGAGGTCGTACCGGCCGCCATGAAGATGGTCAGCGAGCAGATCGCCGCCAGCCCCTTCAAGGATGCGGAACTGTGGCTGGGCGAATGGTCGTCCGACAGTCCGGCGATGATCACGCACATCATCAAGGGCTGCCTGCCGTACTGCAAAGGCATGTCGTACTGGCAGGTCAGCAAGTTCGAGGAAGTCCTCATTCCCAACTTCGTCTTCAAGGAGGGCGACAACGCCTGGGGCCTGATGTCGGCGCGCAACGTGGCGCGGCCCACCTTCAACACCTTCAAGCTGCTCAACAGGCTGGGGGAACGGCGGGTGAAGTGCTCGGGGCCGGCCCTGGCGTCGCGCACCGCCGGGGGCGGCGGCGCCGTCCTGCTGTGGAACCTGGCGGACGCGCCCCAGGCCTCGGGCATTCCGGGCGCGAGCAGCGTGCGCAAGGTCGTCGGCGAGGCCAAACAGTTCAAGGTCACCTTGAAAGGCGCGAAGGCCGGCCAGGCGGTCAAGGTCAGCTATGTGGACATGGCGCGGGGCTCGCCCTATCCGGCCTGGCGCGCGATGGGATCGCCGCAATATCCCACGCGGGAGCAGCTGAACAGGATCCGGGCGGCGGCCGAGATCGCCCCGTCGGAGGTCCGAAAACTCAGCAAGGCCCGCGAGCTGATGCTTGAGCTTCCGCCGGAAGGCGTCGCCCTGATCGAGCTGGGCTAGTTTCCCGGGCTCGAACCGCTTCGCAGGCAATCAATCGCACGCGGCCTGTCAGAAAGGCCTCGCGCTCGGTCTCACCACGCGGCCCGGCCCTGGAAAATGACGTCGACGGCGTGGTCGGCGTAAGCCTTCGCCTCCTCTAGCGTCACCTCGCGGACGCGGGCATGGGCGTCGTACCAGCCCGTCAGCATGGCCATCAGCATCTCGGCCACCCGGGTCGGGTCACGGGGCGGGGCGGCGAAGTTGCCGGTGCCGCGCACGATGGTCTCCGCCAGGGCGGCGATGGCGGTCCTGTGGCCGACCTCGTGCAGGACGCGCGCCAGTTTCCCATCTTGGTCGGCGCTGCTGGTCAGCACCCGCTGGAAGGCGTGGATCTCCTCGGACAGCAGCGAGTCCAGGATGGTGTGCGCCAGGTGGTGCAGGGCCTGCTTCAGGTCGCTGGGGATCGGTCCGCTCCGCGCGGCGGCGTCGGCCTGCCAGGCCTCCAGCCGGTCGGCGACCACGGCTCGCAGCAGCGCCTCCTTGGTCGGGTATCGCGAATAGAGCGTGCCCTTGGCGGTGCCGGCGGCCAGGGCGACGGCCTCCATCGAGGTTGCGTCGAAGCCGCAGGCCAGGAACTGCTCGCGCCCGGCCGCGAGGATGGCCATGTCGATGGCCTCCTTGCGGGCGGCCGTTGGGCGACCGCCCTTCCTTAGGGGCGGCGCGGCGGGCGCTGGCAGGTCGTCGTCGCTGTGCAGAACTGAAACCGTCATGGGCCTTCTAAGCTGCGAAAACGCGGGGCGTTCGGCCAAGCCTGGCGCGCGCCGGCGTCGTGCGCGTCCGGTCTTCTTCCCGCGCTGGGCGGGGTTCGGCAAGAGCATACATGGACTGGTCCAGAAATCGACCGGTACCGTGCGATTATTCTTGCCTTTGAGGCGAGCGGCGTCATGATCCGCCGAGGAACCGTTCAACTTCGGGATTTCGCTATGCGCTTTGCTCCCATGGCCCTTGGCGCCCTTTGCGCCGCCCTGTCGGCCGCCCCCGCGCTGGGCTTCGGCCAGGCCTCGACCACGCCGCCGGCGACGACGTCGGTGAATCCGGCGACCTTGCCGGGCGCCGCCCAGGCCGCGAAGTTCACGACCAACGACACCCCCATCGGCGACATTCTCGACAACCCGGCCGCCAAGGCCGTGGTGGCCAGGCGCCTGCCGGAGATGATGGCCAACGACCAGGTCCAGATGGCCCGCGGCATGACCCTGAAGGCGGTCCAGCAATATTCGGCTGACACGGTGACCGACAAGGTCCTGGCCGAGATCGACGCCGATTTCACCAAGCTGAAAACCCCGTAGTCAGCGGGGACACGCCGATCAGCGCGTGGCGGCGTGCTGAGGTCGGTCTTGGCGACCCTAATCGAACGGCAGCGATCAGGCGGCCAGGGCGCCGTAGACCAGGCTCGCCGCCAGCGCCAGCATCATCAGGCCGATCGCCAGGTCGAGGATGCGCCAAGCTGCCGGCTGAGAGAACAGCGGCGCCAGGAACCGCGCGCCGAAGCCCAGAGCCGAAAACCAGGACAGGCTGGCCATCGCCGCCCCGGTCATGAAGAACGGCCGCTCAGCGATCGGCAGGCTCGCGCCCACCGCCCCCATCAGCATCACTGTGTCGATATAGACGTGCGGATTCAGGAAGGTGAAGGCGGCCGTTCCGGCCAGTGCGGCGCCCAGGGTCATCCCCGCCTGACGTTCGACGACGAGCGTTGAAGGCCGGGCCGACCGCCGCAGCGCCGAGACGCCGTACCAGCCCAGGAAGGCGCCGCCGCCCAGGCTGAGAACCAGCGACAGGCCGGGGACAACGGCCAGCACCCCGCCCAGGCCGCTGACGCCGGCGACAATCAGGGTGGCGTCCGCCAAGGCGCAGAACAGCACGATCGGCCAGACATGCTCCCGCTTCAGACCCTGGCGCAGGACGAACATGTTCTGGGCGCCGATGGCGATGATCAGGCCCGCGGAAAGCGCGAAGCCCTTGGCGAAGGCGGGGAGGAGGGAGGCGGTCATGGCGGTTTGATGAGGCGCCGCCTGGGTGTAGTACAGCTAATGTTTCTAATCTTGGATTAGCGATTCTAATGCTCGACTATCCCGCGCTCGCCGCCGTCGCCGCCGTGGCGCGGGAAGGCAGCTTCGACAAGGCCGCCGCCGTCCTGGGCGTGACGCCTTCGGCGATCTCCCAGAGGGTGAAGGGGCTGGAGGAGCGACTGGGCGCGATCCTGCTGACGCGCGGCGCGCCCTGCCGACCCACGAAGGCCGGCGCCAAGATCTGCGCCCACGTCGAGCAGGTCCTGCTGCTCGAAAGCGACATGATCGCCGATCTGCCCAGGCTGGCGGACCAGGCGGCCGGCCGGCCGCTGATCCGGGTCGCCGTCAACGCCGACAGCGTCAGCACCTGGTTTCCCCAGGCCGCGGCGCGGTTCGCGGCCGAGACCGGGGCGATGCTGGAACTGGTCATGGAGGACGAGGCCCATACCGCCGACCGTCTGCGGACCGGCGAAGTCCTGGCCGCCGTGACGGCCGATCCCGTCCCGGTCGCGGGATGCCGGACCTATGCCCTGGGAGCGATCGACTATGTCGCGTCGGCGAGCCCGGACTTCGTCAACCGCCACTTCGCCCAGGGCGTCGACGCGGAAAGTCTGCAGCGGGCGCCCATGCTCCGGTTCGACCGGCGCGACAATCTGCAGGCCCGATGGTGCGAGGAGGCGCTGGCGATCCGCCCGACGCCGCCGGTCCATTGGACGCCGTCGACCCAAGGCATGCTCGACATGGCGCTGGCCGGCCTGGGATGGTCGATGACGCCGCTCCATCTGGCGCAACCGCATCTCGCGGCCGGGCGACTCGTCGAGTTGCCGCCGGGCCACCGGATCGCGGTCGCGCTCTTTTGGCAGCGCACGCGGCTGGCCGCGCGCCTGCTCGATCGGCTGACGGAAGCGGTGCGAATGGGTGCGGCCCAGGTCTTGAGCTAGGGGCGGGGAGAAAGGTCGATCGCCGAGGCCATGGCCTTGCCCACCTTGCCCTTGAACGTCAGGGTCAGGCCGGCGGCGGTCACCTCGACCGGGAAACTGCGGACCACGCTCGCGCGCTCGCCCGGCCCTTGGGCGGCGACATCAAAATCGGCGAGCGCCGGCCTGTTGTCGATGAGGACGTCGAAAACGCGCTCGCCCTTGGCGAAGGTCGGCTCGGCGAAGGTGAGGCTCACGGTGTAGCGGCCCGGGGCGGCGGGGATGTGATAGCTGAAATCCCCTTCGCGATAGGTGCGGGCGATCGACCAGGGCGCGCCGCCCTCGAGGCTCGGCGCCTTGCCGCTGATCGCCTTGGCCGCGCCGCCGGTGAAGAACGCATCCGACCCATGGCGCAACGGCCCATCGGTCGCCGCCAGGATGGCCCCGCTGTCGATGGTGAAGCGGTCCTTGCGGTCCGCCGCCAGGCGCCAGGTCAGCCTATCCTCCGTCAGGGTCTCGCCGGTCCGCCCCTTGGCGACGACCAGGTTGTCGCCGACCGCCAGGCGGACGTCCTTCCAGACGCAGACCTTGAGCGGGCAGTCGGTCATCGCCCCCACGGACCGGCCGTTGACGACGAGCTCGGTGGAGGCCGCGTTGCTGTAGACCCGCACGTCGGTCACCGGATAGTTGCGGTCGACATAGCGGCGGCCGTTGATGTGCACCGACGGCTCGGTGCTCCAGTTGGCCTTGTAGAAGTAGAAGGCGTCCTTCTTGACCGCCCGGTCGTAGGTGACCAGGCCCTTGGTGTTGATGCTCTCGGCGTCGCCTTCATGGCGGTCGCCGGTCGCGAAGTCGAAGCTGTTCCACAGCCAGGTGGCCCAGAGATAGGGCCTGGACCGCAGGATCGCCCAGTTCTTCTCGTGGACGTACGCCTGGTACTCCTCCGGCTGGGCGCGGCCGAAGGCGTCGAACGGACCGCCCAGCGGGTCGTCGGTGTGCTGGCTGATCGCGCCGCCGGCCCCGTATTCGCTGACAGACAGCGGCTTGTCCGGGCGCTTGGCGTGCAGGGCGTCCAGGGCCGGGCCCAGCGGGTCGGACGGGGTGTAGTACCAGCCGAAATAGCGGTTGGCGCCGCTGACGTCGGTGATCGCCGCCACTTCCGGGGCGTTGGGCTGCAAGCCTTCGCAGCAGGTGGCCTGGGTGGTCGGCCGGGTCGGGTCCTCGCGCTTGGCCAGGGCCTGCAGGTCCTTGAGCAACGGGATCGGGTCGCGCTGGACGATCTTGGAGGCGCCCATGAACGAGGGCGGCGTGCCGCGCAAATCGACTTCATTGGCGAGGCTCCAGACCGCCACCGAGGGATGATTGGAGTTCTGGCGGATCAGCTCCTGCAGCTGCTGGCGCGCGTTGGCCACCAAGCCCGGGCTGGGCTCGACCTGATCGGCGGCCAGGGTCATGACGCTGACGAAGGGGATTTCGTCCCACAGAATCAGGCCGTAGCGATCGGCCAAGTCATGGATCGCCTGGCCGTGCTGGTAGTGGGTCAGGCGGATGGTGTTGGCGCCCATCTCGCGGATGACGGCCATGTCCTCGGCCACCTCGGCGTCGCTGATCGCCCAGCCCTTGCCCTCGCGATCCTGGTGCAGCCCCACGCCGTGCAGCGGCAGCGGCTGGCCGTTGAGGATCAGGCCCTTGTCCGGATCGATCCGGATCTGGCGCACGCCATAGGCCTGGTCGAGGCGGTCGAGGAGCCGCCCGCGCGTATCGCGGATCTCGGCCCGCAGGCGGTAGAGATAGGGATCCTTGACGCCCTGCCAGAGGTGGGCGTTGGCCAGGGTCAGGTCCTGCCTGAGTTCCGTCGCTTCGCCGACCTTGAGGATCACGGGCGACCGGGCTTCGGCGGCCACGGCCCCTGCAGCGTCGACCAAGGCTGTGACCAGGGTCAGGCGCTCGCGCCGTGCGCCGTCGTTGCGCAGCCTGGCCCGTACGGCGACCGTGGCCTTGCCGCCGTCGATCGCGGTGGTCTGGGCGTAGACCCCAGGGCCGCCCAGGTCGAGCATGTCGAAATGGACCTTGTTGGTGGCGACGAGGCTGACTGACCGATAGAGGCCGCCATGGACGAAGAAGTCGCCGCCCAAGGGCAGGATGTCGGCCGTCGATCCGCCGACGGCCGGGCGGCTGGAGTCGACCCGGACGACGAGGAGATTGGGCTGGCCGGGCTTGAGCGCCTGGCTGGCGTCGAAGCGAAAGCGCGAGAAGCCGCCGGCATGGTCGCCCAGATGCACCCCGTTCAGCCAGACCGAGGCCTGGCGGCTGGCCGCGTCGAACTGCAGCCAGGCGGCCTTGTCGCCGAACGTCGCCGGCGGGGTGAAGGCCAGGCGGTACCAACCCACGCCCTGAACGGTGTTGAGGGTGTCGCGCGTGTGGATGTGCGGGCCGTCGGAGACATAGAAGCCGGCCCGGTTCCAGGTGTGGGGCACGCTGACCGTCGCCCAGCCCTTGTCGTCGAACGAGGACGCCCGGGCGTCGGTCACGGTGTCGCTCTGAGTGAACCGCCAGCCCTCCGCCAGGGGCAGGACCTGGCGCTCGGCCGCCGAGGCGAAGCCGGCGGTTGCGGCCAGGGCCAGGGCGAATGAGGCCGCGGTCGCAGCCAGCTTGATCGTCACGGCGGATCCACCCGGATTTTCTTGTGGTTAGGCGCGCCACTATCAGCGTCGCCGATTCAAAGTCAATAATCGAACGGTTGCGATCGATTATGACGCCGGCCGAAGAGTTCGCACGGCGTTGTCGGCGCGCCGCCCTCCGCTGCGTCCTTGGGGGACGAACAGCGGAGGACTGAGGATGGAAACGATCAAGACGGGCCATGTCGAAGCGGGCGGCGTCCGCTACGGCTATGCGATCCACGGCGCAGGCGCGCCCCTGCTCCTGCTGCATGGCGGGTTCGGCACGATGGAGATGTTCGGCCCCGTGCTGGACAGGCTGACGGCGCGGCGGCAGGTGATCGCCGTCGACCTCTACGGCCACGGCCGCACCGCGCTGACCGACCGGCCGATCGACGCGGTCGCTATGGGCGACGACCTGGCGACCGTGGTGCGCGCCCTCGGCTTCGAGCGGGTGGACGTGCTGGGCTTCTCGTTCGGCGGCATGGTCGCCTTCCGCCTGGCGGTCCAGCACCCCGAGGTGGTCAACCGGCTGATCCTGGCCTCGGCCCCCTACGCCCATACGGGCTTCTATGCCGACATCCGCGAGCAGCAGAAGGCCATCACCCGCGACAGCGCCGCCACCTTCATGCAGACCCCGCTCTATGACGCCTACAAGGCGGTGGCGCCGCGGGTGGAGGATTTTCCGGAATTCGTCGCGCGCATGGGCGAGGCGATCCGCACGCCCTACGACTGGTCGGAAGACGCCAGGGCCCTGAAGCCGACCACCCTGCTGGTCTATGGCGACAGCGACATGTTCGAGCCCGAGCACATCGTGCGCTTCTACCAGCTGCTCGGCGGCGGCCTGCGCGACGCCGGCTGGGACGGCTCCGGCATGGCTCGCCACCGCCTGGCGATCCTGCCGGGCGTCACCCACTACGGAATGTCCGACGCCCCGGGTCTTGTCGATGCGGCGCTGAGCTTCCTGGAGCCATAGGCTGGATGGGCGAAGGGGCGAGCGTGGGGGCGCCCTCATTTTTCACTCTGGACGTCGGCTGCAAAAGGCGCGCCGGAGGGGAGTGTGTCCCTCGCTCCCTCGCTCCGGGGGGACACCAGATCAGGGGGCGATGTCGACCGACTGGCCTGCTTGCGACCAGCGCGCGCCGGTGGCGCTGGAGTCGTCCACCTGAATTGCGGTGACAGTGCGCTTAATTGGTGCTTCGACTTGCGCCCGCTGGGGCGCGGCTGAGCGATTGGCCCGATCGGCGCCAATTAGTGCACTGTCACCGTAATCGGTCCTGCGGTCGATCGCCGACCGAAGGCGGCGCCAGCGCCTCGGGGTCGGCTGACCGATGAAGGCCGCTTTCCCGGCCGACGCCATGTCCGGATTGGGCGCGAGCCACGAATGTCGGGTTGCCGGCGCGGCGCGATGGGCTGCACTCGACCCCAGTCGGACCTTAGGTCTAAGCGCCCGCCCAAAAAATACACCCGTCATTCCGGGCCTTGTGCCCGGAACCCCTGGTTCGGCCCGCACGTGAAGTGCAAGCGGTTCGCCAGCGAACCGCCCCTCCTGCACCTGCGGCGGAGAGAGGGGTTCCGGGCACAAGGCCCGGAATGACGGCTGAGAAGGGAATGGCGAAGGGACTGTTTCCCACACCCTTCTCGAACATTGCGAACGTCCGCTCTGCGAAAACCAGCGTCCGTCCCAGATGCGTCCGCGGCTTAAACCCTTGGAGGAGCGTCGTCCTTGACTCGGCCAGACGCCAGAGCAGGCTTGCCTACAAGGTTTTAAGGCGCGGCCTCGCCGCTGGGGGCGGGCGGAAGGGGGGAGAAGGCGCTCTCTTTCCTACTTTCCACCTTCCCTCCCCATTTCGGGGAGGGTGGCCCCGAAGGGGGCGGGTGGGGAGCGGTGCAGGGTGGTGGACGGGGGGCGATCGGCAGAGTCAGCAGGCCCCACCCGACCCTGGCTCCGCCAGGGCCACCCTCCCCAAAATGGGGAGGGAAGGGATTTCAGGGGGATCGGCGCGCCTCGATCCCCGCCGCTGACGCCAAGAACCCCAACCCTTTCAACGCCCTGAAAAATAACCAGCGTCACCGACGCGCCAGGGCTCGAACCGCGCGCACAATCACAGCTGTCTCCGTCGCGGAGGAGGGCGCTTGGTACCGACCCGAAGCGGCGATGGAGATGGAACCGAGCGGGGCCGCCTGGGCCTGGCGATCGGGTCGCGGCGGGCGGCGGGGCTCAGAAGGCTCCAAGGTCCTTCGCGGACGGTGGCGGGACAGGCGGGTCGACGGGGCCGGGAGGTTCAAACCGGCCTGTTCCAGGATCTGTCGGAGTCGCTGACGGCCCCTTCCGGGCGACTTTGATCCTGCCCGTCCGAGGGGGAACGTCGATCGGGATGAAACAGGCCCTCAGTCGCCGTCCCTCGAGACAAACGGTTCCGCGGAGCGGTCTGTCCAAGCCGAAACGCACACACTAAACCCTACGGTCCCCGGGCCTGGCCCGGCCGCTCCGCGCCTCCTCACCCACTCGTCGCGAAAGCCCGAGGTCGATGAAGCGTGTCCGCCGCCTAATGCCCCGAATTGGTCACCGAGAAGCTGGCGTTGTTGCCGGTGGCGGTGGCGACGCCGGCGATCGAGCGGGCGTTACCGGTCAGGCTGATGGTCGAGCGGGCGCTGACGTCGACATTGTTGGACTGGCTGTTGGTGGCGGTCATCGTGCCGCTGCACTGGTTGCAGACATAGCCGGTGACGGCGTTGCCGATCGCCGTGGCGCTGGAGCCGGCGTCATAGCCGCTGTCGCCGCTGAAGCTGGCGATCACCTCGACCCCGCCGCCGTCATTGACCTGGGTGTTGTCGAGCACCAGGCCCGGGCCGTAATTGCCCGCCATCACCGAATTGCCCACCCCATAGGCCGAGGCCTGGGCCGAGCCGAACTCGTAGGAGCTCTCCTCGGCCTGGCCCCTGACATAGGCGGTGTTGTACTGGTGCGAGGTCACGTCCAGCAGCGGGCCTTCGTTGCTGGCGCTGAGATTGTTGCCCGAGGCGGTCGCCCCGGTGGCGCTCAGATAGCTGTTGCCATAGGCGGTGAACTTCGTGCCGGTGACATTGGCCGCGCCGTTGTTCTGGTCGGTGATCACCCGGGCGGCCGACTGGTTGGCGCCGGTCAGGTCGATATTGTTGCCGGCCGCCGTGCCGGCGACGACGGCCGTGCCGCTGACATAGTGCAGGATCGCCCCGCCGTCGGCGGCGACGTCGGCCTGGTTGTTCTGGCTGACCCGCGCGCCCATCGACCCGTTGACCAGCAGCAGGCCCTGGCTGTTGCCGGCCGCCAGGGTGGTCTCGGCGACGTCGCCGGCCTGGGCGGTCTCGCCCTCGATCTGGCCGCGGGCGGTGACCGCGCCGGTGTTGGTCTGGACCATGAAGCCGCTCAGCGTGCCATAGGCCGCCGTGGCCGTGCCGCTGTTGCCGACCGCGGTGGTGGCGTTGCTGCTGCTGGCCCCCATGGAGCCCGAGGCGTTGATCACCCCGTGGGCCGAGATCACGCCCTGGTTGTCCTGGTTGGACGTCAGGCCGCCGTCGGCGCCGTCGACCGTCATGCCGAAGGTGTTGCCGCCGGCCGTGGTGGTCGCGCTGACGCCCTCGTCGACCGTGACGACGTTCAGGGTCTGGTCGGCGAACAGGCCGCCGACATTGAGCTGGTCGTTCGAACCCTGGCTGGGGACGGTCTGGCTAGTAGCGACCCCGGCCAGCATCGCGCACATCGGGATCGCTGCGATCATTCCAGCGAGACGGGTCTTCGCGGGTTTGCGCATTGTTGGTTCCCAGGTTGTTGTAGGCGGGCACGAAGGCCCCGGTCGCCCCGACCGTGTTGGCGGCGTAGGGGTCGTAGCGCAGGCAGCTTTGCGGGCCCGGCATGCCGTAGAGGTTGGCGCTCATCTCGATGGTCGCCCGCTCGATCAGCGAGCGCACGGCCAGCTGCATGGGCTCCAGCGCCCCGCGGCCGGCGGAGATGTCGAAGATGTTGCCGTTGAGGAAGTCGAACACCCCGGCGCTGATCTCGCGGCCGATCACTTGCTTCTGGTAGGAGATCACGTCGACCACCTCCAGGGTGCGGGTGTTGATCAGCCGCAGGTCCAGGGCGATGTTCATCACGAACACCCGGCGCTTGAAGTTGCCCTTCAGGCCGTCGGTGTCCTTGTCGCCGACATAGGCGTCCACGCCGGCCGAGCGGATGTTGTAGTTCAGCTCGGTGATGCCGCCGGCGACATAGAAGTCCGAGCCCGGCACCTGGCCGGCCAGGATCTTGCGATATTCGGCCGGCACGTCGGCGCCGGGCTTGGGATTGTCGGAAATCAGCTTGTTGTTGGCGTATTTCAGCTCGTACTCCGACACCGAGGTGTCAAAGCGCTCGACCATCGGCATGCCGGCCTTGGCGAAGGCGGTCATGGCCAGCAGCGAGGCGCCCTGGGTGACCTTGCGGCCCGAGCCGTCGGACTCTTCCTTGCCGGTGTAGTCGGCGATGCGGCCGATGGCGACGCGCGGGGCGACCACGTGGTTGGCGCGGGCGTACTGGGCCAGGCAGACCAAGCCGGCGCTGTAGGGCGTGGGGTTGGCGGTGACCGGCGCCGAGCCGATCGGCGTGGCGTAGTTGCCGTCGCCCATGGGGCTGGGCACGCCGCCGCAGGCGCTGAGCGCCGCGCAGGCGCCCGCCAGCAGGAGAAGGAGGCGCTTACTGGCCATTGCCTGAGTTCCCGACATTCGTTCCGGCGCTGACATTGCCGTTGTTGATCTGGTTGGAGTTGACGATCACCGTGTTGTTGTTGCCCTGGGTGACGACCGTCAGGTTGTTGCCGATCGCCGTGGCGCTGCCATAGCCGCCCAGGCCGCCGACGCCGGCATAGCTGTCCAGCGAGCCCGACGAGCGGCCGGAGGAATAGACGCTCTGGTCCGAGCCGGTCAGCATCACGCCGTCGACGATCACCCGGTTGCCGTTGGCGTCGCGGGTCGAATAGTCGACCACGTGGTTCTCCGACCCGGCCACCCGGCCATAGCCGGCGTTGAACGACGCGGAGTTGGTCTCCATCGACTGAGCGTGGGCTGCGCCTGCAACCACGAGGGTCAGAATGGCCGAGCAAAGGGCCGTCGCGCGGCCATCGCCCGGCAGTTTCTTCCTGTGAACAGCCATCTTGAACCCCCGAGCGCCGGCGCTGAGGGCGTTAAGCAACCCCCGTGCCAAGATCGAACAACGTGCGGTATAATCCCAAAGGTCTCGCGAATTGGTTAAGCCGGAGGCGCTTTGGCGCGAAGGCCGCCCGGCGGCCTCACGGAAGCCATTGATCCCCGGCGCGCTTTGCGAGACCCTGTGGAAAACAACGGTGCTCAGGGAGGATTAGGCTTTGCTGGTTTCTCAGATCCTTAAGGACAAGGGCGACCTGGTGTTCACCGCCTCGCCGCAGGAAACGGTGGGGGCGGCCGCGGCCCTGCTCCACACCCGCAAGGTCGGCGCGATGGTGGTGCTGGAGGAGGACGAGTCGATCGCCGGCATCCTGTCGGAACGCGACATCGTGCGGGTGATCGCCGAACAGGGCGCCGCCGCCCTGACCAAGCCGATCTCGACCTGCATGACCCGCGACGTGGTCTTCGCCCAGCCCGAGGAGACGGTCGACGCCTTGCTGACGCGGATGACCGACCGCCGCATCCGCCACCTGCCGGTCTGCAAGAACAAGCGTCTGGCCGGCATCATCTCGATCGGCGACCTGGTAAAGTACAAGATCCGCGAGACCCAGGCCGAGGCCGACGGGCTGAAGGCCTATATCGCGGCGGGCTGAGCGGCCCGGGCGCTCTCTCTATATGGCGCGCTCTCTATATAAGGAGCGCGCTTATATAAGAGCGCTTCAACGGGCCGGTTCGCCGAGCAGCTCGCCCCCCGCGCCCTCGACGGCGTCGGCCAGGCTGTAGCCCTCCAGGACGGCGGCGGTGGCGTCGCGGGCCCGCAGCAGGGCCTCGCGCAGGGAACAGGTCGCCAGGTCGCGACAGTCCTCGCAACGGCGGAAGGCGGTGCGGCTGACGCAGGGGGCCAGGGCCAGCGGGCCGTCGACCAGGCGGATGACCTCGGCGAAGCTGATCTCGGCGGCCGGACGGCCCAGCAGATAGCCGCCGAACTTGCCGCGCCGGCTCGCCACCAGGCCCTGGCGGGCCAGGGCCAGCAGGATCGCCTCCAGGAACTTGCGCGGGGCGTCGGCGCGGATCGCCAGCTCGCCGGCCGTGACCTGGGCGTTCTCTCGGGCCAGTTCGATCATGGCGCGCAGGGCGTAGCGCGCTTTCTGGGACAGCATGGACGCGGGGCCTCCTCTTGAGAGGTCTATGGAGGCAGGGCGGGGCTGGGCGCAAGCGCCCGTGACGCCGCGGGCGGCGGAAACCATGCACAGATCCGCGCACAGGAGAACGGCGAACGAGGATGGCCGCTGTCGCTTTTGCGGTTGCGCCTCCCAGGAGCGCTGTCTAAAAGCCCCCCTCGCTTCGGGGCCGCGCCCCGCCGGACTGAAAACAAGGGCCTTGGCCCTTGCTATTGGGAAGGCGGATCACTAGGTTCCGCGGCTCCAATCGACTCGGTGACGAATTTGCGAAGACCTTGTCTTCAAGGGCTTCGTCGCCGCGCTTCTGTCCTTCGAGGCGGCTTCGGCCAGATCATCGACGGAAGCGAAAAGGCCGATTGACAGGGTGGGTTGGCTTCACTAGAAGCCGCGTTCCCGGGGGTGACGGAGTGAAGTTCGCAAGAGCTTCTGAGGTTACTCTTCAAGTCTTCGAAGAGTTTTTACGAAATTCTTGTTTGACTTGATTGGCGCTCTTCACTAGAAGGTCGCTTCGGTTTGCTGGGCTTGGCCTTCGGGTTGGTTTGGCGGATTGGTTCAGACGGTTTTGTAGAAAAACGGTTTGACACGGAATTCGAGGTTGGATAGATAGCCGCCTCCGCCGACATCGGGCGCTAAACGATGGGGCCTCCGAGAGGGGGTCCGGGTCTTTGACATTGTTGATTTGGAAAGAGAAACGCAGGCGGCGGCGCTCTGGCGATGACCTCACGGGTCATCTCGAACGCTGACAAATGCGGTCTCTTGAAGACACCATGAATATCATGGACTGGAAGCTTCGGCTTTCAATCCATCGATGTGAATGGGAACTCGTCAAGAAACTATGCAAAACCAGACGCCTGGCCTGGGGTTTTCCCCCTGGGTCGGATGACTGGGTTAGCGGTCAACTCAACCTGAGAGTTTGATCCTGGCTCAGAGCGAACGCTGGCGGCAGGCCTAACACATGCAAGTCGAACGGATCCTTCGGGATTAGTGGCGGACGGGTGAGTAACACGTGGGAACGTGCCCTTTGGTTCGGAACAACTCAGGGAAACTTGAGCTAATACCGGATAAGCCCTTCGGGGGAAAGATTTATCGCCATTGGAGCGGCCCGCGTAGGATTAGCTAGTTGGTGGGGTAAAGGCCCACCAAGGCTACGATCCTTAGCTGGTCTGAGAGGATGATCAGCCACATTGGGACTGAGACACGGCCCAAACTCCTACGGGAGGCAGCAGTGGGGAATCTTGCGCAATGGGCGAAAGCCTGACGCAGCCATGCCGCGTGAATGATGAAGGTCTTAGGATTGTAAAATTCTTTCACCGGGGACGATAATGACGGTACCCGGAGAAGAAGCCCCGGCTAACTTCGTGCCAGCAGCCGCGGTAATACGAAGGGGGCTAGCGTTGCTCGGAATTACTGGGCGTAAAGGGAGCGTAGGCGGATAGTTTAGTCAGAGGTGAAAGCCCAGGGCTCAACCTTGGAATTGCCTTTGATACTGGCTATCTTGAGTACGGAAGAGGTATGTGGAACTCCGAGTGTAGAGGTGAAATTCGTAGATATTCGGAAGAACACCAGTGGCGAAGGCGACATACTGGTCCGTTACTGACGCTGAGGCTCGAAAGCGTGGGGAGCAAACAGGATTAGATACCCTGGTAGTCCACGCTGTAAACGATGAGTGCTAGTTGTCGGCAGGCATGCCTGTCGGTGACGCAGCTAACGCATTAAGCACTCCGCCTGGGGAGTACGGTCGCAAGATTAAAACTCAAAGGAATTGACGGGGGCCCGCACAAGCGGTGGAGCATGTGGTTTAATTCGAAGCAACGCGCAGAACCTTACCACCTTTTGACATGCCTGGACCGCCAGAGAGATCTGGCTTTCCCTTCGGGGACTGGGACACAGGTGCTGCATGGCTGTCGTCAGCTCGTGTCGTGAGATGTTGGGTTAAGTCCCGCAACGAGCGCAACCCTCGCTATTAGTTGCCATCAGGTTTGGCTGGGCACTCTAATAGGACCGCCGGTGGTAAGCCGGAGGAAGGTGGGGATGACGTCAAGTCCTCATGGCCCTTACAAGGTGGGCTACACACGTGCTACAATGGCGACTACAGAGGGCTGCAATCCCGCGAGGGGGAGCCAATCCCTAAAAGTCGTCTCAGTTCGGATTGCACTCTGCAACTCGAGTGCATGAAGTTGGAATCGCTAGTAATCGCGGATCAGCATGCCGCGGTGAATACGTTCCCGGGCCTTGTACACACCGCCCGTCACACCATGGGAGTTGGCTTTACCCGAAGGCGCTGCGCTAACTCGCAAGAGAGGCAGGCGACCACGGTAGGGTCAGCGACTGGGGTGAAGTCGTAACAAGGTAGCCGTAGGGGAACCTGCGGCTGGATCACCTCCTTTCTAAGGATGTTCCTCCAGGTCTTCGGATCTATTGGAACTCCGATTATATACAGTGAGCGGATCGCCGCCGTCTTCGTTTCTCTTTCCACTCCTCGTCAGCCGCTTAAGGCTAGCGAGGCGATCGCGAGCCCAGGAACGGGTCTTAGTCTTAGGACTAAGGATCTGGTCTATGCGGCCTATGGGCCCGTAGCTCAGTTGGTTAGAGCGCACGCTTGATAAGCGTGAGGTCATAAGTTCAAGTCTTATCGGGCCTACCAACCTCCTGCATATACGGAACGCATCCGACACCCAGCTCTCCTGGGCTTCAAGCAACTCACACCGAGTGTGAGGGGCCATAGCTCAGTTGGTAGAGCGCCTGCTTTGCAAGCAGGATGTCGTCGGTTCGAATCCGTCTGGCTCCACCACGCCCCATCGGGGGCGTGCGAAAACGCGATCGTGGATATCAAGTTTGCAGTCGCGACTGTTGCCTCCATGAGGCATGCGCGATCTGCGATAATGACATCGTGAAGGTAGGGTTCACCCGCCGAAATCATCTCACCCTTGGGATGGTCTAGGTTTAAGGGCGGACTTTGAAGAAGACATCAAATGTCTGACTGTAAAGCGCATGATGCGTCTCCCTAGAGACGCATGCATGGGTTTTGCTGAGAACGATCAAGCGCATAAGGGCTTCTGACGGATGCCTTGGCATTGAGAGGCGATGAAGGACGTGGCACGCTGCGATAAGAGCCGGGGAGGCGCGAGCACCCTTTGATCCGGCTATCTCCGAATGGGGAAACCCACCTTAATGGCCACTCCACTTTGCTTCAGCTTCGGCTGGAGGACGGTGGGTTGGCTGTGACAGGTATAATGGGCTGAATACATAGGCTCCATTAAGCAAACCCGGGGAACTGAAACATCTCAGTACCCGGAGGAAAGGACATCAACCGAGACTCCCGTAGTAGTGGCGAGCGAACCGGGACCAGGCCAGTGCTGTCGTGACATAAAGCTGAACGACTTGGAAAGGTCGGCCATAGTGGGTGATAGCCCCGTAAGCGTCAAATAGCGACAGACTCGAGTAGGGCGGGACACGTGAAATCCTGTCTGAACATGGGGGGACCACCCTCCAAGCCTAAGTACTCCTCAATGACCGATAGCGAACAAGTACCGTGAGGGAAAGGTGAAAAGCACCCCGACAAGGGGAGTGAAACAGATCCTGAAATCGGAAGCCTACAAGCAGTCGGAGCCACCGCGCGTGGTGACGGCGTACCTTTTGTATAATGGGTCAGCGACTTCATGTGCCGTGCAAGCTTAAGCCGTTAGGTGTAGGCGCAGCGAAAGCGAGTCTGAATAGGGCGAATAAGTACGTCGCATGACGACCCGAAACCAGGTGATCTATCCATGAGCAGGTTGAAGGTAAGGTAACACTTACTGGAGGACCGAACCGGTGAATGTTGAAAAATTCTCGGATGACTTGTGGATAGGGGTGAAAGGCCAATCAAACCTGGACATAGCTGGTTCTCCGCGAAAACTATTTAGGTAGTGCCTCAGACGGACTCCTTGGGGGGTAGAGCACTGAATGGATGCGGGGGGAGCGATCTCTACCAATTCTAATCAAACTCCGAATACCCAAGAGAGATATCTGGGAGACACACGGCGGGTGCTAACGTCCGTCGTGAAAAGGGAAACAACCCTAACCATCATCTAAGGCCCCCAAGTTCTGGCTAAGTGGGAAACGATGTGGGTTTGCTTTGACAACCAGGATGTTGGCTTAGAAGCAGCCATCATTTAAAGAAAGCGTAACAGCTCACTGGTCAAGCGAACCTGCGCGGAAAATGTAACGGGGCTCAAGCCAGACGCCGAAGGTATGGGTTTGCTCTTTGAGCAAGCGGTAGCGGAGCGTTCCGTAAGCCGGTGAAGGTGAGGCGCGAGCCTTGCTGGAGGTATCGGAAGTGAGAATGCTGACATGAGTAGCGATAAAGAGTGTGAGAGACACTCTCGCCGAAAGCCCAAGGGTTCCTGCGTAAAGCTAATCTGCGCAGGGTTAGTCGGCCCCTAAGGCGAGGCCGAAAGGCGTAGTCGATGGGAATCAGGTGAATATTCCTGAACCAGTTGGAAGTGACGGATCTGGTAAATTGTCTAGGCTTATTGGATTGCTCTGGGCAGTGAACAGGTCCCTGGAAATAACTCCAACGGAGACCGTACCCGAAACCGACACAGGTGGGCAGGTAGAGTATACCAAGGCGCTTGAGAGAACTATGCTGAAGGAACTCGGCAAATTGCACGCGTAACTTCGGGATAAGCGTGACTCTGCTTTGGGCAACCAGAGTAGAGTGGCACAGGCCAGGGGGTAGCGACTGTTTATCAAAAACACAGGGCTCTGCGAAGCCGCAAGGCGACGTATAGGGTCTGACGCCTGCCCGGTGCCGGAAGGTTAAAAGGAGCGGTGCAAGCTGCGAATTGAAGCCCCGGTAAACGGCGGCCGTAACTATAACGGTCCTAAGGTAGCGAAATTCCTTGTCGGGTAAGTTCCGACCTGCACGAATGGCGTAACGACTTCCCCACTGTCTCCAGCATAGGCTCAGCGAAATTGAATTCCCCGTGAAGATGCGGGGTTCCCGCGGTCAGACGGAAAGACCCTATGAACCTTTACTGCAGCTTCGCCTTGGCGTTAGCAGCAACATGTGTAGGATAGGTGGGAGGCTATGAAACCGGGGCGCCAGTTCCGGTGGAGCCATCCTTGAAATACCACCCTTATTGTTGCTGACGTCTAACCGCGGCCCGTTATCCGGGTCCGGGACATGGCGTGGCGGGCAGTTTGACTGGGGCGGTCGCCTCCCAAAGTGTAACGGAGGCGCGCGATGGTGGGCTCAGACCGGTCGGAAATCGGTCGTCGAGTGCAATGGCATAAGCCCGCCTGACTGCGAGACTGACAAGTCGAGCAGAGACGAAAGTCGGCCATAGTGATCCGGTGGTCCTGCGTGGAAGGGCCATCGCTCAACGAATAAAAGGTACTCTAGGGATAACAGGCTGATTTTGCCCAAGAGTCCATATCGACGGCAAAGTTTGGCACCTCGATGTCGGCTCATCACATCCTGGGGCTGGAGCAGGTCCCAAGGGTTCGGCTGTTCGCCGATTAAAGTGGTACGTGAGCTGGGTTCAGAACGTCGTGAGACAGTTTGGTCCCTATCTGCCGTGGGTGTACGAGACTTGAGAGGATCTGTCCCTAGTACGAGAGGACCGGGATGGACACACCTCTGGTGGACCTGTCATGGCGCCAGCTGTGCAGCAGGGTAGCTAAGTGTGGAATAGATAACCGCTGAAAGCATCTAAGCGGGAAACTAACCTCAAAACAAGGTCTCGCTGAGAGCCGTGGTAGACCACCACGTTGATAGGCCAGGTGTGGAAGCGCCGCGAGGCGTGTAGCTTACTGGTACTAATAGCTCGATAGGCTTGATCGTTCTTCAGTCAAACCCATGACTGACGCTTTACAACATATCCAGACAGGCGATGTCTTCTTCACAATATGCTCGGGTGAGCTAACCCCTCACCCGACAGCATCCTTTTTGCTGACCTGGTGGCTATGCCGGGGGTTCCCCACCCGATCCCATTCCGAACTCGGTCGTTAAGTCCCCCAGGGCCAATGGTACTTCGTCTCAAGGCGCGGGAGAGTAGGTCGCCGCCAGGTCCGCTAAAAGGATGCTTCCTGTAGAGCTCACGCTCAAAGTCCAGAACCCTCCCAACACGATCACACCACTACCCACTTCGCCGCGGGGTGGAGCAGCCCGGTAGCTCGTCAGGCTCATAACCTGAAGGTCACAGGTTCAAATCCTGTCCCCGCACCCAAGATCAAGAATGGCCTCCTTCGGGAGGCCATTTTCGTTTGGGCCCAGGGCTTTCCGGGTGAGCGGGGGGCCGGCCTGGCCGCGCTCAATCGCCAACAGGTCAGCGGCCTGCGAGACGACGCTCAAGATCCCTCGAGCGACTCGAACGAGCGCTCCAGTTCGCGCCACGATCTCCGGATCCCCGACAGCTGTTCTCGGCGTGCCCCCCACGGAAGCGAGGTCTCCGTCCCGACGGCCAGTGGCTTAACGGCGTCGCGAATCGCCCCGATTCTTCGCCGGCATTGTGTTCCGGTGGCCGGGCGCTTCTCCGTCGCTAGATCGAAACCAGAGAATCGATTGGCGCCAAGGCGCGCCAGCCTGAGGTTCGCCCGGAACGGCGTCCTCCCAAGGCGATCCCCCGCCTCGTCCCCCGCCTTTCGGATTCGCCTGGATCACGCTCTTCGCGCGGCGAATCGCGCCTACCGGTCCCTTGAGAGGCAGGATCGGCGTCGATCGCAGACCACCTGGCCACCGCGCAGCCGTCAATTCGGCGCCGAATGTCCTCTCGCGACGACGGACCGAGTTCGCCCGCAAGTTCTCGTCGGAAGCGGTCGGCGATTCTCTGGCTGCGTCAGCATCAGCTGATCTCCTGGTCAGCGACAGCCTCGATCGAGTGATCCCCGGCGTCCGTCCCGCAGAGATCGACAAGCGGGCGGACGTCCCGCCTCCTGCCGCGGCGCGCGCGCTCCAGGGCAGGCCGAATCGATAGATTGGCGCCGCTCGGCCGGCGTCCTGATGAGCTGGCGAGGAGAAGAGGCCCCCCGATAGCCTCGCGCGCCGGCGACGCCAGGTGGAGCTGGTTATGCGCTGATTGCAGGACACGCCGCCGGTCCCGCTAAAACTCAAGCCGCTGGATCGGGATTCAACCGCAAAGGGGTTGTCACCGTGTCGTCACGCGCCTATATCCGCCCCTCGCTCGGAAACGCGATCGCGGCCGCAAGGTTGAGCCCATAAGGGCCTTGCTTTCTTTGGCCAGTTTCGGTAGCTTCCGCGCTCCAATCGACTCGGTAATGGATCCAGGCGGGCGGCCTTGGCGGCCTGCGGATCCCTTTTTGTCTCTTCGTTGTGGCCACGGCTCTCTGAATGGATTGAAAACGAGGCGGTTGACTCTGGGGTGATGCTTCAATAGAAGCGCCGCTCCTCACTGAAGCGAAGAGTTCAATAAGAATTCCAAGGTTCTGTGAAGTAATCGATCTCAAGGATCTGCTGAAGTTCGGCGAAATTTGAGATTGACAGGGTGGGTTGGCTTCACTAGAAGCCGCGTTCCCGGGGGTGACGGAGTGAAGTTCGCAAGAGCTTCTGAGGTTACTCTTCAAGTCTTCGAAGAGTTTTTACGAAATTCTTGTTTGACTTGATTGGCGCTCTTCACTAGAAGGTCGCTTCGGTTTGCTGGGCTTGGCCTTCGGGTTGGTTTGGCGGATTGGTTCAGACGGTTTTGTAGAAAAACGGTTTGACACGGAATTCGAGGTTGGATAGATAGCCGCCTCCGCCGACATCGGGCGCTAAACGATGGGGCCTCCGAGAGGGGGTCCGGGTCTTTGACATTGTTGATTTGGAAAGAGAAACGCAGGCGGCGGCGCTCTGGCGATGACCTCACGGGTCATCTCGAACGCTGACAAATGCGGTCTCTTGAAGACACCATGAATATCATGGACTGGAAGCTTCGGCTTTCAATCCATCGATGTGAATGGGAACTCGTCAAGAAACTATGCAAAACCAGACGCCTGGCCTGGGGTTTTCCCCCTGGGTCGGATGACTGGGTTAGCGGTCAACTCAACCTGAGAGTTTGATCCTGGCTCAGAGCGAACGCTGGCGGCAGGCCTAACACATGCAAGTCGAACGGATCCTTCGGGATTAGTGGCGGACGGGTGAGTAACACGTGGGAACGTGCCCTTTGGTTCGGAACAACTCAGGGAAACTTGAGCTAATACCGGATAAGCCCTTCGGGGGAAAGATTTATCGCCATTGGAGCGGCCCGCGTAGGATTAGCTAGTTGGTGGGGTAAAGGCCCACCAAGGCTACGATCCTTAGCTGGTCTGAGAGGATGATCAGCCACATTGGGACTGAGACACGGCCCAAACTCCTAC
>NZ_JBIXJO010000016.1:0-2500 GCF_052871235.1 Caulobacter sp. LARHSG274 | reverse complement strand
TAGGGCGAATAAGTACGTCGCATGACGACCCGAAACCAGGTGATCTATCCATGAGCAGGTTGAAGGTAAGGTAACACTTACTGGAGGACCGAACCGGTGAATGTTGAAAAATTCTCGGATGACTTGTGGATAGGGGTGAAAGGCCAATCAAACCTGGACATAGCTGGTTCTCCGCGAAAACTATTTAGGTAGTGCCTCAGACGGACTCCTTGGGGGGTAGAGCACTGAATGGATGCGGGGGGAGCGATCTCTACCAATTCTAATCAAACTCCGAATACCCAAGAGAGATATCTGGGAGACACACGGCGGGTGCTAACGTCCGTCGTGAAAAGGGAAACAACCCTAACCATCATCTAAGGCCCCCAAGTTCTGGCTAAGTGGGAAACGATGTGGGTTTGCTTTGACAACCAGGATGTTGGCTTAGAAGCAGCCATCATTTAAAGAAAGCGTAACAGCTCACTGGTCAAGCGAACCTGCGCGGAAAATGTAACGGGGCTCAAGCCAGACGCCGAAGGTATGGGTTTGCTCTTTGAGCAAGCGGTAGCGGAGCGTTCCGTAAGCCGGTGAAGGTGAGGCGCGAGCCTTGCTGGAGGTATCGGAAGTGAGAATGCTGACATGAGTAGCGATAAAGAGTGTGAGAGACACTCTCGCCGAAAGCCCAAGGGTTCCTGCGTAAAGCTAATCTGCGCAGGGTTAGTCGGCCCCTAAGGCGAGGCCGAAAGGCGTAGTCGATGGGAATCAGGTGAATATTCCTGAACCAGTTGGAAGTGACGGATCTGGTAAATTGTCTAGGCTTATTGGATTGCTCTGGGCAGTGAACAGGTCCCTGGAAATAACTCCAACGGAGACCGTACCCGAAACCGACACAGGTGGGCAGGTAGAGTATACCAAGGCGCTTGAGAGAACTATGCTGAAGGAACTCGGCAAATTGCACGCGTAACTTCGGGATAAGCGTGACTCTGCTTTGGGCAACCAGAGTAGAGTGGCACAGGCCAGGGGGTAGCGACTGTTTATCAAAAACACAGGGCTCTGCGAAGCCGCAAGGCGACGTATAGGGTCTGACGCCTGCCCGGTGCCGGAAGGTTAAAAGGAGCGGTGCAAGCTGCGAATTGAAGCCCCGGTAAACGGCGGCCGTAACTATAACGGTCCTAAGGTAGCGAAATTCCTTGTCGGGTAAGTTCCGACCTGCACGAATGGCGTAACGACTTCCCCACTGTCTCCAGCATAGGCTCAGCGAAATTGAATTCCCCGTGAAGATGCGGGGTTCCCGCGGTCAGACGGAAAGACCCTATGAACCTTTACTGCAGCTTCGCCTTGGCGTTAGCAGCAACATGTGTAGGATAGGTGGGAGGCTATGAAACCGGGGCGCCAGTTCCGGTGGAGCCATCCTTGAAATACCACCCTTATTGTTGCTGACGTCTAACCGCGGCCCGTTATCCGGGTCCGGGACATGGCGTGGCGGGCAGTTTGACTGGGGCGGTCGCCTCCCAAAGTGTAACGGAGGCGCGCGATGGTGGGCTCAGACCGGTCGGAAATCGGTCGTCGAGTGCAATGGCATAAGCCCGCCTGACTGCGAGACTGACAAGTCGAGCAGAGACGAAAGTCGGCCATAGTGATCCGGTGGTCCTGCGTGGAAGGGCCATCGCTCAACGAATAAAAGGTACTCTAGGGATAACAGGCTGATTTTGCCCAAGAGTCCATATCGACGGCAAAGTTTGGCACCTCGATGTCGGCTCATCACATCCTGGGGCTGGAGCAGGTCCCAAGGGTTCGGCTGTTCGCCGATTAAAGTGGTACGTGAGCTGGGTTCAGAACGTCGTGAGACAGTTTGGTCCCTATCTGCCGTGGGTGTACGAGACTTGAGAGGATCTGTCCCTAGTACGAGAGGACCGGGATGGACACACCTCTGGTGGACCTGTCATGGCGCCAGCTGTGCAGCAGGGTAGCTAAGTGTGGAATAGATAACCGCTGAAAGCATCTAAGCGGGAAACTAACCTCAAAACAAGGTCTCGCTGAGAGCCGTGGTAGACCACCACGTTGATAGGCCAGGTGTGGAAGCGCCGCGAGGCGTGTAGCTTACTGGTACTAATAGCTCGATAGGCTTGATCGTTCTTCAGTCAAACCCATGACTGACGCTTTACAACATATCCAGACAGGCGATGTCTTCTTCACAATATGCTCGGGTGAGCTAACCCCTCACCCGACAGCATCCTTTTTGCTGACCTGGTGGCTATGCCGGGGGTTCCCCACCCGATCCCATTCCGAACTCGGTCGTTAAGTCCCCCAGGGCCAATGGTACTTCGTCTCAAGGCGCGGGAGAGTAGGTCGCCGCCAGGTCCGCTAAAAGGATGCTTCCTGTAGAGCTCACGCTCAAAGTCCAGAACCCTCCCAACACGATCACACCACTACCCACTTCGCCGCGGGGTGGAGCAGCCCGGTAGCTCGTCAGGCTCATAACCTGAAGGTCACAGGTTCAAATCCTGTCCCCGCACCCAAGATC